>JBBRAV010000007.1:0-145134 GCA_038206535.1 Caulobacterales bacterium
CCTTAAGGTTTCTTGGACACCCGCCATGCGCGGTGGTTCGATTGGCGCCGAAGGCGGGTGTCCAAGAAAGCTGGATGTCTGAACCGCGGGATGCAGCGCGGGCCTTATGGGGATTTGGCCACGCTGGTGGGTGGGTGTAGCCGCTGAGGTTGTGGTTGAGTGTCCGGGAGTTGGCGCCGACGGGCGGATTTATCCGATGTGGTCTTGGTGATGGGAGGCGGAAGGCGTCGTTTTTGTCGTCGAGGAGCCCAGGGAACCGGGCTTTGGCGCAAGCAGCCACAACGCCGTCGTGCGGCGAGATGATCGGGACTACCGTTTGGGTTGGAGCGGCGTGGGCGTGTCATGAGCTGTCGATACCGAACGCCGGTGTTGATGGCGCGGTGCGTGGGGAATAGCCGCGCTCGAAGACCTCGACGAGGACCATGCGGCCACCGCAACAGGGACAGGTGATCGCCGGCTTCACGGGCGCATCGGCCTCGGGGCTGTTATCGGGCACTGGAGCCGGCGCGGGCGCGTCGAGCAAGGCGCGGGCCTTGGCGAGATTGGCGGCGCGGGCGGTGTTGGCGAACAGGCCGTAGTGCCGGATGCGGTGGAAGCCGCTTGGCAGAACGTGGATCAGGAAGCGGCGGATGAACTCGGACGGGGCGAGGGTCATGGTCTTGCGCCGGGCCGCTCCGTCCTGGCGGTAATCCTTCCAGCGGAAGGTGACGGCCTTGTCGTCCCAGGAGACCAGCCGGCTGCTGGAGATGGCGACGCGGTGAGTGTAGCGGGCGAGATAGGCCAGGACCGACTCCGGCCCCGCGAAGGGTCGCTTGGCATAGACGACCCACTCGGCGCGCCGCAGCGGCGCCAGGCGAGTGGCGAAGGATCCCCGGTCGGCGAGGCCGGCGAGGTCGCCGAAGAAGACCAGGCGCCCCTCGGCGTGGGCCTCGAGGAGGCGGTCGAGGAACAGGCGCCGGAACAGCCGCGAGAGCACACGCACGGGCAGGAAGAACCGGGGCCTGCAAGATATCCAGCTCTGGCCGTCCGGCGAGAGGCCGCCACCGGGCACGATGCAGTGCACATGCGGATGGTGGGTGAGGGCCGATCCCCAGGTGTGCAGGACCGCGGTCAGGCCGATGCGGGCGCCCAGATGCGCAGGGTCCGCGGCGATGGTCAGCAAGGCCTCCGAGGCCGCCTTGAACAGGGCGCCGTAAACCACCGCCTTGTTCTGGAAGGCGATGTCGCCGATCTGAGCCGGCAGGGTGAACACCACGTGATAGTAGGCCAGCGGCAGCAGCTCGGCCTGCCGCGCTTCCAGCCATCGCTGAGCTGCAGCCCCCTGACACTTCGGGCAATGCCGGTTGCGGCAGGAGTTGTAGGCGATCTGAACGTGATCGCAGTCCTCGCAGCGCTCGACATGACCGCCGAGTTCAGCCGTTCGGCAGGCCTCGATCGCCGACATCACCTTGAGTTGGCCCAGGCTCAGGTGGCCGGCCTGGGCCTGGCGCCACGCGGGACCGTGGGCGCGAAAGATGTCGGCGATATCCAGGGCCGGGCGCATCGGCCCGGCTCCGCCTCAGGCAGGTGGCGGCCTCAGCTTCAGCAGATCCAGCGGGCTGTCGATCCCATCCAGGGTCTTGGCCACGACGTGGGTATAGACCGCCGTGGTCTCCAGCTTCTTGTGGCCGAGGAGAACCTGGATCACCCGCACATCCACGTTCTGCTCCAGCAGGTGCGTGGCGAAGCAATGCCGAAGCGTGTGCAGGCAGACGGGCTTGTCGATCCCGGCTGTCTGGGCCGCCACATGGAAGGCCCGGTTCAGCGAGCGGGGCGTCACGGGGTTGAAGGGCGCGTGCGGGCTGGGAAACAGCCACACTGGTGGCCGCGCCGCCTTCCACCAGTTGCGCAGGACCCCGAGCAGATGCGGCGAAAGCAGCGCGTCGCGGTCCTTGCGTCCCTTGCCCTGTTCGACCCGGATGCGCATGCGCCGGCTGTCTATGTCGCCCACCTTCAAGCCAATGACCTCCGACGCGCGAAGGCCCGCGCCGTAGGACACGCTGAGCGCCGCGCGCCACTTCAACCCCGGCGCCGCCTCCAGCAGACGCGCGACCTCTTCCTGGGTCAGGACCACGGGCAGCCGCTGCGGCTCACGGGCCATGGGGATGTACTCGAGCGCCTCCGGGCGATGCAGCGTCACCCTGAAGAAAAACCGCAGCCCCACCATCGCACCGTTGACGCTGACCGGCGCCAGGCCGCTCTCCAGAAGATGCAACTGAAACCGCCGCACATCCTCGAACGTCAGCTTCGTCGGCGCCCGCCCACAATACTGGCAGCACGCCCGGACCGCTCGAATGTAACCTCGCTGCGTCGCCTCGCTGAGATTGCGGGCCGTCATGTCTTCGATCATCCGCCGCCGCAGCGGGTTCATGGCTTCTTCCGCCATCACGTCTCTCCTGTCTCGAAGATGACGTGGCCAATCCACGTGCATCCTCAGACAGAAGGCGCCCGATGAGCTCAGATGCTCAAACCACCCCTACCGCGCGAGCGGTTTAGTACAACCACCCCTTGCGGCCATTCGGACAGTCCGCTGTAGGGCGGGCGGGACCATGTACAGCGAGTGTCGGCTTGCGTGCCGAGGGTCAGCGCCAAGAATCGACCCTGAATCGAACCGATGAATGTCCGCTGGCAGGGAGGCGCGACACACTTCCGCAGCCGATGGGTTTGCCTCCGGCGGCCGTCAAATCTTGGATTCCTTCCACCAGGTCGCCACCCTCCTCGTGAGAAGGCGCGGCGCTGGGCTTTGCGACCCGCCCGGCTCACACCCCAGGCCGCAGCGCCCCCTCGTCCGCCGGCGAGGTCCAGTCCTTGGTGGCGGCCCACGCCGCCAGGGTGGTCGGCCTGATCGGCAGCTTCGCCAGCATCGGCGCCAGGTCGACCACCAGGGGCGAGACCGGCTGGGCGTTGTACCAGCGATAGAATTGCGCCATGCGGTCGTAGATGCTGTACGGCGCCACGTCGGGCGATCCCGACACCAGCAGGCTCATCTTCGAGGCGTAGGCGTCCGGCGTCAGGCTCTCGAACCGCACGGGCCTGCCGGCCGCCACGCTCAGGCGTTCGGCGACCTGCGCGCCCGTCAGCGCCTCGGGGCCGCCGACCAGCACGCGCTCGCGCGTCAGCGCGTCGTCGCCGACCGCCAGGACCATCGCCGCGGCGACGTCGTCCAGGCACACCCAGGAGATCTTCAGGGTCTCGGCCGCCGGATAGGCGAACACGCCGCGCTCGACGATCGCCGGCTTGGACCAGACGCGGATCATGTTGTCCATGAACACCACCGAGCGGATGAACACGAACGGCACGCCGCTGGCTTCGATGTGACCTTCGATGTCGCGCCGGCCGTCGTGCGCCGATAGCCCCAGGTCATGGTCGGCGACGACACAGCTGGTATGGAAGACGATCTTGCCCACGCCCGCGCGCCTGGCGGCCGCGGCGATGCGCGCGCCGAAGGCCGAGGCGCGGGCGCGGTCGAACTCGAACGGCAGGTGCATGGCCAGGGCGTCCTGGCCCTCGAACGCGCGGGCCAGGCCGTCCGCGTCGTCGAGATCGGCCCTCACCACCGGCAGGTCGGCGAAGCGGGTGGCGGCGAAGGCGTCCGGCCGGCGCGCCGCCGCCGTCACGCGATGACCGGCCGCGCGCAACCGGTCCAGCAGGGGCAGGCCCTGGTCGCCGGTAGCGCCCAGGACGATGACGGTCTTGCTTGCGGTCATGCGGTCTCCCCGACACACGCTCTGGCCATGAAGAGTTTAGAATGCTTTTCTGATCCGTGCGAGCGCAAGGCGCCGCCAAACGTAACGACAGGGGAGTGGGGCAATGGACGAAGACCTGCGCCGGGTGATGGACCGCCACGAGATCGAGGAGGTGCTGGCCCGCTATTGCCGCGCCCTCGACCGGCTGGATCGCCCGCTGCTGGAAAGCTGCTTCCATCCCGATTCGCAGCACAACCATTCCTACATCGGCCCGTCCGCCACCTTTTGCGACTTCGCCTTCGAGGTGCTGCAGGCCTGCGTCGCCACCCATCATCAGATCGGCAACATCTCTATCCGCGTGCGGGGCGACGCGGCCCACGCCGACTGCTATTTCACCGCCTATCATCGCCTGGGCGATCCGCCGCCGCCGGCCTTCCCCGGCGCCAGGGCCGGCGACGACGTCATGATCGGCGGCCGCTACATCGACCGCTTCGAGCGCCGCGACGGCGTCTGGCGCATCATCCAGCGCACCGGCGTCCACGACTGGCGCCGCTACGAGGCGCCCTCCGACCACGGCTTCTATCAGACCCCGCCGGACCAGCGCGGCCGCCGCGACCGGGACGACCACGTCTACAACGCGGCGTTCTGAAGCCTGTCCGGTCTCTTCGACTCGCAATCGTAACGGCGGAAGTTGACAAAATGAAAAAAGTCTGCAATATGTAACAGGCGTCGGGGGCGTCGTTGCGAGCTCTGGGACCAGGAATTCGCGGGTGGCGGGCTAGACCATGAAAATAGTCAGCAAAAACAAAGACAATAGCGGCGTACCGGTTGCCTTTGAGCTGCCATTTGTTGCCAGAATATTGCCGTCCGGCTGCCCATCGACTGCCAGCGAACTGCCAGCCTGTTGCCTGCAACTTGCCGATATGCTGCCCTGACATTGCCGCAAGCTGCCGAAAAGCTGCCGAGATGGCGCCATGCCGAGTTCAGCGCCGGCTGGGCCGCTAACGACCCGGCCGGCGGGCGGATGGTTTGCTAGACTCCGGTCCCGCCCACCGTCAGCCCGGTGAGCTTCAGACTCGGCTGGCCGACGCCCACCGGCACACCCTGGCCGGCCTTGCCGCATACGCCGATGCCCGGATCGAAGGCGAAGTCGTCGCCGATCATCGTGACCCGGGTCAGCGACGAGGGGCCGTCGCCGATCAGGGTGGCGCCCTTGACCGGCGTGGTGACCTTGCCGTCCTCGATCAGATAGGCCTCGGTGCACTGGAACACGAACTTGCCGTTGGTGATGTCGACCTGGCCGCCGCCGAAATTGGCGCAGTAGAGCCCGCGCGCGGTCGAGGCGATCATCTCCTCGCGCGTGGAGGAGCCGGCCAGCATGCCGGTGTTGGTCATCCGCGGCATCGGCATGTGGGCGTAGGACTGCCGCCGTCCGTTGCCCGTCGCCTGCAGACCCATCAGACGCGCGCTCTGGCGGTCGTGCATGTAGCCCACCAGTATGCCGTCCTCGATCAGGATGGTGCGCGAGGTCGGCGTGCCCTCGTCGTCGACGCTCAGCGATCCGCGCCGACCATCGAGCGAGCCGTCGTCGAACACCGTCACGCCGCGCGCCGCGACCCGCTCGCCGATCCGGCCCGAAAACGCCGAGGTCCCCTTGCGGTTGAAGTCGCCTTCCAGGCCGTGGCCGACCGCCTCGTGCAGGAGCACGCCGTTCCAGCCTGGGCCAAGCACCACGTCCATCTCCCCGGCCGGGCAGGGCACGGCTTCGAGGTTGACCAGGGCCTGACGCAGGGCTTCCTCGATCTGGTCATGCCAGGCGTCCGGCGTGATCCAGGCCTCGAAGCCGGCGCGGCCGCCGGCGCCGGACGTACCGGTTTCGCGCCGTCCGTCCTTGTCGACGGTGATCTGCACGTTCAGGCGCACCAAGGGGCGGATGTCGCGGATCAGATGGCCGTCGGCGCGCACGATCTCGATGACGCGCCGTTCGCCGGCGAGCGAGGTCATCACCTGCGCCACGCGCGGATCGCGCGAGCGGGCGAAGGCGTCGATCTCGCGCAGCAGGTCGACCTTCGCCGAAAAGCCGGGCGAGGCGAGGGGGTCTTCGTCGCCGTAGAGCTTGATATTGGTGGCGCGCGGGCCTTCGGCCGCCACGCCGCTGTACCCGCGCTTGGCCAGCGCCGCCGAATCCGCCGCGCGGGCGATGGCCGCTTCCGAAATCTCGCTGGCGTGGGCGTAGCCGGCGGTCTCGCCCGCCACCACGCGCAGGCCGAAGCCCTCCGTGGAATCGAACGCCGCCGACTTCAGGCGACCGTCGTCGAAAACGAAGGATTCACTTTCCGAGCGCTCGAGGAAGATCTCGCCATCGTCGGCGCCGGCGAGAGCGTCGCCCAGCAGGGCGACGGCGCGCGAGGGATCGACGCCGGAGGCTTCGAGAATGGAGGGTGCGGAAAACGGGGCGTTCATGGGTCTGAAGCTCTCTCGCTGAGGGCGTCCACGCGGACGCGCTGTACTGATCAGACTGTCAGATAGGCGCTCGCGCGTCGCTCGGAAACACGATCGAACCAGGACTATTGCACGAACGAACGAAAGAAAGACGAACCACGACGGACACAAAGGCGCCGCGACCTTCAGCGCCAAGGGCGCAATCCAACGCCCCTGGCGACGGAGTTACGGCTTCGCCGCCGAAACACACGTCGTGTCGTTCGTGGTTCATCCTCGGTTCAGGTCCGCGTCCGATGTCACCCGTCGGACCTTGAGGGGACGGTTTGGCGGGGCGACTTGCGGCAACCATCTTGGCAACTCGCCATGATCCGCGTATGCACCGCGAAAGCTGAGATCCGTAGAGCGACGAGAGGCTCGCGGCTGGCGACCGTCCGCGGTCCGCCTGGCAGACGTTTTAGAAGGGCGGCGCGGGCGAATTCCTCTTTATTGGAGGTTGACGTTGGGCGTCGGTACAGGCCGTGAGGAACATGCACTTCAATTATTCAGGCGTTAGGCGGCTCGCGGCGGGGGCCCTGGCCGCTATGACGACCTCGATGTTCGCGCCGCTTGCGATGGCCGAGGTCATCGGTCAGCCGATAGACAAGGGGATGGCGTTGCAGCCGGCGGCGACGCAGATCCGCGCCGACCAGATCTGGTTTCACAATGTCATTCTGTTGCCGATCATCATCGCCATTTCGCTGCTGGTGCTGGCGCTGTTGCTGGTCTGCGTCGTGCGGTTCAACCACCGATCCAACCCGACCCCGGCGCGCTGGGCTCACAACACGCCGGTCGAGATCGCTTGGACGATCGGTCCGGTGCTGATCCTGATGGTCGTCGCCATCTTCTCGTTCCGCCTGCTCTTCGAGGAACACGACATGCCGGCCCCCTACATGACCGTGAAGGTCACCGGCCGGCAGTGGAACTGGGACTACGAATATCCCGACAAGAAGATAGACGCCTACACCTCGACGCTGATGAAGGCGTCGGACGCGCAGGCCAAGGGCGTGCCGTACCAGCTGGCGACAAATGCGCCGATGTACGTCCCCGTCAACCGGGTGGTGCGCGTCCAGGTGACCGCCGAAGACGTCATCCATTCGTTTTCCGTCCCGGCCTTCGGCATCAAGATCGACGCGATCCCCGGACGGCTGAACCAGACCTGGTTCAAGGCGACGCGGACCGGCGTCTTCTACGGCCAGTGCTCGCAGCTGTGCGGCGTCGACCATTCGTTCATGCCCATCGAGGTGCATGTCGTCAGCCAGGCCGACTTCGATGCGTGGGTGGCGAGCAAGCAGCCCAAGCCCACCGTCGTGGCCTCCGCCGCGCCCGTCGCGGGCGCGCCGGCTGCCCCCGCCGCACCGGCGCCCGCGCCGGCCGTCCACTAGAGTAGCTCGAGTTCGAGGGAGATACCGCAAAGTCATGGCCGAGATCGCCGATACCCACGGACGCGTAACCCACGCCGATGCCCACGGCGGCTACGGCTCGCATAGCGGAGCTCCGGGCTTCTTCACCCGCTGGTTCCTGTCCACCAACCACAAGGACATCGGGACGCTCTACATCATCTTCGCGATTCAGGCGGGTCTGGTCGGCGCACTTCTGTCCGGACTCATCCGCCTCGAACTGATGGACCCGGGCATTCAGATCTTCGCGCACGGATCGTGGCTCGATCAGATCTCCCACATGGGCCTACCCGGCGTGCCGGAGGCGAGCAAGCACGGCTACTATGTCGCGGTGACCGCCCACGCCCTGGTCATGATCTTCTTCATGGTCATGCCCGCGATGATCGGCGGCTTCGGCAACTGGTTCGTGCCGCTGATGATCGGCGCGCCGGACATGGCCTTCCCGCGCATGAACAATGTCAGCTTCTGGTTGCTGGTCGCGTCCTGGATCCTGCTGCTGGCCTCCACCCTGGTCGACGGCGGCCCGGGCCGCGGCTTCGGCGGCGGCTGGACGCTCTATCCGCCCCTGTCGACGATCGGCCATACCGGTCCGGCGATGGACTGCGCGATCCTCTCGATCCACCTCGCCGGCGCGAGCTCCATCCTGGGCGCCATCAACTTCATCACCACCATCTTCAACATGCGCGCGCCGGGCATGACCCTGCATCGCATGCCGCTGTTCGTATGGTCGATTCTCGTCACCGTGTTCCTTCTGCTGCTGTCGCTGCCGGTCCTGGCCGGCGCGATCACCATGCTGCTCACCGACCGCAATTTCGGCACCCACTTCTTCGACCCGGCCGGCGGCGGTGATCCGACCATGTTCCAGCACCTGTTCTGGTTCTTCGGCCACCCCGAGGTGTACATCCTGATCATCCCGGGCTTTGGCATCATCAGCCACATCGTCTCGACGTTTTCGAAGAAGCCGGTATTCGGCTATCTGGCCATGGCCTACGCCATGGTGGCCATCGGCTTCCTCGGCTTCATCGTGTGGGCCCACCACATGTTCACCGTCGGCATGCCCGTTAACCTGCAGGCCTATTTCGTGGCCGCGACCATGGTCATCGCCGTGCCCACGGGGGTGAAGGTGTTCTCGTGGATCGCCACCATGTGGGGCGGATCGATCGAGTTCAAGGCGCCGATGCTGTGGGCGATGGGCTTCATCTTCCTGTTCACGGTCGGTGGTGTCACCGGCGTCGTGCTGGCCAACGCCGGCATCGACTACGCCCTGCACGACAGCTACTACGTGGTCGCCCACTTCCACTATGTGCTCAGCCTGGGCGCCGTGTTCGCCATCTTCGCCGGCTTCTACTACTGGTTCGAGAAGATGTGGGGCGTGCGCTACAACGAAATGCTCGCCAACGCGCATTTCTGGGTCACCTTCATCGGCGTCAACATCGTGTTTTTCCCGCAGCACTTCCTGGGACTGCAGGGCATGCCGCGGCGGAGCATCGACTATCCCAAGGCGTTCTCCTTCTGGAATCACGTCTCCTCGATCGGCTACGAGATCACCTTCGTCGGCCTGATCCTGTTCCTGGCCGTCCTGGTCGAAGCGGCCGTCCGCCGCCGTCCGGCCCGGGCCAATCCGTGGGGCGTGGGCGCCACGACGCTCGAATGGACCCTCTCCTCGCCGCCGCCGTTCCACCAGTTCAACGAGCTGCCGGTGATCCACGCCGAAAGCCATTGATGGCGATGACAGCCTCACTCCCCTCCCTCCCCCTTGTGGGGAGGGACAGCACGCGGAGCGTCCAGGGTGGGGTATCGCCGCAACGCGGAGAGCGTGGGGCTTGCCTGCCACGCCCCACCCTGACGGCTTCGCCGTCTGTCCCTCCCCATAAAGGGGAGGGAGGGTTTATCCCATGACCGCACCCGCCATTCCCATCCACGCCGCCGCCAGCTGGCGGGACTTCCTTCAGCTGTTGAAGCCGCGCGTGATGTCGCTGGTGATCTTCACCGCGGTCACCGGACTGGTGTGCGCGCGCGTTCCGATCAACCCGACGCTGGCCGCCATCGCCGTGCTGTGCATCGCCCTGGGGGCCGGCGGCTCCGCGGCGCTCAACATGGGCTTCGAGGGCGACATCGACGCGATCATGCGGCGAACACGCTCGCGGCCAGTGCCGTCAGGCCGCATCCAGCGGTCCGACGCCCTGGGCCTGGGGGTGATTCTATCGCTGTTTTCCGTCGCCATCATGGGCCTGGCCACCAACTGGCTGGCGGCGGGGCTGCTGGCCTTCACGATCTTCTTCTACGCCGTCGTCTACACCCTTTGGCTCAAGCGCCGCACGCCGCAGAACATCGTCATCGGCGGTCTGGCCGGCGCCTTGCCGCCGGCGGTCGGCTGGGCGGCCGCGAGCGGAACCGCGCCGGCCGACGCCTGGCTGCTGGTGGCGATCATCTTCATGTGGACCCCGCCCCACTTCTGGGCCCTGTCTCTGTTCACCACCGAGGATTACGCCGCCGCCGGGGTTCCCATGCTGCCGGTCATCCGCGGCGCGCCGCATACGCGTTTGCAGATCGTGCTCTACAGCCTGGTGCTGGCGCCGTTGACGCTGGTCCCGGCCTTCACCGGACTGGGCGGCTGGCTCTATCTGGCCGTGGCGGCGGCGGGCGGCGCCGCGTTCTTCGCCCTGGCCGTGCGTTTGGCGACCGGCCCGATCGAAGCGCAGAAGGCCCGCGCGCGGGCCCTGTTCGTGTTCTCCATCCCCTACCTGTTCGCCCTGTTCGCCGCACTGCTTGTCGAGCGCGTGGTCAATGCCCCGGCGACGGGCCTGGCCCTGTTCGGAGCCTGATCCGATGAGCAATCCCTACAACGAAGATCCGCAGGCGGCCCGCGCCCGTCGCGGACGCAACATCGCCATCGCGCTCGCCCTCGTGGCCTTCGTCGTCGTCGTCTTCGTGATCACGCTGATAAAGAAATCAGGTGGCTAGACCGCGCAAGCTATCGAACGCCGCGCTGGGGCTGACATGCCTGGCGGTGTTTGTCGCCATGGTCGGCATGGCCTTCGCCTCGGTGCCGCTGTATCGGGCCTTCTGTCAGGCCACCGGCTTCTACGGCACCGCCAGGCGGGCCGCGTCCGCTCCAGGCGTAATCTCCGGCCGGTCGGTCACCGTGCGCTTCGACACCAATGTGCGCGGGCTCTCCTGGCGTTTCGAGCCGGTGCAGACCAGCCAGACGATGCGCCTGGGCGAAAACAAGCTGGCCTTCTTCCGCGCCACCAACACGGGAGACAAGGCCGTCACGGGACGGGCGATATACAACGTCACGCCCCTGCCGGCCGGCCCCTACTTCTCCAAGCTCGAATGCTTCTGCTTCAAGAACCAGACCCTCAAGCCCGGCGAGACGGTCGAGTTTCCGGTCGTCTACTTCGTGGATCCCCGCTATGGGACCA
This sequence comes from Caulobacterales bacterium, assembly GCA_038206535.1. Classification (GTDB taxonomy): domain Bacteria; phylum Pseudomonadota; class Alphaproteobacteria; order Caulobacterales; family Caulobacteraceae; genus Acaudatibacter. Next base: position 11,029 of record JBBRAV010000007.1, read on the forward strand.
ACGCCGACACGGCGGGCACGCCGGAGATCACGCTGTCCTACACCTTCTTCCCCGCGGTGACCGGCGCTCGGGTCACGGCCAAAGAAGGATCCCCGCCGTCCGCGGGCGCGTCGCCTCTTGGCGGATCGCGGCGGGCGGGGCTATAGCACCTTGGATTTCGACAGACGGGTAGCGGAACGCTCAGGCGGCGCTCGCGCGGATTTATAAAGGCGACAGACAGGACATGGCTCACGAGGGCGTCAAGCACGACTATCACCTGGTAAACCCCAGTCCGTGGCCGCTGGTCGGGTCGATCTCGGCCACGCTGCTGGCGCTTGGCCTGGTGATGGGCCTCAAGGGGATCCTGGGGGTGCCCAAGGGGAACTGGATTGTCCTCGCCGTGGGGGCGGTCGGCGTGCTGTGGACTATGGCCGCCTGGTGGACCGATGTCACCAAGGAGGCCAACGAGGGCGACCACACGCCGGTGGTCTCGATCGGCCTGCGCTACGGCATGATGCTGTTCATCGCCTCCGAGGTGATGTTCTTCGTCGCCTGGTTCTGGATCTTCTTCGAGATGGCGCTGTTCCATCACGTGCGTACGCTCTCGCCGATCGACGACGTCCGAACCGCCTGGGCGAACTGGCCGCCCAAGGGCATAGAGGTGGTGCCGCCCCTGCAGCTTCCGCTGGTCAACACCATCACCCTGCTGCTGTCGGGGACCACCAGCACATGGGCGATGTGGGCGCTCGAAAGGAACGACCGCGAGGGCGCCAAGATCGGCCTGATCCTGACCATCGCGCTTGGCCTGCTGTTCACCTTCATCCAGGGCTACGAGTACAACCACATCCTCACCGACCATCTGTTCTATTCGCCCGAGGCGGCGAACGCCGGCCTGTATGGTTCGGCCTTCTTCATGGCCACCGGCTTCCACGGCTTCCACGTCATCATCGGCACCATCTTCCTGATCATCTGTCTCGTGCGCCTGATGAACGGCGGCTTCACGCCGACCAAGCACTTCGGCCTGGAGGCGGCGTCCTGGTACTGGCAGTTCGTCGACGTGGTGTGGCTGTTCCTGTTCGCCTTCCTGTATCTGGTCTTCGGGTTGGGCTGGGGTCATTGACGGCCCCGGCGGGGGTCAATCCCCTGCTGGCCGGCGCGCTTTGCCGCTGTCCGAACTGCGGCCAGGGTCCGCTCTTTCGGGGTTTCCTCAGTCTCGTGCCCGTGTGCGCGCGGTGCGGCTATGATCTTGCCCACACCGATAGCGGCGATGGACCGGCCGTGTTCGTCATCATCATCGTCGGTTTCGTCGCGGTGTTTGGAGCCTTGTTCATGGAAGTCGCCGTGAACCCGCCGATCTGGGTCCTGTTCGCGATCTGGCTGCCGCTCGCCGCCGGCCTGTGTCTGGGCCTGCTGCGGCCGCTCAAGGGCCTGATGATCGCCGCCCAGATCCGCAACAAAGCCGCACAACACAGGCGGGACGGCACGGCGTGAAGCGGTTTCCGCTTGGACTGACCCTCGCCTCCATCCTCGCTTTCGCCGTGCTCTTCGGGCTTGGAGCATGGCAACTGCAACGCCTCGCCTGGAAGCAAGCCCTGCTTGCCCGCATCGCCGCGCTGCAGAACGCCCCGGCCCGACCGATCGCGCTGGTTCTGGAGGAACTGGCGCGCGGCAAGGACGTCGCTTACACGCGTGTGTCGGTCGACTGCGCGCCGTCGCCTCACCCTGAGCCGATGGTATTCCGCTACGCCGTGCGTGAGGGCGAGGTGGGATGGCGCGCGATGAGCGTCTGCCGGCTCTCGGGCGGCGCCTACGACGGCATCCTGCTGGACCGCGGCCTGGCGAGCCGGCTCGCCGGCGCCATGGCGCCGGCTGCGGTGGCGTTTGCGCCCCCGCGCGCCGTCACCGGCGTCTTGCGCGGCGTCGGCGCCAGGCCGCTGGTCGATACCGCGGCGCCCGATCAGCAAGGTCCGGTCACCGTTCTGCGCCTGATCGACCGGGACACGCTCGAGGCGGTGGCGACGAAGTTTGGCGTGAGCCGCCCGGCGCCGCTGTTGCTGGCGGTCGAGCGAGAGAAACCGCCGGCGGAGGGCCTGACGCCCGCCGCCTTGCCGCAGGACATTCCCAACAACCATTTCGTCTACGCCGCTACCTGGTTCGCCCTGGCGGGAATACTCGCATGGTTCTATGTCGCGCTTCTTTGGCGAAGGCTCGGGAGCCGATGAAGTATATTTCGACGCGCGGTCGGGCCCCGGCGGTGGGGTTCACCGAGGCCCTGCTCAGTGGCCTCGCCCCCGACGGCGGGCTCTACGCGCCGCAACACTGGCCGGTGGTGTCGCGCTCCGAAATCGCGGCCTTCGCCAACGCTCCCTACGCCGATGTCGCCGCGCGTATCCTGACCCTGTTCGCCGGGGAGGAGGTTCCGCGCGCGGTGATGGACGACCTCTGCGCCCAGGCCTATGCGACCTTCACCCATGCGGCCGTCGCGCCGCTGAAGCAGCTGGCCCCCGGGCGCTTCCTGCTCGAGCTGTTCCACGGTCCCACGCTCGCGTTCAAGGACGTGGCGATGCAGATCCTCGCCAGGCTCTACGATCACGCCCTCGCCGAACGAGGTCGCGTCCTGACCATAGTCTGCGCCACCTCGGGCGACACCGGCGGCGCTGCGATCGAGGCCTTCGCCGGGCGCACGAACACCCGCATCGTGGCCCTGTTCCCCGAGGGCCGAATCTCCGATGTCCAGCGTCGCTTCATGACCACTTCCAGCGCCGCCAATGTACGGGCGGTTGCCGTGGCCGGCGACTTCGATGACTGCCAGGCGATCCTCAAGGACCTGTTCCAGGACCGGGCCTTCGCGCGGGACGTGGACCTGTCGGCGGTCAACTCGATCAACTTCGCGCGCATCGCCGCCCAGAGCGTCTATTACTTCACCGCCGCGGCCTCCCTCGGAGCGCCCGACCGCCAGGTCGCCTTCGCCGTGCCGACCGGCAATTTCGGCGACGCCTACGCGGGTTTCGCCGCCAGGGCGATGGGCCTGCCGATCGCCGCGATCACCGCGGCGACCAACGGCAACGACATCATGGCCCGCGCCCTGCAACACGGCGAGTACCGGCGCGGCGCGGCGGTCGCCACCCAGAGTCCGGCCATGGACATCCAGGTGGCGTCGAACTTCGAGCGTCTCTACTTCGAGGCGTGCGGTCGCGATGGCGCCGCCACGGGCGAGGCTTTTCGGGCCTTTTCGGCCACGGGCGCCCTTGCCATTCCGCCCGAGGTCCGGGCGTTCATCGGCCAGTTGTTCCGCGGCGCTTCGGTGGGCGAGGGGGCGACCGCGGGCTCGATCCTGGCCACGCTGGCGGCCAGCGGCGAGCTCGTCGATCCGCACACGGCGGTGGCGCTGGCGATTTCCGAGACGGCCGCGCACGACGTGGGCGGCGCGCCGCTGGTCACGCTGTCGACGGCGCACGCGGCGAAGTTTCCCGAGGCGGTGGCGGCGGCGAGCGGCGTCACGCCAACCGCGCCGCGGGTCTGCCTGGCCCTGGCGGACCGGACCGAGCGTTTCGATCGCCTGCCGGCCGACGCCTCGGCGGTCAAGGCCTATGTGCGGAGGTTTGCGGGACAATGAGTGCGGCCTCGATCAGCCGACCGCGCGTCCATCGCCTCGCCAATGGCGTGACTTTGATCTGCGACCCGGCGCCGGGGTTCGAAACCGTGGCGCTCAGCGTCGTGGCCGGACGCGGCGCGCGCTGGGAGGACGCGGCGCGGTCGGGCTGGTCGCATCTGCTTGAACACATGGTCTTCAAGGGCGCCGGCTCGCGGGACGCGCGCCAGATTGTCGAGGCGATCGAGGCGCAGGGCGGACAGCTCAACGCCGCCACCGGCCATGAGCGCACCAGCTTCCAGGTGCGCGCGCTCGCCGCCGATCTGCCGTTGGGGCTGGAGATCATCGGCGACCTCGTCCAGCTTCCCGCGCTCGACGCCGACGATCTCGAGCGGGAAAAGCGCGTCGTCGCCCAGGAGATCGCCGAGGCCGCCGACACCCCCGACGATCAGGTGTTCGAGCTGGCGCAGACCGCCGCCTTCCCAGGCCAGCCGCTCGGGCGACCGATCCTCGGCGAGACCGCGACCATCGCCTCCGCCGATCCCGCGTCGCTGGGCGCCTGGCGCGGGGGTGTCTACGCGCCCGATCGGCTGGTGGTCAGCGTCGCCGGCGCCGTCGACGAAGCGCGGTTCCTCGCCGACGCGGAGCGAATCTTCGGATCGGCGAACGCGCCCGACGCTTTCGATCCCACGCCGGGCCTGTTCGTCGGCGGCGTGGTGTCCGAACGCCGCCGGCTCGAACAGTCGCACCTGGTGTTCCTGCTGCCCGCCCCGGGCAGCCTCGACGACGACGTCTGGGCCCTGCGGGTGTTCGTGGAGATTCTGGGCGGGGGCATGTCGTCGCGGCTGTTCCAGGAAGCCCGCGAGCGTCTCGGTCTCGCCTACGCCATCGACGCCTACAGCGACACCTACGCCGACGTCGGGGTGTTGGGCGTCTACGCCGGATGCGCCGCTCACGACGCGGCCCGGCTGGCGCAGGTGACCGCCCAGCAGATCCGCGCCCTTGCCTCCGGCGTGCAGCCCAATGAACTGGCAAGGGCGAAGGCGCAGCTCAAGGCCGGCCTGTTCATGAGCCGCGAGTCCCTGCTGGCGCGCGCCGAGCATGCGGCCGGACACTGGCTGACCTTCGGGCGCCTGCCCGCGGTCGCCGAGACGGCGCGCGCCATCGACGCCGTCGACGCCGGCGACATGGTCCGACTTGGCGCCCGCTTGCTCGCGCAAGAAGCCGCCACGGTCGCTACCCTTGGACCCAAGCCCGCCACGGCTGCGGCCGCCGCCTTTTCCGGCGCCTTGTTCAACTGAACCGCGGGTACTTGCCAATCGCGATAAACGCGGCAGGATCGTGTCATGGCCCTGTTCGACTGGATCTCGCCTGACCATGACCTGCGCCTGGAGGGCGAGGGCGTCAGACTTCGGCCTCACCGCGCCACGGATTTTACGGAGTGGGCCCAACTGCGCGCCGCCTCGCGCGACTTCCTGCAGCCGTGGGAGCCGACCTGGCCGCCCGACGACCTGACCCGCGTCGCCTATCGGCGGCGGCTGTCGGCCTATGCCGCCGACATCGAGCGCGGCGTCGCCTATCCGTTCCTCGTCTTCCGCGAACGCGACGGCGTGATGGTCGGAGGCATCACCCTGTCCAACATCCGCCGTGGCGTCGCCCAGATGGGATCGATCGGCTATTGGGTGGGCCAGCCGTTCACAAGGCGGGGATACACGGTCGCGGCCGTCTCGGCGGTGACCCGCTTCTGCTTCGGTCGCCTGGGCCTTCACCGTGTCGAGGCGGCCTGCCTGCCAACCAACGAGGCCTCGCGCGCGGTTTTGCTGAAAGCCGGCTTTCAGCAGGAAGGGCTCGCCCGGGCCTATCTGCGGATCAACGGCGTCTGGCGTGATCACCTGCTGTTCGGCGTCGTCGCGCCGTCGTCCGAGCCGAAGCGCTGGGGCTGATCCCGGCGGCGGCGGGGGTCAGGCCCGGCCGGCCTGCGGCGACAGGTTCTCGGCGGATATGCCGATCTTGGCCAGGGACTGGGTCCATTTGTGGGCGTGATCGTCGCCGAACACCAGGGCCTCGTCCGCCTCGCAGGTCAACCAAACGTTGGCGAGGATTTCCTGCTCCAGCTGGCCGGGCGCCCATCCGGCATGGCCCAGCGCCAACACCGCCCGCCGTGGGTGCGGGCTGTCCGACGCCATCGCTTCGAGCACCTCGCGCGTGGCGGTGAGCGCGAGGCCCCCCGGTATGGCGACGCTGCCCGGATCGTGCAGATAGTCGGCGGTGTGCAGGACGAAGCCGCGCTCGGGCTCGACCGGGCCGCCCATCAGCACCAGGTCGTCGCGCGGCCTGACGGCGGGCTTGGCGTCCAGCCGCTCCAGCAATTTTGCGAAGGTCAAGCCCTCGATCGGGCGGTTCACGGCCAGGCCCATGGCGTGCTGTTCGTCGTGCAGGCACAGGAACACCACGGCCCGCTCGAATCGCGGGTCCCCGATTCCCGGCATCGCCACCAGTAGCCGCCCCGCCAGAGAATGGCTTGAACCGTCCGACATGGCGATATGATCGGCGCTGTCGAGGGCGGATTCAAGCCTGACGTCGATCTCGACCCTTGGCGCGGGACGGCGCCGTCGCTATCTCGTGACCGGCCCCAATGCGGAGAAAGACCATGACCATTCACGCCGGCGACACGGTTCCCAGCGCCACCTTCATGACCTTCGGGGCGAACGGTCCCGAGCCGATCACCTCCGATCAACTTTTCAAAGGCAAGAAGGTCGCTTTGTTCGCCCTGCCGGGCGCCTTTACTCCGACCTGCTCGGCCAAGCACCTGCCCGGCTTCAAGGAACACGCCGCCGAATTCCGCGCCAAGGGAGTCGACACCATCGCCTGCGTTTCGGTCAACGATGTCTTCGTGATGAAGGCCTGGGGCGAGAGCCAGGGCGTCGGCGACGACGTGCTGATGCTGGCCGACGGCAACGGCGACTTCACCCGCGCCGTGGGCCTGGAGATGGACGCCAGCAAGTTCGGCATGGGCTCGCGCTCGCAGCGCTATTCCATGCTGGTCGACGACGGCGTCGCCAAGGAAATCAACATTGAGGCGGGCGGAGAGTTCAAGGTCTCCTCCGCCGAGTACATGCTGGCGCAGCTGTAGCAGCCTCCTTCCCTCCCCTTTATGGGGAGGGACAGACGGCGAAGCCGTCAGGGTGGGGCAGTGTCGATGAAGCCCCCCACAGCCGTCGAGTCGGCCAGACTTCCCCACCCTGGACGCTTCGCGTCCTGTGCCTCCCCATAAAGGGGAGGGAGGACAAAGATCGCTACGCTCCCAACGACTCCGGCGATGCGCGGAACAGGTCCACCGAACCCTGGGTGACCGCCTGCGTCAGGCCGGGGCTCTGGCTCAGGATCTGCTCGGCGTACACGCGCGCCAGTCCGATGCGGGTGCGCCAATAGTCGCTAGGCCCGTCGCCGCTGGCGATATTCGCCGCCGCGGCCAGCGCCTGCTTGCCGAGCATCCAGCCGCCGACCACGTCGCCCAGCAGCTTCAGGTATGGCGTGGCGCCGGCCAGGGCGTCGGGCTGCGCGTGCCCGCGCCGCTCGATCAACCACCCCGTCGCCGACTGCACGGCCGCGATACCGGCTTCCAGCCGCGCGCCGATGGTGTGCAGCCAGGCGTCGTCTGCGCTTTTCAGGGCGGCCGCCGTCGGAAAGATGTCGGCCACCAGATCCCGCACGGCCTTGCCCTTGCCCAGCGCCAGTTTGCGGCCCATCAGGTCGATCGCCTGGATGCCGTTCGTGCCCTCGTAGATCGGCAGGATGCGGGCGTCGCGATAGTATTGCGCCGCGCCTGTCTCCTCGATGAAGCCCATGCCGCCGTGCACCTGCAGTCCCATCGACGCGACCTCCACGGCCATGTCGGTCGACCACGCCTTGGCGATGGGCGTGAGCAGGTCCTCGCGGAATTTGGCGTAGTCGCGGTCCACCGGGTTGACCGACAGCCTGGCCAGATCGGCGGCTACGGCTGTCGACAGGCAGAGGCCGCGCGCGGCCTCGATCTTCGCCTTCATCAGCATCAGCGTGCGGCGCACGTCGGGATGGTCGAACAGCCGCGAGGGCAAGGCGCCTGTCCAGGCCGACCGTCCCTGCTTGCGCTCTAGCGAAAACGCCAGGGCATGCTGGTAGGCGCGTTCGGCGATGCCGACCCCCTGCACGCCGACCTGCAGGCGAGCGGCGTTCATCATCACGAACATCGCCGCCAGGCCTTGGTTTGGCGCGCCGACCAGTTCGGCCGCGGCGCCCTCGAACAGCATTACGCAGGTCGGCGAAGCATGGACTCCCAGCTTGTGCTCAATGCTGGCCGGCCGCAGCGCATTGGCCTCGCCCAGGCTGCCATCCTCGCCCACCAGGCGCTTGGACGCCAGGAAAAGCGACAGGCCGCGCGATCCGGGCGGCGCGTCGGGCAGGCGCGCCAGCACCAGGTGCACGATGTTGTCGGCGACATCGTGGTCGCCCCAGGTGATGTAGATTTTCTGTCCGGTCAGACGATAGCCGCCGCGGCCGTCGGGCTCGGCGGTAGTCGCGATGCCCCCCAGGTCCGAACCGGCCGCCGGCTCGGTGAGGACCATGGTGCCGGTCCATTCTCCCGACACCAGCTTCGGAACGTACAGGGCGCGCTGGCGCGCCGTGCCGTGGCTGGACAGAGCTTCGATTGCGCTTAGCGTCAGCATCGGACAGAGGCCGAACGCCATGTTGGCGGCCTGCACCATCTCGAACACCGCCGCCTCGAGCGCCTTGGGCAAAGCCTGGCCGCCGTCGGCCTCGGCGGCCGACAGACCATTCCAGCCGCCCTGGGCGAACTGCCGGTAGGCGTCCGCGAAGCCGGGCGCCGCGCGGACCTGGCCATTCTCGAACTTGGCGCCGGCAAGATCGCCGGGACGGTTGAGCGGCGCCAGGACATCGGCGCACAAAGAGCCCGCGCCGTCGAGCACGGCCGCGACGGTGGCGGCGTCGGCGTGCGGAAACAGCGAAGAAAGCCTGCGGAAGTCCGCCGCGGCGTCGAGAGCAAACATGAGGTCGCGGACGGGAGCTTTGTACGTCATTAGGGGTTCCTGAGGGGCGTTATCTTTCTATGTAGAGCAAATCATCGGGCCGTCGAATCCCCCGCATCGCAACGCGCGGCTCGCGCGGCCGTGATCACGCTATCGTGAGGGCGGCGCGTCGGCCAAGCAAGATAACCCACGATCCCACGGGGGCGCGCCCGCGGGATCGTGGCAGGAGACCTCGCCTCAAATGATTTTTCGACCGATTCTTTGCGCCATGGTCGTGCTCGTGCCGACGGTCGCGCTCGCGGTCCCGCAGACCTCCGCCGAGCTGCCGGCGGGCAATTACGTGCTCGACAAGAAGCACGCCAGCGTCATCGCCAAGGTGCTGCACATGGGCGTTTCCTACTACACCGTGCGCTTCGACACGGTCGACGCCAGCTTCTCCTACGATCCCGCCAATCCCTCGGCGGCCAGGGTAAAGGCCAGCATCGACGCCACCTCCCTGGACGTCGGCGCCCCGTACGGGCGCAGGTTCGCCGATGAATTCCTCGACGCGACCAAGACTCCGATGGTCAGTTTCGTCTCGACGCAGATCACGCCGGCCGCAGACGGCAGGACCGGCGCGATGACAGGCAATCTGACCTTGCATGGCGTCACCCGGCCGGTGACCTTCAACGTCACCTTCGTGGGCGTCGGGCACGGCCTGTTCGGCGGTACGATAACCGGCTTTTCGGCGGTCGGCCGGATCAAGCGGTCCGATTTCGGCTCGACCTTCCTGTTGAACCTGATCGGAGACGATACCGAGATCGACATAGACGCGCAATTCGACCGCAAGTGATGGAGCAGGGCGGCGCGTCCAGACATGACATCGAGGCCGCGGCCGAGGCGCTGCGCGCGGGCGCTCTGGTGATCATGCCGACGGAAACCGTCTATGGACTGGCGGCCGACGCCGGCAATTCGGCTGCGGTGGCCGCGCTCTACGAGGCCAAGGGTCGCCCGGCCTTCAATCCGCTGATCGCGCACGTTCATGACGCCCCTGCGGCTGCGGCGATCGCCGACCTCGACGACCGTGCGCTCGGCCTGGCCGAAGCGTTCTGGCCGGGGCCTCTGACCATCGTCGCGCCGATCCGCGATCGCCGCGCCGTCTGCGAAACCGCTCGCGCCGGGCTCGATACCGTCGCCCTTCGCGCGCCCGCTCATCCTCTGGCCCGTGAACTCCTGCTGGCGTTTGGCGGCCCTTTGGTGGCGCCCTCGGCGAACCGCTCGGGCCGGCCCAGTCCGACCACGTTCGTGGACGCCCTCGCCGAGACCGGCGCCGCGGCCGGTCGTGCTCTGGATGGCGGCGCCTGCCGCGTCGGCCTGGAATCGACGGTCGTCTCTTTGCTGGAAGGTCCGGCGAGACTTCTCCGGCCCGGCGCCGTGACGCGCGATCAGATCGAGGCACTGATCGGTCCGCTCGCCGAGGCCGATATCGACGCGGGTCGGTCGCCGGGCCGCCTCGCGCGCCACTACGCCCCAAACGCCCCCGTTCGCCTCGATGTCGTCGAGCCTCTGCCGGGCGAGATCTACCTCGCGTTCGGTGCGGCGCGCGGGGGCCCTTGCGTCTTCGATCTGAGCCCACGCCGCGATCTTGCGGAGGCCGCGGCGAATCTGTTCGCGTTTCTTCGGGCCGCCGACCGGCTCGCGCCCACCGCCATCGCCGTCGCGCCGATCCCCCCGGTCGGGCTGGGCGAAGCCATCAACGATCGCCTCAGAAGGGCGGCGGGCTTCGTCGGATGACGAACGAGGATGGGCGTGGCTGAGACGCGAACCCTTTCGGCCGGGCAGGCGCGCCGCATCGCCCTGGCCGCCCAGGGCCTTGCCGATCCTCGGCCTTCGACGCGGGCGAGGGCCGTGCACCTTCGACGGCTGGTCGATCGGCTCGGAGTCGTCCAGATCGATTCGGTCAATGTGCTCGTGCGCACGCACTACGTGCCGGCTTTTTCGCGCCTCGGCGATTATTCGCGCGAACTTCTGGACGCCGAAGCCTGGGGCCGTCGCCCGTCGCTGTTCGAGTACTGGGGTCACGAGGCCTCGCTCCTGCCCGTGGCCCGCCAGCCGCTGTTCCGCTGGCGCATGCAGCGGGCGCGGCAGGGCGAGACGTGGGCTGGCCTGGCCAGGTTCGGCCGGGAACGGCGCCCCTACATCGACGAGGTCTTGCGACGGATCGAGCGCGATGGCCCGGTCACGGGCGGCGACTTCGCCGAGGGGAAACGCGAGGCCGGCTGGTGGAACTGGTCGGACGGCAAGCGCGCGCTCGAATGGCTGTTCTGGACCGGTCACATCACCACCCGCACGCGCCGCGGCTTCGAGCGCGTCTATGATCTCACCGAGCGCGTCCTTCCCGCCGCCATCGTCGGCGCGCCCACGCCGACCGAGGCCGACGCTCATCGCGAACTTCTGCGAATCGCCGCCCGCGCGCTCGGCGTCGCCACCCGGACCGACTTGCGAGACTATTTCCGCATGCCGCTCGCAGAGACCCGCGCCCGCTTGGCCGAACTCGTCGAGGAAGGAGACCTACAGCCGGTCGAGGTGGATGGCTGGGGCAAGACCGCGTTCCTCGACCCCCAGGCGCGAATGCCGCGCGTCGCATCGGCCCGCGCCCTGCTGTCGCCGTTCGACAATTTGATCTTTTTCCGCGAGCGCGCCCAGCGCCTGTTCGGCGTGCGCATCCGGCTCGAAATCTATACGCCACAGGACAAGCGCGAGCACGGCTACTATGTTCTGCCCTTTCTGCAGGGCGAAGCGATCACCGCCCGCGTCGATCTCAAGTCCGATCGCCAGGCTGGGGTGCTGCGCGTGCAGGCGGCCCACCTCGAACCCGGCGCGCTCGCCGCGCAAACCGCGCCGGCGCTGGCGGCGGAATTGGGCAGGCTCGCTGGGTGGCTGGGGCTGAGCGGTGTTATCGTCGCGGTCAAGGGAGACCTCGCGGGACTCCTCGCCGACGAAATTGCCCGTCTCTGAACCTTGATGATCCGATGGTATAAACCTTACGATTGTCCTCCCATGATAATTAAAGGAATCATCCATGATCCGCAAAGCACACGCAGCCTGGCGCGGCACGGGCCGAGACGGCGCCGGTGACCTGACGACCGACTCTGGGGTGCTCTCGCAGGCGCCCTATTCGTTCAAGACCCGCTTCGAGGGCGAACCAGGCACCAACCCGGAGGAGCTTCTCGCGGCCGCCCACGCCGGCTGCTTCACCATGGCCTTGGCGTTCGCAATGCAGCAGGCCGGCTATACGCCGACCGAGCTCCTCACCGAGGCGGCGGTCAGCCTCGACAGTGAAGGGTCCGGCTTCCGCATCAGCCGCTCCGCCCTGACCGTCACGGCCGACGTCCCGGGCCTCGACAAGGAGACCTTCGCGAAACTGGCGGAGGGCGCGGAGAAGAATTGCCCCGTCTCCAAGCTGTTCAATGCCGAGATCACCCTCGACGCCACTTTGAAGTGACCGATCAGGCAGTCCAACTGGCCCTGCGACGATTGGTCGACCCGGGCCGCGATCATGTACGCTGGGGCGGCGCGGGCCGCTCCAGTGTCACGCTGCTGATCTACGGCGACTATCTGTGTCCGTACTGCCGTAGCATCCGCGGCGTGATCAAGCGGCTTCGCACTGCGTTGGGAGATCGCCTGACATATGTGTTCCGGCAATTCCCCAATGAGCGCGCGCACCCGGGCGCAGAGTTCGCTTCCCGCGCCGCGGAGGCGGCCGGTCTGCAGGGCCGGTTCTGGGAAATGCACGACGCGCTCTATGACCGTGAACCGCCGCTGACCCGCGAACACGTCCTTGACGCAGCGGTGTCGGCCGGGCTCGACATGGAACGCTTCGCGCGCGACGTCGTCGATCCTGCCGTCGCCGCAAGGGTGGATGAAGACCTCGCCGACGGGCGCCGAAACGGCGTCAGCGGCACGCCGACGATTTTTGTCGACGGTCAGCGCTATGACGGCGCGTGGGATCTCTATTCCATGCTCGAAGCTCTGGACCGTCCGGTCGGCGCGCGGGTCCAACGGACGGCGAGGGCGTTCGCCAACCTCCCCGCCTCCGCCGGACTGGTGCTCATCATCGCGGCGGCGGCGGCGCTGTTGTGCGTCAACACGCCACTGGGCGGTCTGTACCAGCGGATCATCGACGCCCGCCTGGGGGTCGGGGTGACCGGCGGCCTGCTGTCGCTGAGCGTGGGCGAGTGGTGTTCCGAGGGCCTGCTCACCCTCTTCTTCCTTCTCGTCGGCCTGGAAATCCGCCGCGAGATGACCGTCGGCGCCTTCACCGACCGCCGCGCCGCCGTCTTGCCGATCGTGTGCGCATTCGGCGGCGTCTTGGCCCCGGCGCTCATCTATCTGACCCTCAACCAGGGGCCCACCGCGCCAGGATGGTCGGCCCCCACGTCCACGGGTATCGCATTCGCCCTGGGCATCCTCGCCGTGCTGGGTCCGCGCGCGCCGACCGGTCTGAAGGTGTTCGTCGCCGCCCTCGCCGTGGTCGACGACATCATTTCCATGCTCACCCTGGCGATCTTCTATCCAACAGGCTTCGAGGCCGGCTGGATGGCCGCCGCCGCGGCGAGCGTTGCCGTGATGGTCGCTCTCAACCGCTGGCGCGTCTATGCCGGCTGGCCCTACCTCGTCGTCACCATCGCCCTGTGGCTGTCGCTGCACGCCGCCGGAGTCAGCGCGGCCCTGGCCGGCGTCGTGCTCGCCGTGTTCCTGCCTACGCGTCCGGCTCCGGCCGCCGGTCCGCTCCTGGCCCAGGCCGCCACCGCCCTGGCCGCCCTCGATCACGCCCAGAGGGAGGGCGAAGCGGCCTCTATCGAATCGGAACCCATCTGGGAGTGGGCCAGCCGCAACCTCTCCGCCGCCGCCGCCCGGCTGCTGTCGCCCGCGGACCGCGTGGAGCGCGCCATCGAGCCTTGGTCGGCCTATGTGATCTTGCCTCTGTTCGCCTTTTCCGCGACCGGCATTGCGCTCGATGTGGACATGGCCTCGCACGGCGCGCGCAATGTCTTGGTGGGCGTGGTGCTGGGCCTGGTCATCGGCAAGCCCCTCGGCGTGGCGCTGGCCGCCCTGATCGCGGTCAAGGCCAGGATCGCCGTATTGCCCAACGATAGCCATCTGCGGGCTTTTATCGGCGCGGCGCTTCTGTGCGGGGTCAGCGACCCTGTCGCCCTGCTGATGGCCGACAAGGCTTTCCCGCACAGCGACCTGGCGGCGGTCGCCAAGATCGGCGTTCTGGTCGGCTCCTTGCTGGCCGCGGGCCTTGGGATAGCGGTCCTGGCGACCGGGCGGCGCGAGGCGGCGCAATCGCCCGCCTAGCGGGGCTTCAGGGATCGCGATCAGAATGACGTCTAGGTTGTTTATCCTCCTGCGTCCGATGATATCATCGCTGCTTTCCGCGGTGACCGCCGCACTGGTGCGTATAACCGCATAGGTTGAGCGGCATCGGGTTTCCTTTAATCATTGCGGTCGCCATCGTGAACAATTTTCTCCTTTGTCCGCCCCGCGCCAAGCCAAAAAGAGACGCCGTTCTGCCTTATTCGGGCGTGTTTCAGCTCCGAAATGCTTTGCCAAGCCGCAATTTTACCTTCACGGTTGGCAAGGTTTTGGGAGTATGCGCCGTGGATCGCACGTCATCAGTTCGCTTGTCGCTCGCCGCCGGCTGGGCGGCCCTGCTACTGGCTTCCGGCGGCGCCGCGGCCGCGACGCCGCCGGACTATATGCAGGCCATATCCGGCGATGTTGCGTCCACGCCGGCTGAGACGGCGAACGGCGATGTTTTGGCGCTGAACGCAGCCATGTTCGATTTGTACGGAAACTCGGGGCAGATCTTTCAGAAGAACATCCTTGCCAGGCATCCGGTGATCCTGGGCCTGTTTTCAGGCGCCGGCGGGCGCTTTATTCTTTACCGCCCCGGCCAGCCGCCGCTCGAGGCGCCGCCGGTCCCGCTCGGCTACCAGCTCCTCAAGTCGGTGGGACACAGCACCATGGCGCTTGCCGAAGTGGTCGCGCCGTTCGTCGACAACCCGGCCAACCAGTCCTGGCGCGGCGCAATGGCGTCCTATCGCAGCCGCATGCAGGCGGCTCTGTCGAACCTGGACGCCACGGATCTGCCGGCCGACTACAAGGCGAACAATCACACGATCCTTGCTGACAACATCGCCTTCATGGACGCCTGCATGGCCAAAGGCGCTTTCTCCCAGGCTGACCTCGACGCGTTCGGCAAGCGGCAGGCGCCCTTTCTGGCCAAGAACGTCTCATGGGCGGCGCACATCCAGGTCGCTCACTGGATGAAGGTGATCGGCGACTGGAAGACCATGCTCGGAAGCGATTGGGACCAGACCTACGCCGCCAGCAATACGATCTACGTCGCCCGCCAGAACAATGTTCTGTTCAGTGTGCTGGCCCAGTATTTCCCGCCCGACGCAATCAACGATCGCCTGTTGCTGATCGAAACCGTCTCCTTCACCACCACGCCGCAGGACATGCTCGAGGGCCTGACCAGGATCATTTCCGACCGCTCGGTGGGATCGATCTTTTTCGGAAACTATCATTTGATGGATTACGAATTGATGGGCGGCGATGCGCGCAACGCCATCATCGAGGAAAGCGCCAAGTTGGGGCGCAAAGCCTTTCTGCCGCCGGCCGTTCCGTTCGGCTCGCACCAATGGCCGACGCTGGTCACTCCGGGCCCGGGCCCCACGTCGATCGCCGACCTGAAATGAATCTGGAAACCGTCACGGAGGTCCTGCGACCGACCTCGCCCGAGCAAATCAGCGCGTGGCGCGAGGGGTATGCGTGGCTGGCCGGGGGCACCTGGCTGTTTTCAGAACCGCAAGCGCACCTTTCCACGCTGATCGACCTGGAAGCCCTCGGATGGCCGCCGCTGGTGGTCTCGCAGGACGGTCTCGAGATCGCGGCCACCTGTCGCATCGCCGACCTGCATGCCTTCGAGGGGCCGCCCGAGTGGACCGCGGTCCCCCTTTTCAGGGCCTGTTGCGACGCCCTTTTGGCGTCGCACAAGGTGTGGAACACCGCGACCGTGGGGGGAAACATCTGCATGTCCCTGCCGGCGGGGGCTATGACCTCCCTGACCTCGGCGCTCGAGGGCGTGGCGACGCTGCTGCCGCGCGAGGGACCGCCGCGCCGGATGACGATCGCCGATTTCGTCGTCGGCAACAACCGCAACGTGCTGGCGCCGGGCGAGCTGATGCGCGCGATCCACCTTCCCGCCAGCGCTCTTCGCAAGCGATTCGCCGTACGGCAAACGTCGCGCACCCATCTGGGTCGTTCCGCCGCCCTGATCATCGGGACGTTGGCGCATGACGCACGCGATTTTCGCCTGACGATCACCGCGGCCACGCCGAGGCCCGTACAGATCAGCTTCGCGACGATCCCGTCGGCCGATGAACTGCGCGATGCGATCGACGCCCGGATCCCGGCGGACGGCTATTTCGACGACGTCCACGGAAGCGCGGCCTACAAGCGCCACCTGACCCCCTATTTCGCCGACGAGATCCGCGACGAGCTGGCGCGCGGGGAGCACGCCGCATGAACCTTACCCTCAACGGCGCTTCCGTCAGCGGCGAGCCGGCGCCCGGCCAGTGCCTGCGCACCTTCCTGCGCGACCTCGGCTGTTTGGGCGTCAAGAAGGGCTGCGACCAGGGGGACTGCGGCGCCTGCACGGTCTGGTTCGACGGAAAACCGGTGAACGCCTGCCTGATCCCCGCCTTCCGCGCCGAGAACCGCGCGGTCGTCACGATTGAGGGGCTGGCGAACGACGGGGCGCTGCATCCCGTCCAGCAGGCGTTCGTCGACGCACAGGCCTTCCAGTGCGGGTTTTGCGCCGCCGGCATGATCATGACGGCCGCCTCGCTCACAGAGGCGCAGCGCCAGGATCTGCCGCACGCGCTGAAGGGTAATCTCTGTCGTTGCACCGGCTATCGATCCATCGTCGATGCGATCGGCGGCGTCTGCAACACCACCGCCGACGCCGCCGGAACCGCGATGGGGGCGAGCCTCGCCAACCCGTTCAGCGAGGGCATCGTCACCGGGAAGGCCCGCTACACGATGGACGTGGTTGTGGAGGGCTCCCTGCATCTGAAGGTGGCGCGCTCATCGCACGCTCACGCGCGCATCGTCTCCATCGACAAGACGAAGGCCCTGGCCGTACCAGGCGTGATCGACGTCTATACCTGGGAGGACGTGCCCCGGCGTCTCTACAGCACCGCCTTGCACGAGGACCATCTCGCCGATCCCGACGACACCTACATCCTCGACAACGTGGTCCGCTTTGTCGGCCAGCGCGTCGCCGCCGTCGTCGCCGAGACCGAAGGTGCGGCCGCCGCCGGCGTCCGCGCGCTCATGATCGACTACGAATCGCTGCCCGCGGTGTTCGACCCGGAAGCGGCCATGCTGCCCGACGCGCCCTTGCTGCACGACAACGGCGGAACGGCGCGCGGCAACATCTATCTCGAACTGGGGGGCGAGGTCGGCAGCGTCGCCGACGGCTTCGCCGCCGCCGCCGTCGTCCACGAGCAGACCTATTCGACCTCCCGGGTGCAACACGTCCACCTGGAGACGCTGGGCTCGATCGCATGGAAGGGCGAGGACGGACGGTATCACGTGCGCACCAGTTCGCAGGGCCCCTTCGTCGCCCGGACAAAGCTTTGCTATCTGTTCGGCCTGCGCGACGTGGATGTGCACGTATTCACCGAGCGAGTCGGAGGCGGGTTCGGCGGCAAGCAGGAGATGATGTCGGAGGACCTGTGCCTGCTGGCCACGATCAAGACCGGCCGGCCGGTGACCTGGGAATGGACGCGCGAGGAACAGTTCATCGGCGCCAGCACGCGCCACCAGATGACGACGCGCGTCAAGCTCGGCGCCAGACGCGACGGGACCCTGACCGCCATCGAATTTCGCGTGGTCTCCAACACCGGCGCCTACGGCAATCACGGCGGCGAGACGCTCGGCGCGTCTCTGGGAAGTCCGCTCTCCGCCTATCGTTGCGCCAACAAGAAGGCGGCCGGATATGCGGTCTACACCAACATGGTGCCCGGCGGCGGCTTTCGCGGCTACGGAGCATCGCAGACCACCTTCGCCCTCGAATGCGCGATGGACGAACTGGCCAAGCAGCTGGACCTCGATCCCTTCGAGATCCGCCGCCGCAATATGATCGGCCCCGACGACTGGATCGAGTCGGTGTGGAGCGACCCGGCGGACGTCATGTTCGGCAGCTACGGCCTGGACCAGTGCATGGCGCTGGTGGAACGCGGGCTCGCGGAGGGCGAGCGCGCGCCCAAGCCGGACGGTGACGACTGGATGGAGGGAAAGGGCATGGCGCTCGCCATGCTGGAAAGCGGTCCGCCCACGGAACACCGGTCGGGCGCCGTGATGACATTGCGCGCGGACGGCGGTTATCACCTGGCCGTGGGTTCGACCGAGATGGGGAACGGCTCGGTGACGTCGCATCGCCAGATCGCGGCCGCCATCCTGGGGACACGCGCGAGCGTCATCGCCATCATCAACGCCGATACCGACCTGACGCCCTACGATACCGGCACCTTCGCCAGCACCGGCACGGTGGTCGCCGGAAAAGCTGTCGCCCTGACCGCCAGGGCCTTGCGGGAAAACATCCTCGGCTACGCGGCGCGCAACTCCGGCCACCCCGCGTCCGATTGGCGCCTGGAGGGGGACAGCGCCGTGTGCGGAGATGTCCGCATCCCCTTGACGGAACTGCACGCGGCCGGAGTCGCGGAGGGCCATCGCTTCGAAGCAAAGCGCAAGTCCTACCTCACGCCGCGAACGGTCGGCTTCAATGTGCAGGGCTTTCGGGTCGCGGTGCACGCACGCACGGCCGAGATCCGCATCTTGCAGAGCGTCCATGCCGCCGACATCGGCGCGCTGATCAATCCCATGCAGTGCCGCGGACAGGTCGACGGCTCGATCGGCATGGGCCTGGGCTGGGCCCTGATGGAAGACATGGTCTACGACGCGGACGGACGGATGACGAACCCCTCCCTGCGCAACTATCGCATTCCGGCGTTTCCCGATCTGCCGCGCAACCAGATCGCCTTCGCGGACACCCACGATACGATCGGGCCGCTGGGGGCCAAGGCGCAGGGCGAGTGTGCGATCAACCCGGTGGCGCCGGCGCTGGCAAACGCCATCGCCGACGCAACCGGGGCGCGCTTCCGCCATTTGCCGCTGACGCCAGATCGCATGTTCTCCGATCTGGGCCAGACCCCGTGAACGGGCCGGCCAGCGCCGGGCCGGTCACCATCGTCGCCCAGACCCGCGTGCGCGATGGCGCGCGCGAGGCGTTCACCCAGTGGCAGGGTCGGATGAACGCGGCGGCGGCCGCCTTTCCCGGTTTCCTCGGCCAGACCTCCCTGCCGCCCGACCCGCCGGCTCAGGCGGACTGGGTGATCCTGGAACGCTTCGCCGGCGTGGAGGTCGCGACGGCCTGGCTGCAATCGGGCGAGCGTCTGCGATTGGTCGAGGAAGCCCAGCCCCTGCTGTCTGGGGCGGTCGATGTTCATCTTGTGCGCGACGGCGCGTCCGGCGTGTTGCCGGGCCCGGCGTCGGTCGTCATCTCCACGCGGGTCAAACCAGGTCAGGAAGACGCCTATCGCAAGTGGGAGCGGCGCATCGCCGCGGCTCAGACCCGCTTTCCCGGTTTCCAGGGTTACCGGTTCGAGCCGCCGATCGCGGGGGTGCAGGATGACTGGCTGTCGATCCTGCG
Source organism: Caulobacterales bacterium (assembly GCA_038206535.1). GTDB lineage: Bacteria > Pseudomonadota > Alphaproteobacteria > Caulobacterales > Caulobacteraceae > Acaudatibacter. The sequence continues at coordinate 30,395 of JBBRAV010000007.1, forward strand.
GTTCGATAGCGAGGACCACTTGCAGGCTTGGCTGGACTCGCCGGTCCGTCTCGGGCTGGTCGAGGAGTCAAAGCCGTTCACTGAGGATTTTCATGCCCGCGTGGTGCGGACCGGCTTCGATCAATGGTTCACCCAGGTCGGCGGCGCCGCGAGCGGTGGACCGCCGGTGTGGAAACAGAACATGATCGTTCTGTCGATGCTCTACCCTGTGGTGTTCCTGTTCGGCCTCTGGGTGCAGACGCCGTGGTTGATGAAGGCCGCCGGTCTGCCGTTCTGGCTGGCCTTGTTCATCGCCAACGTCGCCAGCGTACTGCTGTTGAACGTTCTCGTGCCCCGCGCGAGCGGTCTTTTCGACTGGTGGCTAAATCCTGCTCAGGCGCGCAGGACGCAAACGACGCTGCTCGGCGCGGCGTTGATCACAGGTTTCTACGGCCTCTGTCTGCTGGCGTTTTGGCGTCTGTCGTGAGCGCGCGCGGCGCCGCGGCCGCCTTGGCCTTGCTATTGATGGCGAGCGCGGCGGGATCGGCGCGCGCGGCGGATGCGACCGACTGGATGTCGGAACTGCCGCGCCAGGCCGTCCATGTGCGTTCATGGCCTGGCGGAAAAAAGGTCGCTGTTTGTTTCGTGCTTTATGTGGAGGAGTGGGGTCCCGGTCAGGGCCCCAACTTTCGCGGCGACATGACGGCGCGAACGCCCGACATCGTCAATGAATCCTTCCGGCGATACGCCATTGATTTCGGGGTCGAGCGCGTCGGGCGGCTGTTCCGCGACGTCGGCGCGCCGCTGAGCGTCGCCCTCAACGCACAATTCCCTGAACGCCATCCGGACGTTTGGCGGCGTTTTCGCGCCCTGGCCCCAAAGGCGTCGATTGTCGCCCACGGCCTCAACAATTCCACCGAACTTCTGCCGCTGGGCGAAGGGTTGAACGCCCAGCGGGCCTATGTTCGCCGGACCCTCGACAGCATCGCGCGGGACACCGGCGTGCGGCCCAAGGGCTGGTCAAGTCCGAGTGTCTATCCCAATGCGCAGACCTTCGCCGCCACCGCCGCCGAAGGGGTCGCCTACTCCCTGGACGGAATGGACTCGGACACGCTCGCGCAACTGACGACGCCATCCGGACCTCTTCTGCTGATCCCCTATCCGCCGACGACGGTCGACATGGGGCAATATCTGACGCGCGAAAAAGAACCGGCCGACCTGGAACGCTTGTGGGTGGACTACGTCGGTGAGCTCGTGGCGGAAGCCGAGGCCGACCCTGGTCGCGAAGCCACGGTGGTCGCGATCGGCCTGCATCCGTTCGTGGTCGGAACGCCCGCCGGCGCCGCGGCGCTGCGCCGCGTGCTCGAGCGTCTGCTGAGGCAAAAGACGGTCTGGGTCACCGATGTCGACGCCGTCGCCGCGGCCTCGAAATGAGGCTCTGAACCACCATCGGCGATTAGGTCAGCACCACGTGCGCCGCGGCCAGCAGGGCCAGCAGGATGAAGAGCGTCGGCATGACGGCGACGCCCCAGCCCTCCGCCCGCGCCTCGAACCAGTTGCCAAGCTTCACGGTAAAGGACGTACGCGTGGGATTGTTCTCGGCGCGATCGAGGGGGTCCATGGCACTATACTACGCTTTGCAACCATACGTGGAGATGAGGCGTCCCACAGACCGACCCCAACCAGCGGCCTCAGAACGTAACGGGAACACTGCGCGCTTCGGCGCCGCGGGTCAAGTCAAATATTGCGTTATGCAATGGTCAGGCGCGGAATGGAGGCCCCCGCCATCCCTCTTTCCGCGTGGCGCGCGTCATCGACGGCGCCACGCGCCTGGCTCATGGCCAAGCACTGAAACGCCAATGCGCACGGTCAGGGAACCAAATTAACTTTTCCGCCTTTTTTGAACACGCCCTTAACGCGGCGCCGTTCAGGAGAAGGGGTTAAAAATGTCAATCATCGCATGGCTCGTCGTCGGGCTGATCTCTGGCTTTCTCGCCAGCAAGGTCGTCAACAAAACTGGTTCAGGCGTCGTAATGGATATCGTCCTGGGCATCGTCGGCGCCCTTGTGGGCGGATTCATTTTCAACGCCATCGGACACTCCGCCCCGTCGGGCATCAATCTCTACAGCATCTTCGTTTCGTTCATCGGCGCGGTAGTCGTGCTGGTGATCTACCACATGGTGATCGGCCGCCGCGCCATCTGACGCTGGCTGGCGGTTCGCCAGCCCAGGCTTGAATTGACGGCCGTCGGCGGGAGCCGGCGGTCGTTCTCAAGTGAGGCGGCCACCCATGAGCCTAAAACTGATCAAAAACCCCGCGGAGCGCACAAGTGCGCTGAACGAGAGCCGCAATCTCAAAATGGCGCGCTCGGCGCACGCCTGTGTTCGGGGCAGCACCGTCAAGTTCTATGAGTGGCTTTCCACAAGCGCGGCGCAGAGTCCTCGGGGGCCGCCGGTGTGGATCTGCGGCGACTGCCACCTGGGGAATCTCGGCCCTCTCGCCGACATAAAAGGTCGGGTGGAGGTGCAAATCCGTGACCTCGACCAGACGGTGATCGGCAATCCCGCCCACGATCTCATACGCCTGGGATTGTCCCTGGCGTCGGCCGCCAGAGGGTCGGACCTGCCCGGCGTCGCGACCGCCCGCATTCTCGAAGCGTTGGCGCGTGGCTACACCGCCGCGCTAGACGGCGACTTCACCTCCGATCGGGATCAAAGGTACCAGCCCGAGATCATCCAGAACCTGTTGCGTCGTTCCGTGCGCCGGCGTTGGCGCAACCTCGCGGACGAAAGGCTGAAGACGGTCGAGCCGAAGTTGCCTCTGGGCAAGCGCTTCTGGCCCTTGGCCCCGGAGGAGGACAAGGCCCTCGCGGCCCTGTTCGACAACGTGGAGATCGGCGCCGCGATCAGCGGCCTGGCGGGCGACGCCAGCGGAAAGGTCGAGCTGATCGACGCGGCCTATTGGTTAAAAGGCTGCAGTTCGCTGGGCCGGCTGCGTTTCGCGGCCATGGTGCGTGTCGGCGAGGGAAAATCGGCGTCCATGAGCCTGATCGACATCAAGGAGGCCACCACCGCCGCTGCGCCGCGGGCCCGCAACGTGTCCATGCCGCGCGACAATGGGGTGCGGGTGGTGACCGGAGCGTGAGCCCTGTCGCCCAACCTGGGCGATCGCATGATCGCCGCCCGACTGCTCGACAAGGGCGTCGTTCTGCGGGAACTGATGCCGCAGGACCTGAAACTCGAGGTGGACCGCCTGTCGGTCGATGATGCCATGGCCCTGGCGCGTTACCTCGCCGGCGTCGTCGGCCGCGCCCATGGCCGCCAGATGGACGGCGCCACGCGCGAGACATGGTGCGCCACGCTCGTGGCCGCGAGCGCGTCGAGCCTCGAGGCGCCGACCTGGCTATGGGCCGATGTCGTGGAGCTTCTTGGCATCCACGAAGCGGCCTATCTCGATCACTGTCGGCGATTTGCGCTTGCGCAGGCGGCCTGAACCGGCGAACGCCCGCTAACGCTCGCCCTCGATCCACCCCGCCGCACGCACGCCGGCCACGGCTGAACGAGCGACCGGCGCCATGACGCCATTGACGAGCCTAAGGCGCAGATTGCGCCCGTCGGAGACTGCCTGCGCCACCGCCTTTCTCGCCACCCACCAGGACCGGTGCACCCGCAAGCCGTCGATCCCCTCCACCGCCGCCATCGCCTGGTTCAGCGTCGTCAGGATCAGACGAGAGCCGCCACGCGTGTGGACCCGCACATAGTGGTCCTCCATCTGCAGGCACAGCACGGCGGCGGGCGCGGCGCCCAGCAGGCCCTGGGACGGTGAAGATGGCGCGGCGTCGCTTGCTTCGCTCGCCAGCCGCCGCGTGCGCATCCTCGCCCGGCCCAGCAGGGTGAAGCCGACCACCACAGGCTCGGCGGTGAGCAATCCTTCCATATACCAATCGAGCGGACGAAGGACCTTCAGGATCGGCCACATCGCCAGGCCCACGCTGGAGACAAGAATCTGGAACGGCGCGGTGATGGCGGCCGCGCCGAAAATGATCGCGGCCCAGGTCGCCGTCGGCCTCCATTCGCGCCACAGCACCCAGCGCACCAGCGAGCCGTAGACCAGCGTCCCTGGCCAGAAGCAGGCGAGCTGAAAGACCACGCGCTGCCAGGCCGGTCCGTTGAAGTAGCTGCCGAACGGTCCGATCAGGCCCAGGAATACCGCGCAGCCGGTGGCGATCGCCAGGTCGACGGCCCAGTCCCGAACCCATTCTCGCCCGCGCGCGCCACTCATGGCCCGACCTATAGCGACCGATCGCCCGGGCGCGAACCCGTTCGCCCGTTCGCGAAACGCGGGTGGCGGCGCGTGCCGGATCCGCCGATCTCGCGTCTCAGCCCTCAGCCCGGAGCCCCCATGCGCTACCACCTCGCCATCAGCCTCGTCGTCCTTGTCACCCTAGTCGCGCCGCAGACCCGCGCCGCGATCGGCTTCCAGCATTTCTTCATCCCCGATCCAAAGGGACCGCCGATCGAGGTCGGCGTCTGGTACCCCACGGACGCCGCGCCCAAGCAGGAGGTGATCGAAACCGCCCAACAGACCGTCGCCACCGACGCTCCCGTCCACGGCGATCGGCTACCGCTGGTGGTCATCTCGCACGGCCACGGCGGCTCCTACGCCGGGCACTTCGACACCGCCATCGCCCTGGCCGAGGCCGGCTTCGTCGCCGCCGCCCTGACCCACGACGGCGACAACTGGCGCGACTCCAGCAAGGCGATCGCCGTCTGGGAGCGGCCGCGCCAGCTCAAGGTGTTGACCGACTATATGGTCGGCGCCTGGCGCGACCGCGAACACGTCGACGCCGGCCGCGTCGGCGCCTTTGGTTTTTCGGCCGGTGGTTTCACCGTCCTGGCCGCCGCCGGCGGCGAGCCGGATCTGGGCGCGATCAACGCCCATTGCCAAGCGCACCCGCAATTCGAGGATTGCCGGATCGTCGCCCATAGTACGCTGCCAGCTTTCGACACAATCACCTGGACCCACGACGCACGCATCAGGTCCGTGGTCTCGGCCGCGCCCGCCCTCGGCTTCGCGTTCGGCCGCGCGGGGCTTGCCGCCGTCCGCCAGCCCGTGCAGCTATGGCGCGCCGCCGACGACCACGTCCTGCCCCACCCCTATTACGCTGAAGTTGTCCGTCTGGCCTTGCCCACGCCCCCGGAGATGCATGTCGTACCGCGCGCCGGCCACTACGACTTCCTAGCGCCCTGTTCGGCGAGACTGGCCACAATGGCGCCGGAAATCTGCACCAGCGCACCCGGTTTCGACCGCGGCGATTTTCACACCGGCTTCGATCGCGAGGTGGTCGTCTTTTTCACCCGCACGCTGCGATGAACGGTCGCCGCCGGCGACGGGGCTCAGACCAGCGGTCGTATCAGGTCCGTCGTCGGCAGCACGCCCGGCGCCAGCACCGCGGATTTCTTTGCGTGGAATGCGTGGAAATCGCCCATCACCAAATGCCAGACAAAGATGTGGGCCCGCCCGCCGATGTCCTGCTGGAACGGGCTGAAGCCCAGCGACACGCAGGAGAACGCGCCCTCGTCCTCGCCCGGCGGATGCGCCTCGACGAAATCCATATAGGCGTCGGCCTGGTCTGTCGGCACGAGGTCGAAACAGACGACCGCGTCGATCCCTTCGGGCTTGATGCGCGCGATCGCCTGGGTCGGGAATAGACCGCCTGTCCAGCGCACGTTGATCTCGGTGACGACGATCTCGCCGTTCGGCCCGACGAAGTAGTCGATGCCGCAGTTGTTGCCCTCAGGCGCGCCGATGCCGTGGTGTCGCGCATAGTCCCCCACCTGCAAAAGGGCCGCTTCCTGTTCGGGCGTCAGCTCATAGGTCCTGGGCACGAAGTTGCCGACCCAGACTCCCTCCGCGAACAGGATCCGCCGCACATTGGCGATGCTGATAGCCGTATCGGTCACGCGCAGATCGGCGGTCATCTCCGTGTACTCGGCCAGGTCGAGCTTTTTTTGCAGCAACACGTCCATGTCGTCGGCGTACTGCGCGATGTAGTCCTTCGCTTCCTGCAACGACGATACCGATGTCACGTTGCGCGCGCCGGCCAGGCCATTGATCTTCAGCATGATCGCGCCGTCGCTCGCTAGGTGACGCTCCAGGAAGGCCAGCGATTGTGGCGCGGCGAGGCCCGCCTTCGTCGTCAGGTATGTCTCCGGAACCGGGATGCCGAACGCAGGCGCATGAACGGCGAAATGGAATTTCGAATTGAGGTTGCGGCTGACCGCCAGCGCCGCGGGGTCCTTGTGCAGGGCCGCATTGGTGCCGCTGACCATATAGAGGCTGATCAGGTCCACATCGGGAACCTTGTCCGCGATCGAGTCGTAGAAGTCCCGCGACCGCCCGTCGATGACGTGCTCGCGCGGGATCGAGGGATAGCCGGCGCGCAGGAAATGCCGGCGATAGCGTTCCAGCAGTCCGGCCCACGGGTCCGCCCGGAACTCTTCGAACATGGCCACCCAGTCGGTCGGCTTGCCCAGCGCAATAAGCGCAACCTGCAAGGCCGAGGTCAAGGCGATGTTGGCCCGATGGTCGAGCTGCTGTTTTTCGGTCAGCTTGTCGAGATCGAAGAACAGCGAACAATCGTCCGCGCCCATCGCATAGAGCGTCGACTTCGACTGCACGGGAAAAAAGCTGCCGACCTTCATGGGTTCGCTCCCTGGATGTTGCTTCGTTCCCACCGCTCTAGCGGGCGACCGCTCGTTCGCCCAGCGCCGATTTGGTCGAACCCGATGCCGGAGGGCATTGGATATGCCATCCTGGCTTCCCCAATGAGGATGAATGTAGATGCCGACCACGATGGAGTTGCTCGCGACGCTCAGGGAGCGGCCGGGTCCGGATCACATGCGGGCAATATTTGACCGTTATCGCGAATTGATGGGCGCTGGCGATCTCGACGGTATTGCCGCGCTCTTTGCCGAGGACGCCACCTGGGAGGAACCTATCGGCACGCTGGTGGAACGCGGCCGCGAGGCGATACGCGCCCGCTACGCCGCCGCACTGGCCGGGAACGGCGGCTATATATCCATGGTCGCCGATGGCGCTGTGCGGGTCGCCGGGCATCACGCCGTGGCCCTCTCGATCGCCACCGTGAACGCCTCGGGTGTTCCGACTCGCGTCGAGACGGCGAACGCGATCGCCTGCAACGAACAGGGTGAGATCACCGAAATGAAAATCTACTTCGGTCCCACGAGCTTCAATACGCCCTGACGCAGCTGAGGCAAATCGGGCCGGGCGTGATCGGCGATGGAACGGCTACTCATCTCGCGGCTTACCCCGTCATGCCCTGTCCCGCCGTACCCATTGTCCTGATTGTAGAGGACGATTTCTTGATACGCATGGTGGCCGCGGATGCTTTTATTGAAGCGGGATTTTTTGTTTTTGAAGCCGAACATGCCGATCATGCACTGCGCATGCTCGCCGATCTGGGGCGGTTGCACGTCCTGTTCACCGACGTCAACATGCCCGGCGCGATGGACGGCATCGCTCTGGCTGAGTATCTGAAGAGCTCCTCGCCCGAGCTACATGTGATCGTCACCTCCGCGATGCCGATCCCGCGCCCGCTCGACCACCTGTCCGCCACGTTCGTGCCCAAGCCCTATCGGCCCGAAGCCGTCTGCCGAGCCGCGCGGAAACTCCTTGCGGCCTAGGTCGTAGTAATACTGGCGACCTCGAAGGCGGCGAGGCAAAGTACGGTCGCCCCCAAAGATCGCCGTCGCCGCTCGCCCCAGGACGGGCCGTCAGAGCGAGCCCGTGCCGATGGGCCCCAGGAGCGCGCCGGCAGCGTCGTGATGGCGCGGCGCCTCGCAGGCTGGGTGAGATCGAAGATCTCCGCCGCGCGCGTCACGTGCTGGCGCTCGACTGGCTATGTCATGGAACGATCGGGCCGATCGCAGGTTTTGCAGGTGAACCAAAGAGGAGAGATCACCATGGCCATCGCCAATACGCTCGACGCCGTCGCGCTGCTGAAAGCGGATCACCGAAAGGTCGAGGACCTTTTCGCCAAGTTCGAAGCCGCAAAGGGTGACGGCAGGAAGAAGGCGTTGGCCGAGCAGATCTGCATGGAACTGACCGTGCACGCCAAGATCGAGGAAGACATCTTCTACCCGGCCTGCGAAGGCAAGGTCGAGGAAGACCTCATCAAGGAAGCCTACGTCGAGCACGACGGCGCCAAGGTGCTTATCGCCGAGATCGAGGCGGGCGGTCCCGACGACGAATTCTATGACGCGAAGGTCAAGGTGCTCTCCGAACAGATCGAACACCACGTCGAGGAAGAAGAAAAGCGTGTCGAAGGCATGTTCAGCCAGGCGCGAAAGGCCGGTCTCGACATGGATGGGCTCGGCAGGAAAATGGCCGCTGAAAAGCAGCAATTGATCGCCGACTACAAGGCCGGCGGTTTGCCGGCTCCCGAGGCCAAGACGCTGCGAGCGACCCAGCTGGGACATGAGAGCGCGGCCTAGGAGGGTTTGGGCGGCCGTTTCGCCCTGGTCTTGGGCGGCGGCAATTCCGCCGCTGAGACCCGGAACAGTTCATTGAGCCAGACGGCGTCGCGCCATCGCGCCGAATTGATGACGAGACAGGGTTTCGCGCCGGGATAGGGCGGCGCCAGTCTGGAGCCGGCGGCGAACGCGCGTCCAGCGCAGGTAGGTTTCACGAACAGTGTGTCGTCGCACACCATCGCGACCATCCTGCCGTCACGATAGAGGCCATACTCGCCGAACATCGGCCTGGCGGAGACCAGGCCGGCGGTTTGATCGATGATGAAGGCGATGGTCTTCGGGTCGCTGGACATCGGTGAGGCCCGCGTAAACATCGCTGAAGAGGGTCCCGTCCGCCTGGGCGGCGGCGGGCCGGCCCGGCTGAAGTCTCCAGCCGGGCCTCCACGTTTCAATTGGATATGATTCGCGCGATCCGTTTACGGCTTGGGCGCGTTCTTGGCCGCGTCGGCGGCCGCCTTCGCATCGGCCGCCGACATCTTGGCCGAATCGGCCGCGGCGTCTGCGCTGTTGGATGCCGACATGGCCGCGTCGGCGGCCGCCGCAGGCTCGGCGGCGTTCATCGCCGCCGCGTTCGCCGAGGCGTCGGCGGCGTTGGCGGCGGTAGCGGCCGAATCGGCTGCGGAATTGGCGGCCTTGGCCGCGTCTTCGGCCGAGTCCTTCTTGCCGCAAGCGCCCAGAGTAGCCGCGCCCGCCAGCGCGCTGATCAGCAGTATCGTGCGAAGTGAGGTCATGTGAGGTCCCTGATGTTGAATAGGTCGTTGTGATTTAGACGTCGTTCGATGGCATGTAGCGTCGCTCGGCCGGTTGGCCGGACCAATGACAACGCTGCAAGGCGTCGTTTTGTGCCATGACAGTCACCTTGTCGACAGATTAAACCGCCGCCGCCGCTTTAGCGCTTTGTTCCGGCCGCCATCCTGTCCCATGCGTCCAGCTGGACCTCCAGCTGGGCGTGCAGGGTTTTGTAGAGCGCCAGGTGTTGCTCGGTCGGCGGCGAATCCGCATCGTCGAGGCTCAGGGCGAAGGTCGCGAGGCGTTCGTTGAGCATCCCTGGATAGGCGAGGTTGGCCTCCGAACCCTTCATGTTCACTTGCATCAGCGCCTCTTCGATCGCCGTCGTCTTGGCGGCCTGCCCGTCCGCCGCAGCCGGCGGCGCGGCGCGCGCGGCCCGGATGGCGTTGACCGCCTTGTGCAGGCGGTCGATGTCGCGCCACACGGCGAGCGCCAGCGCCGTCTTGGCGGCTATGGCCGCCTCGCCACCCTTGACCCGGGGATCTGAGGCCAGCGTCAGGGTCTTGGTGAGTGTGCGACCCTCCGCGGTCAGGCGCACCTGATAGACGCCCGGTGGGACCAGCGGGCCGCGTGGCGTCGGCCCGGCATAGAAGGCGCCCGGTATCTGCGCCGGGTCGCTCATCCTCAGATCCCAGACCAGGCGGTTCATGCCGGCCGCCGCCGGGATCTTGTCGTTGGGGACCTTCTGGTCGGGCCATTCGGGCGGCTGCTGCACCTTGTCGCTCTTGGTGCTCGAGAGATGGCGGAGCACCTCGCCCCGCGCGTCGAGGATGTCGACGGTGACTTCGCCCGCCGGCGCGGACTTGAAGGCGTAGTCGATGATCGCCCCCGCCGGCGGGTTCTCTCCGACGGGCCGGCGGGTGTCGACGGCGTCGGGATAGTAGAGCCGCACGGCGGTTTGGGGGGTGTAGAGCACGACGGGAGCGACGGTCTGATCGCCGATCTGGCGCAGTGGGGTGACGTCGTCGAGGATCCAGAACGAGCGACCGTGCGTCGCCGCCACCAGGTCGTCGCCGGCCACGGCCAGGTCGTGCACCGGCGAGGCCGGCAGGTCTAGCTGCAGCGGCTGCCAGGCGCCGCCGTCGTCGAACGAGACGAAGACGCCCTTTTCGGTGGCGGCGTACAGCAGGCCGCGACGCTTGGGATCCTCGCGCACCGCGTGCACGACAGCGCCATCCGGCAGGCCGGCGGTGATCGAAGTCCAGGTCCTGCCGGCGTCACGGGTGCGCAGTGCGTAGGGAGCGATGTCGTCCAGCTTGTGCCGGTCAACCGCGACATAGGCGGTGGCCGGATCGAAGTGCGAGGGCTCGATCATGCTGATCTCGCTCCACTGCGGCAGGCCCTCGGGCGTGACCTCATTCCAATGGGCTCCGCCGTCCTCGCTGACGTGGATCAGGCCGTCGTCGGATCCGGCCCACAGTTGCCCGGCCTTCAGCTGCGACTCGGCCAGGGCGAACACGGTGTCATAGTATTCGACGCTGGTGATGTCCTTGGTCAGCGGACCGCCCGACGGTCCCTGCTTGGACTTGTCGTTGCGCGTGAGGTCGGGGCTGATGATCGACCAGCTGTGCCCGTGGTCGCCGCTTTTCCATACGACGTCGCCGCCCCAATAGAGCGTATCCGGGTCGTGCGGCGACATCATCAGCGGGGAAGTCCAATTGAACCGGTGCTTGAGCTCGTCGGCGCCATGGCCGGAAAAGTCGCCGGGGAAGGCGCTGATGTCCTGCGACTGTTCGGCGCGCTTGTCGAAGCGGTTGATGCCGTTTTCGGAGTCGCTGTAGATGATGTTGCGGTCGCGCGGATCGGGGATCACGAAGCCGCACTCGCCGCCGCCGGCCGGATACCAGTCGCGCGGCCCGATCACGCCTTCGTCGTCGAAGCTGGCCACCGCGATGTTGGAATTGTCCTGCTGCGCGCCGTACACCCAGTAGGGAAATCCCGGGCTGACGGAAACGTGGTAGAAGGCTGCCGTGGGCTGGTTCTCCTGCGTCGACCAGGTCTTGCCGCCGTCCAGCGAAACGCTGGCCCCGCCGTCGTTGCCGTTGATCAGCCGGTTGGGGTCGGCCGGGTCGAGCCACAGGGCGTGGTGGTCGCCATGGGTGGCCGAGACCAGGCCGAAGGTCTTGCCGCCGTCGGTGGATTTCAGCAGGCCGGTGTTGACCGCATAGACGGTGTCGACCGACTTCGGATCGGCGTAGATCTTGGAGAAGTACCACGCCCTCTGGCGCACGCGGCCGTCGTTGTTGGTCAGCCGCCAGCTCCGGCCGGCGTCGTCAGAGCGATAGAGCCCCGCGTCCTTGGCCTCGATCATCGCATAGACGCGGCGTGGGTCCGCCGCCGAAACCGCCACGTCGATGCGTCCCAGGACGCCGCCGGGCAACCCATGGCCTTCGAGCCGCGTCCAACTGGCGCCGCCGTCGGCGGAGCGATAGAGGCCGCCGCCGGGGCCGCCGCTGGAGAAGCTCCATGGCTGGCGGCGCACCTGCCACATCGCCGCATAGACGATGGCCGGATTGTTCGGATCGAAGGTCACGTCGATCGCCCCGGTGTCGGCGTCCTTGTACAGCACGCGCGTCCAGGTCTTGCCGCCGTCGACGGTGCGGAACACGCCGCGCTCGGTGTTGGGCCCGAAAGCGTGGCCGATCGCCGCCACCAGCACGATGTCGGGATTGGTCGGATCGATGATCACGGCCCCGATCTGGCGGGTGTCCCCAAGGCCGACATTGGTCCAGGTCTTGCCGCCGTCGACCGACTTGTGGACGCCATCCCCCCAGGTGATGTCGCCGCGCAGGGCGCCTTCGCCGGATCCGACATAGATGACGTCATGGTTCGACGGCGCGATCGCGACCGCGCCGACCGAGAGGTTGGCCTCCTTGTCGAAGATCGGGGTCCAGCTGGCCCCCGAATTGATCGTCTTCCACACGCCGCCCGCCGCCGCGCCGAAATAAAACAGGCCAGTCTCGCCAGACACGCCTGCGACCGCGACCGAGCGACCGCCGCGATAGGGCCCGATGCCCCGCCAGTGCAAGGCCTTGAACAGCGCCGGATCCACCGGCGCGACCGCTGGACCATCGGCGGCCAGGACCGACCCCGCCGCCACCGCGAGCGCCGCGAGGCTCGGCATGAGCAGACGCGCTCGTCGCATGAGGGTGTCGCTCGGCATTTCGGTAGCTCCCCGTGGTGTTTCGCCAAGTGTAGCCGAACATTCGCCGTGGCGGATACGGCCGATCGCGAGCTGGCGTCCGCTCGACCCGTCGCTAGACTTGCGTGCTCCCGATGACGGCGCAGCCGGCCCTTCCCACGCAGGCGCAACTATTCCAACGATGCCAGGAACCTTAGGGCAGCTCCGCCATTAGACCCACTGGCGGGCGCGCCCCAACCGCGCTCGCCCACCTGAAAGACCGGTGCGGCGGTCACCGGCGTGCGGCCGCACAAGCGCACGCCTACTCCCCGGCGCCCATGTTCACGAAGCTGATGTCGTCCAGGCTAAGTCCGTCTTGGACGCCGGATTACAAGCACACCGCGATGCACTTCGGTGCCGGGGGGCGGCGCAACGAGCGCCGCTCGGCCCCTGAGAGAACTTTTTGTCGCGGCGTCTACCCCCACCGTCTGACCCGGCCCCACATGGCCAAGGCGGTCGGAGGGCGGCCCTCAATGCATCCAGGGCGGAACCTGCGGTCCTCCGCCCAGGATCGCGTAGCCGACCCCGACCAGAAGGGCCGCCGCGACGACCGCCATGGCGACGGATACCAGGGATTCCAGCCGCTTGGCCAGATGCTTCTGCTTGTGGGGGTGGGCATGCGGCTCGTGATGGCCGTCCTGAGACGCTGGCAGTGTCATGGCATATCCTCCGCGCAACTTCGGTTGCTGTCACACCTTCGGCGGCGGCGCGCGCCGCGAAAGGCGCTTTCGTTTCGACTCGTGCGACGACGGTCAACGCAACCGGCGTCTCACGCGCCAAGTCCGAACATGCATGTGCTCGCTATCCAATGGCTTGTCAATATTCGTAATGTATCGCCCGGTGCGACAACCTATCATGGCGCCTCGAGCACAAATGTCCAACCGTGAGCCGCGTGAAACGCCCGGCCCGGACACCGTCGATCAGTCCGCGCTCCAGCCTGGCGTCTTGGCGAATAGCTGTCCCGCCGCCCGCATCACGGCGCCTCGCCCGCCAGGAATCGCGCCACGGGCGCCAGGGAGGTCGCCGGATCCTCCTCGAACGGAACGTGTCCCAGGCCGGGCAGGCGCACCAGGGTGGCGTGGGGCAGGTCGCGCAGATAGTCGGCGGCGTTGGCGATCGGGATCATGCCGTCCTTCTCGCCCCACAGCAGCAGCGTCGGGGCTTGGATGCGGGCGAGATAGGGCGCCGGATCATGCAGGATCACCTGACCCATGCGAGCCAGGATCGCTCGGCGCACGCCGGGCGCCAGCATCAGGTCGCGGTAGCGGGTGAGCGTCGCCTCCCCCAGAGCGTCGGGCCGGCCATAGGCGGCCGCCAAATTCGCCTTCAGCAGAGCGCGCGGCGCGACGTAGGGCAGCAGCCGCATCACCAAGGGAATCTTGGGCGCCTTGCCATAGGCGAAACCGGGGCTGGCGAAGCCGTCGGGCGAGACCAGCACCAGCCGCGCCACCCGCTCCGGATACGCCGCGGCGAACGACCAAGCTATGCGCCCACCCAGTGAATTGCCTATCAGACTGGCGTGGGCGACGCCCATCTGGTCCATCAGGCCGGCCAGGATTCGCGTTTCCCGTGCGTCGGTGTAGTCGCCCGTGGGGTCGGTCCCCGACAAGCCAAAGCCCGGCAGGTCGAAGCGGATTACCCGGTAGCGACCCTCGAGCGCCTTAGCCCACGGCTCCCATGTGTCGAGACTGGCGCCGAAGCCGTGCAGCAGGATGACCGCGGGGGCGCCGCGCGGCCCGGTGTCGCGAAGGCGCAGGCGCACGCCGTCCACCAGGCGGTACTCGCCGGGATACGCCGCCTCCAGGGCCCCGCGCGGCTTGTCCGGCGCGTACAGCCAAAGCGCGGCCGCGCCGATCACCAGCACGACGAGGCCGGCCACCCAGGAAAGGATCATCGTGGTCTTCCTTCGTCTGGCCAAACGCGGCTCCTAACCAAAGACGCCGGCGCCAGATATTGAGCGGCCTGCCCTGACACCCCTATCCGACGCGCCCGGTTCAACCAAACCGCCGGACCCTCGGACCGCGGGCGTCCCGCCCTTCGGCGCTAACTTTAGGGATTAGCCGCAGGCCTGACCGTCGGAGCGCCGACCTTATCTTGGCGCCTGTGGGCGTCTCGCCCGCTGCTCCGCGCCCCGCGGACCAACGCGGGCGTTGCTCCGAGCGCGCCCCGCGTTCTAAGCTTGCCGCGAGCGCTACTTGAGCGGGGAGCCCTGAAAATTGTCACGACTTTTGTTCTCGGTGGGCGCCGCCGTCACCTTGTGCGTCGGCCCGGCTCTGGCCGGCAACGCAGATTCACCGCGGGCCTACTGTCGCAGCGTTGGCGCCGACGCTATCACCAAGCCGATACCGCCGGGCCTGGCCGGCGACGCGAGACGCGCCCTGAACGTGCGGATGTCCGATGCGGACATCGCGCGCACGGGGGTCTACCGCTGCATGGGCGGAAGCGTGCTGGTCTGCGTCGTCGGGGCCAACCTCAATTGCGGCAAGGCGGACCTGAATACCCGATCGCCCGCCGCCGACCAGTATTGCCGCGAAAACCCCAGCGCGAGCTTTATTCCCATGTTCGTCACCGGCCATGACACCGCGTACGCTTGGAGCTGCCGTGGGGCCCACGCGGTCGCGGGCGCACCAACGCAGCCCGTCGATACTCAGGGATTCGAGAGTGGCGTCTGGGCGAAAATCCCGTAGAACACCGCCACACCATCCCCCCGCGGGGCGCGCTACTTCGTCTCGACGAGACCGACACGATTACCCGCTGGGTCCTTGAAGATGGCGAAGGTGACCACATTGGGCACGACGGTGCGCGGCAGGGCGACCTTGCCGCCCGAGCTCACGATCGCTTTCAGCGTCGCGTCGATGTCGCGCACCCCCAGATAGATCAGCGTCTCGGGAGGGTCCTGCCGCAGCGTGCCCTCCAGGCCCGGCGTCCTTATGCCGTCCGCGGCGTCGATGGCCCACCCGAAGTTGGCCGCATAGAACTGCTTCAGCTTGCCGGCGTCCGGTCCGGCGATGTCGAAGAATACGATCGGCGCCGACGGCGCGGGCGGGGCGGTCGGCGGCGCGGCCTTCGCCGCGGTGACGGCGAGAGCCGCCAGGGTCGATGCGAGGGCGAGTGTCAACAAGGCCGCCTCCAGAAAAGCGTTGGTTGAATTCGTTGTTTCGCCACGACGCGCGCCGGGATCACGGCCGATGTCATATCGCGCGCATCCGATTGCCTCGGGGACCATGCTCCAGCTCCGCCAGCCCGAGTTTTTCCATCAGAGGCGGCACATACATGGCGAAGCGGCCGCGCAGACCCTTCTTCAGTCCGTACCAGCCGCCCACGGGATTGTCGGCGGCGCGGCCCCACGCTTCGACCGTATCGGGCTTGGTCGGCTTCTGCTCGTCAGCCGACCCCAGCTCGACCCAGTCGCCGCGCGCCCGCAGCATGGCGCTCAGATCGTCCAGACAGCGCGCATCGTACAGCAGGGTGGTCTTGCCCACCGTGCAGACCAGGACATGGCGTCCGTCGCGGACGTCGCGATGCATGGTGAACTCAGACGTCAGGGGTGGCGTGCGCAGCCGCCATGGATCCTCAGCCGTGCCGGCGCCGAGAGTTTCGTTCATCCTGCTCCTCCGCTCGCGCCGCCACCGGGGGCGATCGCCTCACCCCCAGCTTCGTTCAGCCTTTGCCTCCGCGCAAGTCGGCTAAAGGTCGGCAAAAGGTCGGCGTCAGGTCCTGGCGAGGCGGCGGGCGGTAGCTAGCTAGAGACCGGGCCTCCGGACGCACTGGCAGCCAGTCGCAATACGTGGGAGACGTCGATGACGACCAGGACCCTCAGTGGAAACTACAACGCCGGCTATACGCTGGCCGCGGCCTATGGAACCCTAAGGATCCTGGACACCGCCTTTGTCGGCGGGACCGGGGTCGTGGCCACTGCGCGGGCGACGGTGATCAACGGCGGCGCGGTCTCCGCCGCGCGAGGCGCCGACGGCGGGACCGGCCAAGCCGGCGGGACCGGCTTCACCGGTATCCTCCTCAAGGCCGGCGGCAAGGTGATCAACAGCTTCACCATCGCCGGCGGCTACGGCGGAGGCGGCGCTTTGGGGCGCTCCACCAACGGGTTCGCGGGCGGCCAGGGCGGCGCTGGAATCGATCTGCTGTCGGGCGGCGACGTCACCATCAACGACGGTGTTCCCGGCTATACCTACGTGCAGGGCGGCTCCGGAGGTCTGGGCGGCGGCAGCCTGACCAAGACGGGCGGCGCCGGCGGCCGCGGCGGCGCGGGCGTTCAGATGGCCCATGGCGCGTTCACCGGCGCAGTGGGGATCCTGGTCCTGGGCGGTACGGGCGGTGAGGGCGGGTATGGAACCGGCGCCCCCCACGGACACAAGAACATCACCTACGACGGTGTCGGCGGGGTGGGCGGGGACGCGCTCGATCTGGTCTCCGCCGACGGCGTGATCGCCAATCATGGGACGCTGCTCGGCGGTAACGGCGGCCAGGGCCGCTATAACGACTACCATTATGGCGGCGACGGGGGCGCGGGCGGCGCGGGCATGGTTTCGGCGGCCGCGGGCGCCGTCACCAACAGCGGCGTGATCCTGGCCGGCCGCGGCGGTTTTGGCGGTCACGGCGGCGGTCCTGGCAGGTTGTTCGGACTCGGCGGCCGTGGCGGGGATGGCGGCGTGGGTGTGTTGCTGACGGGAGCGGGCGCGCCGCTGGGGAACAGCGGATCGATCCGTGGCGGAAACGGAGCCAGTGGCGGCTACTACACGAAAACCGACGCAGGCGCGGCCGGAAACGGCGGCGCGGGCCTGAGGCTGACCGCCGCGCGCGAGGTCGACAATCACGGCTCGATCTTCGGCGGCGCGGGCGGCCATACCGGCCTCGATCACGCCCGCCAGAGCATCGACAGTTTTGCGCCGGGCGGCGCGGGCGGTGTGGCGGTGTACATGGCCGCCGGCGGCAGCCTGGCCAATGGCGGGACCATTGCCGGCGGCGCCGGCGGCGACGGCGCCTGGGCGGTGCGCGGCGACCTGGCGGGCGGCGACGGTGCGACGGCGGTCGTGATGGCGGCGGCCGGAACGGTGTCCGACACCGGCGCGATCACCGGCGGCAGGGGCGGGGCGGGATACTATGGCAGCCAGGACCCGGGCGGCGCCGGGGGCGCGGGAGGCATCGGCGTCGTGCTGTCCGCTGGCGGCCGCGTGTCCGTTTCCGGGATCGTCGCCGCCGGAGCGGGCGGCGCCGGTGGCCGGAGCTATAATTTCGCCGGCGGCGCGGGGGGCGGCGGAGGCATAGGCGTCGAGCTTTCCAGCGGCGGCGGCGTGTCCGTTTCCGGAACCGTCACCGGCGGCATGGGCGGCGCCGGGGGCTACAGCTTTTTCTACGGCGGCGGCGCGGGCGGAACGGGCGGAACGGGGATAGCCCTGGTGAACGGCGGCAGCGTGTCGGTTTCCGGAGCGGTCGTCGGCGGAGGAGGCGGCGCGGCCGGCTACGGAGGCAATACGTTACATCCGCCGGGCTTGGGCGGCGCCGGCGGAGACGGGATGCTGGTGGCCGGCGGAACCGTCTCCAACACCGGTACGATCCTGGGGGGACAGGGCGGCTATGGCGAAAACGGCTACGGCCCGGCCGGCTACGGGGTAGTCCTGTCCGGCGACGGCGCCGTCACCAACGGCCGCGCAGGCACGGCGCTGATCGAGGGGATCATCGGCGTCGACGCCTTCGGCGGCGCGGGGACAGTGACCAACTTCGGCACCATCGCCGGGACCAGCGGCGTATCAGTCTATTTCCAGGGGGCCGACCATCGGCTCATCGTCGAGGCGGGTGCGGCGTTTACGGACGGCGCCGGAGGCGTCGGCGCCCTCGATGGAGGCGGAGGGACGCTGGAGCTGGCCGGGGGCGCCGGTGCGATCGTCGGCCTGGGCGGGGCCGCGCGCCTCAACGGGTCGGTCATGGCGACATTCAGCGGCTTTGCGACCTATGTCATCGACGCGGGCGCGGCCTGGACGCTGAGTGGGGGCGCATCCCTCGCCGCGGGCAAGACGGTGGACGTCGCCCACGGCGCGACGCTCGGCCTCGACGGCGCGGTCGTCGGAGCCGGAACCATTGCCCTGACCGCGCCAACCGGCGGCACGCTGATGCTCGACAACAACGCCACCTTCAGCGGTGGCGGCACGATCTCGATGACCGCCGCCGGCGATGTGGTCGAGGGCGTCGCCGCGACCACCGTGCTGACCAACGCCGGCGACACCATCGTCGGCGAGGGTCGGCTCGGCGCCGGCCGGCTCACCCTCATCAACGGCGCGTCGGGCGTGATCAACGCCCACGGGGCTCAGGCGCTGACGATCGACACAGGGACGAATGCGGTCGGCAACGCCGGCCTGATCGAGACCACCGGCAGGGGCGGCATGATCATCGCCGGCGCGGTGGCCAACAGCGGCACGCTCGAGGCGACGGCCGGGACCTTGAGCGTGGCCGGCGCGGTGACGGGAACCGGGATCGCCGTGATCGCCGGGGGCGCGCTCGCCTTCCTGTCGGGTTTCAACGAGGCGGTGACTTTCGTCGCCAGCCGGGGCGGGACACTGCAACTGGCCCGGTCCCAGGCCTACGGCGGGACGGTCAGCGGGTTTTCCAAGACCGGAACCACCGTCCTCGATCTGCTCGACATAGCCTTCGTCGCCGGCACGACGAGCGCGAGCTATTCGGGCGGCCCCGGATCTGGGACGCTGACCGTCACCGACGGGACGCACACCGCAGCGATCCGGCTGGCCGGAAACTACACCGCCTCGACCTTCACCGTCGCGAGCGACGGCCGAGGCGGCACGAGCGTCGCCGATCCCGCGCCGGGTCTGGCCCTCCCCGGCCCGCTCCACGCCTTCATCGCGGCCATGGCCGGCTTCGCGGCCCCGGCCGGCGAGACGATCCGCGGCGCCATGGCCAATCACCAGATCCTGTCGCTGGCCGCGCCCCATCCGGCCCTGGCCTGACGACGCCGGCTTTCGGCCGCGGGTGTTGGGCGTCAGGCCGCCGGTCCAGCCGCGCGACAGTCGTACGGCAGTTCGGAGTCGCTGCAAAAATCGGGCCAGTGGCCGCTTCTGGTCCAGTAGTCGACCAGGCCCACGCGCCGGGCATAGGCCATGAATCGCGGGTCTCGCCGCAACGCCTTCATCTCCGGATAGAACAGAAAGATCGTCGAATGCTCGGGGAGCGGGACCGGTTTGACGAGTTGGGCATAGGCCCCGTCGAGATCCCCCTCCCGGGCGAGCATCCGTATCCGCCAGTCCACGCCGACGCCGGCGCACGCAGGGGGCAGGCCGTGCAAACTCGCGCCCCGCGCCATGGCGAGCCGGGCCAGATAGGGATCGAAGCAGGCCCTGTCGGCGGCGGGCGCCTGCGCCTTCAGCGTGGCCCGGGCCGCCCCCGGGTCGCCCCACCAGAAGGCGATCGTCCAACGCAGATTGCTCGCCGACGCCGGGTCGATCAGGTCGAGCCGATTGATCAGCGGCTGCGCCTCCGCGTCTTCGCCCCGCGCGGCCTGCATGACGGCCATCTGATAGAGTTGAGGGGACCGGAAGGGGTTGGCGGCGATGGCGGCCTTGCCGAGGTCCAAGGCCTCGTCCAGCCTTCCGACCTCCCGCAGGAGGCGGACGCGGATGTTGCGCGCCGGCGATTGTTCAGGCGCGAGCTCGGCCGCCCGCTGCAGATCACGCTCGCGTTCATACCAGTCGGCGCCTTCGCCGTGACTGAACGCGAGGGCGAAAAAGGCGTCGGCGTTCCTCGGGTCGAGTTGCAAGGCGCGTTCGGCCGAGGCGCGGGCGGCCAGCCGCAAGGCGCGGGCGTCGAGCGGCGACAGGCTTTCCGCGGCGTTCCAGGCCGCGGCCCCCGCCGCCATCGAATGGGCGATGGAAAGCCGCGGCGCCGCCGCCACCAGCCGGCGCGAGATCTCCAGCATCTGAATGGGATCCTCGGCGCGGGCGTGGCAATAGCTGAGCACGAGGCCAAATTCGGCCGGCGTCAATTCGCCGTGGCTAGCCGCCCGGCGCTGCAGGGCGCAGTTCACGATGTCGGCGATCTCATTGGCGGCCTGCTCGGGAAAGTCGGTCGCGACGCCGATGCGCCGGTCGAAGCGACCGGACCAGAGCCGCCGGCCGCTCACCCGATCCTCGATGCGCGCGTCGATGACATACTTGTCCTTGTCGCGGTCGATCGACCCGGCGACGCTCAACGCCGCCGACTGGTCAGGGCCCGCGGCGGCCCGCGGCGGGACGTGCTGCGAGGCGTCGACGCCGATCCCCGTGAGCATACGGACCAGGGCCTCGGAGGTCGCGATCGAGAAGCGCCGCAGAACCGGATCCGGCTGCAAGGGCTCGAACCCGGCGACCTCGATCCGTACGGTCGCCGCATGCGCCGGTTCGGCCGAACGCGGCGCGGCGAAACGCCAGACCCCGGCGCAGACCGCCCCCACGATCAGCATGCCTAGGAGCGCGGCGACGACGACCCGGCCTGGGTGACGCCGCGCCACCCACGGCCCGGGCTCGCGCGAAAGGGGCGGCGCGGCGGGCGGCGCGGCCGGCGGCGCGGGCGGCGATTGTGGGATTGCATCGAATGTGACGAGCCGAAAACCGACCTTGGGAATGGTCTCCAGGACGAACGGCGCCGGCTCGAGGCCACGGGCCAGATCACGGACCTTGGCGATGATACGGTTGACGGCGTCGTCGCCGACCACCCTTTGCCCCCAGCAGCGGCGGATCAGCGCGTCGCGCGCCACCGTCCGGTTCGCCATGTCCGCCAGGGTGACCATCACCTCCATGACCCGGCGCTGGATCCGCCGCTCCTGCCCGGCAGTGACCACGCAGCATGCCGAGGGAACGAACAACAGCTGTCCCAGCCGGAAGTCCGGCCGCCGCGCGAGGTCGATCGTCTCGGGGCCTTCGCTGAGCACATCCATCGACTAAACGCGTCCCTGGAGATCGGCGACGATTCAAGCGCCGCCCTTGTTTGAAGAACTGCCGACACCATACCCGAAAATCACCCTGGCGTTCCCGCAAGGCGACGGGCGCCGGTTCCTGCGGACCTTGGTTCTCGGCCAGCTCGACCTCACGCCCAGGATCGGACCGGCGGCGTCCCGCCGCCGCCTTCGCCATTTCGCTCCGGAGTCTCGATCAAGGGCGCGGGCGAGACGCCTCTCGGCGCGGGACTCATCGTCTCGAGATGGCGTGGGTGGCGCCGTGTCGCGCCCCCAGATTTACCGACCGGCGCCGCGAAGACGCCCTCGCCTTCGGCGATCCACGATCCCCGTGATCCGCTGCGCGACGTCCGGATCTCGCCACAACACGACCAGACCCGTGATCAGTCCGGCGTGCAGCGCCAGCGCTCCCACCGCCACCTGTGCGATGCCCCAGATCATGACCGTCCCCGCGGACATCGTCGCGGCCGCCGCGACATAGGCCGCCAGCCTGCCCGCCGGCGTGGGTGTCGCCATTCGCCACCACATCCCCGCCAGCACGGCTGCCGCCAGGGCCATCTTGATCACCGCCATGGCGCGCAGGAGCCGCGTCAGGTCTCCGCCGGCGCGGGCCGCCGCCTGGGCGGCCGAGACGGGATCGGTCGCGAGCCAGCCGGCGACGCCGGCGGACAGAACGGCGCCCGCCAGGAGAGCCCGCGCCAGACGCGGCGAGACGGTCCCCGCCGGCCGAGACGCCACCGGCCCGGCCCGTGTCGACGCTTGATCGGGAATGGTCGCGAAGGTCATGGCGCCTGATCTCCCTAGCGACGAATGAACGTCGCGATGAGCATCGCGCAAAATACAGCCCCTGCAAAGCCGCCCCGCGCCGCCCCCGCCGAGAGGGGCGGATCGACGACACTGCCTATGCCCGGCGTCGCTGAAAGCGCGGTGTCGAAATCCTTGACTAGCTGGCCTGGAAACAACGATAAATATCAGGTGGCGTGGAATGAGGATATGGCGCCGCTTCAACAATAAATACCTCAACGGGAGCGGTTTGAAATGCGACGCCTGCCGGCTGCGACCATCGTCTTCGTCGCGTTGACGTCAAGTGTTCTTTTGGTCACCCCGGCCGTCCCCTCTTCGTCGACCTCCGCGGCGACGACGCCCGCTGACCGCGCCCGCGACTACGTGGCGACCGTCAACGCAGGTGACGCGGACTCGGTCTCGCGGTTTCGGGTCAACGACACTTCGGACGCCTTCAACAAGACGATCCCCGCCCCGGCGTTCGTGCAATTCTTCAGGAATCAGCACCGGGTGACGGGCGGCCTCGATCTCGTCGAGGTTCGGGCCGGCAAAGGGAAGCCCCGTATCGTCGAAGCCGTGGTGCGGGACCATGTCTACGGCCAGCTTCACGGTATCGTGCTGACCCTCGACGACAGTCCCGACAATCGTGTGTCCTACTTCGAGCCGGCCGACGCCACGCCTCCTTGGGCCATCCCACACCGCGGCTCGCCATCGCCTTCCGAGGTCGCCGACCGCTCCCGTGACATGGTGCGGCGCGGCTGTTTGGCCGGCGTGTTCTCCGGCGCGGCGCTCTTCGCCAAGGGCGGCCGGGTTCTGATGCAGCAGGCGTGTGGCGAGGCGAACCTGCGCTACCACGTCATGAACAACATCGACACTCGCTTCAATCTCGGCTCGATGAACAAGATGTTCACGGCCGTGGGCATCATGCAGCTCATCGAAGCGGGCAAGATTTCCTTGAGCGACACGCTCAGCAAATACGCCGACGAAAGCTGGCTGCCGACCGCCGTCTCCAGCCGGATCACGATCGAACAGCTGCTGACCCACACCAGCGGCCTCGGCAGCTTCTTCGACGATGGCTTCGACAACACCTCGCGCGACCTCTACCGAGAGCTCGACGACTATAAGCCGCTCATCCGCACCGAGACCCTGGCCTTCCCGCCGGGCTCCAAATATCTCTACAGCGACACCGGAATGTTCATGCTAGGCGTTGTCGTCGAGAAGGCGTCCGGCGAGAACTACTTCGACTATATTCGCCGGCACATCTACCTGCCCGCGGGCATGACGGCCACGGACTGCTACCCGATGAACGAGCCGGTGGAAAATCTCGCCATGGGCTACGGCTACTACGTGAAAGGCCCCTACCAATGGCGAGAGAACACCTTCGACCATGTGTTCCGTGGCGGCCCCGCCGGCGGCGGATTTTCGACCGTGGGCGACCTGTTCCGGTTCGCGATGGCGTTGCAGGGCGACAAGCTCGTCTCCGCCGCGTCGCTCAAGACGCTCTGGACCGATCATCCGCCGAACAACTATGGGGCCGGGTTCGAGGTGACGGACACGGTGGCCGGCAGGGCCGTAGGCCACACCGGCTTCTTCACCGGGGTCAGCTCGCGGCTGAGCATCCTCCCAGACACGGGCTATGTCGCCCCGGCGTAGCCGGCGCTGGCCACTTGCGTGTACAATGTCAGGGCATAGTTGTACTTTTCCATCGACGCCGCATACGCCAACCCGTTTGCGGCGTTGTTGGTGGAATAGGTCAGGCTGGCGGCTTCGCTCGTAATGATCTGGGCCAGGAACGCCTTGGTCTTCGGCTATTCTTCATCGCCGCCGCCACGATGCCGCCGATCGCGCCGCCCGGTCTGCGTCCGGCGCCGCCCTGCCGGCGGAAACCATGGCGCCCGTTCAGCGGCTGGACAGCAACACCGGACTGCCGGTCTGCGATGAACTGACCCAGAACCTGGCGGGCGTTCGGGTCGCGGCCGAAAACCTTCACCTGTGGTTGGACAAATGGCGGCGGGTCGGACTTGCCGACTTCGCGGCCGATATGACGTCAGCCCCCGCTTCGGACCAGCCGGGCGCGCAGGCGCATTGGCTGCCCGCGCTCGAACAGAGCGATAGCGACAGTCAATGGGCGGCCACCTTGCTCAACGTGCTCGGCGGCGCCGCCCTGCCGGTCTGCTACGGCCTGCTCGGCGCGGTCGCCGCCTTGGTCCGGGGCGTGTCGGGCAAGATCCGCGACAGCCTGCTGACGCCGCGCGATTTCACCCTGTCCCTCATGCAACTGGCCTTGGGAGCGGTCATCGGCGGCTGCATCGGCCTGTTCACCACGCCGGCGGGAAACGGCGCGGAGCCGACCACGGGCCTGCTGGCCTCGGTGCATCTCTCGGCCTCGGCCCTGTGTTTCGTCGCCCGCTTCGGCGTCGAGGGCGTGTTCGTCGCGCTGGAATCGCTGATGGTGCGCGTGTTCGACCTGCACGACCCGAACAAGCCGTCGACTTGATTTCTCAACCTCATCTGCCCCTTGCGGATGTTTCCTGAAAGGCCGGATGAGGGCGCATTCTGCGAACAGCGTCGGGGATCGCCGACATGGACCAGACGCGGTGCTCGCCGCATTCCCTTGACATTTCGCAATAAAATTGCAATAAGCAATAGGGGCGCATGTCGTCCAGGTGGCGCGCATGGCTGCGGAGACTTCGATGCCCACTGTTCACACCGGTCGATGCGTCCGCCACGCATGTATTGCCCTACAATATTCTTATAAATCAATTATTTGTAGGAAAACTTGCGTCGGGCGAGCCGCCCACCACACGCCGATGAACCGCCATCCGACCGCCATCCGACCGCCATCCGACCGCCACGTCACCGCCGGACGACAGCCGTCCCAGCGCCCTCGACCACTTCCGCACACCGTTATTTACGGTGATTAACGGTGGCCGAAGCTCACGCGGCTCAGTCCGCGCCCATCGTCACCGCGTGCAGCCGCGCATAGGCCCCGCGCCTCGCTACCAGCTCGACGTGGCGGCCTTCCTCGATCACCCGGCCGCCCTCGAACACCAGTATGCGGTCGGCGTGCCGGATGGTCGACAGGCGATGGGCGATGACGATGGTGGTGCGGCCGACCATGAGCTGCTCCGTCGCGGCCTGCACCTCGGCTTCGGTCTCGACGTCAAGAGAGGAGGTCGCCTCGTCCAGCACCAGGATCGGCGCGTCGGCCAGGAAGGCGCGGGCGATCGCCACCCGCTGGCGCTCGCCGCCGGACAGCTTGACGCCGCGCTCACCCACCAGGGTCTCGTAGCCCTTGGGCAAGGCCTCGATGAAGTCGTGCGCCCTCGCCCGCCTGGCGGCCAGGGCGATCTCCTCGCCTGTCGCGCCGGGGCGGGCATAGGCGATGTTCTCGGCGATCGTGCGGTGGAACAGCGCCGGGTCCTGCGGCACCAGGGCGATCGCGCGGCGCAGGCTGCCCTGCGTCACATGTGCGATGTCCTGGCCGTCGATCAGTATGCGCCCCGCCTGCAGGTCGTAGAGTCGCTGGATGAGCTTCACGAAGGTCGACTTGCCCGAGCCGGTCGGGCCGACCAGCGCCAGCCGCTCGCCGGGCGCGACGCGCAGGCAAAAGTCGGCGAAGATCGCCGCGCCGGCGGTCTTGTAGTGGAAGGTGACGTGGTCGAAGACGATCTCGCCGCTCTGGCCGGTGAAGTCGCTCGCGCCGGGCGCATCGGCCACCTGCGGCGCCGTGCGGGCGAACCGCGCAACGTCCTCGACGTCGGCCAGGCCCCTTTGCAGCATGCGGATGTTCTCGCCGATATTGCGCAGATAGCCGCTCATCACCAGGAAGGTGGCGATCACGAAGGCCACGTCGCCGGCGCTGGCCTGGCCCTGAGTCCAGCGCAGCACCAAGAGGCCGGTCAGGCCGCCCTGCAGGGCGGCCAGCAGCAGGTTCTGGATCAGCCACACGTCGGTGTAGCGGTTCCAGGTGATCAGGGTCGCGTCGCGCCAGTCGCCGGTCACGCGGGCGATGCGCGCTTCCTCGCGCGTCTCGGCTCCGAAGCTCTTCACCGTCGGGTTGGACGAGATCGCGTCGGCCAGGGCCCCGCCGATGCGCGAATCCATCGCCACCGAACGCATGTTGGCGCGCCGCACATAGTGTTGCGAAAACACAAGGTTGCTGGTGATGTAGAGCGACACCATGGCCAGAGAGAAGGCGCCGATCAGCGGCCAGCGCAGCATCATCTGCACCGACAGGCCCACCAGGATCAGCAGGGCCGGCCCGATCCACAGGACCAGGGCGTCGGCCACGACGTCGTAGCCCCACATGGCGCGCGAGAGTCGCCGCACCGTGGCCCCCGCGAAGGTATTGCCATGCCAGTCGGCGGAGAACGCCTGCACGCGGGCGAAACCCTCGTTGGTCATCTCGCGCATGGTGTTGGCCGACATCGGATTCCACACCCTGATCGACGCGTTGCGCAGCAGGAAGAAGGCGACGTAGACGCCCAGGAAGAGAGCCCAGGCGCGCCAGGCGCTCGCCGCATGCGCCGGGCCGGCCACGGCGGCGTCGACCAGGCCCTGCGAGGCGCGCGGAACCATCAACTCGAAGGCGACGGCGGCGAGGTAGAGGACGATGGTGGCGGCGAACAGCCTTGGCCGACGCGCCCAGAACCCGGCGATGAACGCCAGGACCTGCGCGTTGGTCAACACCCGCTTTCGGGCGGCCTCGTCGTCTTCATACTGCTCCATGAGGCGCCGCCGAATACTCTGTTTTCGCTCATCGCGCCAGCAGACCGAATCGGAGCGCGGGCGTCCCGCCCGCTCTTTTTCCGGCGGGCGAGACGCCCGCGCTCCAATCCCCACAACCCCATACTTGCCATGCCCCTCCGGCCCGCGCTTTGTAGCAAAGTGACCTCGCCGCTTCCCGACGCCGCCGCCGACAATTGGGTGGACCGCCACGCGCCCCTGGCGTGGCGCCCCTGGCTGAAGCTCGGCCGGCTCGATCGTCCGACCGGCATCTGGCTGCTGATGCTGCCGGGCTGGCAGGGGATCGCGCTCTGCGGCGCCGCCGACGGCGTCTGGCCCGATCCCGTCCTGCTGGCGAAGTTCGCGGCCGGCGCCGCCCTGATGCGCGCCGCCGGCTGCGCCTTCAACGACATCGTCGACCGCGACATCGACGCCAAGGTCGCCCGCACCGCGCGCCGGCCCATTCCCGCCGGCGAAGTCAGCGTGCGCGGCGCCTGGGGGTTCCTGATCGCCTGCGCCCTGGCCGCCCTCGCCATCTTGGTCAGCCTGAACATCCTCAGCCTGTTCCTGGGCGTCGCGTCGCTGGCGCTGGTGGCCGCCTATCCGTTCATGAAGCGGATCACCTGGTGGCCGCAGGCGTGGCTGGGCCTCACCTTCAACTGGGGTGTTCTGCTGGGCTTCGCGGCGGCAAGGGGAGGGCCCTCGTCGGTCAATTTGCTGACCCTGGTCCTCGGCGCCTGGGCGTCAGGCTATGACCTGTCGGTGTTCACACCGGGACTGCCGTGGGCCGCAGTCCTGCTTTACCTCAGCGACGTCGCCTGGACGCTCGGCTATGACACCGTCTACGCCCTGCAGGACATCGAGGACGACGCCCTGGCCGGCGTGAAATCCTCGGCGCGGCGCCTGGGCGCCGCCGCCCCGCGCGCCATCCTGGCCTTCTATGCGGTCAGCGTGGCGCTCGCCGTGGCGGCGGGCTGGATCGCAGGTCTCGGGGTGCTGTACCTGGCCGGGGTCGCGCTCTTCGCCGTCCATTTGGCGCGCCAGGCGCTGGCCGTGCGGGTCGGCGATCCGACCGGGGCGCTGGCGATCTTCAAGTCGAACACCCTGGCCGGGGCCATGCTGTTCGCGGCCCTCGTGGCGGGGCATTGGCGGCCTTGACGCTGGGTGACGCTTTTTGCCGGAACCTCATGGGGCTAAAGCAGTGCCAGACACCTCTTCGCGAGATCAACAACAGGGACATTCTGCCATGAAGCTCGATTCTTCCATCGCCGCCGTGGTCACCGGCGGCGCCTCAGGCCTGGGCGAAGCGACCTCGCGCGCCCTGGCCGCGCAGGGTGTCAAGGTCGCCATCTTCGATATGAACGACGCCAAGGGCGAGGCGGTCGCCAAGGAGATCGGCGGAACCTTCTGCCTGTGCAACGTCACCTCGGAGGAAGACGTCGACGCCGCCTTCGCCAAGGCGCGCGCGGCCCACGGCCAGGAGCGCATCCTGATCAACTGCGCCGGCACCGGCAACGCCTTCAAGACCGCCGGCCGCGATCGCAAGACCGGCGAGATAAAGCACTTCCCGATCGAGGCCTTCAATTGGATCATCCAGATCAACCTCGTCGGCTCGTTCCGCTGCCTGGCCAAGAGCGCGGCCGGCATGCTGACGCTCGAGCCTCTGGAGGACGGCGAGCGCGGCGCCATCGTCAACACCGCCTCGGTGGCCGCCGAGGACGGACAGATGGGCCAGGCCGCCTATTCGGCCTCGAAGGGCGGTATCGTCGGCATGACCCTGCCGATCGCCCGCGACCTGATGAGCGAGGGCATCCGCGTCAACACCATCCTGCCGGGCATCTTCAACACCCCGCTGATGAACGCCGCCCCGCCGCAGGTGAAGGAAGCCCTGGCCGCCTCGGTCCCCTTCCCCAAGCGCCTTGGCCTGCCGGAAGAATACGCCCAGCTGGCGCTCACCATGGTCACCAACGGTTACTTCAACGGCGAAGACGTCCGCCTCGACGGCGCGATAAGAATGGCCCCGCGCTAGAACATCGCCCTCCCTCCCCTTTATGGGGAGGGACAGACGGCGAAGCCGTCAGGGTGGGGAAGTCTTGCAAGTACGACAACAGTGTGGGGTTTCATCGACACTTCCCCACCCTGGACGCTTCGCGTCCTGTCCCTCCCTTTAAAGGGGAGGGAGGGAGCACGAGACTACTTCTTGACCTCGGGTCGCACGATCTTGGGCCCGAGGTTGGCCATCACCGCGTGGGCGTCGAACGCGCGTGGATCGCCGGCGGGCTTGGGCCCGTGGCCGACGGCGATCTCGGCGTTGGCCTTGAATTTCTCGACCGTCGAGATCTGCGTCTGTTCGGCCCAGAACGGGTCGCCCCAGAACGGATCCCAGCCGCGCCAGCCGAAACCGGCGCCGTAGTAGTTCCAGTACGGACGCCAATAGCCGTAGGCGTACCCCGGCCCATAAAACGGGTCTGAATCGATGTAGGTCTTCTTGTCCTTGTCGGTGTGCCGGTCGACCATCTCGAACCAGTCGAAGCCCTGGTTCACGGTCAGCTCGGCGGCCCGGTACAGAAGATAGGTCTCGACGGTTGCGCGGTCGGTGAGGCTGTTGCCCTGAAAGGTCACGCGGAAGTGGTCGGCGTCCAGCTGCTGGTCGGTGAAGCCGCCGGCCACCGACGAGCCCTTGGTCAGAGGCTGATAGGGGGTCGCGGTCTCGCAGCCCGCCAGCCCGAGCCCCCCGGCCAATATCGCCGCGACCGCCATGGATCGAAGAATGGACATGCGACCTTTTGCTCCTCTGCAATCGCGCCGGCTTCAGTGCGGCGCGGCGGCCATAAGGTAGATGATACGCCCCAACGCGCCAAACAACAGCGCCGCCGTGGCGAGAAATTGAATGAGAAAGCCTGTGCTGCGCGCGCCGGCCGCTTTGGTATAGCCGGTCATGTACAGGAAGCGCCCGATGATCCACACCCCGCCCAGCGCGGCGGCGACCCTGTCGTCCCAGTAGAGGGCGAAGAGCCACAGGGCGGGCAGGAAGATCGGCAGCCATTCCAAGGTGTTGGCCTGGACGCGGAAGACCCGCTCGAAATCCTCCTGGCCGTGGATGGCGGGCGCCGGCACGCCGAACCGGGCGCGGGCCTGTCCCACCCGAAATCCCATGAACCCGTAGAGCAGCAGAGCGACCAGGCTGACGATCGCGACCGGCGTATGAATGATCATCTAGGCCCCCACCCGTTGAGTTTGTCTTCGTTGCGGCGGACGTTGGCATGAATTGCCTTGGCCCGCAAAGACCTTAGTCGGCGCGCGCCTCGATGGCCGCGATATCGTCGTCGGACAGGCCCATGTGGTGGCCGATCTCATGGACCAGCACGTGGCCGATCAGCTCGCCCAGCGTGACGTCGCCGCGCTCGGCCCACTCGTCCAGGATCGGCCGCCGGAACAGGAACACCCGGGCGATGTGCGGCGTCGGGTCAAGCACCGACTGATGCAGCCGGTCCACGCCGTCATACAGTCCGCTCAGCTCAAAAGCATCGTCGATGCCGAGCGAAACGAGCGTCTCTTCGACCGCGAAATTCTCGAT
Source organism: Caulobacterales bacterium (assembly GCA_038206535.1). GTDB lineage: Bacteria > Pseudomonadota > Alphaproteobacteria > Caulobacterales > Caulobacteraceae > Acaudatibacter. The sequence continues at coordinate 60,940 of JBBRAV010000007.1, forward strand.
GTGGAATTCCACGTCGCCCGCGGCCGCCCGGATGGCCGGGGGCAGGGCGCCGAACGCGGCGCGCGCCAGGATCGCCAGGTCTTTCGCCGTTGGCGCGGAACGGTCGGTCCAGTCGAACATGGCGCATAGTCCTACCACGGCTTTCAGCGTCTGCTACCGTCGACCCCAGCATGATTCGAGCCGTGGGCGAATGACTCCGCAGGACATCTTGCTCGCTGCGATATCGAGCGGGATCGGCATCGTCGCCGGCTGGTCCGCACACCTGGTCGCAACAAGACTTGGCCGGGGCCGCGCCAATCCTTTGGACGCCGCGCGCGCGGGCGCAGACCGCCATGCCGCCCTCGTGGAGTCCGCGGTCGACGTCTTCGACACCGCGGTGGTGCTGGTCGACGATGGCGCGCCGCGCCTGTTGGCGGGCGCCGCCGGTCTTGCCGCCGTCGCCGTGGCGCTCGGCGACGAGGGCGGCGATATCGCGAGCGTGCTTCGGGCGCTTTGCGCTCTCGATCCCGACTTTCGGCGCCGCCTCGAAGCGCTGATGCAACGCGGGGAGGCATGCGCCTTCCGCGCATCGGGGCCCGGCGGCGGCGTCCTCGTCGAAGGACGATCTTCGGGCGCCTGGGCCTGGCTTCGGTTAGGTTGCGTCGCCATATCGCACGGCGACGCCCCAGAAGCCGAACGGCTACGCGCGCTGGCCGACATGCAGGACGATCCCGCCTGGATCGCCTCGGCGGACGGCGAGGCGCAGTGGGTCAATCGCGCCTGGCTCGAGGCCGTCGGTGTGGCCAGCCTGGCCGAGGCCAGGGACAGAGGCGTCGTTCTCGACAGGGCGGCGGCGCTATTGGCGCGCAAAGCCACGGTCGGCGGCGGCGTCGAACGGACACTCTGCTGGGTGAATTCGGCGCATGGGCGAAAGGCCTACTGTCTTTGCGCCACCCGCCTCGACGGCGGCGGCGCGGCTCTATGGGCCCGCGACGTCACCGAGCTCGAGAACGCCCGGCAGGAGCTGCGCCGTCAATCGAGCGCCAGCGCCCTGGTCCTTGGTCATATCGGGGACGCCGCCGCGATGTTCGACGCCCACCGCAGGCTGGTGTTCCACAATCTCGCCTTCGTCACCTTATGGGAGCTCGAGCCGGCCTGGCTCGCCGAGCGCCCGACGCATGCGGAGCTGCTGGACCGCCTTCGCCAGAGGCGCAAACTTCCCGAGACCACCGACTACGGGCGTTTCAAGTCGGAAGAACTGACTTCCTACCAGCAGGTTGAGGAAGCGTCGGAGACGATCTGGCGGCTGCCCGCGGAGCGGACTTTGCGTGTGGTGCGCCTACCGCAGCCCAATGGCGGGCTCGCCCTGATCTTCTCGGACATCACCCCGGAACTGCGCCTGAAGAGCCAGTTCAACCATTTGATCCAGGTGCAGCGCGCCACGCTCGACAAGCTCAGCGACGCGGTGGCGGTGTTCGGGGCCGACGGCCGGCTCAAGCTGCACAATGAGTCGTTTGAGGCCTTCTGGGGCATACCGGCGGGCGCGTTGCAGAACGCGCCCTATTTCGACGACGTCGTCGAGCTGTGCATCCCGCGACTTCACGACCGCCAGTTCTGGCGCGACCTGAAAGGGCGGATCACCGATCCCGATCCCCGGGCGCGGGCGCCTTGGGAAGACGAGTTGGCGACGGCCGAGCGGCGCGTCGTCGCGTTTCAGTCGCGCCCGCTGCCCGATGGCGCGACCTTGATCGGCTTTGCCGACATCACCGCCACCCGGCGCCTCCAGGAGGCCCTGCGCGACCGGGAAGCGGCGCTGGCCGAGGCGGAGGGCCTCAAGCGCGCCTTCGTCGGCAGCGTCTCCTACGAACTGCGCACGCCCCTGACCACGATCATCGGCTATTCGGAACTGCTGGAACGCGACGAAGAAGGTTTGGCCGAGAAAGAGCGTGGATATATCGGCGCGATCAGGGCGGCCGCTTCGCATCTGGCGCGTTCGATCAACGATGTCCTGGCGGCGGCCGAGGTCGATGCGGGCGAAACGGTTCTGGAGATCGGCGATGTCGACATCGGCGCTCTGCTTTCCGCCGCCGCCGCGCGAAGTTCCCAAGAGGCGCGGGTGGCTCGCGTGGATGTGGAGATCTCGATCGACAGTGATTTTGGGCTGATGAGCGGCGACGCTCTTCGCCTTGGCCAGGTGCTTGATCACCTGATCGAGAATGCGCTGCGTCACACCTCGCCCGGCGGCGTTGTCTCGCTGTCGGCGATGCGGGCGCCGGGCGAGGTGCGGCTATTGGTGGCGGATAACGGCCGGGGGTTTCCCTTCGACGTCCAGGCCCACATCTTCGACCGCTTCAGCAGTCACAATCGCGGCGGTCCGGGACTTGGGCTGGCTCTGGTGCGGGCGTTGGTTGAGCTGCACGGCGGCTGGGTAGCGCTGGAAAGCGAACCGGGCGCGGGCGCCACGTTTACATGCCATTTGCCGGAAGTCGCGCAGGCGCCCGAGTCCCGTCCCCTGCTGATCTGACCCCTGTCGGGGGATATCCAGACTAGTGCTGGCTTTCGGGCATCCGCACGACGAGCCCGTCGAGCTGGTCGGTGACCTTGATCTGGCACGAGAGCCGCGAGTTCGGCTCGACGTTCTCGGCGAAATCCAGCATAGATTCTTCCATGGCCGAGGGCTTGCCGGTCTTCTCTGTCCAGGCCGTATCGACATACACGTGGCAGGTCGCGCAGGCGCAGGCGCCACCGCAGTCGGCGTCGATGCCGGGGATGTTGTTCTTGACCGCGCCTTCCATCACCGAAAGGCCGCTCTTCACGTCGATGACGTGTTCCGCGCCACCAAATTCAATGTAGGTGATCTTCGCCATGGACTCCCCGTGCGCCGAAACTTTTAGGCGGCGACCTCTTTCATGGAAACGGTCATATCCGCAAGCCTAACCCGCGAAATCGGTCGTCTTTGTCCGATAAGCTGCCTGCCAGCCATGAATTCGGCCGGCGCGTTGACGGCCTCCACAGCTTCGATGACGTCGCCCTTGAGGTGGAACACGGCGAACCTGGCGTTGGCCGGATCGCCGCGCACGATGATGTCGTCCGCATCGAACGGCATTCCGGCGAACTGGTATTTCAGGTCGTACTGGTCCGACCAGTTCCAGGTGATTTCATGCGGCGCCACCGGCCGGCCCGTGATGGCCGCCGCCGCCTGTCGCGCCTGTTCTAGCGCATTGGCGACGCTCTCGAGCCGGAACATCCGCTCGTAACGCGGCATTGGCCGCCAGGCGACGTCCCCGATGGCGAACACCGCCGGATCCGACGTGCGCGCGTGATCGTCGACGACCACCCCGTTCTCACAGTGAAGGCCGGACTCGCGCGCCAGTTCGTCGTTCGGGGGCGCGCCGACGCCAATCAGAGCGGCGTCGCAGGCGATCGTGCGTCCATCCCCCAGACGAACGCCGGTCACATGGCCATCCTCGCCGGCGAAACTCTCGACCATGGCGGAGACCTCGAACGCCACGCCGCGCGCCTGATGATAGCGGGTGAAGAAATCGGACAGCACCTCGCAGGCGACGCGGGCGAGAATGCGCGGCTCGCGCTCGATCACCACGGCGTCGGCGCCCAGGGCGCGGGCGGAGGCCGCGGCCTCCAAGCCGATATAGCCTCCGCCGATCACCGCCAGCCGCTTGCCCGGCCGCAGAGCCGCTTTCAGCATTTCCGCGTCGGCGGCCGAACGCAGGCTAAGGACGCCGTCGAGGTCGGCGCCCGGTATCGGCAGGGTGCGCGCCCGCGCTCCCATGGCCAGAATCAGGAATTCGTAACCGAGCCGGCGACCATCCGCCAATGTAACGGACTTCATGGTCCGGTCCATGCCGGTGACCCGGGTACCCAGGATCATCTCAATGCCGACGTCGACGTAGAAATCGTCGGGTTTCAGGGCCAGGGTCGCCGCATCGGCCTCGCCTTTCAGCCAGGCCTTCGAGAGGGGAGGGCGTTGATAGGGGGCGATCGGCTCTTCGCCGATCAAGGTGATCGGCGAAGTGTAACCATATTGTCGCAACATCGCGGCCGCCGTGCCTCCGGCGTGACCGGCCCCGACGATGACGACGCCTCTGATCTCATCTCCCATGCGCTTGCGATGAAGAGAAAATGGCGGGCCGTCAACATCCTCGGGCGTGGCGATCAGGCGCGGCCGAGAACGAGGCAGCCATTGGTGCCGCCGAACCCGAAGCTGTTCGACATCACCGTGTCCAGCGTCCGATCGATGCGGTGGCGCACGATCGGCAGGCCTTCGAAGGCCGGATCGAGCGTATCGATGTTGGCGCTCTCGGCGACAAATCCCTCGCGCATCATGAGGATGCTGTAGATCGCTTCCTGCGCGCCGGCCGCGCCCAGGCTGTGACCGGTCAACGCCTTGGTCGAGGAGATCATCGGCGCGGTCGACCCGAACACCTCGCGCACCGCCGCCATTTCCTTGAGGTCGCCGATCGGCGTGCCGGTGCCGTGGGGATTGAGATAGTCGATCTTGCGGTTGCCGGCGCCGCTCATCGCCAGCCGCATGCAACGCGCCGCGCCTTCGCCCGAGGGGGCGACCATGTCGTGGCCATCCGAGTTCGCGGCGTAACCGATGATCTCGGCATGGATTGTCGCTCCGCGGGCAAGCGCGCGCTCCATGTCCTCGACGACGACCATGCCCGCGCCGCCGGCGATCACGAAGCCGTCGCGGTCGACGTCATAGGGTCGGCTGGCGCGCGCAGGCGTCTCGTTGAACCGCGACGACATCGCCCCCATGGCGTCGAACAGGGACGACAGGGTCCAGTCGAGTTCCTCGCAGCCGCCTGCGAAGATCACGTCCTGCTTGTTCAACTGGATCTGCTCGTAGGCGGCTCCGATGCAGTGCGTCGACGTCGCGCATGCCGACGAGATCGAATAGTTCACGCCGCGGATCTTGAACCAGGTGGAGAGGGTGGCCGAGGGACCCGAACTCATGGCCTTGGGCACAGCAAACGGGCCGATGCGTTTGACGCCCTTGCTGCGCGCCGTGTCGGCCGCCTCGACGATCGAGCGTGTCGAAGGGCCCCCCGACCCGACGATCAGGCCGGTCCGCTCGTGGGACACTTCATCGTCGCCCAGGCGCGCGTCCGCGATCGCCTGCTCCAACGCGATATGAGCATAGGCCGTGCCCGACGCGAGGAAGCGCGCGGCGCGCCGGTCGACCCGCGATTCCCAATCGATCGGCGATGGCGCATGCACCTGACAGCGAAAGCCCAGCTCCGCGTAGCGGGGGGCCGCGACGACCCCCGACCGCGCTTCCTTCAGGGACCGGGTGACCTCCGCGGTGTCGCAGCCGATCGGTGATACGATCCCTAGGCCTGTGATGGCCACTCGTCGCATTACGCCTCCTCCCGCCACGAAGTGAAAGAGTGCTCAGGCGAGGTCGGCGGCGTTGAAAAGACCGACCTTGAGGTCTTTCGCCTCATAGATGGGCTTGCCGTCGGCTTCGAGCACCCCGTCAGCCACCCCCATGACCAACCTGCGTAGTATGACCCGCTTGAAGTCGATGCGATAGACGACCCTCTTTATGTTCGGCGTGACCTGGCCGGCGAATTTCACCTCACCAACCCCCAACGCGCGTCCCCGCCCCGGCGCTCCCGACCAGCCCAGGAAAAATCCGACCAGCTGCCACATCGCATCCAGGCCAAGACAGCCGGGCATTACGGGGTCGCCGATGAAGTGACAGTCGAAGAACCAGAGATCGCGACGGATATCCAGTTCCGCCCTGATCTGGCCCTTGCCGTGCGTTCCGCCCGTCGCCTCGATCGATGTGATGCGATCGAACATGAGCATCGGCGGGTATGGAAGCTGGGCATTTCCCGGGCCGAACATCTTGCCGGCGGCGCATGCCAGCAGATCGTCGCGATCGAATTGAGTGGCGCGCAAGGTATCCATGGTTCGAGGTAGCATGTTGATGGCGCGAGCCTCAATGACATTGGGGAGCGCTGGCCGCGCCCCATACATGGTCCTGCGTGACCCAGCCGCCGACCCCGCCGGCCTTGAGCTTGCACCACGCGCCTTGGCAGCGCTCCAGCGAGGCCAGCGCGCGCCCGTTGAGAAGGCCGACGACAGCCGAGGCGGCGTCAGGCTTGCGGTGAAGAGGCAGCGGCTGGACGCCCAGAGCCATCGCGGTTCTCCGGCCGTCGACCATCAGCCGATGCACCCAGGTGCTACCGCCGTCGGGGTCGCAGATCTTTCGCCAGTCGCTGGTCTCGGCAACCACCTGCACGGGCAGGCCCCGCGCGTGGTAGACCCAGAGGGGCGGATAATCGGTGCCGGGGCCCTTTCGGCCGAGCACGTCGTTGCGCTTGAGGCTCAGCCACCTCGGCACGCAATAGCCCGAGGCCGTGTGTCGCAGGGCGGCGGGACAATCCTTTCCTTCGCCGCCGTGGTCGCCGCAGGCGCCCAGGCTGAAGGCGCCGAATGCCGCCAGGACACTCGATAGAACCAATCGCGATAGCGTCAACCGCAACATCCCCCTTGCTTGCCTGGGCAAAGCCGTTTTGGGTAAACCCGCGACGAACCGTCGCGTAACAGGCGTCCCTTGTCAGATCGACCCATGGCCCTTCGCAAGCCGAAAGTTATCGTGACGCGAAAGCTCCCCGATGCGGTGGAAACCCGCATGCGGGAGCTGTTCGACGCCGAACTCAATCTCGACGACATCCCCATGGATGTCGAGAGCCTGGCCGCGGCCGTGTCACGCGCCGAGGTGCTGGCCTGCACGATCACCGACAGGATCGACCGCGACCTGATCGCTCGCGCCGGACCGCAATTGAAACTTATCGCCAATTTCGGCGTGGGCGTCGACCACATCGACGTGGTCGCGGCCAATGCCGGCGGTATAATCGTGACCAATACGCCGGGCGTGCTGACCGACGACACCGCCGACCTCACCATGGGCCTGATCCTTTCGGCGGCCCGCCGGGTCGTCGAAGGCGCCAACATCGTCCAGGCCGGGGAGTTCCACGGATGGACACCAACTTGGATGATGGGCCGACGGCTCTCGGGCAAGCGCCTGGGGATCGTCGGCATGGGGCGAATCGGGCAGGCGCTGGCCAAGCGCGCGCGCGCGTTCGGCCTGGCGGTTCACTACCATAATCGAAAGCCGGTCGGCGCGCGCATCGCCGAGGAACTCGAAGCGACCTACTGGGAAAGCCTCGACCAGATGCTGGCGCGCACCGACGTGATTTCCGTCAATTGCCCGCACACGCCGGCCACGTACCACTTGCTCTCGGCTCGTCGGCTGAAACTTCTCCAGCCCCACGCCATCCTGGTGAACACCGCGCGCGGCGAGATCATCGACGAGGCGGCGCTCGCCGGCATGCTGCAACGTGGCGAAATCGCCGGCGCGGGCCTCGACGTCTATGAGCACGAGCCGGCCATAAACCCCAAACTCCTGAAGCTTTCGAATGTCGTCCTGCTCCCGCACATGAGCTCGGCGACCATCGAGGGCCGCATTGAAATGGGCGAAAAGGTCATCATCAATATCCGCACCTGGATGGACGGGCACAAGCCGCCGGACAGGGTGATCCCGTCGATGCTTTAGGGCAGCGGCGCGGCTGAGCGGCCGGTCGCGTCTGCGCCTCCACACTCGGGGCACTTTGGATCGGCCCCTATGCGCACGGTCCGCGCCTCGCCTGACAGTCCGTCGTAGATCAGCAGGCGTCCGGTCAGCGCCTCGCCCGCGCCGGTGATCAGTTTGATCGCCTCCAGAGCCATCATCGAGCCGATCACCCCAGCCAGGGCCCCGACCACGCCAACGGCCGAGCAGGTCTCCGCATCCGGCGGCGCTTCGGCCACCAGGCAGCGATAGCAGGGCGTCCCGGCGAACACGCCGACCTGGCCCGTCCACCTGCCGATCGCCCCACTCACCAGCGGCCGGCCGGTCTCGACGCAGGCCTTGTTGACCAAGAAACGGCTCGAAAAATTATCCGTGCCGTCGAGCACGATATCGACGTCGGAAACCAGCGCGCGTGCGTTGTCGGCCGTGAGTGCGCGCGCAACCGGCTCGATCGCCACATGGGCGTTGATGGCGGCAAGCCGCCGCGCGGCCACGGCGACTTTCGACGCGCCGACGTCCTGGGTTTCATAGAGGACTTGCCGCTGCAGGTTCGAAAGTCCCACGGTGTCGTGATCGATGAGAACGATCCGTCCGATTCCCGCGGCGGCCAGATAGAGGGCCGAGGGCGCGCCGAGCCCCCCGGCGCCGACGATCGCCACGCTCGCGGCCTTGAGCTTTTGCTGACCTGGACCGCCGATCTCACGCAACACCAGGTGGCGGGCGTAACGATCGACCTCGTCGTCGGAAAAGCGCATCGTCCTTGACCCGGTCATTGCTCGCCGCCACATGCGCCCGGATGGAACAGACGCAGGATTTTCCCAATTGGCACGGCACCACCATCCTCGCCGTTCGCAAGGCCGGATCGACGGTGATCGCCGGCGATGGTCAGGTGTCCATGGGCCAGACGATCGTCAAGGGCAACGCCCGTAAGGTCCGCACCCTCGCCGGCGGCCTGGTGGTCGCCGGATTCGCCGGAGCGACCGCCGACGCCTTCACTCTGATGGAGCGCCTGGAGGCCAAGCTCGAGCAGTATCCTCGCCAGCTCGCACGCGCCTGTGTCGACCTCGCCAAGGACTGGCGCACCGATCGCTATCTTCGCCGACTCGAGGCTTTGTTGATCTGCGCCGACGCAACGTCGATCTTCACGGTGTCAGGGGTCGGAGACGTCCTCGAGCCCGAGTTTGGCGTGGCCGCCATCGGCTCGGGCGGATCCTACGCGCTGGCCGCCGCGCGGGCGCTGGTGGAGTTCGACCTGACGGCGGAGGACATCGCCCGCAGGGCGATGGGCATAGCCGCCGACATATGCGTCTACACCAATCACTCCCTCACCCTGGAAAGCGTGCACGGCGCATGACCGAGTTTTCGCCCCGCGAGATCGTCTCCGAGCTCGACCGGTTCGTGGTCGGTCACGCCGACGCCAAGCGCGCCGTCGCGGTCGCGCTGCGAAATCGTTGGCGGCGGCGACGCGTTCCGGACGATCTGCGTGATGAGGTCACGCCGAAGAACATACTGATGATCGGCCCGACGGGGGTGGGCAAGACCGAGATCGCCCGCCGACTCGCGCGCCTGGCGCAGTCGCCCTTCATCAAGGTCGAGGCCACCAAGTTCACCGAGGTCGGATATGTCGGCCGCGACGTCGACCAGATAATCCGCGACCTCGTGGAAATCGCCATTTCCATGGTTCGCGAACGTCGCCGCGCCGAGATCAAGGCCAAGGCCGATCACGCCGCCGAAGAGCGCCTGCTCGATGCGCTGGTGGGCCCAGGCGCCGGCGTCCCGACCCGCGATTCGTTCCGCAAGAAGCTCCGCGCCGGCGAACTCGACGACAAGGACGTCGAGATCGCCCTGGCCGACACGGCCTCGCCCCTCCAGGGGTTCGAAATTCCCGGTCAACCCGGGGCATCCATGAGCATGGTCAATCTCAACGAGATCATGGGCAAGGCGTTCGGCGCGCGCACCAAGCCGCTGAAGACGACAGTCGCCGCCGCCTGGGCGCCCTTGATCGCCGAAGAGGGGGACAAGCTGCTCGATCAGGAGGCGCTGACCCAGGAGGCGCTCGAGCTGGCAGAAAACGCCGGCATCGTCTTCATCGACGAGATCGACAAGGTCGCGTCGCGTGCCGAGAGAGCCGGCGCCGACATCTCGCGAGAGGGCGTGCAGCGAGACCTGCTGCCGCTGATCGAAGGCACGACCGTCTCGACCAAGCATGGCCAGGTGAAAACCGACCACATACTGTTCATCGCGTCCGGCGCTTTCCATGTCGCCAAGCCCTCGGACCTGTTGCCGGAACTACAGGGACGCCTGCCGATACGGGTCGAGCTGAAGGCGCTGACCCGCGACGACCTGCGCCGCATCCTCACGGAACCCGAAGCCAATCTGATCCGCCAGCATCAGGCGCTGCTGGCCACCGAAGGCGTGACCCTGATTTTCACCGACGACGCTGTCGACGCCCTCGCGGACGCCGCCGAGGCCGTCAACGGATCGTTGGAAAACATCGGCGCGCGGCGTCTGCAAACGGTTCTGGAAAAAGTCGTCGAGGACATCAGCTTCACCGCCGCCGATCGTTCGGGCGAAACCATCACGATCGACGCCGACTATGTCCGGGGCCGGATCGGCGAACTGGCCAAGAACGCGGACCTGTCGCGGTTCATCCTTTGAGAAACAGCGTCTGCTAGAGAGGACTTGGGCGCGCGCCACCGGGCGGTCTTAGTGGATCGTATGTCGGGGCGACAAGGTGAAATCTTTCGACACGAGTCGTGATCTTCTCTGGGCGACTTCTGAGCTGGGGAGAGCCCTTCCATTGCCTGAGCGTGAACCCTATGTAGCCTGACCTCGCAATGGTCTAGTCAACATGAAGCACGGCAACCGTCCATGAATGTTTTGGCGCGCAGAGCCGCGATAATCGGCGCGAGTCTGGTTCTGACAGCTCTGTCCTCGGCGGCGTCGGCGGCCGTTGTGGAGGTCGCCGTGACCGGCGTCATTCAGGCGCGGGGCCACATTCACGTGGATCTCTGCACCCAGGAAACCTTCCTGAAGGATAATTGTCCCTACGCTGGGACCGCGGTGGCGACGCCCGGCTCCACCGTCGTCACCATCACCGGTGTGCCGCCAGGCGAGTACGCGGCCCAGGTGTTTCACGACGAGCACGACGACGGCACGGTTCATCGGACGGTGCTCGGCATCCCGACGGAACCGATAGGGTTCTCGAACGATGCGCCCCTACATCTGCGGGGCCCGAAGTTCAAGGAAGCCGCCTTTGCGGTCGAACATGGCGTCGAGCGCATCACGTTGCGACTGAGGAATATCCTCCGCGGCCTTTAGCGCCCGACCCGAACGCATTACTGCGTGCGCGAGGTGAACTCGAACCATGAGTCGCCCACCCGGAGGCGTATTCTCAACGGCAGGGGGTGGTTGGGATCGGCCAGGAAGACCCGCACGCCGCTGATCTTGCCTTGCGGGGGCAATTCCACGGTCGGTTTCAACCAGAAACTGTCGGCCCATAGCGTCATGCGTCGTCCCTTGACGTCATCCTCGGCTGCCCGCAGCATTCTGCCTTCCGACTGTCCTCGCAAATAGGCTTTGTCGAAGTCTTCGACAGCGGACGCCGCGCGGGCTGTGCGCCTAAAATTTGACGTCGGCGCCTTGGTCCCGCCCAGAGTTGCGGCGAGTGCAAGAAATGTGTCGCGGTCCGTCGCGGAGATCACTGAATTTTCGGCGTCGATCAGCATGACGTCATTGGCTACCACAACGGCGTTTGCTGACAGATTGATGATTGTCACGCGGAGAAAGTAGCCTTTGACGTCTCCTTCGCTCTCGCGGATCAGATTGTAGCCGACGCGATATCGCCCGTCCTGCTTGATCTCGTAGAGCAGCTGTCGCGGCTTGAGTACGTCCGCGGCGTCTTCGGCCCATATGCCTCGGCCGGGGTCGTTCAACTGGTCTCGCGTCGGGAACCTGTCGGAGCCGTGCGCCGAAGATGCCATAGAACACGCGACCAATAGAAACATCACCATTGGCGTCGGTTTCATCGCCTGGCCCCCCGCTGGCGTCACAGTCGCTATCCTGCGGGAAAATCCCTGGCATGGGTAGGGGTAGGGGAGACCGAACGCCGACTTGATCGATCCGTGCGCTATGGGCCAGGCTTAAAATCACGCCGTCGTCCGCATGGAGAACCAGCGGTCTATGGCCGTGAGCACCTCCTCGCCAGGCCGAAAGCCGCGGGTGATCATGGCGTACTGGCCATCGGGCTTGGGCCCGATGATCAAGGTCGGGAACCCCGCCACCCCGGCGTTCATGGAAAGATTGTAGTCGTTCCAGGTCTCTGTCTTCGCCTCTTCGCTGTCGAGGCGCGCCAGAAAAGCGCCGCGGTCGAGTCCGAGCTCGCCGGCGATGTCGGCCAAAGTCTCCAAGTTCGTTACGTCGCGCCCCTCGACGTAAAAGGCGCGGTGCGCCGCTTGAAGGTAGAATAGCCCCATCGGCGTTTCGCTGCGCCGGGCCACGACCACCGCGCGCGCCACCGGGTCGGTGTCATAGATGAAGCCATGTTGGTCGACGACGCTGGCGCCGAACGGCTGTCCCGAAGCGTCTGCGACCTTGGCCCAGTGACCCCTCACCTCGCGCCTGGCCTTGTCGCTGAGCGGCTCCACGTTTCCCGGCCGCAGACCGCCCATGACCAGACGTATCGGCAGGGCCTCGCCGTAACGAACCCCGATCGCCTCGATCACCGGTGAAAATCCCCAGCACCAGGAACACATCGGGTCTGAGAAATAGATCAGATGAGGGTCGGTCATGTGACGGGCTCCAATGGCGGAAATGCCTTACCTGCGCCGATCACAAGACCCTGTCACTTTCCGCGCGGGTCCCCCGGCCGCGCCAGGTCTCCAGAGCCGGGCCGAGCGCCGCCTTCAAGGGCTCAAGCCAGGATTGGAAATTGCGCCAGTGCTCGAGGCCTTCGCGATAGAGCGGACGGCGCACCTGTTCGGAGCTCGCCGTCCGAACGGGGCGCTCTGTTTCATGGAACTTCAGGCACCCGATGTGGAACGGCAAGCCGCAGTGGTCGAGCAAACTGCGCACCTCCTTTTCCATGTCGTTGACCAAGTCTTCGTATATCACGCGATGAATCCGGCCGGGCTGAACCGCGTCGAAATGATCCATCAGGGCCAAATAGTCGCGATAGTATCGCCCCAAGTCGTCGAGATCATAGGAGAAGCTCTGGCCGCGCGCGAAGTGCTGCTTGAACGCGGAAAAGCACGCCGCCATTGGGTGGCGACGCGCGTCGATGATCTTGGCGTGCGGCAGGATCAGGTGGATCAGACCGACGTGGCGGCAGTTGTTGGGCATCTTGTCGATGAAGAACGGACGGTCGAGCTTTCTGTGAATGCGCGCAGCAGCGAGGAATTCCTCGCCCAGCACCGTGCGCTCCTTCGGAGTCAAGGCCGCCAGTCGGTCGAAATAGTCGCCGCCGCCTCCGATGTTGCGAGCGATGCGGGGCAGGTCGGGCAACTCCATCGTGCCCTCGACCGCCGGGTGACTGGAGAGTATCTGTTCGATCAGGGTGGAGCCGGACCTTGGCAGCCCGACAATGAACATGGGCGCCGCGGAGGTCGCGCCACCATCGTCGCGAACGGCGAAAAAGTGGCGCGTGAACAGCGCTGTCGATCGTCGCGTGTCGTCGGTCGTCTGAGCGGGATCGTATGGCGTCTCGCCGCGTCGCAGCCCGGCTCCCGTCGCATAGTGCTTGAAGGCGTTGGCGAAATCCCCACGATCTTCCAGCGCCTTTCCGAGGGCGAAATGCAGATGCAGCCTATCCTCGACGTCCAGGTCCACATCCGCGAGATGTTGGCCCATGGCCGCCTCTTCTCCAGGCGTGAACCGCTCTGTCTTGAGGTTCGCCAGGCTCCAGTAGGCTTCACCCAGATGCGGCGCCATGGAGATCGAGCGCTGATACGCGGCGACTGCGTCGGCGCGGCGTCCCGCCGTGCGCAGGGCATGCCCATACGCGAGCCATATCTTCGGCTGCTTTGGATATTCGCGCAGGACATCCTCGTAGATTGCTATCGCGCGCGCATACTCACCCACGAGACCCAGCGCTGCGGCCATCAGGTTGCGATAGCCCGGGTCGCGGGGCGATTGCGCCAGAAGCGCTTCGATATGGGGAATCGCCTCGGCCGACTTCTGTTGCCGGTAGAGGACGATCGCATAGTTGTGACGCGCGCCGGTAAAGCTGGGCGCCAGTTCCAGGCAGCGCGCCAGCATCGCTTCGGCTTCGCCGTAGCGGCCAAGCCGCGTGCCGAGTTCGGCCAGCATGCGCAGTGCGGCGACGTCGGTCGGGTTACGCTTCAAGTGTTCGCGCAGCAGGTGTTCGGCTACCGCGAGTCGATCTTCGCACAAGGCGGCCGCGGCCTGCATCAGCACCGGATCGTGCACTGAGGCGCGAATATGCTCGGCGTAGGCGCCGTCGGCGCCGGCCGCATCTCCGGTCAGGATCAGTTGGTCGCCGAGCGCGCGCCATGCTTCGGGACTGTCGGGTTTGAGCCCGGTCGCGCGCTTCAGGGCGGCGACAGCTTTGTCGGTCTCCCCAAGCGCCGCCAAGCACTGCCCCAGTTCATAGTGCACGCTGGCCGCTCGAGGCTGCGCGGCGGCAAGGGGTTCCAGCAAGTCTCGTCCGCGCTGGGGATCGCCGACCATGCGGTGCGCCGCGCCGAGAACGAGGAGGGCGCGGGGTTCCCCCGGGACGACTTGCAAAATCTCCTCCGCCTGCCGCAGCGCGAGCAGGGGGTTCTTGACCAACAACGCCGTCGCCCGCTCGAGGGCGAACGAAAGCGAACCGGAATCTGCCTCGACCATGCCGACGTTATAAGTGGGGCGCCAGCGATTTGCGCACTGTGTTTTCAGGCCGCGCCTTGAACGTCAAGGAAAAGCGATCAGAACTTTTGTCCGAGCCTGATCCCGACCGTCAGAGGCTGGATGACGGACACATAGACTGCCGGAGCGACTTGTTGCGACGGCGGCAGACCATAGATGTTTCCAGGCGCCTCGCAGGTTTGGCAGGGCGACAACCGGTTGGTCTGACCGCGACTGTCGGTTGCGTTCTTGACGAACACCTCGAACGAGGTTGGGCCCCGCTCGGCGCCGAGCGCCAGATCCAGGCTCGCATAGGCCGGCATGTCGCCGAGCGCCCCGAGATCAAAGACCTTAAGCGCCGGCGTGGTCACCGTTTGGAAGGCGACCGAGGCCTGGGCGTGCGCGGTCCAGCCCCTCATGTCCCAAGTATAGCGGCCCATGACATTGCCCTTGAGCTTTGGCGTGAACGGCAATTGTTCGCCTTTGGGCGCGCCGATCGCCGCAACGGAGTCCGGCGTGCAATTCTTGAGGGGCGCGCCGCTCTGATCGACGCCGCAGAAATCGGCCGTCAATACCGCGTCATTGTAGGCCGCTCCGGCCGCGAAGGTCAGGTGCTCGGTCGCCCGCCAGTCGACGTTGGTTTCAATTCCCAATATCCGGGCGGACGGCGCATTCTGAACGCCCGTGAGGCTGTTGGGCGGAAACAGCACGGCGAACTGGAACTGGTTGAATTCTTCGTCGTAGACTGCGCCATTCCAGCGCAGCGAATTGTCTAGCCACGATGTCTTCCAGCCTATCTCGTAATTGGTCAGGGCGTCGGCATGGTACGGCGGGATGGTAGCAATGCGGTTGACGCCGCCGGGGCGGTAACCGGTCGAATAAGTGAAGTAGACCATCTTGTCAGCATCGAACTTGTACGTCAGGTTTGCCTTGTAGGTCTCCCCGCTGTCGGCGACTTTGGCGTTTAGGTTTACGCAAGGCGCATCCCGAAAACTATTGTTTGGATACCGGTAGCACTGTGACTCACCCGTATGAGAGCTGTAATTGGCGCTGTACCCGTAGAAACCATATAGCGTGTTGTCATAGTGGTAATATCGCATTCCACCCGTTACGCTCAGGTGGCTAGTGACGTCGAAGGTGGCTTCTCCGAACGCCGCCTCGTCGCGATCGATACGGTTCTGATCGGTGAGCCAGATGGTATTGGGCTGGTGCGTCACTGAGATGTCGGGAGACAGCCCTTGGATCTGGTAGTCCTGGATGATCCAGTGTGTCTGGCGTTCCTGGAACAGTCCGACCAGGAAGCGGAAGCGGTCAGTCGACGGAGAGGCGAGCCGGATCTCGTTGTTGCCTTTTTCAAATCGGTCGTTGGCGATGATTTCCTGCTGGGGGTTGCCGAGCGGATTGCCGTTCTTGTCGATCCAATAGGCGCCCGACCCGTATGATTGGTCGTACGCAACGGAGTAGTCGGTGTAGTCGGAAAGCTGGTTCACCTTGCGATTGAAGTAGCCGCCGGCATAGGTGAGATCGTAGCGTCCGATCTTTCCGTTGATGGTTAGGCCCGCCTGCACCCAGCGGTCGTGATCGCTATCGGGCGCGAAGCGTTGGACCTTGAGATCGCCGACCGAAGGCTCATAGCCGAACACGCCTCTCGCGCGCGCATCTTGGGCGATGACGCTGGGTGTGATCGTCCAGTTGCTATTGAGGTCGTATTTGAGAGCGACGCGGCCGCCGAACGTATCGACTCCGTTGAAATTGTGCTTGGCGAAGTGAGTGTTGTCTATCGTCGTTCCGGGAGTCGGAAAATACCGTGTTCCTGGGACGTTATCGATGTAGCCCGCGTCATGCTCGTCGTAGGCGACGATGCGGATCGCCGCGTTGGGAGCCAGCGGGACGTTGACGAAGCCTTCGACAACATAGCCTTCGGAGCCGTGGTCGACGACATTGCCCTGGACATCGAGGGCGCCATAGAAACCTGAGGTGGACGGCTTGTTGGTGATGATCTTCAGCGTGCCGGCCTCGGAACTGGCGCCGTACAGTGTCCCTTGGGGGCCCGGGAGAACCTCGATGCGGGCGACGTCGTAAATGTGGATGTCCAGCGTGCCGCCGATTGTTGTGACAGGTTGTTCATCGAGGTAGGTTCCGACGCTGGGCTGCGGTCCCGAGTGGTTGCCGTTGCCGCCGTCCGAAATCCCGCGCATGTAGACGGTCGTAGTGTTCGGAGGGCCGCCGCTCTGCGCCTGCAGGCTCGGGACGAATTTTACATAGTCGTTGAAGTTGTTGATGTTCAGCTGCTTGATGGCCTTGGTGTCGATCGCCTGGACGCTGACCGCGACCTTCTGCAGGTTCTCCTCGCGCTTGGACGCTGTGACGATGACTTCGCCGAGCGTCGTGCCCCCGGACGAGGATGTGGCGGCTACATCGGCGGCGTGCGCCGCGCCGACGCTCGCCAGCATTGTCGACGCCAGCAGGGCCGCCGGTAACGCCCGCCGAGACGATCCCGCGATATGCATGTTACTCATCGACTGTGACCCCACCAGCGTGTTCGTTGGCCGATTAAGATGCGGCGCGTCGGAGGCCGTCAATACGGCAACGCCTACATGCGGCCGCCGCACCTCAATATGACCGGGCCCGTTACCGGTTTGACACAATTTGCCCGGTTGAGCGGCGCGCTTCGCCATCCCGGCGCCTATTTGTGGGTGTGTCGGGTCTTCTTCACCGTGGGTTTCGCCGGCGGCGGGGGCGGCGGCGGCGGCGGCGGTTCGGGTGGCAGTTGCATGCCAACGTTCTTCACCAGACACGACCCGGTGTCCGACATGGCATGCTGCCCAAGACAAAAAATGTCCTCATAGTGCGGCTTGGCGACCGCAAGGCACTGGTGAAGATTGAGCTTGGCCATATGCAGACATGCCGTCGTGTCGTCATCGACAGTGACCGCGGTCAGGCTGTCGTAGGTGCTGTCGTCGGCTTCACCGAGCGCGGCGACGGCCGCCAGTTGCAGGGCGTGGGCCACCAGGGGCGGGTACGGCGGCTCGGCCGGCGGCGCCGTGATCGTCAGTGGCGCAGCCCCGCTCGCGGCGCGCTGCAAGGCCGGAATCTGGTTTTCGGCGAGCGGGATGGGATCCTGGGCTGCCTGCTCGACCGCCGCCAGGCGGCTGGGACGATCGGCGACCTCCTGCTTGGACCAGTCCTGGCGCTGAACGTCATATGAGATCTGTTTCATGGTTTTGCCGGCGGCGTAGAGCTTCAGGCCCGCTTCGCCGAGGGCCTGCTTGGCCAGACCGGCCGCTACGTCCGAGTTCTTGAACTGGAACACGTAGACGGGGTTCAGCAGAATGTACCCCACCATTGCGCGCCGATACTCGGGCGTGGTGCCGGCCGCGCGCACCTGCGCCACGAACGTGGGGTCTTCGAGGGCGGCCACCGCCGCGTACGCGATAGCGCCGCGGACAAGGGCCCGCGGCTCGTAGGCGGCGCCGGCCTTCACCGCGGCCGCGACCCCGGCGCCATCGGTGAACGTCGGGGGCGTCCCAGTCACCCGATCAAGGTAGGCCTGATAGGCTGCGGCGTCAGAAAGGATGCGAACCGGAAGACCTACAGGCGCGGCAGGTTCCGGCGGCGGCGGAGGGGGCGCCACGACCGGAGGCGGTTTCGGACGCGCGAAAGCATCTGCCGGGCAGATCGACAGCGTGGCGGCCGCGGCTCCCACCAGGATACACATGCGCCGGAGGCGGAGTCGCAACATGCCCGAGCCATCTCCCAATCGAATAAACAAGAAAATGCGTTTGCGTCGCCGAATCGGCGATAATGTGACGCTAGATGGCGGAGTTGACGTCTTCAGTCGAACAATTTCGACACCGACTCCTCGTTGGCGATCCGCCTTATCGCCTCGCCAATCAGAGAAGCGCAGCTCACGGAACGGATTTTCCCCCCTGTCGCATCCCGGCCTTCGCCGAATATCGAGTCGGTGACCACCAATTCCTTGAGCACCGACGTGTTCACCCGTTCGATTGCGGTTCCGGAGAGCACGCCGTGCGTAATGTAGGCCGAGACCTCCGCCGCGCCGGCCTCGACAAGCGACTTGGCCGCGCTACACAGCGTGGTGCCGGAATCGACGATATCGTCAAAAATGATCAGGCGTCGACCGGCGACGTCGCCGACGATATTGGCCACTTCCGATAGACCCGGGCCCTTCCGCCGCTTGTCGACGATCGCGAGACCGGCGTTCAGACGACTGGCCAGCGCCAAGGCGCGCACCACGCCGCCGACGTCGGGAGATACAATCAGGACATCCTGCGCGTCCCGGTAGTGAGCCTGTACGTCGGACGCCATCAGCGGCGCCGCTTGCAGATTGTCGGTCGGAATATCAAAAAAGCCCTGAATCTGTCCCGAATGCAGATCCATCGTCAGCACCCGATCGGCGCCGGCCCGGGTGATCAGGTTGGCCACCAGCTTCGCCGAGATCGGCGTACGCCCTCCGGTCTTGCGATCTTGCCGCGCATAGCCAAAATAAGGCGTCACCGCGGTGATCCGGCGAGCCGATGCGCGCTTCAGCGCATCGATGCAGACCAGAAGCTCCATCAGGTTGTCGTTGGCCGGATAGCTCGTCGACTGGATGACGAAGACATCTTCGCCGCGGACGTTTTCGTCGATCGTCACCCAGGCTTCATTGTCGGGGAACCGTTTTACCTGAGCGCGCGTCAAAGGTACGTCGAGCGACTGGGCGATCGCTTCGGCGAGCTTGCGGTTGGAGTTACCGGCCAGCAATTTCATATGGTGACCCCAAACGCACGCAAGACGCGCCGCCAAGCCTCGCCAGGCGCCTTGTATCAGCGCGCGCCACGCGGACAAGGTCTCACGCTTCGAGCATGATCGCCGAGATCAGACGACCGTAGTCGACCTCGCCGCGCTTGAACGCGCGGCGGTTCGAATAGAACGCCGCTTCGTCCGCCGCGGTGTCGTGGCCGGTCCACTCGGCGCGGGCAACGCCAGCCTCGGCCAGCCGCCAGAGCACAAAACGCGGCAGGTCGAAGCAATGTCTGTCCGAAGCTGCGCCTTTGGCGAAGAACCGCTTCGCCTCGGGGATCTCGCTGACGAAACGTTCGCGGAACTCGTCGCCGACTTCGTACGACAGCGGCCCGATGCAAGGGCCGATCGCCGCGACGAGGTGCGATGTCCTGGCGCCGGCCGCTGTCATGGCGCGCACCGCCTTCTCGATCACGCCGCCGAGGGCTCCGCGCCAGCCTGCGTGGACAGCCGCCACCACGCGTGCGTCCGGATCGGCGATCAGCACCGGCGCGCAGTCGGCGGAGAGTGCTCCGCAGATTAAACCCGTCCGTGTGGCGATCACTCCGTCGGCGCGCGGCCTGGGCCGGTCTCCCCAAGGGCCAGCCGCGACGATGACATCGGCCGAATGAACCTGATCGCATGTGAGAAGCTGATCTTCGGTCGTGCCGAACGTCGCCGCCACCCTACGACGGTTCTCCGCCACCGCGCCCGCGTCGTCGGCGGACCCGAAGCCGACATTGAGTGTGGCGTAGACGCCTGTCGAAACCCCGCCGTGTCGCGTGAAAAACCCATGGCGCACACCCGCGAGGGCTCCCAGAGAGGCTGATCTGTGGAACGCCGCCCCGCTCATGGCGCGAGCAAATCGCTGGAATGAACGCAGGCCACCTTGAAGAGCTCACCCATGTGCGCTGGAGCCACAAGCCGCTGAAGCTGGCGCTGGATCAGCGCCGTTTTTTGCGGGTTCGCCCTGGCGAGCGCCTCCGCCCGCACGCCGATGCCCAGGCGACGCAGGAAGTCGCCCTGCGTTTCCAGGGGCGCCGTTCGGGCTCCCCCTGCCCGCGCAGCCTCGAGGAACGTCGAAAAATCTACGTGAGCCGTCAAGTCCGCCTCGCCCGGGCGCGCCAGCGCACTCTCTTTGCGATGGTTCCGGAGCGCCTGCAGCGTGTCGCCGGTGGCGGCGCCGGCCGGCCCGTAGTCGATGAAGAGCGCCCCTCCGCTCAATCGCGCCACCATCTCCCCTACCTTCCGTCCGAAATCCGCCAGCGCCGGCGATTGTTCGGCGATCACGTCGCCGTCCATCGCCGGACTCGCGCCTGGGTATGGCGCGTCGACAACGAAAACCAAGTCGCCGGCGGCGTCCAGCCCGATGCGCCGTGGGAACCATCGATCGCCTCGGCGCACCCACTGATCGATGGGAAGGCAGTCGAGAAACTCGTTGGCGACGAGAATACACGGGTCGCTCGTCGGGAGGGCCGCGAGGTCCCGCGCCCAGCGGACGGGCGTGCCTGCCAGCGCGGCGGTCTGGGCCGACCGCAATGGCGGGCTGGACTCGACCAGCCATATGTCCATGGCGTCACTGAATGCCGGGACGGCGCGCGCCGCGCGAAGCATGTCGCTCATCATCGTGCCGTCGCCCGGCCCCAACTCCACGACTCGCACGCGAGTGGGCCGTCCAAGCCTGACCCAGACATCGGCCGCCCACAGCCCAATCAACTCGCCAAACATCTGCGAAACATGCGGAGCGGTGATGAAATCCCCAAGGTCGCCGAGTGCGGGGCGGGTCGCATAGTAACCCAGTTCCGGATCATGCAGGCAGGTGGTCATGAAGTCGGAAATCGGCATGGGTCCGGATCGGATGATCCGCGACACCAGCCGCTCACGCAGGCTCATGGGCCTCCAACGGCCGCGCATGGCGGCTTCGCCATATGAGCCACGCACCGCCGATCAACATCGGCACGGAAAGCATTATCCCCACAGTCAGGCCGAAGGGAAGTTCACGCAGTCCAGCATCCGGCATCCGGACATTTTCCAGGGCAATGCGCGCGACAGAGTAACCGACGAGGAAAAGCCCCGTGACCGCGCCGGGGCGCCGCAGCCACGCCCACCGGTGAGTGGCCAGACGCAGAACGAGAAACAGCACCACCCCTTCCAAAAACGCTTCGTACAGCTGGCTTGGGTGCCGCGGAACATAGCCTGCGGCGCATCCTCCGCCGGTATCTGATGCTATGTAGCGCCCGCAGAATATCATGCCCCACGGCAGATCGGTCGGGCGCCCCCACAGTTCGCCGTTGATGAAATTGGCGATGCGGCCAAAACAGAGGCCAAGCGGCACGCACGCCGCAACGATGTCGGAGACACCCAGCAGCCTCAGCCTGTGCGCCCGGACAAACAGGACCATGGCGAGCGAAACGCCGATCAGGCCCCCATGAAAGCTCATTCCGCCGTGCCAGACCTTGAGGATTTCGAGCGGGTCGGCGGCAAGGGCGTTTCGCTGTTCGCTCAAGGGGAGCATGTAGAAGATTACGTAACCGAGGCGACCGCCCACGATCACGCCCAGCGTGAGCCAGACGATCAGGTCGTCGAGTTGGAGAACGGAAACCCCGGGCTTCCTTTCCCCCCAAAGCCGTGGATCGCGCACCAACCTCACCGCATAGCGCCATCCAAGCAGAATGCCGACGATATAGGCCAGGGCGTACCAGCGAACGGGGAATGGCCCCAAGGTCAGGCCGCCGAGGTGCAGGGCGGGGACCGTGAACATCTCGGGGCGAATATCCGGGAACGGGAGAGACATGGTTTCCATTAGCGCGAACCCCACGCAAGCGGTATAGACACGCGCTGTTCGCTTTCCTGCCGATTTTGCGCTAAACAAAGTTTATGCAGACACAAAATCCTTTTCTCGACGAGATGGCGAAGCTCACGCAGGCCGCCATGGGTCTGGCGCAAGCCGCCGGCGAGGAAGCGAAAAGTGCTTTTCGGGCGCAGGCGGACAAGTGGACGGCCGATCTGGATCTGGTCCGGCGTGACGAACATGAAGCGCTGAAGGCCGAAGTCGCGAATCTTCGGGCCCAGATCGAGGCGCTGAAAGTCGCCGAGAGACCCTGATCCCTGCAAGACGCGATCCGCGAAGCAGGCTAACCTCTAGTCTCGCGAGCGATTCACCCGCGCGGGCGGCGCGCCACCGCCCTCGAGCCTGAAGGACGCCAAGGCCGCCATGGACATTCCCAGACCGGAAGAAGACGACACCCTTATCACCCTGGACCCGCTCGATGTGGTCGAGCATGTGCTGACCGCGGAAAATCTCGCCTTCGATCGCACCGACGACGGCGATCTCGCCTTCGTTCTCACCGGCGATTGGAAGGACTATGAGCTTTGGTTCGCATGGCGCCCGGAAGCGGATTGCTTACAGCTGTGTCTTTCGATCGACCTGAAGGTGGAAAAGGCGGGGCGCGAGGCGGCGCATGATTTGATAAACCTGATCAATCAACGCGTCTGGCTTGGGCACTTCGAGGTCTGGGCCGACGACGGCGAACTGGTGTTCCGCCACGCCATGGCCTTGCCGGAGGGCGAGCGTCCCAGCCTTGCCCAGACGGCGTCGATGATCGACGCGGCCATGGAATCCGCGGATCGCTTCTACCCGGCCTTCGATTTTCTCGTCAAGGGCGGCAAATCCCCGTCCGAGGCCATGGCCGCCTGCATGTTCGAGACCGTCGGCCAGGCCTAGATCGTCGAATGTCTGTCGCGCCCATCCTGGTCGCCGGCGCTGGGCGCATGGGCGGGGCGATCATCGCGGGTTGGAGACTGACCGACGCATTTGCCGTGAGCGAGCTGATGATTCGCGATCCTTCGCCAGGCGAGGTTGCTTCAGCGGCCGTCGCGGCTGGCGTGCGGCTCAATCCCGACGCTAAGACGATCGCCCGGGCGGCCACCATCGTTTTGGCGGTCAAGCCGCAAGCCTGGCGATCCGCCGCCGCGGCCTTAGCGCCGCTGATCGCGCCCGATGCGGTGGTGATTTCCGTGCTTGCGGGTATTGGCATGCAGGATCTCGCAGATGTGTTTGGCGAGCGTCCCCTCGCCCGCGTGATGCCGACGACCGCGGCGGCCATCGGCATGGGTACGGCCAGCATCTTTGCGCCCACCGCGTCGGCGCGTGAGCGTGCGCGGGTGTTGTTCGATCCACTGGGCGTGGTCGTCGACCTTGCCGCCGAGGACCTGATGCATGCGGCCACCGCTGCGTCAGGATCGGCGCCCGCTTACCTCTACGCCTTCGTCGAAGCGCTGCAGTCGGCGGCGGTGGCGGCCGGCCTGGCGCCGCGCGCGGCGGCCATTCTGGCTCGATCGACCATCGCCGGGGCCGCCGCACTGCTGGGCCAGACCGATGCAGACCCCGCGGAGCTTCGCCGGCAGGTGACATCGCCTGGCGGAACGACCCAGGCCGCGCTCGACATACTGATGGGACCGCCGGGACTGAGGGACCTGCTCGGGCGCGCGGTGGCGGCGGCGGCGGCCCGGTCGCGCGAACTGGGGGCCTGACGCGGATGAGCGACCCTATTCGCGCGCTGCTCGCGCTGGCGGCGGAAAGACCCTGGCGCATGATCACCTTGCGCGATGTCGCGGAAGCGGCGGAATTGCCGCTCGCCGAGCTATATGAGCAGGCGCCGAGCAAAGTGGCGCTGCTGGCGCAACTGTCGGCCCGCCTCGACCAGGCGGCGCTCGCCACCGCGGCCACTGTGTCGCAGGATGTTCACGACCGGCTGTTCGATGCCGTCATGGCGCGACTCGAAGCCATGGAGCCCGACCGGGAAGCGCTGATCGCGATCGCTCGCGAGGCCGGCCCGGTGGCGCTGGCGCCACATTTTCCGGCGACCGCGAGGGCGATCCTCGAAGCGGCGGGCGTGGACGCGAGCCCTGTAAGGCTCGCCGCCATGATCGCCGTCTGGGCCCGCGTCGCCCAGGTCTGGCGCGATGACGAAGGCGCGCTCAACCGGACCATGGCGGAGATCGACAAGCGTCTGAAGGACATGCGCCGGCGCCTGGCGCGGATCAGGGCAGGATTCTGAGCGCGGCCGTCCATCGAGTGGTGGCCTGAATGCGCCTTCGGCGCAGGTGTTCTCCGTATCCTTTGCGCCGTCGTGGCGCGCCCTTACTTCGCCTAGGCTCCGGGCAGGCGGATCAAGGCGCGTAGGCCTCCCAACGCGGATCGCTCCAGGGTCAGGTCGCCTCCATGTCCGCGAACAACGTCCCTTGCGATCGCCAGTCCCAATCCGACGCCCTTTGCATTCTGGTTGCGGGACTGATCGAGACGGGTGAATGGCGTGAAGGCCTCCTCGAACCTGTCCTCGGGAATGCCCGGCCCGTCGTCGTCTACGGCGATTTCGACGCCGTGCGACGCCAGGCCACGGGCTGAGATGGCGACATGTTCGCCATGAGCGGCGGCGTTCATGATCAGGTTGGAGAGCGCGCGCTTGAGCGCAGTGGGCCTGCCCTGGATGTTCAGACCCGCATCGGCATCGACCGTGACACGCGCGCCAGCCCGTACGGCGCCGTGGCTGACGTCGTCGATCAGGCGCCGCAGATTGAGCAGGTCCGGCGCCTCTCCCCCTTCGCCACGGGCGAAGGCGAGATAGTCGTCGATCATATGTTCCATCTCGGCCAGATCGGTCTTCATCGCCTGATTGCGCGGCCCCGGCTCCGAGAGGGCCAGTTCGAGCTTGAGGCGAGTCATCGGCGTGCGCAGGTCGTGACTGACCGACGCCAGCAACGCCGTGCGCTGGTCGACATGCCGCTGGATCCTAGCCTTCATGGCCAGGAAGGCGCGCGCCGCCTGACGCACCTCGCGCGCGCCGTGAGGCTGGAAATCCAGATCGACCCCCCTGCCGAACGCATCGGCCGCGGCCGCCAGTCGCTCGATCGCCCGGACCTGGTTGCGGATGAACGCCACGGCAATCGTGGTTAGAATGACGGTCGCTATCGTCATCCAAAGAATGAATATGTGGCCGCGTGTCGCGAAGACTCTGTCTTTGGGCGCGATGATACGCAGCACCCCCTCCGGCACCTTGACCCTGACATCGACGTAGGCCGGATATCGGTCGCAATCGAACCAGAAGGGCTGGTCGAGACGTTCGTCGAGCGCGCGCTGCAGCGATCGATCGACAGCAACGAATAAGGATGGTCGCCGTCCATGCGGCAGGACGCCTCCCTCATTGAAATCGAGGGAAAGCTCCAGAGTGCGCTGGGCGCGGTCGGCGAGCCGCGCGAAGTTTGCCGGACTGGGATCGGCCTCGTAGCTCTGCAGGATCCAGGATACGTCCCCCGCTAGCCCTTCGGTGAGGTGGCTGTTCACCGTCTGCCAATGGGCGTCGAAGAACACATAGGTGACGGCGATCTGCATGATCACGATTGGCAGGATGATGATCAGGAGGCTGCGGCCATAAAGCGATGTGGGCAGCCGGCGCTTGATCAGCCGCCACCAGACCCCCGACCATGTCCTGGCCGGTCGCATCAATCGGGCGTGAGCGCATAGCCGACACCGCGAACCGTGCGCAAATACCGTGGATTGGCGGGGTCGGGTTCTATCTTGCGCCTCAAGCGGGTCACCTGGATGTCGACGGCGCGGCCCGATGCATCTGCGCCGTCGCCGATCAAGGCTAACCGATCCACAGGTGTTGGCGCAGCCAAGGCGAGTTGCCGCAGCAAGCGGCTCTCGGCCTCGGTGAGGCGAACCGGGCCGTCGGCGCCGTTGAGTTCGCCGCGGTTTACATCGAAGCTGCATAGGCCCAGCGCGATGACACGTGCGTTGCCTGGCGCGATGACCCTGCGAAGGATCGCTTCGATCCGCAGCACCAACTCCTCGGGCTCGAAAGGCTTGGCCAGATAGTCGTCGGCCCCCAGGCGCAGGCCCGCGATCCTATCGTCGGCCAGGTCGCGGGCCGTCAGGATCAGAACCGGCGTGACGCCCATGGGGCCCGGTCGCCCGCGAAGCCATTGGGTAAGGGAGAAGCCATCTTCTTCCGGCATCATCACGTCGACGACCAGAAGGTCGAAATCGATGGTCTCCAGCATGCGTCGGGCCGCCGCCGCGCCGGGCGCCGCAGTGACCCGAAAGCCGTTCCGCGTGAGGTATTGTTTCAACAGCTCGCGGATACGGTCATCGTCATCGACGACCAGCAGATGTCGCTGGAGGGGGGCGCCGGCATTGATCATGGAGGCTGTTTACGCCCGCTCGCGGTGCGCAAAAAGGGCGGCGTTGACGACGGCGGCCGGGCGCCGTCTAACGAGCGCTGCAATTTCTCGGGAGACCATCACGGATGGCGCTTATTCCGTACGATGATCGTGACGGCTGGATATGGATGGACGGCGGCTTCAGACCCTGGCGCGAAGCCAAGGTGCACGTCCTGACACACGGTCTACACTATGCCTCGGCGGTGTTCGAAGGCGAGCGCATGTATGGTGGCGTGATCTTCAAGCTCGCCGAACACACGGCGCGACTCTTCAATTCGGCTGCGATCCTCGATTTCCAGATCCCATTCACGCAAGATGAGATAAATGCGGCTTCGATCGAGGTGTGCGCGCGAAACGGTCTCAACGACTGTTATATCCGGCCTATAGCCTGGCGCGGCTCGGAGACGATCGGGGTTTCCGCGCAGGACACTCGCACGCATGTGGCGATCGCCGCCTGGGATTGGCCCAGTTATTTCAAGCCCGAAGACAAGGCCCGCGGCATCGCCCTGACATGGGCGAAATACAGGCGCCCCTCGCCGGAAACCGCACCGACGGCGTCGAAGGCCGCCGGCCTGTACATGATCTGCACGATTTCCAAGCATGCGGCCGAGCGCGAGGGGTTCGCCGATGCGATGATGCTCGACTATCGAGGCTATGTCGCCGAGGCAACCGGCGCGAACGTGTTTTTCATCCGGGAAGGCGTCTTGCACACGCCCACGCCCGACTGTTTTCTCAACGGGCTCACGCGCCAATCGGTCATGGCGATCGCGCGGGACAAAGGATTTGAAGTCGTGGAGCGGCACATTTTGCCTGAGGAGCTCGCGGACTTCACCGAGTGCTTCATCGTCGGCAGCGCCGCGGAGGTAACTCCGGTGGCTCGGATCGGCGACCATGCCTTCACGCCGGGAAACATTTCCCTGTCGCTGATGGACGATTACGCAAGGATGGTGCGACGCCTTTAGAGCGCCGACGGCCGGGATCTAGAGGACCCAGCTTTGCGGGGTCGGGTAGGCTTCGTGCTTGAGGAGCCGGCTGACACCCAGCGCGCATCGGACGACGTACCAGACGGCCACCGCCAGAAGCATGGGAACGCCCACCAGGATAAACACGCACACGCTGGCGATACCGGCATACAGCAACCCGATCCAAAACGTGCGGATTTGCAAGGTGTAGTGGCTGCGCAGCCACTCAGGCGCGCCGTCGCGATTCACGTACGCCAAGACCAAGCCTACGATGGTGGCCACGTGCAGTGTGGGAAAACCGACCAGGAACAGGATATATATGATCATGGCCATCTGCCGTTCGTCCGAAAAAACGGATGACACCGGCGATGGGGTGGGCGGTAGGCTGTCGCTCATGCCTGTCAACTCCCAGTTCTGAGCGAGGTTTACCCTCGAATGGCGACAATCTCCACCCCCGCCGCCGCGGCGTCGGGCGCCAGCGCGAGCGGCTTCTCAACACGGATGCGGGCGCGGACGACCCTGGGGTGGGAGAGACATAGGCCGGCGAGCCGATGAGCGAAATTTTCGACGAGTCCGATGTGGCCGTCCGCCGCGATGAGGCGGGCAGCCTCCACGATCGCTTCGTAGTTTATGGTCTCGGACAGCGAGCGCCATCCCAGCGCCGCGACGTCGAGCTCGACATCGACCAAGAGGGGCTGCTTGCGGCCATGTTCGTGATCATGAACGCCAATCTCGGCGTCGATCCGCAGGCCCCTGACGAAAACCTTGGTCACGAGGGTTTTCGGCGTCGGCAATTCGGCCGATGGGGAATGCTGTTCAGCGGGAGGCATGTCAGTCAACGAGCACATCGGGCGTCCGCCAAGCCAGGTGCTGGCCACCATCGACAGCGATCATCTGACCTGTGACCGATATGGCGTCAATCAGATAGCGCAACGCCTGCCCTATGTCGCGAGGGTCGACCGGATTTTCGAGTGGAATGGCGCGGGCTTCGGCGGCGAAGTCGTCGGGGGCCTGATAGGTGTTCGCCAGCGTCGGGCCGGGCCCGATCGCGTTGACCCTGATCCGCGGGGCCAGAGCCTGGGCCATCGTCTGTGTCGCGCACCAAAGGGCCGACTTGCTCACGGTGTAGCTGAAGAACTGTGGGGTCAGTCGCCAGACACGCTGATCGACCATGTTGACGATGAGTCCTGCCCGCTCTCCGGGCAAGGCGCGCGCGAACGCCTGCGCCAGAAGGATCGGCGCGCGTAGATTGGTGGCGATGGTGGCGTCGAAGGTCTCGGCCGCCAGAGAGTCGATGCGATCATCGTCGAACCGCGAGGCGTTGTTGATCAGCAGGGTGATGGGCCCTGGCGCGGCATCGAACAGTCTTGCAGGCGCGTCGGACGGGTCCAAATCGACGGCGACAACCTCGGCTGCCCGCCCCCGTCGCCTGACTGCGTCGGCTGTGTCGCCGGCGTCGGTCCAGCTGTCGCGGTGGTGCACGAGTACATCATAGCCGGCCTCCGCGGCGGCTAGCGCCAGGACGCGCCCAAGACGGCGCGCTGATCCGGTGACCAACGCCCAGCCGCGTTCGCTCGGTGGCCGCGTCAGTCGAAGCGGCCGAACTCGAAGCGGTTGAGCGCCAACATGGCGCCCAAGAAGATCAGGATGGCGGCGACGGCGTCCATGCCCATGCTGGAAAACCCTTGAGTTATTGTGGGACGCCCCGTCTACCGGCGGGCGGGCTGGGCCGCAAGAGAAAGGCCTGCGATTCACGTCCAGGCCCTTCCCCATGTGAACGGCGATCATTAATGTATCTGTTTGAACGGGCGTCGCAGTCCGACCGGTTTCACCTAGGGAGATGAATACGTGCGCGAATACATGCAGTTCTACATCGATGGCCAATGGGTCGATCCGATGACTCCGGCCAGCATGGACGTGATCAATCCCGCGACCGAAGAGGTGTGCGGCCATATCTCCGCCGGGTCCGCCGCGGACGTGGACAAGGCCGTCGCAGCCGCCAAGAAAGCATTCGAGACATACTCGAAGACCAGCCGCGAAGAGCGGATCGATCTGCTGCAACGCATCCTGGCCGAGTACCAGAAGCGCTTCGGCGACATCGCCAACGCCATCACCGAAGAAATGGGCGCTCCAGCCAGCCTGGCGCAACGCGCTCAGGCGCCGATCGGCATGGCGCACATCTCCACTGGCATCGAAGTCCTCAAGACCTTTCAGTTTGAAGAGGATCGCGGTCCGACGCGTCTGGTGAAAGAACCGATCGGCGTGTGCGGCATGATCACGCCGTGGAACTGGCCGATCAACCAGATCGCCTGCAAGGTCGTCCCGGCGCTCGCTACGGGCTGCACCATGGTGCTCAAGCCATCCGAAGAGTCTCCGTTCTCCGCGATCCTGTGGGCCGAAGTCATGCATGCAGCGGGCGTGCCGGCGGGTGTCTTCAACCTGGTCAATGGCACGGGCGCCGAAGTGGGCGCCGCGATCGCCAGCCATCCCGGTGTGGATATGGTGTCCTTCACCGGTTCCACGCGTGCCGGTATCGAGGTCGCCAAGGCGGCGGCGCCGACCGTGAAGCGGGTCGCTCAGGAGCTGGGCGGAAAGAGCCCCAACATCCTTCTGCCTGACGCCGACATGAAGAGCGCGGTGAGCGGCGGCGTGAAGCACGTGATGCAGAACTCCGGCCAATCCTGCAACGCGCCCACGCGCATGCTCGTGCCTTCGGCGAAGATGGACGAGGCGATCGTCATCGCCAGGGAGACCGCCGAGGCGACCACGGTCGGCGATCCAAACGGCAACGCCCAGCTGGGTCCGGTCGTGAACCGTACACAATGGGAGAAAATCCAGCGCCTGATCCAGGCCGGCATCGACGAGGGGGCCACCCTGGTCGCCGGCGGCGTCGGCCGTCCCGACGGTCTCGACAAGGGATTCTATGTGAAACCCACGGTGTTCGCGAACGTGACCAACGATATGACCGTAGCCAAGGAGGAGATTTTCGGGCCGGTCGTATCGATCCTCGGCTATGAAACCGTCGATCAGGCGGTGGAGGTGGGCAACGACACCGAGTACGGCCTGGCGGCCTATGTATCGGGGACCGACATCGCCAAGGCCCGTGAGGTGGCCTCACGCCTCCGCGCCGGGCAGGTGTCGATCAACGGCGGCGGCGGCGACATGATGGCCCCGTTCGGCGGTTACAAAATGAGCGGCAACGGTCGGGAGTGGGGTGATTTCGGCTTCACCGAGTACCTCGAAGTCAAGGCTATCCTCGGCTACACGCCCAAGCAGGCGGCCTAAGAGACGGATCGACGGTCGGGGGGCTTTTGCCCCCCTTCCTCTACAGGCGCCTATCGTCTCCCATCCTGACGCGGCGGTGTTGCGCAAAGGCGACAAGCAGCCCTCCCGCCAGCGCCGACACCGCCGAGCCGGCCAGCACGCCAAGCCTGACCTGAGCCTGGGTCAGGGGATCGGAAGCCTGAAATGTGAGCGCCCCGAGATACAGGCTCATGCTGAACCCGACGCCGCAGAGCATCGCGACGCCCAGGAGCTCCATCCAGCTGGATCCTGTCGGTCGACGGCCAAGTCGCAGCGCGACCGCCACGACCGAGGCGCCGAACACGCCCAACGGCTTCCCGATGACGAGGGCGACGGCTATGCCGAGCGGCATCGCGGCCGTCAGATGCGCCGGTCGCATCGCCGAAAACGAGAAGCCCGCGACGACGAAGGCGAACAGCGGAAGGATGAGGTAGGCGACATAGGGGTGAAGGCTATCCATGAAATATTTCAGCACGCTCTCCTGCCCGGGCCGGCGAGGCCCGACGGGCGTGGCCATCGCGCAGGCCACGCCCGCGATCGAAGGGTCGACGCCGGACTTCAGCGTAAACGCCCATACGGCCAGGAACCCTGCCGCATAGAGGATGAACGGCGCGCGCCGCCATCTTGAAATGGACGCCAGCACGGCCAAGCTCGCAGCCGCCCCCGCGAGGGCGCCGAGCTCCAGCTGGGGGGCGTACAGGACTGCGATGAGCCCCACCGCGCTGAGATCATCGGCGATCGCCAAGGTCAGAAGGAAGACCCTCAGGGAGGCCGGCATGCGCGGCGCCGCCACAGCGAGGGCGGCGAGTGCGAAGGCGATGTCCGTCGCCGTGGTGATAGGCCACCCCTGCGGGGTGGCGTCGCGCCCGAGATTGAACGCGAGATAGACCAGAGCCGGCGCCACCAAGCCCCCGATCGCCGCCACGAGGGGCAAGGCCAGTCGCCTGGGGCCCGACAGTTCGCCGCGCAACACCTCGAATTTGATCTCCATTCCGACGACCAGGAAGAAGACGGACATGAGGCCGTCGCGAACCCAGTCGAGGACGGACAGGGTCTCCTCGAAATCGCCCACGCGAACAGGAATGCGCCATGCCACCAAGGCATGATACTGCGGCGCCCACCGCGAGTTGGCCAAGACAAGGGCCGCCAGCGCCGCCGCCACGAGGACCAGCCCGGCGCCGGACTCGGTCTTGAGGAACTCCAGAGTGGGGCGACGCGCCATGGCTTGCCGATAGCATGCCGCCGGTCGCTCGGGGAGCCCGCGGCCACTTGCCGGCGGCCGTGTCGCGGCCCATCTGGCGCCTATGCCCGTCACAGACGCCTATCGCCCTGATCCGCGGTTCCAACGCCTGGGCGTCGACTTCGCGGACCCTGTGTCCCCGGCCGATTTTCCCCAGTCGATCATTCGCTTCCGTAACCACCGAGCCTCGGCCAGCGTCGGTCTAGACGCGCTGACGGACGAGGAATGGCGAGCCCATTTCGCCAGGTTCGAGGCGCTGCCCGGCAACCAGACGGCGCCGCTGGCCATGCGCTACCACGGCCACCAGTTCCGTGTGTACAATCCCGACCTGGGCGATGGGCGGGGCTTTCTGTTCGCTCAAATGCGGGAAACGCCCGGCGGCCGCCTGCTCGACCTGGGGACAAAGGGATCTGGCCGCACGCCATGGTCACGGGGCGGCGACGGCCGTCTCACCTTGAAGGGTGGAGTGCGGGAGGTGCTGGCCACCGCGATGCTGGAGGCGCTGGGCGTTCCGACATCGCGCTCGTTCTCGCTGATCGAGACCGGGGAGGGGCTGCAGCGCAATGACGAGCCCAGCCCCACGCGTTCGGCGGTGCTGACCCGGCTGTCGCATAGCCACATCCGGTTTGGGACCTTTCAGCGCCACGCGGTCCTGGAGCGCCCTGACCTGATCGCGATCCTGATCGACCACGTGGTTGATTGCTATTATCCCACGCTGGCCGGAGCAGCCGATCCCGCGGCGGCTCTTCTGGAAACCGTTGTCGATCGCGCCGCCGTGCTGACGGCCCGCTGGATGACGGCCGGGTTTGTGCATGGGGTGCTCAACACCGACAACATGAACATCACCGGTGAGAGCTTCGACTACGGACCCTATCGATTCCTGCCAAGGAACGACCCCAACTTTGTGGCGGCCTATTTCGATTCGACCGGGCTCTACAGCTTCGGCCGCCAGCCGGAGGCGGTGTTCTGGAACCTGCGCCAGCTTGCCGGCGCCTTCAGTCTGGCGACCGAGACGCAGCCGCTGGTCGACGCCTTGAACCGTTTCTCCGCAGCCTATCGCGCCGCGCTCTCGGCCGCCATGGTCGGCCGGCTGGGCCTCGCGCCGCGGGGAGCGGAACATGACGTGGATCTGGCCAACGCGGCGTTTCTCGCCCTGGCGGAGGGCGGCGAAACGCTGCGGTGGGAGCCTTTCTTCTTCGACTGGTTCTGCGGCGCGGCCTCGGAGGCGCGCGCGATGCGCGGGTCGCGTTCCTCGCTCTACGGCGGGGAGGCCTCTACGGCGTTCCGCGCGATCCTGGCCCAGTACCAGCCTCTACGGCCCGAACGCCTCGCGCATGACTACTTCGCGCGAACCGGGCCGGAGGAACTGCTCTACGATGAGATCGAAGCCTTGTGGTCCGAGATTGCCGAGCGCGACGACTGGACGGCGTTCGAGGCGAAGCTCGCCGGCCTCGAAGCGGCGCGCGTCGCCTGGGACCATGCCGAACCCTGAACCTTTCGTGGCGTCGGCCTGTCACCGAACCCGGTTTTCCAGTTATGGTCTGGCGACAGTTGATACCGAGGCTCTTCATGGACTTGATCCTGCCCCCGAGACCCGACCAGCCGCTTGTCGGCGACGTTCGCGACAACCACCGCTTCGATCTCTCGAAACTGGAAGCCTGGCTGACGATCCACGTCGATCGGTTCTCGGGCCCGCTGAGCCTCGCCCAGTTCAACCGCGGCGCCTCCAACCCGACGTTCCTGCTGACGACGCCTGGCGCGCGCTATGTGTTGCGCAAGAAACCGCCCGGCGCCTTGCTCCCCAGCGCTCACCAGGTCGACCGCGAATATAGGGTGATGAGCGCTCTCGGCGACGCGGGCTTTCCGGTCCCCGTGATGCGTGCGTTGTGCCAGGATGACGGGGTCATCGGCACGGCCTTCTACGTCATGGATTTCCTGGAGGGACGGATTTTTCGCGACGCGCGAATGCCGGGCCTCGCGCCCGCCGAGCGCGCCGCCCTCTACGACGATCTGAACGCCACGCTCGCCAGACTGCACGCCGTGGACTGGCGCGCGGCGGGTCTCCAGGATTTCGGCCGCCCCGGCAATTATTTCGAGCGGCAGATCGGCCGTTGGACCAAGCAGTATCGTGGCGCGCAGACCGAGGACATTCCCGACATGGAAGCGCTGATCGACCAGTTGCCGAGACGCGTTCCCCACGATGACACGGTGACCATCGCCCACGGCGATTTTCGTCCGGAGAACGTCATGTTCCACCTGACCGAACCGCGTGTGATCGCCGTGCTCGACTGGGAACTTTCGACACTGGGTCATCCGCTGGCCGACCTCGCCTACAACTGCATCCTCTACCACTCTCATTCCGAGCAGTGGGGCAGCCTGGTCGGCGAAGATTTTGCGGCGAGTGGAATTCCAACCGAGGAAGCTTTTGTCCAGGCCTATTGCCGTCGTACCGGAAGCGACGGCGTCAAGGATTTCAACTTCTATTTGGCGTTTTCACTGTTCCGATTGGCCTCGATCGGCCAGGGCGTCTACAAGCGCAATCTCGACGGCATCGGCACCGAAGTCGGCGGCCGGGACAATTCCGGAACGCGGAAGCTGGCGCAGACGGCGCGCGACGTGTTGCAACGTTGAGGAAAAGGTCGTCTTCCTCCCCGCCTCTATTGCGCAGGGGGGGAGGAAGACCGCGAATCTCCTAGAAGTTCACATAGCTGAACAGGCCGATTTCATCGTAAGTGCCGTGATCGGAGCCGCCGATGATGCCGTTGCTCGTGGAGATCAGGCCGTTATCGACCGCTTCCCGCTTATAGACCAGTGCAAAATCGAGGACCTTTATAGGCTTGTCGGGCGCATTGGCGGCAAAGCGGATGATCGGCGCGTAGCTGAGGCCAACGTTGAAATAGTTATCCTTGAACGCAGACGCCGTGTTTCTCTGCGGTTCGACATAATCATACCGGCCAAACACGGCGACCCTGTCGGTAAAGTTGTAAGATCCAAATCCGCCGACGCCTGACGAGGTGTTGGTCAGGGAGGGATTGATCTGCGTCACATCGTTCCAGTTCTTGGCGTAGAAATATTCGACGCCAAGGCGAATCTTGCGGTCAACGTACGCGGCGACGGCGTCAAATCGCTGGGCCGTGCGGTAGTTGGAGGTTCCGACAATGTCCTTGCCGAGTTTGCCTTCATATCCGCCGACGCCCACCGTGAAATGATCATAGGTGGCGGAGACGCGGCCTTCCACATCCACATAATCGCTTCTGGGCTGGGTCCCGCCGAACGCCGGATGTTTGTAACCAAATCCGTCGATAGCCGAGATCTGATAGCTGATGATCTTATTTGCCAGCGTGCCGAACATATGCACGCCCCAATCGGTCGAGGTGCCGTATTTGGTGCGGTCGATCAGCGTGTTTTCCACGTACCGATAGCCATACAAGCTTTCCACGAATGGGACCCATGGCTCATCGGCGGCGCCGACGCGAAAGTTGATCGCATCCGACAGGCTGGCCTGCAAATAGGCCTTCTTGATGTAA
Organism: Caulobacterales bacterium; assembly: GCA_038206535.1. GTDB lineage: Bacteria > Pseudomonadota > Alphaproteobacteria > Caulobacterales > Caulobacteraceae > Acaudatibacter. The sequence goes on from JBBRAV010000007.1 coordinate 96,403, forward strand.
AGCTGTGTCGCGGCGACACTGGAGCAATTGGGCGCGCTCACGGTGCTGGGTGAGGTGGAGCACGGCACAGCGGTTCCGGGGGGCTTGTCCCCATTGGCCGGCGTGCCGACCGTGTCGCCCGCCGGAACGGTAACGCTGTTGTTGTAAGTAAAGTCAGTCGTCAAGTTCATAGAGAATATATCGTTGAACTTGTGGTCTACGCTGAGGTAAAAACGTTTGATGTCGTAGTCAACGCCGCTATTAGACTGCCGTATTCCATTGGAGAAATTGTTGACGCCGCCGACGTCGGAGAATATCGTCGCGCCGATTTTGGTGTTTGCAAACCAGTTGCCATAAGCGGTTTTGGGTTGGGCGGCGGCTACTTCGGTCTTGACCGTGGCCGGCAACGTCTGGATCTGTGTCTGCGCGGCTTGGACCTGTGTCTGCGCCGCCTGGGCTTGCGTCTGCGCGGCCTGCGCCTGGGTCTGAGCCGCCTGAACCTGCGCCTGGGTCTGCTGCTGAGACTGCGCTTGCGTATCGAGGCGGGTTTCGAGGGCCTGGACCTCCGCCTTCAGCGCATCGACCTGCGCCTTCAATTCCATCTCGGTCCTGGTCGGGCCCGGCGCCGGCGCGTGGTGCTTTATCGGCTTGGCCTCGCTGGCCGCGGCGAACATGATGCTGAGCGCCACGCCGGCCGCCAGGCTGGCCCGCCGTAGTCTGATCCGATGTTGCATTACTAACTCTCTCTATCCCCGTGCTGCTTGGCGGCAGCTACTTTGGTTGTGTGACGATCTCGTAAAGATCATGTGAAGGTTGGGTGACCGGCCGCAAGCGCCCCCTGGCGGATCTAGTCATTTTGCCCCGGCGCCTTGCGGCACGCGCATACTCGGACACGTGAGCGCGGCGTCGGATCAGTGGTGATCTTAGGCGCCGAACGCCATCTGCAGAGGCGAGTTCGCTTAACGATCGCGCTAGCGGGGCTATCGGTAGGAAATCTTACGTTGACCGTTAGGATTCCTGCATCGTCTGCTAAAGGCTCTTCAGCCAGTCCAACAACCTTGTGGTGACCTCGAAAGGCCGCTCCTGTTGGGTCCAGTGGCCGCATCCGGGCAGAATGTCGGCGCCCCGGAGGTTCGGCGCCTCGGACCTCATGATCGCCACCAGATCACCGCGGCCCAGCATCGACAGTACGAGATCGCGTTCGCCACCGACGAACAACGCGGGCTGTTCGATTTTGCGGCCCTCGAATGCTCGCAGGTAATCGAAGTCGCGGTCGTGATTGCGATAGCGATTGAGCGGCCCCGCGAAACCGGATCGTTCGAATTCAGCAGTGAAATAGTCGATGTCGGCCTCGCTCAACCAGGCGGGAAAAGGTTGCGGATCGGGCAGGCGGTCCAGAAGGCGGGCGTCAACCGGCTTGTCTGTCGGCCAGGTTCCGTCCGGCGCATCGCCGCTGAGGGCATAGTAGAAGCGTCGCAGCGAATCGCGCGGGTCTGCCTCGAGCTCACGTTCGGCCACGCCCGGGGCTTGGAAGTAGGACTGGTAGAAGAACTTGCCGCGCCGCGTGAACACTTCCTCGAAGACGTCCTTGAAGGATCGCTTAGGCACGCCCAGGTACGGCACCGACAAGCCGGCCACAGCCCGCACGCGATCGGGGCGAATAAGAGCCGCGTTCCAGACCATCGGCGCGCCCCAGTCGTGCCCGATCAGAACCGCGGGAGACTGTGGACTGAGGCGCTCGATGGCGCCGACGATGTCGCCCACCATCTTTTCCATCGCATAGGCTTCGATCTCGGCGGGCTTGTCCGATCCTCCGTAACCGCGCACGTCGATGGCGCAGGCCGTGAAGCCCGCGTCGGCGATAGGCCCGATCTGATGACGCCAGGAATACCAGGACTCGGGAAAGCCGTGAACCAGGACGACCAGCGGTCCGGAACCGCGCACGACGGCGCGCAGGGTTATGTCCGGGAGAGCCAACATTGTAAATTCGCTCATCTGAACTCTCCAACGCGATCGGCCGTCGATTGTGCCTGCGTTCGGGGCAAAATAAAACGGCCCCGGTTTGTCCCGGGACCGTTTGTCTTCGCTCGCGACCTTGATCGCGTTGGGGATTAAGCGCCTGGGCTAACGGCGTGGCACTGCGACCCCGTCCCGGAGGCCGGCCCCGTTCCCGCGGGCAGGATGTACAGGTTGAGCGGCTTGGTCGACGCGGTCGGTTTCAGGAATGTCTGTCTGATCGCCGTTCTCCAGGCCGTCGGCATCGCCGAGGACCCGCTCGCGACAATCAAACCGAGTGTCGGGTTCGACAGCAGGGCGTTCGATTGAAACCAGTTATGATAGTTGACCAGCTTGGTGGCCACGCTTGGGCTTGCATAGCAGGTGTAGCCCAGGAAATTGCTGGTCCCGACTATGGGATAGGCGAGGGTGTTGCTGGGAATGGCGACCGGCGCCGACTTGCTGGCGGCTTGAACCCAGAGGGCAGGCTGGGACCGATTGGCGCCCGTCGGCGGCAGTATGCTGGCGTTGTAGGCCAGCAGCGCCGTCTTCCCGGTCGGCTCGATGGGAAGCTTACCAGGCACACGCAGGATGTCGACCTGGTTCAGGCCGAAAGAATTTTGCCCCGTGTTGGTGACCGCCGGCAGCGTCTCATCGGTCCCATCATAGCCGATGCGGCCCTGCACGACCGACGCCCCGGCCTGCGAACCTGGCAGATTGTTTGGATCAAAGTGGATGTAGGCGGCCACGCCTTGAGCGCCGGTCGCTCGCGTATACTTTCCAGGAACGTCGGTGACGCCGCTGCCCGGGCCGTAGTTTGGATTGGTGCTGGTCCATGCCGGCCCTTGGAGCGCGGTGGGCAGGGTCGTGGCGGCGTCGGCGTATTGGTTGCCGCTGATGACGCCGGGGCAGATCGCGGCCAGATGGCGTGTCCAGGTCGAGGTGGCCCCCGCGCTGTCGGTGCGGCCCACGATCGTCAGTGGGACGCTGAAGGCCGAATGGTCGGCTGGATCCTTGAGGCTGACGCCGCCGTTGAGTGAGGTCGGAATTTGATTCCAGTCGGTGATCTGGCCATTGAAGATCGCGCAATAGGTGGCGGCGTCAAGAACCAGACCGCCGCTGCCGTCCTTGTTCAGCCGATGAACATGAAAGTGATAGGAGACCACCGAGCCGTCGCCCTGGCGAACCTTTTTGTAGACCGGATCGTAGGCGATCGCCAAAGGCGCGATGATCATCGGGAATTGGATGAGGGCGCCATACAAGGGTTGCGGGATCGGATATTGGCCGGCCTGAGGCGTGAGGCTGAAGGTGATACCCTGCTCGACGCCTCCGGAATTGTAGACGGACACGTCGGCTGCGCCGAGGGGCGTTTCAGAGGTTCCAAAATGTACGGCTGGATAGGGTGTGTTGTTGCCGCCGGGCGGCACGGTGTCGCCCCAAAACGTCGTGGCGTCGTGGCTGAAAACCGCCTTGATGTTGGTTCCGGACCCGGTTTCGATCGTGTTGAGCTGGACCGAGGAATCGACGTGCGTCGACGCGCAGTCGAACGGCGGCGACCCGGTGTAGTTGAAGGGCGTTATCGAAACGGTCGTCGGGCTATGCGTGTTGGCGCCTTGAATGACCAGCGGCGTCGCGTTCCCATAACAATCTTCCGATTGTCGCAGAAACGGAGCGAAAAGCGTGTTGCCGCCATCATAGATCTGGGTGGTTACCTGGGCGCAGGCGCCGCCTGCGAAACTCGCGGCCGCGCTGAGCAGAGCGCTTGCCCCGAACCAGAGTATCTTGCGTGACATGAGGATTGGTTTCCTAGTTTTCGAAGGATCTGAATGAAATCACATTTTGATGTCTTGAGAGTGCAATGATGCTACCCTCGGAATACCAGTGTACTGGTCTCCGTCGTTGGACGTTTTGTCTTGAGAATGTGTGCGGTGAGGAGGATAATCCTAAGCAAGACTATATCGGTCTGATGAAAGGAAATATTGCGTGCCTGAAAAATTAGCACGATAGTTTATTTACTTTGATAGTTAGATAAACTTAGGCTTGCGGCGAGCTGGCGGTCGGAGCGCCAAGCGTCACGGCGCCCTGGCCGGCGCGCGCTGCGCCTCGCGCCGAACCCCTTGCAGTCAAAAAGAAACGGCCCCGGCGAGCGCCGGGGCCGTCCAAAAAAGAGCCGAACCTTCGTTCGGCCAAGCGCTAGGTGCGTCTTATGCGCCCGGCGAGATCGTCTTGCATTGCGGGGCGGCCGCGTTGCCAGCGAAGGTGGTCCAGAGGTTGTCGCCCTTCGTCCCGGACGTGGGGTTGAAGAATTCCTGGCGAATCGCCGTCTTCCAAGCCGCCGGCATCGGGCCCAGACCGGCTTTCGCGAGAAGGCCGATTGTAGTGTTGTTTACCGTCGGTTTCGTCCAATACCAGCCAGAGAACGCTTTAATAGCGGCCGACGTTCCGGGGCGAGCGGAGTCGTTGTAGCAGGTATAGCCAACGTAGTTGCTGGTGCCGACGATCGGATAGGCGCCGATGTTTGGGGGAATGGCAATCTGCGCCGTCTTGCTGGCGGCCTGCACCCACTTTTCCGGAGCAGACTTATTGGCGCCGGTCGGCGGATTGATGCCATTGTACGCGATGATCGCCTTGGCGGCGGTCGGAGATATCGCTGCCGTTGTTCCCGGCCGCACCAGGCTGGCGGAGTTCAGGCCGAAGGTGTTGTTGCCGGTGTTGAGCACGGCCGGCAGGACGTAGTCAGGCCCGACGTAGCCGATGCGGCCCTGCAGGACTTCGGAACCGTGCGCCACGGCCGGAAGGTTGTTGGGGTCGAAGTTGAGGTAGTCGGCGACGCCGTCCGAACCGCTGGCCACGGTGAACTGGCCGGGAACGTCGGTCACTCCGCTGCCCGCGCCGTAGTTTGGATTGGTCTTGGTCCAGGTCGCGGCGATCAGGCTAGGCGGAAGGGTCGAGGTCGAGTCGGCATAGACCGTTCCGGAGATCACCGACGGACATTGCGCCGCCATGTGACGCGTGAACACCGACGTGGTGCCAGAACTGTCGCTGCGTCCGACCAGGACGAGCGGGACGCTGAACGCATGATGATCGCGCTTGTCCGCCCCGTCCTGCAAGCTCACGCCCCCGTTCAGTGAGGTCGGAATTTGGTTCCAGTTGGTGATCTGGCCGTTGAAGATGGCGCAATAGGTCGCCGCGTCGAGAACCAGCCCGCCGCTGCCGTCGGACCGCGGTCTGTGGATCTTGAAGAAATAGTGGTGAATCGTGCCGTCGTTCGCGCGGAATCGGCCGTATTCCGCCGAGTAGGCCAGGGCCACCGGAGCGATCAGCAGCGGCACCTGGACCATCGGACCATACAGGGGAGCCGGTGTGGGGAACTGCGCGGGGGGCGCGCCCAGGGTGATGCCGGTCGTGGGATCGGTGCCGCCGTTGTTATAGGCGGTGACGTCGGCGGCGCCGAAAGCCGTTTCCGAACCCGCGAAGGTGAAGGCCGGATAGGGGCTGGGGCTCGTGCCCGGAATGTAGTCGCCGATATAGGTCGACGGGCTGTGGCTGATGTAGGCCTTCAGGCCGGTGCCCGAACCGGTCGACTCATAGTCGCCCTGAACCGTCGTATCGACTTCCTGGTGAGCTGACGGGTCGCAGTCTTGCGACGGGCTGCCCGTGTAGTCGAAGTAGGCGACCGGGGGGCTGGAGTAGGTGGGGTTGTTGAGCGCCGTACCCTTGATCACTAACGGCGTCGCCGTGCCGTAGCAGTCGAAGGCCTGGCGGAGGTAGGGAGCGACCAGAGAGGAGCCGGCGCCGTAAAGGAATTTCGTGGCTTGCGCCTGTGCGCCGCCGGCGAGGGCCGCGGTCGCGGAGATGAGGGCGGTGGCCCCCATCAGGAATTTGCATTTTGACATGATGAGAAGTTTCCGGTTGTGGGTGGGGTGATCTTATCGGGCGTGGCGATTGGGTAGGCCCAGAGCATGGGAGCCCGCGCCGTCGATGTGCCTCTTGCGTCAGCTAAAGCTCTTTTGGTGTTCGAAGCGGACCCTGCTTCAAGGCAACGGCTCAATGCCCAGGAATCGACCAAATCGTCAAGTATTACTTAGTCGACAGATTTATGACATTTAAGTAAAAATGAGAATGCATAAGATCTGACTACGGACTTTCATGTCTTCGTGTAGATTTGTGAAATGACATTAAAATTAAGCTCTTGGCGGGAATTTAGCCACGCCACGTGCGTCACAACCGACAGCGATCGGCGCGCCGGCGAGAGCGCCAACGCGGCTGGTTTCGGCGTGAAAAATTTCCCGCCGACCGTCGGTCTCGGGGAGCCCAATACGACGTCACACCGGTGTTACATTCATCCGCTATGATCAATAGGTACGCTAAAGATTCAGAATAGATTTTCTAAGTTTGGGCGTTTATACGAAGTTTCCATCACTCCGGAGCGTGGCTTTAAAGTTACGTGCAAGATGTGGAATGTTTCTCGCCTGACATCGAGCTTGATCGCTGCCGGAGCTTACGTTAACCGTCCGCCGCGATCGGCCCGCCGGGGGCTGGTGCATTCAGGCGGGAACCGCGAGACGATGGTGATTGCATGCGCCACTCGCGCCTGAACGCGGAGCTTACCCGCTGGGCGCCCGTCCTGGCGTGGTGTGTCGTCATGGCTTGCGGCGCAAACGTCCGCGCCCAGAGCAAAACGGCCGTTGCTCCCCCGCCGGAGCGAACCTTCGACGTCGAGGCCTATGATGTGGACGGGGCAAAGCTTCTGCCGGAGCTGGATATCGAGAAAGCGGTCTACCCCTTTATGGGCCCCGACCGTACGCGCGATGATGTCGAACACGCCCGGGCGGCTCTCGAGAAGGTTTACCACGACCGCGGCTTTCAATCGGTCGTGGTCGAAATCCCGGCTCAGACGGTCTCGGACGCGGTGATACGTCTGCATGTGGTCGAAGCGCCGGTCGGCCGTCTCAGGGTGACCGGCAGCCGTTATTTCTCTCCCGCCTTCGTGAAGGCGGAAACGGCGGCCCTCAAGGAGGGCGCGGTTCCAAACTTCAACGAAGCCCAGAAACAACTGGCGGACGTCAACCGCCTCTCGGATCGCAAGGTCACGCCGGTTCTTCGCGCCGGCGAAGCGCCGGGCACGGTCGACGTCGACCTGAAGGTCAGCGACACCTTGCCGCTCCATGGCAGCGTCGAGTTGAACAACGACCATAGCCAGGGCACCGATCCGTTGCGCCTCACCGCGACCGCGCACTACGACAATCTCTGGCAGTTGGGTCACAGCGTTTCCTTCACCTATGCGGTGGCGCCGACCAACCCCGGGAACTCACAGATCTACGCCGCTTCCTACCTCGCGCCGCTTTGGACGACGCCCGTGAGCCTGTTGGTTTACGGCTACGATTCGAACAGTAACGTCGCGGCGCTGGGCGGCGTGAACGTGCTCGGTAAGGGCTACGCGATCGGGACCCGCGGCGTCTTGCAACTGCCGACGCTCGGAGCGTTCGCGGAGTCGCTCAGTCTCGGGTTTGACTACAAACATTTTGACGAGAATATTTTCGTGGCGTCGATCAACACGCCGGACACCGTGACCTACGTCCCCCTGAGCGCCAGCTACACGCTGCAGCAGGCCGATGCGCGCGGCAGCTCAAAGCTCGAATTCGCCGCGACCGCCGGCCTTCGCGGGCTGGGAAGTGATTTGCCCACATTCCAGACCAAACGGGCCAACGCCGCACAGAATTTCGTCCATATAAACCTGGATGTGGATCTCACGCACAAGCTCTTCTACGGTCTGGAGGCGGCGGTCCGCGTCTCGGGGCAGGTGGCCGACGGGCCGCTGGTGTCGAGTGAGCAGTTCTCCGCCGGAGGCCTGACCACCGTCCGCGGCTATCTCCAGTCCGAGGCGATCGGCGACCAGGGCGTGTCGGGAGGCGTGGAGCTTCGCGCCCCGTCACTGGCGCGCTTTCTGGGCCCCTATGTGGACCAGATTCAATTCTACGGCTTCGCCGACGGGGCCGCGTTGCAGGTGCTGTCCCCTCTGCCCGACCAGTCCGACTTCTTCGATATCTATAGCGTCGGCGTGGGCCTGCGCTTTCAAATTCTCAAGCATCTTTCGGGCGAGGCCGATCTCGCGGTTCCGCTCACCGGCGGCGTCGTGACCCGCGCGGACAGACCGCGCGCCACCTTCAGCGTCAAATCGGAATTTTAGACCATGCGCCAGACGACATACCGCACGCCAAAGAGGGGAGCCTGCGACATGCGAATCCTGCTGATGACGGTGATCATGGCGCTCGCCGCAATCCCCGTCGCCGCCAACGCCTGGTGGAACAAGGACTGGCCCATCCGTGAACAGATCACCATCGACGCCTCGTCAAAGGGGGGAAACATCGTCGCGCCCGCCGGACGGGCGCCGCTGCTGATTCGCCTCCATCACGGCAACTTCAAGTTCGGCGACGCCATGGACAAGGGCGATGATCTGCGCTTCGTCGCCGGCGACGACAAGACGCCGCTGGCCTTCCACATCGAGTCGTTCGATCCCTTGGTCGAGGTCGCAACGGTCTGGGTCGACGTGCCGGCGTTCCCGGCAGGGGCGGCCAAGCCGATCTGGCTCTATTATGGAAACAAGAAGGCGACGCCGGCGGGCGATTCCGCCGCGACCTACGACGCCGACTACAGCCTCGTTTATCATTTCGACGGCGCGGCCGGCAGTCCGCCTTCGGATGCGACGGCCAACCACAATACCGCCCAGACCCCGATCGCCGACCTGGAACAGGCGTCGATCATCGGCAAGGGCGCGAAGTTCGCGGGCGGCGGGGCCATCCTCGTCGCTCCGAGCCCGTCCCTGGCCATTCCCGCGGCAGGCGCATTCACCTTCAGCGCCTGGGTCAAGACCGCCGCGCCGCAGCCGCGCGCCGCCCTCTATGTTCGCCGCGATGGCGGCGGCGTCTTGATCATCGGGCTGGACCAAGGGGTCCCGTTCGTCGAGCTTCACAACGGCGCGACGCAGAAGGCAGCCGCGACGGCGCCGATCGCCGGAAACCAGTGGGCCCATTTGGCCGTGACGTCCGACGGCAAGGTCGTGACGCTCTATGTCAATGGCCACGCCGCCGCCAACCTGTCCGCCGCGTTGCCGGCGATGAACAGCCCGACAGCGCTCGGCGGCGACGTCGCCGCCGGCGGGGATGTGGTCGGTTTCGTCGGTGAGATGGACGAGGTCCATATCTCGAAGGTGGCCCGTCCGGCCGCCCTCATCCAGGTTGATGCGGCGACGCAAGGCGCCGAGACGCGCATGCTGGTCTTCGCTCAGGACCAGAAGCAGTCCGGCATCGGATTCGGATCGCTCGGGCTGATCGTAACCCACGTCGACGCTCCGGCCTGGTTCATCATCTCCCTGCTGGCCGTTCTCGCGGTCGGGTCGTGGTATGTGATGTACGCTAAGATCGTCTATGCCGGGCGCTCCGACCGCGCGAACGGCGAATTTCTCGAATTCTTCCACGAACACGGTGGCGAGCCCGTCGCGATCGACGCCCAGATCGAGCCGGGACGGTTCGACGATTCCCCGATCTATCGTGTCTATCACGCCGGCGCGCAGGAGATGTTGCGCCGGGCCCAGCGCGGGGTGGGCACGGTTACGGTCGAGGGCGTGGAAGTCATCCGCTCACTGATGAACACCAGCCTGGTTCGCGAGAACCAGAAACTCTCTTCCTTGCTCGTCGTGTTGACGATCGCCATTTCCGGTGGCCCGTTCCTGGGACTCCTCGGTACGGTTGTCGGGGTCATGATCACGTTCGCCGACATCGCCGCGGCCGGTGACGTCAACATCAACGCCATCGCGCCGGGCATTTCGGCCGCGTTGCTGGCGACGATAGCGGGACTAGCGGTCGCGATCCCGGCCCTGTTTGGATACAACTACATACTCTTAAGAAACAAAGATATATCGGCAAATATGATAGTCTTCGTCGACGAATTCGTGACGCGTATCTCAGAGCGCTACAGTGAATCGACCCTTCGGCTTGCGGCGGAATAGGCGGGCTCGGCCATGCAAGTTCAGGACGAAGACAAGCCATACGATGAGATCAACATCACGCCGATGCTGGACCTGGCCTATGTTCTCCTGGTGATCTTTATCATCATGACGACCGCGGCTGTTCAGGGAATCAAGGTCGATCTGCCCAAGGCCAGTTCGAACGTCAGTTTGGCCAAGCCGAAGACCAAGGCGATCACGGTCGACAACAAAGGGCAGATTTTCCTCGACGCCTACCCGGTGACGCTGGCCGATCTGGAAAGCCGGCTGCGGACGCAAAAGGCGCTCGATCCGGATTTCCCGGTCGTCGTGAAGGGCGACTCGGTCGTCCAATACCAGAAGGTGATGGATATTCTCGATCTGCTTCGCCGCCTGGACATCTCGAAAGTCGGCCTCGTCACCGGCAAACCCCAGGCCGCGTAGACCGCAATCCCGAGCCGATGCGCCATGACCGCTGACAAGAAAAGGAACAGACCTGGGCGACCGCCGGCCGGCGTGGTCATCGGCGTGCTCGTGGCTGTGTTGGGCATGGGCGTTTGGTGGCTCGGCCAGAACATCGCCGGCGTAAGCCGTGGGGAGCCGCCCGTCCCGACCGTCAACCTGCTGCCGCCGCCGCCACCGGCTCCTCCCCCGCCGCCCCCGCCGCCTGAAAAGCCCCCCGAACCCGACAAGGCGATCGAACCGCCCAAGTCGGATCAGCCCAAGGCGGACGAACCCAAACAGTTGACGATCGCGGGCCCGGCGCAGGCTGGCGGCGATTCGTTTGGAATCAAGGCCGGCTCCGGGGGCGGTTCGACCGTCATCGGCGGTTCGAACGAGGGCGGCCCTGCTCAATCCTCGGGCAACGGCTTCGCCGAGGCGAGCTATAGCCGATATCTGGCGACCGAAATTCAACGCGCCGTGCAGGCGAACGATCACGTCAATCGCCAAGTCTTCGCCGTGGACGTCGCTGTCTGGATCGACTCGGCCGGCCGGCTCACGCGCGCCAAGGTGGTTCGCGGCAGCGGCGATGCGCGACTTGACGATCAACTCGTCGCCACCCTGGAGGGTATGCGGGCTGTCGGCGACGCGCCGCCGGCCTCTCTGAGGTTTCCGCAACGCGTGAGCATTCGGGGACGACGCGGATGACCCCATCTCCTCAGCAGGCCAGCCAACGGCATGGCGGGCCGCCAACGCCCGCGGACTCCCGGCGCCCTCTCCAAAAGGACCCAGCATGATTACCCACCCCCTCATGGCGTCACCATTGGTCGCGTCACGCAGCGGCGCCTGGCTGGCGGCGCTTGTGGCAACGCTGCTGGCCGGTCACGCGGTGGCGCAGACCGATGCGATCGCCACCGCCCCGGTCGCGGCCGACGCGACGCCGTCCGCCGAAGCCGCCGCCGGACCCTCGCAAAGCATGGTGATCAACCTCATCCATTTGCTGGTGAAACAGGGGGTCATCACCCAGACCGCCGCCGACGCCCTGGTCAAGCAGGCGCAGGACGAGGCCACCCAGGCGCGCATGGCCGCCGCCTCGGCGCCGCCGGCGGCGCAAACCCTGCCGCCGCCCGCCCCCGGCGTCGTCCGCGTGCCCTATGTGCCGCAGGTCGTGCGCAATCAGATCCGCGATGAGATCAAGCAGGACGTGATGGCTCAGGCGCAGGCCGAAGGCTGGGCCAACAAGAACGTCATTCCCGACTGGATCAACCGCATCCACTGGAGCGGCGACTTCCGCTTCCGCGACCAGTTCAACTTCTACTCGCCGAACAACTTCACCGGCTATATCGACTACGCCACATTCAACTCCAGTGGTCCGACGGATATCAATCCAATTACCAATCGCGACGGCATCCCCTTTCTGGACACCGTCAACAACCGCATCAATCAGTTGAGCCTGAGGGCGCGCCTGGCGATGACCGCGGACATCTACAAGGGAGTCTCTGCAACCGTTCGCCTGGCGACCGGCAACGACAACAGTCCCGTGTCGACGACCCAGTTGCTGGGCGGCGGGCTGACGAAGAACAACTTCTGGCTGGACCAGGCCTACCTTAGCTTGACGCCCGTGAGTTGGGGCTCGGCCGAGTTCGGCCGCATGCCCAATCCGTTCATGTACACGAGCTTGCTATGGGACGATAACCTCAATTTTGACGGCGTCGCTCTCAAGGCGAATAAGGATCTTGGGCCCGACGGGCTGAACTTCTTTGGCGCGGGCGGCGCTTTCCCGATCGGCTACGTGAGCAACAACTTCCCCACCGACTCGGCGACGAAGGCGCCGGATGATACGAAATGGCTGTTCGCGCTGCAGCTTGGCGCCGGCTACAAGCCCAATCCCGATGGCTGGTCGGTTCGCGGCGCGGTGGCCTACTACGACTATCACAATATTCAGGGAGAACTCTCGCAGCCTTGCGCCCTTTACACGGGCGCCAAACAGTGTTCGAGCGACCAGACCGCGCCGGCCTACATGCAAAAGGGAAACACGCTCTTTCTGCTTCGTAACATCGTTCCCGATCCCAACAGCCCCCTCAACTACGCCCAACCGCAACTGCTGGGCTTGTCGTTCGGCTATCAGATCCTCGATGTGACCGGGCGATTCGACATGCCGTTGTTCGGCAAGACCCACCTCACGCTCTCCGGCGACTACGCGCAAAACCTGGCGTACGATCCGGCGACGGTGATTTCCAATCCCGCCGCATTCCCGGTGAATAACCACGATCCCACGTCGGACGGCAGCGTCGGCCTGTTCCATACCGGCAACAAGGCGTGGCTGGCCCAGGCGACGGTCGGTCACGCCAACGGCGTCCCGGGCGACTGGGGTGTCACGGTCGGCTACAGGTACATCGAGCCCGACGCCGTGCTGGACGCGTTCAACGATCACGACTTCCATCTCGGCGGGACCAACGCCAAGGGCTACTACGTCTCCGCCTCGTACTTCTTCGCCAACAACACCTGGGTCGACGGGCGCTGGTTCAGCGCCAACCAGGTGTTCGGGCTGCCGCTGGCGATCGATGTCCTCCAGCTCGAATTGAATACGAGGTTCTGATGATCCTTCGGAAGGCGACCTCGAGAGCTGCGCGCGGCGTCATGATCGCGGTCTTGGCGGCGCCGGTCCTGCTGGCGGGAACGGTACGCGCGGCCGACACGTCCGAAGCGGACAAGTTGCGCGAACAGCTACGATCGACAGTTATGCAGCTTCGTGAATTGCAGGATCAGCAGGCGGCCGCCAAGGCCACTGTCGCGCCGCCGCCGGCGCCGGCCGGCGCTGACGCGGCCGCGCTGAGGGCGAAACTCGCGGCGGCTCAGGCGCGCCTGCGCGCGGTCCAGCGGGGCGCCGCCGATGCGGCCGCGGCGCGCGCCGACGCTGAGAAGGCCAAGGCCGACCTGGCGGCGCTGCAGACGTCGACGGCGGCGGCGCAGGCGGAGCTCGACAAATTCAAGGCGGCGTTCGCTCAAGCCGCCGATCAGGCGCGCGCAACCTCCGCGGAACGTGATCAGTTGAAGTTGCAGCTGGCCACCGAGAGGACCATAGCCCAGACCTGCAAGGCCAAGAATGATCGCTTGACGACCTTCGCCGAAGGTCTGCTCAATCGATACAACCACATCACTTTGGGCGAAAAGCTCGTGGCCAGGGAGCCGGTGATCGGGTTCACCCGCGTCCGACTGGAGAATATCGCTCAAGACCGGGAAGACACCATCCGCGCTGCGCGGTGCGACCCGCGCGTGGACTCTCTACCTGCCAAGCCGGCGGCAAAATAGGATCCTCACCAAATGATCCGAATACGGAGCGACTGGCTGGTTTCTTGGGCGCCGTCCGCGGCTGGTCCGCGCCGAACGGCCGTCTGCGCCGTGACGGCGCGAACCCTTGCGGGTAAAGTCGCTTTGTCTGCGCAACCCTGCCGCGCCCGCGCGTTCCGAACCTGAGAGGCGTCCAATGACCCGATCCCCACGCATCCGGATACTTGGACAGGACGCCGCACGCGCCAGGCTGGCATGTGGCGTCAGCATCGCGGCGATGGCCGGGGCGCTTGCCGTCGGGCCCGCGGCGGCTCAAACGGTCGCTGGCTTGCACGGCGCCTTTGGACGTGGCGGAATCCCCGCGGCGGCGACCGCCGCGCTCTCCAACCCGGCGATCAACAGCGCCAGCACAGCCGCCATGGCCGCCGCCGCGGGACGGGCGGCCAAGTATCAGGCTCAGGTTGCGTCGACCGTCTCTCTGGCGCAGCAAGCCCAGGCTGCGGCGCGCGCGGCGGCGGCGGCGATGAACCAGGGAGTGCCCGACGGCCTGGTGATCGGCGGCCTTCAGGTTGCGCCCAATTTGGTCAGCGCGGCCAACGATCCGACCGGGCTGCACACCTGGGATGGGGCTGGCCTGCCGACGAAAGATCCTGGCAACGCCAATCAGATCAATATCGTTCAGACCAATCCGCAGGCGGTTCTAGACTGGACGACCTTCAATGTGGGCCAGCACACGACGCTGAATTTCGATCAACAGAAGAACGGCGTGGCGCAGCCGAGCTGGATCGTGCTCAATCGCGTGGTCGGTCAGTTGATGCCGAACGGCCTGCGCGACCCCAACCTGGCGCCGGCGCCCAGCCGTATCCTAGGATCGATCAAGGCCAACGGAACCGTTCTGGTTCTCAACCAGAACGGGGTCATCTTTGGTCCGACGTCGCAGGTCAACGTCAATTCCATGGTCGCCAGCAGCCTGGAGATCGGCCATGCGCTCGAGAGCGTGACCGGCGGCGCGGCGGCGCCGACGACGCTCAGTCAGCGCGACAACGAGTTTCTGGCCTTCGGGCTGCTGGGCTACGCCGACTTGAATCCGGGAGCGGCGCCCGCTTCCACCTTCACCTTCTCGGCGCAGGCGACCGGATCGCTGACCTACGACCCGCTTCTCGAGGGCGAAGTTCAGGTGCAGGCCGGCGCGACGATCGCCAGCGCTTCCAGCGGTTTCCTGATGCTGATCGCGCCCAGGGTGGTGAACGGCGGGGCGCTGGCCTCGCCCCAAGGGCAGGTCAGCCTCGTGTCCGGACGCGGTGTCAACTTCACGCGGTCGCAAGGCACGTCGACCAGCATCGATCCCAACCTCCGCGGCCTGGCTCTGCAGACGTTCAACCTCGACGGCGTCACCGGCGACTATGTCGACAATACAGCCACCGGCACGATCGATGCGCCTCAAGGGTATATCTCGCTGCAGGCGACCGGGGTCGGGGCGGTTCTCGACGCCGGTGTGCTCACGGCGACCACCAGCGTATCGCGGAACGGCTACATCAACCTGCAGGGCGCCGATATCCAGCTGGCGCCGAACGCGGTGCTTGCGATCACGCCGGACACCAGCGCGGCGACGATCCCGCAAGACCCCGAGACGCTCACGGATTTCAAGTCCTCGCAAATCCGTATCGGCGACACCGGCGCGGCGATCGATATCGGCGCGAACAGCCTGATCTACGCACCCAATGCGAACGTGGCGATCGGCGCGGACCCTGGCCAGGCCTCCTTGACCAATGTCGAGACGCCTCAGCAGTCCCGCGTGTTCATAGAGAGCGGCGCGACGATCGACGTCGCGGGCGTGCAGAACGTATCGGTGCCGGCGTCCGTCAACAGCATCAAGATCGATCCGGTCACGCAGAATACGCTTCAGGATTCGCCGACATATCGCGCGGGCTTTCTCAACGGCGCCACCGTCTATGTCGATCCGCGCCTGTCGGGCGTGCTGTCCAACGGCGTGGCGTGGGTAGGATCACCGCTGATCCCGGCGGCCAGCTACTATCAGCAGGTTGGTCTGACCGCCTCCGCACTGATGACCACCGGCGGCAATGTCACGATCGGGGCCGCCAGCACGGCGCCCGGAACGACGCCCACGTCTGTCCCCGACGTCATCATCAAGACCGGGGCAATGATCGACATCTCCGGCGGATGGCGGACTTTCCAGGCCGGCGTCGTGCAGACGACCAAACTCGTCGACGCATCGGGCGAAGTCGTCGACATCGGCTCGGCCAATCCCAACGACACCTACGTCGGAATCTACAACGGCTTTACGGCGACGCAGCCGCGCTGGGGCATCAGCCAGACCTATGTCGACCCGATCCTGTCCGGAAACCGGATGGAGGGACAATACACCGAGGGCCGTGACGCCGGCGTCCTCACCATCAAATCTTCGGTGGTCGCCTTGGATGGACAGCTCTTCGCCGACGCCTTCGCGGGCGCCCAACAGATCGTCGACTCCCGGTCGGGGACCGCGAAAGGTGCGGAGTTCGGAGACGTTCGCCATCTGCAGGGCGCTCCGTCGCAACTTCCGGCAGGAGGCTACCTCGATATCCAGGCGCTGGGCGTCGATAGGACGGGTAACTTCACCGGCGGAGGTGACATCAGCATCGTAGGGTCGGGAAGCTATGCGCCCGCGCCGGGCGATCTGACCTATGGACAGATCGCCTCGTTCGCCCCGGACGGCAGCCTGATCATACCGCAGAGGCCGACTGCCTCGGTGTTGCCCGCCGATCGACTCAACGTCATCTCGCTCAACGCCGACGCGTTATCGTCCATGGGTCTCAGCCAGCTGTCGGTCCAGACCAGTGGCAATATCACGGTGTCATCGGACGCGGCCATCACCCTCGACGACGGCGGCGCGTTCGAGGCGATCGCCGGCCGGGCGCTGACGGTCAACGGGCAGATCACCGCCAAATCGGGCTCGATCGATCTGCGGACCGCCGACCTCATCGACAGTCAGGGCCTCGGCGGCTCGGTCATGCTGCCCACGAATGCGGTCGTGGGTTCGTTCGACATCACCATCAATGGCCAGCTGAACGTGGCGGGCCGGTGGGCCAACGACTTCAACGCCGCACCTGGCGAGCTGGTGGGTTCGGCCTATCTCGGCGGTGGTGAGATCACCCTGTTCGCCGCGCCTCGCGTCGCGCCCCAAGACACCACCGTGCTGGTCGACGACACCTCCGCGCCGACCCAGAGCGTGGACATGAGCGGGTCCATCATCGTCAACGCCGGCGGCATCCTCAATGTCACCGGCGGCGGCTATGTCGCCCCAAACGGAAGCTTCAACCTGACCGCCAAGGGCGGCAACGTGACCCTTCTGGACGAAACGACTTATTTCCAGTTCGCTCAGGACTACGCCCAGGAGACCCCGTTCGGCCTGCCCGGCGCGTTCTCAGGGTTCAGGGTGACCGCGATCGTCCCGCCCAACGCGTCCCAGGGTGTCGTGTCGGTAAATCCATCGGCGATCAACGCCCACGTCTCGCTCGCCGACGGCTCGATCCTGGCGCACGGTTTCGGCGGCGGCGGAACCTTCACCCTGACCGCGCCACAGTTCGCCTTCGGCGATTCCGTCACATCGACGGGCGCGGCATTGCCGCTGGATTTCTTTACCAAGACGGGCTTCTCGTCGTACAACGTTACGTCCTACGGCACCGACCTGATCCCCAACGCCTTCAACAACGGGCTTGGCGGATACAACGCCGTCTTGGCGACTCAGGTTGTCACCGTCGGGGCCGGTCAGACCCTGTCGCTCTCCGAGTCGCTTTTCTCTCCGCTCCTCACCGCCAATCAGATCGCGACGCTGCGCGGGTTCGCCACCGGCGGCGATCTCAACAGCGTGCTGACGCCGATCGTACCCACCGACGCCTGGGACAGCCATCCGGTCAATCTCTCGATCGGCGGCCTGATCGAGCTGGACGTCGCTCAAGGCGGTTCCATCCAGGGTCAGGCCGGAGGCGTGCTGACCGTCAGCCAGCTCAACAACCAGGGGACCATCCGGATTCCCGGCGGCTCGATCGCCCAATCGGAAGTGGTGCCATCGCTTTACGCCAAACCCAATGCGCTTGGCGTGCATAGTCTCTCGGATGTCTTCACGACCAATCCCGACGGGTCGATCGACGAGGGTGCGCCGAACAAACTGGGCCTCGCCGACCCTAACGGAATCATCCTGACCAATGCCCAGGTCGCGGCGAATTATTACGTCTATCTGCTAGGCAATCTGAAGGCGGGCGAGGGCGTGCGCCTCGGAACCGGCAGCGTCACCGATCTTTCAGGCGAGGCCATCATCAATCCCAGGGCCGCTCCCAAGGGCGGCGCGCCGAACGCGAGCTTCGTCGACGGCGCCGTCGTGGCCGGAGGGACACTTTCGACGGCCGGCGCCTTTACCAACGGCGCTTCTGTGTTCCACCCTCAACTCGGCAACTTGCCCTACGGCGGCGAAGATCTCAGCAGCGCCGGCCTCGCCGATGTCCTGGACGCCGAACCGTCCGCAGCCCTCGATCTGCGGGGCGTGTCGGCGACCTTCGACAGGTTGTTGCCGCTCGTCACGACCTCTGCGTCCAATCCCGTGGCAGGCTATGCCCCGACCCTCGTCTGGAGCAATGGCGGCGCGCTCAGGCTCGGGTCAGGCGGCACGATCGCCGGCGCCTTCGTGCAGGCCCAAGGCGGCGCGCCGGCGGCTGAAGGCGGAACGCTCACCGTTCTGAACCCGGTCCTGGTCCAGAACGACCCACATGGTACGCGTCCCGACACCTTTAACGTCGACACCGCGCTGATCTCGGCCGCCGGGATCGAAAAGGCTGGGTTCGATACCTTCGTGGCGCAGGGCAGACTGAGCTCGCAGGGTAATGTGGCGCTCGACCTGCGCGGATCGCTGTTCGTCACGAGCCGACCACAGGATGGCGGGCTCGTGGTCTCTTCGGAGACGTCGCGGGACGCCTATTCCCCCGTCATCGGCTCGGGCGGCGTTCTGACTATCAAGGCTTCCTACATTGGCCTTGATGGCGGTTTCCAGACCTTCTCGACGCCGGCCTATGGAGACGCCGCCAACCATGTGGTCAGGCTCTTCGCCGACGCCATCGATATTACCGGCGCCGTCCTGTTCGATCAGTCGGTGGGCAGCGTCTTGCTCTCGTCGAGCGGCGATGTTCGTCTGAATGGCGTGGCCCCCTGGCAGCTCACCTACAATCTCCAGGGATCAACGCCCACCAGTCCATCGCTCGTAGGGCAACTTGCCGTCAGCCGCGGACTCACCATCGACGCCGCGCAAGTCTATCCGACCACGGGCACGAATTTTTCAATCACCTCGGCTTCGGATTTGGGCGGCATCACGTTCAACCGCAGTTCCTCCACGACCCCCGCGACCCCCTATTCGGCGGGCGGCGCTCTGACCGTTCAGGCCGCGACGATCGTTCAGGACGGAGTCATCCGCGTACCCATCGGCGCCCTGACCTTGGGCGGCGACTCGCCGTTCATCGTGAAGGACGGTTCGACCCAGACCCAGTTCGCGCCGACGACGAAGTCCCTGACACTTGGCGCCGGCAGCATCACGTCGGTTTCGGCCGATGGTTTGGTCATTCCCTACGGGACGACGACGGACCAGATCGAATGGTATTTCGCTCCGACCAACAGCACCCCCCTCACGTCGCCTCCGCCGGCCGTTCTTCAGCTGGGAGGAGCCACCATCAACGTTGCGTCAGGCTCGACCGTGGATCTCAAAGGCGGCGGCGACGTCTACGCCTATGAGTTCATTTCCGGCACGGGCGGATCGCGGGATGTGCTCAGCCAGTACAACAGTGATTCCTTCAGTTCCAACGATGGGTATCAGTACACGGATCATCGTCAAGTGTACGCGATCGTGCCCGGGCTCTCCAGCGCCGCAGTTGCGGCTTTCGATCCGATCTATTCCGCCAACTACGCCTCCCTGTACGGTCCCGGCCAGGTCGGGACACGAGTCTATCTCAGCGCCGCGCCAGGATTGGCCGCAGGGTGGTATACACTGCTGCCCGCGCAATACGCGACGCTGCCCGGCGGCATGCGCGTCGTTCAGGACACGCAGGCGGCAGCCCCGCCTCCTGGCGGCTCGGCGACCTTGCGCGATGGCACGGAAGTCGTCGCTGGCTATTATGGCGCGGCGTCGGGGGTCTATTCATCGAACCAGGTGGTGTTCGACGTTCAATCGCAATCGGTGTTCCGCAGCTATTCCGATATCGCGCTGACGTACGGCAACAAGACCTTCACGGCGGACGCGGTGAAAAGCGGTGTCGCGACCCCATCCCTTCCGATCGACGCCGGACGTCTTATTCTCACGCCGCAGACCGCGCTGGCCCTTGCCGGAACGTTCGAGACGACTCCGGCGGCGGGCGGGCGTGGATCGGAAGTGGACATCAGCGGCTCGGCGATCGATATCGTGGATGCTTCCGGAAATACGCCCGACGCCGGCGCGATCGCCATTACCACCGCCAGCCTGGCGGACCTCAATGCGGCCAGTCTGCTCATCGGCGGAACCCGCACGAACAATGCCGACGGGACGACCTCGCTCAATGTGACCACGTCGACCATCGCCGTGGAGTCGGGCGCGACTCTGAGCGCACCCGAGATCCTGTTGGTTACGAACGGGCGCGACGCGTCCCTGACTGTCGCCACTGGCGCTTCGGTGATCGCCACCGGAACGGTGACCAATGCGTCGACCGGCGATTATCTCATTGACGGCGTGGTGACCGACAGCGGCGGACATTCCACACAGGTGCAAAGCGCGCAGGGTGGTTTCCTGCGTGTCGCCAATGGCGCGCAGCGCCTTGTGATGCGTACCGGCCTGGATCCGAAGACGACGCCCGGCGCCGTGACAGTCGGCGGAGCGACCCTGCAGGGCGGCTCCATCGAGCTGGAATCTTCGGGCGACCTGCTCTTGTCGCCCGCGGCGAAGCTTTCGGCCACATCGCTGGCGCTCGGCGCAACCAGCGTGACCTTCGCCCCCAGCCGCGCGGGCTTGACCGGGCTGGTGATCACGCCCGCGCTGCAGGCGCAGCTCAGTAACGTGCAGCTCCTGACCATCCAGAGCGAGAACGTCCTGAAGTTCGAGGCGGGAACCTACGCCTTCGGCAATCTGTCGTTGGACACGCCCGGCCTGGCGAACGCGGATGGCGGTGCGGTCACGATCAGGAGCGGCGTTCTCGACATAGCAAACTCCGGCGTCGCCACGGCGGCGTGCGACGCGGCCGGCGCGCCGGCCTGCGGGAGCGGGGCGTTGTTCATCTCCGCCTCCCAGATCGCGTTCGGCAACGGCGATCTGAGCACCTATGGCTTTGGCGGTTCTGCAACGCTTTCAGCGGATCAGGGCATTTTCGCCGATGGATCGGCTTCGATGAACTTCGGGCCGGCGGCGGTGGCGCTCGACACTCCGTTCGTGGGCGATCGCGGCACGGGTCTCGCGAACGCCACTCTGCCCAGTCTTACCTTGGCGACGACCGGCGCGATGACGATCGTCGACGTCAATCCAAAAACCGCTTTTACAGCGCCGGCAGGGACGCCGGGCTCGACGCTGACGATTGACGGCAAGTCGATCGCCGTCAGGGGCGCAACCCTACGTGCGACGGCCGGCGACCTGACGCTCGCCGCCAGTGACGGAGTCGCCCTCAGTGAGGTGACGTATACAGACGATCAGGGCGTGCTGTTGAGTAAGGGAGCGTTGCTGGAGGTTCCCGGCTATTCGCACACGTTCGGCGACGCGTCCGCTCCCGTGACCGAGAGCGCGCCGGGCGGCCGTCTTTCCATCATCACGCTGACCGGCGATATCAGCGTCGACACAGCGTCCCGGCTGTCCATCTACGGCGGACAGGGGAAAGCCGGAACCTTGATTCTTTCGGCGCACGCGGGTCAGGTGCTCGCCGATCTCTCGGCGGTCGACTCCGGGTCGGCGGGAGCGGGCGCGTCCCTCACGCTGGATACGGGGGGCGCTTTCGACCTGGGCGCTTTCGCCGGCGGAGCCGCCAAGGGCTTTACAGGCGCCATCGTGATCGAGGCGGGGACAGGAGACCTCGACCTGGCGGCCGGCGAGACGCTCAAGGCGGCAGCGATCTCCCTGACGGCCGACAGCGGCATGGTGCAGTCGGCTGGGACCATCGATGCGTCGGGCGTCGTCGGCGGCGACGTCAGTCTCTACGGCGTCGGCGGCGTTCACCTGGCTGCGGGATCGCTCATCAACGCGCAAGCCCTTGGCTATGGCGCCACCGACACCCGGCAGGCGACGGGCGGCGCCGTCACGCTCGGGGTCGACGGGGCAGGGGCGATCACGGTTGACCAGGGCGCGGTCATCGACGTCGGCCTCGGCGCCAGCGATCCCAACCGGATCAATCGCCTGGTGCCGATCGCGGGCGGGGCGGGCGCCGCGAACTACACGTATGTAGCCGCCGACAAGGGCGGGACGGTCACGTTTGCGGCCCCGGTCGTCGAGGAAACCAACGGCGGCGAAACCGTGCGGGTCAGCGTCTCTCAAGGCGCCGAGGTGAACGGCGCCAGCAGCGTTGTGCTCGAAGGTTTCCACACCTGGGACCTCGCCGAGGTCGCGACCCAAGGCTACAGCGGCGTCTCGATCGTCAACGGCCAAGCGGTGCTCAACACGGGCGCGACGACCGCGGGCGAGCTGAACTTCCTGAGCGACTACGGCGCGGGGACGGTTGCGCAATTCATTCAGCAGTTCAACATCGCGGACGCCTACGCCGGACTGGGCGGCTTGGCCACGCAGCCGAACTTCCACGCCCGGCCGGGTGTCCAGCTCGACTATGCGGGTGACATCGTCCTCAGCTCGAACTGGAATCTGGGCGCCGGCACGGTCGACGTGGCCGCCGCCGTGAAGGCCGGGTTGATGGCGCCCGAACCAAACATGCCCGGTCAATACTTCATACTGCCTGGCGAAGAGGCCCGGGTGTTCGATCAATACACAACCATGACCTATCGCGTGGGTGGCGTCGTCGCCGGCGAACCTGGCATTCTCAACCTCCGGGCCGGCGGCAACCTCGATCTCAACGGCAGCATCACCGACGGGTTCTTCCAGTTCCACGACCAGACCGATCCGACGTATCTCAGCTACGCGCTCGGTGGCGGCGACCGCACGTATCAGGCCTACCTGCCGACTTCGTGCAGAGGCAGCTGCAGCGACATCGGCGACTGGAGCGCCGACGGGAAGCCGCGCAACTACGTCTACATCCCTTTTCCCACTTCGACCCTGCTGCCGACCGATCCATTCACCGATCCCCCCGCCCCGTACAGCGCGGCGGCCAACGCGCCCGACGCGCTGGGTTCCCTCGCCAACGGCACGGGCGATTCCCTTGGCAGCGCTCAGGTGTTCCCACTGCTCGCGTCGGGTAAGGCGGTCGACTCCTGGTCCTATCAACTTGTCGCCGGAGCCGATCTGGCCAGCGCCGGGGGAATGTCAGGTCCCAATCCAATGTCGACAGTGGCCGGCTCGGCGGCGACGCTGACGGTGGCTGGGCAGAACGTCTATGGTTACCACGCCACCGCGGGCACGGTCGGCTTCGACGATACGCTCGATCTCGGCGTGACGACCTCAGAGGGCGACACGGAGACAGTTTCCGCCAGCCAATGGGAACAGGCGTTCATCGCGGCGCATCCCGGGGTGGACCCTAACGCCTACACCACGATCGATTTCTCGAGCGCCCCCTCCGCCTCGCGGCCGGAAATTCAATCGCTGGCCAGGCAATTCTTCGCGCAGAACCCCGACACCTCCCAGCTTCTCGGCCCGGGGGCCCAACCCACGGGTCTGACCACAACCCTCGCGCAAGCCGCCGCCTTCATGGCGACGGTTTCGGCGAATTTTGCTCAGATCTCGGCGGGCTATAAGCCGCCCAGGGAAGTGGTGGCCCGCGGAACATACTACGGCGCCGCCCCCACTCTCATCCGGACGGGAACCGGCGACATTCAGCTCGCCGCCTCCATGGACATCGACCTCAGCAACGGTCCGACGCCGACTACGCTAAATAGCACCGGGCAGATCGTGGACGCCAAACCCGGGCAGAATCAGTTAGGGGGCGCCGCGGTCTATACTGTTGGACATCTGGCCAACCTCGGCGTCGAGACAGCCACCAACGTGGCCACCGGTCAGGTCGCAGAAGTCGATCTCGCCGCCAATTTGGTCATCAGCGACAACATCGCCAGCCAGTCGCCCGAAGACTATGGCTACGGCAGCAACTTCATCAGTGTACCAGGCATTCTGATCGCCGATCCTGTCTATGCCGAAGGCGGCGGCTCGGTCAGCCTGGCGGCCGGCCGAGACGTGCTGGGGCGCCGCAACACCTTGCTGGAGTCCGAGCTGGGCGGTGTTGGTTTCAACAACGTATCGGGACAATACGCTTGGATCGGAAGCGGCACACAGCCGTGGATGACCGGTTCGATCGGGTCGATCGTCAACGCCTTGATCAACCCGCAACTGTTTCGCGAAGGGCTGGGAACGTTGGGGGGCGGCGACATCACCGTGACGTCGGGACGCGACGTGTCCGATCTGTCGATCGTGGCGACATCGGCGCTGACGACGGGGGGAGCGTCAGGGACGGCTCAACCCTTCAACGCCCTGGTTACGCTCGGAGGCGGCGACATAACCGTGGCGGCCGGGCGAGACTTTCTCGGCGGCCGGGTCGACGCAGCTTCGGGCCAGGTCGACATCGTCGTGGGTGGCGATGTCGCAGCCGCCGGCAAGGTGACGGAAGGCACGCCCGGTTTTGCGATCATTCAGGACAATCTCCTCAGACTCCGCCTGACCAACGCAACGGTCGACCTGACAGCCAGTGGAGGTGTCGACATTCAGGGTATCGGCGCCCTCGGCGTGGGCTTGGCGGACAGGAGTCAGAACCAGGTCAACCTCGACGCCCAGGGCTTCTACTCGGCCGACGCCTCGGTCTCGATCCTCGCGAATGGTCCCGTGACCGTGGCAAACGCCGGCCCGGATCTCGTGACGGCCAGTTCCCAGGCGACGAACCTCACCCAGTCGATCGTCTATCCAGGATCCTTCCAAGCCATCTCGATGACCGGCAGTCTCGATATCGTTACGGCAGGCGGCACCAACATCGCCACGGCCGTGCTTCTCTATCCCAGTCCGACCGGAACCCTGCGCCTGATCGCGGACGGCGATATAGCGCCGCTCACCATCGCCATGGAGGACGCCAGCCCCAGCGTCCTGCCCGGCGCGTTCTCCAGCTTCGCCACCAACAGCGGTGTTGCGGATGTGATCAGCGGCGTGTCGTTCGACTTCCCGTCCATCCTGCCCAATACATCCGACGTCGTGCGCAGCGAACTGCACAATTCCGTTCCGACCCATGAAGGGGACTCAAACCCGAACCAGATTATCGCGGGCGGCGACATCACCAGCCTCATCTTCTCTTCTCCCAAGATGGCCGACGTCAGCGCCGGGCTCGATCTGATCAACACCGTCTTCATCGGACAGAACCTATCCGCCACCGATGTCACCAACATCACCGCGGGTCGCGACATCATCGGTACGACCAGCCTCGCAACGCCGATCATCTCCGCTTTCGCGGACAAAGGTACGGAGCTGCCGGTCGTGGAAGGCAATACCTTCATCATAGGCGGGCCTGGCGCCTTCTATCTCCAGGCCGGACGCGACGCCGGACCTTTCCTGAACTCCGCGGTCACCAATGGGTTCGAGGTCGTCAACGGAAGCTATGTTTCCACCGGCGTGCTGACCTGGGCCGGCGGCGTCCAGTCTGTCGGAAATCTTTACAATCCCTGGCTTCCCCAACAAGGCGCCAGCATCGTCACCGAGTTTGGCGTGGCGAATGGACAGAATTTCAGTGGTTTGATAAATTATTACCTGTCGCCCACGAGCTTTGCGTCACTCCCGGACTATCTGTTCACCCAGACCACATCCGGCACGGGACTGCCGGTCGTCGACCGCAACCAGGAGATCTATAGCCTCGACCTGCTGACTTGGCTGAAATCGGCGGCGCCGTCGATCATCAGCACGTTCGGCGCCAACTCCCCGGCTTCGCAGGTCGCCCAGGCCTTGGTGTCCAACAAGCCTGTGACGCTGTCTCAGGCCCTGGCCGTTCTGCCGATATTGGCGGGCCAGCGCATGCCGCTGATTCCCTGGCTGCAATTGAACTACGCTTCGATGCTCGAGTCCCAGTTCGGGACCTTGAACGTGTCCTACCAGCAGGCTTATGACGCGTTCCAGATAATTCCGACACTCAATCAGCGTCAGTTCCTGCTCAAGGACGTGTACTTCAACGAACTTATTCAGACATCCCTCCCTACCAGCCCTTCTTACAAACAGTATTCGCGCGGGTATCAGGTGGTGAATACGTTGTTTCCCGCATCGCTCGGCTACACACTCAATGATCTGACCGGAGGGGCCAACGGATCCAACGCGCCGGTTCTGACCGGGAATTTGGATCTGCGGCTCTCCACCATTCAGACCGACCAGGGCGGCGACATCTTCCTCTTAGGTCCGGGCGGCGAGGTTCTGGCCGGGTCGACGGTGGCGACGGGGGTGCAGGCTTCGAGACGCGCCTACGCCGGCGGCGCCTTGTTTGAGGGCGATCCGGCAACCGGCACGAACGGCTATGTTCTAACAAGCAACATCACCAGCATACCGGTCGGCTATGAAGGCGTCCTGACTTTGCAGGGCGGCTCCATCGAT
Source organism: Caulobacterales bacterium (assembly GCA_038206535.1). Classification (GTDB taxonomy): domain Bacteria; phylum Pseudomonadota; class Alphaproteobacteria; order Caulobacterales; family Caulobacteraceae; genus Acaudatibacter. The sequence continues at coordinate 122,793 of JBBRAV010000007.1, forward strand.
GGTTTCACCGACGGGGACTTCCTCCTCAATCAAAGCCGCCTGTTCTCGGAGGATGGCGGCGATATTGCGCTGTGGTCGTCGAACGCCGACCTCAACGCCGGCCAGGGGCCAAAGACGTCGGCGAACTTCCCGCCCATCGCGGTCTCGATCGACGAGAACGCCTACAGCACGATCAATCAGGCGGCGGGTGTCTCCGGCGCCGGCATAGCGGCTTTCCAGCCGGACCCGACGACGCCGGCGCCGGACGTGTTCCTGATCGCCCCGCGCGGCACGGTCGACGCGGGCGCGGCCGGCGTGCGATCAGCCGGCAGCATCTTCGTGGCCGCCCTGCAGGTGGCCAACGCCACCAACTTCCAGACGACCGGCAATGGGGCGATCAGCGGGGTGAATAACGGACCGACGGTGAACGTTTCGGCCGGCACGGCCGCTTCGGCGGCGTCGGCGGCGGCGGCGCAAGCGGCGCAGGCGGCCAGTAACAGCGCCAGCAATTCGGTGGACACCACCGTGATCACCGTTGATGTCCTGGGTTACCTCGCCGGCCTGAACGACACGTCGGACGACGAAGATCAAAAACGCAAGAAGAAGTGACGATCCAGCGAGAGATCCGGCGCGGGAGACTATCCTCGCGCCGCATCGCGTCTCCGATCAGGCGGGCATCGCTTCCTTGCCGTAGGCGGTGACCACGCCCACGGCCTTGGTCCCGTCCGCGGTCATCGGATCGTGGGCGACGTCGGATGCGTCGAATGCCTTCGTCCAGCAGGCGAATTCCAGGCAGATTCCGTCGGGGTCGAAAAAATAGACGCTGCGCACGAACACGCCATCCGTCACCGTCTGGCTCACCTGCGCCGGCGAGTTGTCGTGATTGAGCACCGGGCTCAGGGCCACGCCCTTGGACTGCAAACGAGCGACATACTCGTCGAATCTTTCAGCGGGAACATTGAAGGCGACATGGTTCATCGAACCGTGCGCGGTCATCAGCGACCCCAGCCCAGGCAGGCCCTGGGGGCTCGAGATGCCCGGCTGGGCCGCGGGCGCGCCGCGGAACCAGAAGAAGGCCAGAGAGTCGCCGTTGCCGATGTCGAAGAAGAAGTGCTGGCCCATCCCATGGGGCAGATCGAGAGTCTTGATCAGCGGCATGCCCAGCAGGTCGCGATAGAATTCCACCGTCTTGGCCATGTCCTTGCAGACCAGCGCCAGGTGATTGACGCCGCGAATGTCGAACTCGGTATTGGTAGGCTTGGTCATCTCCTGGCTCCCATTCTGCCTGGCGTCCCGTAGAGGACTCGAACCTCTGACCCCCGGTTTAGGAAACCGGTGCTCTATCCTGCTGAGCTAACGGGACCCGCAGTCGCTTAATACGACCGCCAGCCGATCTCGCAAACCCCAGATCATTCGCTCTAGGCGACCCCGATGATGGCGTCACGTTCATCGCCGGGCTAAAGGCCCGTGTCGCGGGCGGAGTGGGCATGCGGGCGCTGAGGTCGCTTTACGTTCAGGTGCTGATCGGGGTCGGGCTGGGCGTGCTCGTCGGCGCCCTTTGGCCGTACGTCGGCGTACAGCTCAAACCGCTGGGCGACGGCTTCATCAAGCTGATCAGGATGCTGATCACGCCGATCATCTTCTGCACCGTCGCCGGCGGTATCGCCAAGATGAGTGATCCCAAGGCGCTGGGCCGGATCGGCGGCAGGGCTCTGATCTACTTCGAGGTCGTCTCGACCCTCGCCTTGCTGGTCGGCCTCGTCGTGGGTGAGGTCGTGAGGCCTGGCGCGGGCTTCAACGTCTCGGCAAGGGCGCTCGACCCGCATGCCGTGGCCGACTATGTCGCCAGGGCCAGGCAGATGGGCAGTGTGACCGACTACCTGCTGCACATCATTCCAGACACTTTCGTCTCCGCCTTCGCGGCTGGCGATGTGCTGCAGGTGCTCCTGCTGGCGATCCTCACCGGCTTCGCCCTTGCCGGCCTCGAGCGCGGCGGCGTCGATCTCGCCGCGCCCCTGGAGAGCATCGGTCAGATGTTCTTCGCCATCATCCGCATTGTGGTGCGCGCCGCGCCGGTCGGCGCGTTCGGGGCCATGGGGTTCACGATCGGCAAGTATGGTCTGCCGGCCTTGTTCAAGCTCGCCGCCCTGATTGCCTCGGTGTATTTGACCTCGGCGCTGTTCATCGCCGTGGTGCTGGGCGCCATCGCCTGGATGGCCGGCTTCTCGATCTGGCGGTTGCTGTTCTACATGCGCGAGGAGCTCTTCATCGTCATCGGCGCCTCCTCGTCCGAGGCCGTGCTGCCGCAGGTGATGCAGAAGCTCGAGCGCCTGGGCGCGTCGCGCGCCGTCACCGGTCTTGTCGTGCCCGCCGGCTATTCGTTCAACCTCGACGGCACCAACATCTACATGACGCTGGCCACCCTGTTCCTGGCCCAGGCGACCAACACCCATCTGACGCTGACCCAGGAACTCACACTGCTTGGCGTGGCCATGCTGAGCTCCAAGGGCGCCAGCGGCGTCACCGGCGCCGGCTTCATCACCCTCGCCCTGACCCTGACGGCCGTGGGCTCCATCCCGGTCGCCGCCATGGCGCTGATCCTCGGCGTCGATCGCTTCATGAGCGAGAGCCGGGCCCTGACCAATGTCATCGGCAATTGCGTCGCGACGCTCGTAGTCGCGCGCTGGGAGGGAAGCCTCGATCGCGAGACTCTGCGGCGCGAACTCTCGTCCGGAGGAGTGAGGAAGGCTAGACCGCCGCCTCACCAGCGAACGCCGCAACCGCCTCGACCAGCCCCGCCGCCGCCAGCCTGACCAGTTCGCCGCCCTTCTCCGGCGTCGCCAGCCCGGGGTCGGATCCCATCCGCCCATCGGCGAAGCGGGCGCGGAAATCGGCGGCTTCGCGGATCGGGCCGGTCGGCGCGATCTGGGGCGCGTAGTTCGCCGCCTTGATCTGGTCGGGGTAGGCCCATTGCGTCACCGCGATCTCGGAAGGCGTCGCATGGCTGCCGTGGCCGACCGGAAACTGCTGCTGCGCCAGCCGGAACACGCCCTTCAAGTCCCACCAGTTGGCCAGCTTGCAGGCGAAGCCGGCGCGGCGCCCGGCATAGCTAGCCTCGGCATAGAGCTCGGAGAACGCCGCCTCGATGGTCGCGACATTGCCGCCATGGCCGTTGAGGAAGAACAGCCTGGTGAATCCATGGTGGGCGAGCGAATGTACCCAGTCGCCGATCGCCGCCATGAAGGTGGAGGGCCGCAGGGCGATGGTGCCGGGAAAATCGAGGTGGTGCTGTGCCATGCCGATGTTGAACGTCGGCGCGACCAGGATGTCGGCGCCCTTCTGCGCCTCGTGGGCGATGATCTCCGGGCACATCCAGTCGGTGCCGAGGAGGCCGGTGGGCCCGTGCTGCTCGTTGGAGCCGATCGGGATCACTACCGTCGACGAGCGCGTGAGATAGGCCTCGATCTCCGGCCAGGTGGACATGTGCAACAGCATGGGTAATGCCTCATAAGGTTCGATGCGTGGCGCCCCGGCTTCCTTGCACTTCCACGAGGCGTTCGGATACTCGGGACAGAGATAGAAGCCAGGGAGCGATGATGTGAGCGAGGATCAGGTGTTTCCGGTTCCCGAGGCCTGGGCGGAGCGCGTGCACATGAACGCCGCCGGCTATGAGGCGGCGCTTGCGCGGGTCGAGAGCGATCCCGATGGCTACTGGCGCGACGTCGCCGGCCGCCTCGACTGGATGGCGCCGTTCTCCATCGTCAAAGACGTCTCCTTCGACGCCGAGGATTTCCGCATCCGCTGGTTCGCCGACGGCGTGCTCAACGCCTGCGTCAACTGCCTCGATCGCCATCTGCCGGCGCGTGCGAACGACGTCGCTATCATCTGGGAGGGTGACGACCCGGCCGACTCCCGAAAGATCACCTACGTGCAGGCGCACGCCGAGGTGTGCCGCATGGCCAATGTGCTCAAGGCCCACGGCGTCGCCAAGGGCGACCGCGTCACCATCTACCTGCCGATGATCCCAGAAGCGGCTTACGCCATGCTGGCGTGCGCCCGTATCGGGGCGGTGCATTCGGTGATCTTCGGCGGCTTCTCGCCCGACTCCATCGCCGGCCGCGTCCAGGATTGCCGGTCCCGCTTCGTGATCACCGCCGACGAGGGCCTGCGCGGCGGGCGCGTGGTGCCCCTGAAGCAGAACGTCGATGTGGCCCTGACCGCCTGCCCGGACGTGACCGCCGTGCTGGTGGTCAGGCGCACCGGGGCCAAGGTGTTCATGCGGCCGGGCCGCGACCACTTTTATGACGAGGAGGCCGCCAAGGTCTCCGCCGATTGTCCGCCCGAGCCGATGGGGGCGGAAGACCCGCTGTTCATCCTCTACACCTCCGGCTCGACCGGCAAGCCCAAGGGCGTCCTGCACACCACCGGCGGCTATCTGACCTGGGCGGCGCATACGCACGAACTGGTGTTCGACTACCGTCCCGGCGAGATCTTCTGGTGCACGGCCGACGTCGGCTGGGTCACCGGCCACAGCTACATCGTGTACGGTCCGTTGGCCAACGGCGCCACCACGCTGATGTTCGAGGGCGTGCCCAACTATCCGACCGTCAGCCGGTTCTGGGATGTGATCGACAAGCACAAGGTCGAGATCTTCTACACCGCCCCCACCGCCCTGCGCGCCCTGATGCGTGACGGCGACGCGCCGGTGAAGCGCACCTCGCGCGCCTCGCTGCGCCTCCTGGGCACGGTCGGCGAGCCGATCAATCCCGAGGCCTGGCTGTGGTACCACCGCGTGGTCGGCGAGGGCCGCTGCCCGATCGTCGACACTTGGTGGCAGACCGAGACCGGCGCCGCCCTCGTCGCGCCGCTGCCTGGGGCGACGCCGCTGAAGCCGGGCTCCGCCACCAAGCCGCTGCCGGGGATCAAGCTGCAACTGGTCGACGCCGAGGGCGGCGTGCTGGACGGCGCCGTCAGCGGCAATCTCTGCATCACCGACAGCTGGCCAGGCCAGATGCGCACGGTGTTCGGCGACCACGCGCGCTTCATCACCACCTACTTCACCACCTATCCCGGCAAGTACTTCACCGGCGACGGCTGCCGCCGCGACGAGGACGGCTACTATTGGATCACCGGCCGTGTCGACGACGTCATCAACGTCTCGGGCCATCGCCTGGGCACCGCCGAGATCGAGAGCGCGCTGGTCGCCCACCACGCCGTGGCCGAGGCCGCCGTGGTCGGTTTCCCGCACGACATCAAGGGCCAGGGAATCTATGCCTATGTGACCCTGACGCGCGAGCACACGCCGAGCGAGGAGTTGCTCAAGGAACTGGTCCTCTGGGTCCGGCGCGAGATCGGTCCCTTCGCCGCGCCCGACGCCATCCAATGGGCGCCGGGCCTGCCCAAGACCCGCTCGGGAAAGATCATGCGCCGCATCCTGCGCAAGGTGGCGGAAGGCGACATTTCGAACCTCGGCGACACAACCACCCTGGCCGATCCGTCGGTCGTCGAGGACCTTGTCGCTAACCGGGTGGGATGAGTCCGCAGCGCGCCGCGACCTGGAAGGCGGCAGAGGCGCCCGCCGGCTGTCGTTCGACGGCATCGCGTGGCGGTTGGGAGAATGTCGACGCGGTCGACCGGTTCGAGGGCCTTCTCTGGGCTGGCCTGGATCGTCAGCTGGTCAAATGTTCCAAGAACTCTTCAACCGCATCCTTGCGAAGCCAGCGATCGATTTCATGCCGCTTGACCGGGCCATTGTGATTGACTGTATGACGTAAAAGGCGTGCGATATACTCCATGGCGAACGGATGGTCCGACTTCATGGCCGCCTGGAAATCATTCCCGTGCAAAGAGCCCACTCGCACTAACACCAAGTTCTTCAGGTCTGGCCCAAAGCTGATGGAATTGGCGCTGACCTGCCATGCGCCCGCCTCGGTCGTGTCCGGCGTCACCGATGTTGGATTGGTGACATCACGACCGGCATTCCAATCCCACGAGGATTCGAATCCGGCGAGCACGCGCAGGACCTCGAGCATCACGGCGCGCCGATGCATGTTTTCCCGCCAAGGACCTAGGACGGACTTTACCGATCCGTAGATGTCGGCCACGGCGTTCGGTTCAAAGATTTCGTCGGCAGCTCCCGCTCCCCAAGCGATCATCTCGTCCAGAAAAGCATCAGGAGGCTTGCCTCGGTTTAGCACCTCCGCCTTCAGCGCGTGATAAGCCATAGTCGTCAGCCTCCCCAGATGGCGCCCACCAAGCTACCACCCCGCAACGTTATAAGCCACTCTCACAAGTCGACGCTTAGGTCGTTTCCCCGCGTGGGGCGGCGCCAATGCTGCCGTTACTTGGTGCGGGACTGCTTACCATTTCTCGCCAAATGCGCGCTGCAAGTTCGCGCCCGGAACGCCGTCGATCGCGCGGGCGGTAAAACGCCGCCGTTGCAATTGCGTGGTGATCTCCGCCAGCGATCTTGGCCGTCCATGCTCCGGACGCAGGGCATGGGACCTCCCTCGGGCGCCATTGACGGCGAGCGGACGATCGCCAAAATCGCCAGGGGCGGCGATGGGCGAAGAGCCCCGCCTGGAGCACGCGTTTGACACTTTTTCTGGCGACTTTCACGACCCTGCTGGCGATCATCAATCCCCTGGAGGCTTTGCCAGTCTATCTTGGCCTGTCTGGCGCCATGGACGACAATAAGCGCCTGAGCCTTGCGATCCGCTCCTGCGTGTATGCGCTGGGCCTGATGTTCTTTTTCCTCATCTTCGGGACGCTGTTGCTGAAGGTGTTCGGCGTGTCCCTGAGCATGATCCGGATCGCCGGCGGCATCATTCTGGCGCAGATCGGATTCAAGCTCTTCTCGTCGCCGCAATCGCTCGAACAAACGCAGGGAACGTCGGCCGCGACAGGCGCGGGCGCGAGCGACCTCGCCTTCGTGCCGATGGCGATGCCGATAATGTTCGGTCCCGGCGCCATGGCGACCCTGATCAGCGTGGCTTCCGAAGTGGAAGGCTCCAAGCGTGGTGAAGTGGCCGGCTTCGCCGAGGTCTCCGCCGCCATGGTGGCGACGATGGCGGTGACATTCGTGATCCTGGCCTTCGCCAAGCGCCTTCAAAGACGCCTCGGTCCCAGAGGCATCGATGCGGCCACGCGCATCGTCGGATTTTTCGTCGCCGCCATGGGCATCAGTATGGCCTTCGACGGGGCGATCGAAGCCCTAAAGCACGTCGGCATTGCGTCCGGGCGCTGAACCAGAACCTTGCGATCGGGCGCCGCTGACGATTGCCCATGGCCATCATCGAGTCGGGGCCGCTTTTGGCCTTCCACTCCGCTGCGGTCCTCGGCCCGCGGGCAGGTGCGGACCAGCGGCTGTTGCGCGATTTGCCGGGGGGGCGACAAGGAAGCCTCTCCAGGCCAGCGCCCGTACCGTTTGCCAATCCGGGCAAGACGTCGGATATCCCGGCGAATGGAAATCTTTGTCGGGGGCGGTGGAGACGACTTGGCCTGGCTGGGGCTGGGGGTCGTTCGAAGCTACGCCGCCGACCTCGCCGCGGTCACGGGCCGACCCGCGCTCTACGTCCCCAACGCCAGGCCTACGCGGCTTCGCCAGGCTATCGAGGCGGCGGCGAGCGCCGGGGACGTGGTCAACGTGATCGGCCACAGCTGGGGCGCCATCGACGCCTACCACGCGGCGGCGGGGGCCCTACGCTGCGGGATCGGCGTAGCCAATCTCGTCACACTCGACCCCGTGAGCGGGCCGTGGCGGCGTCCGCCCATCTGGCCGGGCGGCGCCTACTGGCTCAACGTCACCGCTCGATCGTCCCGCCCGGACCAGTCGGACCGGCTGACACTGCGCAAGCCCTTCGCGCGTAAGCCATCACGACTGCCACTGAGCGCCGCCGCCAAGAATGTGACGCTCGATCTTCATCACTGGGACGTCGAGGGCATGATGCGGCTTTCGGGCGCCCGGGCCCTGATCGACCTGTCCGCGCTCAACGTCGACGTGAAGGCCTGACGACATCGTCCTCAGGGCCGGCAGGCGTGCGACCATTCCGCGACCTGGGCCTTGCGCGTCGCGGCAAATCCGAGTCGCGCCTGCTTGCGGATCGTTTCGAGGTCGGCGTGCAACCGATCCAGGACGCACTCAAGGTCGCCAATGGTGCCGCAATCACGGCTCACGTCGTGCGCGCCCATCATCACCCGCGCGGAGCCGGAAGGAGTGCGCAGGTCGTTGCGCTCGTACTTGAGAGTGAGGTGCAGCATAATGTGTTTCCCTGCTTTCCGCCTTCATATAGGGCCGCGACGGGCCGAGCGAGCGGAACGGCGGATTGCCGGTCGACCGCGATCGCGCTTCGCGGGGGATCAGCCAAGCGATCCGCGGAAGGCGCTGAGGCCCAATGCGACGTCGATGAGCAGGAGCATCGCCACCGCGACCGCGGAGCCCAGGAACAGCAAGGCCATGCGGATCAGCGCTCCCAGGACGCTTGTCGAATACACGCCGCGCAGGTGGAAGAAGAGGTGTGCCGGGGCGGCCAGAAGGATGACGCGACCCAACGGCCCGAGCGGTCCCAGCAGAGAAAGTGTGGTGAGCACGCTGAACAGCATCCCCATGAACGAGAGCGAGTGCATGGAAAAGATCGCATGATCGAACAGGAAGAAACGCCGGTCGAAGGCGAAGATCGCGCCGAGCAGGAGGGCGGAGATGGGCATGAAGACGATGGCGGTCGAATGAAGCTCGCTTTCCAGGACCGCTGCGAATTCCTCCTGATGGTTCGCCGCATACGCGAGGCGCGGATTGACCCAGGCGGCGACGGATCGGGACACCAGGCCGGGGCCCGGCGTCAGGGTCACCGCCTCGGTCGGGTGGTCACGGATAAAAATCGGCGGTCCGGGATGCACGGCCTGGCTGATGTTGCCGGTGAAGAACACCAGGACCATGAACACCAGAAACACACGGAACGGCGGCGACTGGCCCGCCCGCTTGCCGCCGATGTAGTCTCGCGTCAGATTCGCGGGCTGAAGGATCAGCCGCCGAAGCGTGCTCAGAAGCCGTCCGTCGGCGTGCAGCAGGCTCTCGAAGGCCTCGACGACCACGGAGCCGATCGCGCGCTCGAAACTCTCCGCGCCCTGACCGCATGCGAGACAATAGGGGCCCTCGATGGCGCAGGCGCAGTTGGCGCAGGGGCGTCCGACCTGAAAGGGGTGTGCGGAGCGCCAGGCCGACAGTGACGCCGGCACGATTGCGGCGGGCTCCGGGAGGCGGGCGCCGAGATCAGGCTGGTTGTCGCGCGTCGTCATCTTTCGCATCTCCCGCCACGACATGTTCTGACCACCTTTGAAGGCCCGCGGCCAGCAGGCTTCGCGCGGCGGCGCCCGCTCGGGCCTCGATATGCCAGGGGATTCGCTCATTTTGCCAACCCTCACTGGGCACGACCCCATTGGAGGCAGGAGCGCCCGTCTCGAACCGGCGCGCCGAAGGCGGCGATGGCCGCCTTGCCCAGTCGTTAACGTTCTTCCTTGCGCAACCGGTTGTGTATGTCGGTCGCGGCGATGGCCGCCTCGCCGGTGGCCACGGCGATCTGGTTGAGGCCGAGGCAGACGTCGCCGATGGCGTACAGGCCATCAACCGACGTCTGCTGGTGAAGATCGACGACCAGGTTTCCAAGGTCGTCGTGGTCCGCGCCACATGATCTGGCCAGACTGCTCTGAAGTTCGCAGCCGAGCGCAAGATACAGGTAATCGTATTGGCGCGAGGAGCCCTCGGCGCGTAGCGTCACCGCTTCGCCGTCCAGGCTCAAGTCGCCGATGTCCGTGTGAAGCGTTCGGACGCCCTCCACGTCCAGAGCGGCGGCATCGGAAAGTTCCTGACCAAGCGTGAGCAGGGTGACGTCGGGCGAATATGTGCGCAGATAGAGCGCCTCTCGCGCCCCGGCGTCGCCGTCGCCAAGGACGGCGATCCGGGCGTCGATGGCTTCATAGGCGTCACAGATCGGGCAAAGTCGCACGACGCTGCGTTTGATGGCGTCGTCGATACCTGGAAGCGGCGGCTTGCGATCCAACAGGCCGGTGGCCAGAACGACAAAGCGTGATCGTCCCGATCCCGCGCCCATGGCGAAGTGGAATCCGTCAGCGTCGCGCTCGATCGATTCGGCTCGTTGCGAAAGTATCCGCGCCCCGAAGCGCAGAGCCTGGGCGCGCAGTCGCGCCAGCAGCGCCTCGCCGCTCACACCCTCGGGAAACCCCGGCGTATTGTGGCTCTCCGGTATCCAGCTGGCGCGCGAGGGGCCTCCGTCCAGGACGAGGACCCGGCGTCGATACCGGCTCAAATAGGTCGCGGCCGTCAATCCGGCGGGGCCCGCTCCAACGATGATGGTGTCGAACTGATCCACGATGTTCGCCTTCTGGTGAATTGCCGTCCGGTTTCGCGCCACGAAGCGCCATCGTCCTACTTCATCAGTCCAGCGATGCGCAGGGAGTGTGCGATCACGTCCTGAACCTGCCGCGGGACGTGACGCTCTACCGAGTTCATGACCTGCGCGGCCACGCCGGTCGGCGCCGGCCGATGGACAGGCCGGTCGTGCGCGACCTCGCGCGGCGCCATGATGCGCGGGGTCTGGAACGGCGCGTCGGTCTGCGTTGCGGCATGGCTGGGCATGGCGGACTCCAGTCCCCAGGTCCGGGCGACCTCGAGGGTCGACGACACGCCGCACTCCAGCAGGAACGGCGCCGGTGAGCCGACATCCCCCGACCGGCGGGTCGACAGAGGCGTTCCGTGGCCCAACCCATGCACCAGGTTCAGCTCGATCAGCGCGCCGCCCGGCGCCGCATCGCCCCATCGGGTGCGGGTGAGGCGTTCGGATACCGCATCCTTGCCGATGAGCGGCAGCGAGCCCCTCGCCAGCGAGAATTGTTGGGCCAGTGCGTAGCCATTGGACGGGTTGACGATCACGTCCTTGTCCCCATGCCATATCGACAGACGAAACGGCTTCTTCGGGTGTCCCGCCCACGCCTCGACGAGCAATGCGGCGAGCGCAGCACCGTCCTGTGCCTTTGCATTGCGCATGGCGCGCATGGCCCCTTGGATGTTGTGCGCCACCCCATAGGGCAGGCCCGCGACGATCGCGCCGCCGGCGAACAGGTCGGGATAGGCGGCAAGCATCGCCGCTGCCATGGCGCCGCCGGCGGACAGTCCGGTGATGAAGACGCGCGTGTTGTCGAGGTGGTGCAGATCGGTCAGGACGCGGACCATCTGGGCGATGGAGGCGCATTCTCCGCTCCCTCGCAGGGTGTCGCTCTCGAGGAACCAGTTGAAACAGCGATTGACGTTGTTCGATGCCGTCTGCTCGGGCGCGAGGACGGCGAACCCAAGACGGTCGGCCAATTGCAGCCAGCCGGCGCCGGCCGCATTTTCAGCGGCGTCCTGCATGCACCCATGCAGCACGACGACCAGAGGCGACCCCGGTGGCAGTCCGGCGGGCGCATACGACAGCATCCGCAGGGCGCCCGGATTGGGTCCCGCGAAGGCGGTCTCGGCAAGGCGCGGCCCCCCGCCGTGATTGCGAGCGCCAAGTGCCCCCGACGGTTGACCCGCCAAGTCTTGCAACATCGTATTCATCAAACCCCGCACGGTGGTTATTCCTCTGGCCCGATCGACACGCTCAGTGCCCATAATGCTGCAACGCAGCAAAAGTCCCACACGTGGCGATATTTTGCGATCAGGCGATGTGTGCGCGATGGAACCGCGTGGAAAGCGAGGCCCGCTGCGCGCTCATCCGATCGGCGTTTGCGGCCTTGTCTCCCGCGGCGGCGACGTCGGTTCGGCGCCTTTGCGTGTTTTCTCGCCGCTCTTGTCGCCGGCGATCGGGTCGCCGTTGGCGGAGAGCATGATCGCGATCCAGCGCGATCCTTCGAATTGCGCGAGTATCACCATCATCAATACCGTCAGGGGCGTGGACAGAAACATGCCGGTAAAGCCCAGCATCGACCCCCAAAATCCCAGCGACGCGAGCACGACGAGCGGGTCCATGTTCAGGCTGTTCCCCTGCATCCGCGGCAACAGGATGTTGCCGACGACGAAGGTGATCGCGAAGAGACTGCCAAGAACGATCACGGCCTCGCCGTAGCCCGTGAACTGCACAAGGGCGAACAGAGCGGGCAGGACGATCCCGACCGCCGCGCCCACGATCGGAACGAAATTGACGATGAAAATCAAGAAAGCCCAGAACGCCGCGTCCTGAACACCCACAAGCAGCATCACCCCGGCGCTCAGCACGGCGATGAGGGCGCCGGTCACGGTCTGAATCCAGAGATATTGTTCGATCCCCTCTCTCACATGCCCAATCACATGACTGGCCTCGTGGCGATCGTTGCGGTTCCTGAACAACTTTACGGTCTTGCGATCGAAGGCGCGGCGGGAAGCGATGATGAAACCCAGATAGATCAGGACCAGGGCCGCGCTGGAACTGAAGCCCTGCAGCGCCTGAGCCACGGTCCCCAGATAGGCGACCGGGTCGAGCTGCCCGACGATCTGTCCGATGTTCTGCGGCGCCTTGACCCCGAGATGAGAAGCGGCCGCGGCGATCAGGGTGTTCAGTTTCGGCTCGTAATCGCGAAGCTTGAGCACGAAGGCGCTGGTATTGTCGGCGACGAACAAGGCGGAGGCGCAGAACACCACCACGGAAACGAGAATGCCGATGGCCACCGCCACCCCCGGGCTGACGCCTGGCAGGATCCGGCGGATCACCCTGGCGAGACTGTCGATCATGACCGCCAGAAACACCGCCAGGAGCAAGGGGGACACGATACCCGCCATGGAACGCAGCGTCGCGCCCACGGCGATGACGGTGAGAATGACGAGGCAATTTCGCGCCGTCGTGGAAAAGCCAGAGGTGGTCATGTTTATCGCCTCATCCGTATCGCCAGTCCCGGGGCCAACGGCCGCATCCGTCAGCTATGAAGTGCGCAGGGATGATTTGCGATCCGTGTTTCAACCGCGGCACGGCGAGAGCCGTTCGAGCCTGGCAACGAAAACCCCTTCTCGGCGCTTGAGCTTGCATGGCCGCCACTCCGACCATCGGACATCCAGCCCGGCGTTCCCATCCGGCGCGCCTGGTTGGGGCTTGGAAGCAGGCGCCGCGGTTCGTGCGAAACGCCGCGATCTCCTTGCCGACCTTCCTCATCGACCTTGGCCTGCTCTTCGCGCTCGTTCGATGGGCGCATGTCGCCTACCTCGCCGCGACGATCCTCGCGTTCCTGGTCGCCAACGGCTTGAGCTACTTCCTGGCCCGGCGGCTGGTGTTTGGCGAGACCAGGCGCGGCGTGAGATCTGGCCTGCTTTATTTCCTGGCGATCGCGACACTTTCCGCGCTGGCTCTGACACCCTTGATGTGGCTGGCCGTCAGTGCATTGCACATCGACTTCATGCTGAGCCGGATCGCCACGGCGAGCATTGTCGGCGTGGGGGGATATCTGCTGAACCTGATGGTCAATTTCCGCGTGACGCGCGCGCAGTGCGACTCGCGCGCCACCGGCGCGCCCGCGGTCATCGCCGCGGAGCGTCAGGGAGACTGAATCGCCAACGCGGCATCGCCGGCTGAGGGTCCGCATTCAGACGACCCAACCGACAGCCCGACCGAGCGGCTGTCGGGGCGGGAAATAGGTCGGCGCGGTCGCCATGCCGCGACTTCGCAGGTCTATCGAAGCGGCCGCGCATCCGTGCCGCAGCCGATCCGGCTTCATCGCCGGACATCCTTGGTGGTATGATGAGGCTGGACGCAGGCCCCATGGGCCGCAGACTGCTCAGGACGACGCCATGACACGCATGCCCGCCATCGGCCTAGCAGCCTCGTCGGGCCGCCGGCTCGGGGTCGTCGAACTGGCCTTGGAGGCTGAGAAACGCGGCTTCGCGGGGATCTACCGCCCGACGGCCGGCAAGCCTCTGGGCGACATTCGAGAATACGTCGCCGCGATGCGGGCGGCCGAGCCCTCGACCGGTCCCTTGCCGCCGATCGTCCTGGCCACCCTGCGCAGCAAGATGTTCGCCCCGGCCGTCGAGATCGCCGATGGCGCTGTCTGGGCCAACGGAAGCCGAAGCTACATGCCCAAGCGGCAGGTTTCCATCCCAACGGAGAAGCGCGCCGCCGGTTTCTTCGTCGGCGACATGACGCCCACCGTCATCGACGCTGACGAGAACGCGGCCAAGGCGATCCTGTCGCCGGTCGCCGAAGCGGCGCCCCCGAAAATCAGGGTCGCGATGAGGGCGAGCCCCATTGTCCACTGCGCCATCGCCCACCGCCTCCGAGGTCCACTTGCATCGCGCGCCTATCCTCCGACCAGCAACTCCGGCGCCTCGACCAACCGCTTCAACTCGGCCATGAATTTCGCGCCGACCGCCCCATCGATCGCCCGATGGTCGCAGGACAGCGACAGCTGCACCATGGTCGCGAACGAGAGCGTGTACTCCGACTCGACCGGGCGCCGCTGCGCCGCGCCGACCGCCAGGATGGCGCCCTGCGGCGGGTTGATGATGGCGTCGAACTGATCGATGCCGAACATGCCGAGGTTGGAGAGCGAAAAGCTGCCGCCCTGGAACTCCTCGGCCTTCAGCTTGCCCTCGCGCGCCCGCTTGGCCAGTTCGGCGATCTCAGCCGAGATCTTCGCGACCGACTTGGTTTCCGCCGCCGTCACCACCGGCGTCACCAGTCCCTTGTCGGTGGCGACCGCAACCGAGATGTCGGCGTGGCGGAAACGATGGATGGCGTCGCCATGCACCTGGACGTTGACGTCCGGGTTGGCGGCGAGCGCCAGGGCGCAGGCGCGGACCAGATAGTCGTTGACGCTGGGCGCCTGGCCGACGCTCTCGCGGGCGCGTTGGCGCATGGCCTGCAGCGCGTCGATCCTGACCGACATCCGCAGGTAGAAGTGGGGGATGGTGGTCTTCGAGAGGGTCAGCTGCCGCGCGATCGCCTTGCGCATCATCGACATCGGCACGACCTCGACGTCCACGCCCGGGGGCCGGGCAGGGCGCGCCGCGGGGACCGCGCGTTCGACCAGCCCCAGGACGTCCGCCTTGCTGATACGACCGCGCGATCCGGTGGCCTTCACCTTCGCCAGGTCGACGCCGTGGATCACCGCCAGCCGCTTGGCCAGCGGCGTGGCGAAGAAGACGTCCAGATGTGTGGTGCTGAGAGCGATCGACACGGGCTGTCCGCCTCCGACGGCGCGAGCAGGCCGGGCGGCCTGTTCCACATCTTGCAAGCTGATCCGGCCCTTGCGCTCCGAGCCGCGTAAGGACGCGACGTCGACGCCGAGTTCCTGCGAGCGCTTCCAGGCGGCCGTGCTGATGGCCAATCCGGGCGGTGGCGTTGCCGACACGGGCGCCGGCTGGGCCTTCGCGGTGGGCTGAGACGAGGCCGCGGGCGCGGGCGCCGTCTGCTGGATGGCGACCTCGCCGGCGGCGCCGGCCGGCTTGAACGCGCTGACGAACGCCTCGACCTCTTCGCCGGGCGCGGCTTCGTCGCCGATCACGGCCAGCAGCGCGCCCACCGGATAGGTCTCTCCCGGCGTCGCCACCAGCTTGCACATCACACCGGGCGTTTCGGCCTCGATCTCATTGCTGATCTTGTCGGATTCGACCAGCGTCAGCACGTCGCCGCGCGCATAGGCCTGGCCTTCGGCGACCATCCATTCGGCCACGACGCCTTCTGTCATCTCTATGCCCCATTTGGGCATGGTGAACGCGGTGAGACGGCTCATCGGAGACTCACCGATAGCCGAGGGTTCTGCGCGCCGCCGCCTCGATCGAGGTCGGGTTCGGCAAATAAGCGCGCTCGAGTTCCCGGGCGAACGGGATCGGCGTGTGCGGCGCCGTCACCATCTCGATCGGGGCCTTCAGCGAGGAAAAGGCCCGGCTCGCCACCAGTCCGGCGATGTCGGTCGCCAGGCTGCAGCGCGGCGGACTTTCATCGACGACCACCAGGCGTCCGGTGTTCTCGACGCTGTCGAGGATCGCTTCCTCGTCCATCGGGCTGGAGGTTCGGATGTCGATGACGTCGCAGGAAATGCCGTCCTTGGCCATGGCGTCGGCGGCCGCCTCGGCGAACATCACCATCTGGCCGCAGGTGACGATCGAGACGTCGCTGCCCTCGCGGGCCAGGCGGGCCTGGCCGAACGGCAGCAGGTATTCGCCGTCCGGCACCTCGCCCTTCACGCCATAAAGCATCTTGCCTTCCAGGAAGATGACCGGGTCGTCGTCGCGGATGGCCTGGGTCAGCAAGCCCTTGGCGTCAGCGGCCGTCGTCGGCATCACCACCTTGATCCCCGGGATCGAGGTGAACAGCGGGTAGACCGCCTGGCTGTGCTGGGCGGCGGCGTTGAGGCCGGCGCCATAGGCCATGCGGATGACGATCGGGCAGGTCGAGTGGCCGCCGAACATGTAGCGGAACTTGGCGACCTGATTGTAGATCTGGTCCATGCACACGCCGACGAAATCGGCGAACATGATCTCGGCGATCGCCCGCTTGCCGGCGAGCGCCGCGCCGGCCGCCGTACCGATGATGGTGGCCTCGGAAATCGGCGTGTCGATCACGCGGCCGGCCCCGAACTTGTCGTAGAGGCCGGTGGAGGTTCCCCAGATGCCGCCGATGGCTTCCTGGCCGCCGGCGGTGCCGGCCCCGCCGACGATGTCCTCGCCGAGCATGATCAGGTTGGAATCGCGCTCCATCTCGGCGTGGAGCACCTGATTGATGACTTCGCGGATGGTTAACTGAGCCATGGACGATCCGATCAGTAGGAGATGTAAACGTCTTCGAGCACCTGCTCGGGGAGCGACACCGGACCGACACGCGCGCCGTCGACGGACTCTTCGATCAGCGCCAACACCTCCGCGTCGACCTGGTCCAGCGCCTCTTCGGTCAGCAGCCCGGCCTCCAGCACGCGGCTTCGGAAGGCCTTGAGGCAGTCGCGCTGCTCGCGGATCCGGTCCAGTTCGCCCTTGCCGCGATAGCGCTGGGGGTCGCCTTCGAAGTGGCCGAAGAAACGCTCGGTGTCGAGTTCGACCGAGATCGGCCCATTGCCGGCGCGGCAGTGCTCGACCGCCTCGCGCATGACTTCGTAAGAGTCGAAGAAGTCGCAGCCGTTGCCCTTGATCACCTTCATCCCGAACGCCGCCGCCCGTGCGCCGACGTCGCCGGAGCCGACCGCATAGGAGGCGCCGGTGTGCTCGCTGTAGTGGTTGTTCTCGAACACGAAGATCACCGGCAGCTTCAGGACCACGGCCATGTTCAAGGCCTCGAAGGTCGTCCCCTGGTTGCAGGCGCCGTCGCCACTGAACGCGATCGAGACCGATCCCTCGCCGTCGAGCTTGGCCGCCAGGCCCGCGCCCACGGCCAGGGGCGCGCCGGCGCCGACGATGCCGTTGGCGCCCAGCATGCCCTTGCTGAAGTCGGCGATGTGCATCGAGCCGGCCCGGCCCTTGCACAGGCCGTCGCGCCGGCCGTAGATCTCCAGCATCATACCCTTCACGTCGCAGCCCTTGGCGATGCAGTGGCCGTGGCCGCGGTGGGTCGAGACGATGTAGTCGTTGTCGGTCAGGTTTTCGCAGACGCCGACCGCGACGGCCTCCTGGCCGCCATACAGGTGGGTGAAGCCGGCGATCTCGCCCTTGGCGATCTCCGTGTGAAGCCGCTCCTCGAACTCGCGGATCGTCTTCATCTGGCGATAGGCCCTCAACAGGGCCTCGCGTGGCAATTGCATGCTGCCTCCCTCGGCATCTCAGGCGCCGCATTTTCAGCGCCAACGAATAATTCGGAAAGGGGCATAGCCGACCCGGCGTAAGCCATCAACCGCATAAACGAGCGTGTCATTGGCAAGGCCGACAGGTTGACGAAAAGCCTGCCGCGGCCACACCTTGCTCGCGCCTTGATCGCGTCGCGCGCCTTGCCTTAGACTCGCCCACCCGGCGAAAGCGCCGGGCTGACAAGAGCCTTTAAGGAAACACCATGAGGATCGGCGCCGTCTATCCGCAGACCGAGGCCGGCGGCGATCCGGGCAACGTGCGCGCGTTCGGCCTGGCCATGGAGAGCATGGGCCTGGACCACGTGCTGGCCTTCGACCACGTGGCGGGCGCCAGCCACGCCGATCGCGATCCGCCGCTCTGGGGGCCCTATACGGAGCACCATCCGTTCCACGATCCGATGATCATGTTCGCCTATCTGGCCGGGATGACCCAAAGGATCGAGTTCGTCACCGGCATCCTGATACTGCCCCAGCGCCAGACGGTGCTCCTGGCCAAGCAGGCGACGGACCTCGACCTGCTGTCGGGCGAGCGCTTTCGGCTGGGGGTCGGCACGGGTTGGAACTACGTGGAATACGAAGCCCTCGGGCAGGATTTCCACACCCGCGGCGCGCGCATGGACGAGCAGGTCGACTTCCTGCGCAAGCTCTGGGCCGAGCCGCTGCTGACCTTCGAGGGCCGCTTCGACCGTATCACCCGTGGAAATCTCAACATCCGCCCCAGGCGGCAGATCCCGATCTGGATGGGCGGCTTCGCCGAACCGGCTTATCGCCGCGCCGTCAAGATGGGCGACGGTTTCATCTTCGCCACCGTGGCTTACGCAGACCTGGAGAAGGCCTGGGCCCGCACCCGCGCACTGCTTGGCGAAGCGGGCCGGTCCGAGACGACATTCGGCCGCGACTATATCGCCCTGCGCACCGCCGGGGTCGAAGACGCGGCCGATTGCCTCAAGCGCTGGCGCGACGCCGGCGGCACGCACGGGACCATCTCGCCGCTGGACCAGGGTTTTGAGGACATCCAGCAACACATCGACTTCGTGGGCGAGGTGTTCGGTAAGCTTCGCTGATCGGATTTCATACCGATTGGAATTCCGGCGCCAGCGCTGGGTTGTCAGAACGGATCGTCCAGCGCCCCGGGATTCATGTCGCGATGCGACAGGCTTTCGACCAGGATCTTCACCTCGCTCACGATCTCCTGATAGCGGGCGACGGCATGGGGCACGAGCGTGCGCGCCGCCGCCATGGCGTTGGCCGGCGCGCCGGGGACGGGGTTGGCCGGGTCGGGGGACCTGATCATGACCCCTGTCGAGTCGACGTCGATGCCGGCGTTGGCGGCCACGCGCAATTGCGCAATCCGTTTGCGCAGCTCCGTCAGCAGATCGTCGAGATCTCCGATGTTCGCGGGCTTGGCCAGCTGGCCGCCGACGAAGACGAATTGCGACAGGCCGAGGATCTGCAGCATGGTCTGTGGCACGGTGAATTTCGCGAGGTCGGAAAAGCCGCTGATGACCATCGCGGTCCCGACGATCAGGGTGAAGGTCATCGCCTGAAGTTTGTACAGATTCAGTTCCGAGTCCGACATGATCAGGTCGACCCATCTGGGTTGCCCATGACCGGGGTCGTTCACCGGAATGACGCCCTGACTGACCAGCCAGGCCCAGTTGTCCAGGCTGAGCCGGTCACGGGTCACGCTCGCCACCTGATTGCCCAGGGCGCCGAACGCGGACACCCCAAGCAGGAAGACGATGGAGTCTGAGAGGTCCGACAGGGTGCCGGTCCTGACCAGCGAATAGGTCACGCCGAAGCCGACGAGCATGACAAAGAAGAATATCTGCAGTTTCGACAGGCTGGCGCGGTCGAAACTGTCGGAGGTCATCACGACAGGATCCAGGCACCGCCACCACGGCCACGGGTGCACGGTGGTGGTCCTGAGCGGCGGGACGGGGACGACCGCGCTGGCCTGCCTCGCCTGTTGGTTCCGCTTCGCCCAGACCCACGTTCCCGACGCCACGTACAGGCCGAGCATCAGCGCAAGGCCGACCAGCGCCGATGAGAGCCGGCTGCTGACGCTGATCGGGCGCCTGGCCCAGGCGATGGGCCCCAGTCCCCGGTCGCAGGCGACGACGACCAGCATCCGCGGCTGACGCAGCCAATAGGTGTATTGATCGGGGATGAACAGGTTGAGTCCGAAGTCGTTGGCGTTTGTCGTCGTGTCGGAGCCGCTGGGAAGTTGCGAGGCGTCCGGAGGATGCTGAACCTTGAGAACCTGGAGGAGCCGCGGCGCGCCCCATCTCTTCGGGTCGACGGAATCGAAAGTGAGGAAGGCGTGAAAATCGAGGTTGTCGAGTGATCCGGCCGCGCTGGCGGGCCGGGAAAATACGACGTCGGTCGGCGCCTGGCCGGACAATACGTCGGACTTGCGGGTCAGCGAGCCTAGAGGGGTCGACTGAGCGGCCACGATGAGGCTCCGCGCCTGAGCGGCCGTTGCGCTGGCGCAGGCCTGAGGATCGGGCGGCGCCGGCATGGCGGCAAGGCTCGGCCGCACCGACGCGGCTGGCGGTTGCGCCGGCGCCGGCGCCGCCGGGCTCGCGGGCGAGACATTCGCGGCCGGGCACGGCCAGCCGGCGCAGGCTGCCATGGCCAGCGCAATGAACGCGATCCTTGTGCGATTTCCCATGCCTTCGCAGTCCCCCTCGAGGCCGCCGAATATCGAGCATGATCCTGCAAGCCAGTCCCGTCTACGGCGTTTGCCACGTCCAGCGAACGATACTCGATGAACCCCACGGAAAGCCGCCGCGCCTGAGGTTGGCGACTCGCCCTATAGACACCTCTTCAGCAATCCGAGCCGGGGGGTAAAGATCATGCAAGCTCTTGAGAGGGCGGGAACGCGGCCGGATCATCGGCCGCAAACGCCAGGGCGCACGCGGGAATCCATCGGCGCTATCACAGGGCGAACGCTGTGCGCCGCCGCCGCCTTCGCCGGGGCCCTTGCGCTTGCCGCCTGCGCCACCGTCGACAACTTCGGCGACCGCGGCCTCTCCTACAACGAGCAGATCACCAGCACCCAGAACCGGATGCTGTTCCTCAACATCGTGCGGGCTGCCCACAAGCACCCGATGGCGTTCACATCGATCGGCAGCGTGGCGGGCACGGCGACGGCCTCGGGGGCGCTGGGGTTCACCCTGCCGTTCGCCGACAACCCTGGCCTGGTCCCGTTCCAGGCCGGGCCGCAGCTCAGCGCCTCGGGCGGACCGACGTTTACGATCAACAACCTCGACGGCCAGGATTTCATGAAGGGGTTCCTGACTCCGGTCGATCTCAAGACCATCGACCTGTTCGGGCAGGAGGGACTGCCGTGGCAGGAACTCTACGACCTGTTCATCTCCAAGGTGGCGATCACCGACAGCTATGGCCATCCGCGCGCCTGGCTGCACAATTCCCCCGGCGAGTGGGCCAGCCAGGTCGAACAGGAAGCCCAGTTCCAGGCTTTTCTCGAGGTCCTGCGGCAGGCGCGGATGCATACCGAGGCGATCCAGGACTTCGTCGGGATCGGCCCCGAGCTGAGCGGGAAGGATGCGCCGACGCTCGAGGCGACTCTCGCGGCGACCCAGGCGGGCCTGATTATCAAGGCCGTCGGTCCTGGGCGCTATCAGCTCGGAAGGACCGTGACCGATCACCGGTTCTGCATAGCCGACCCCGCGACCACCTTCCTCATGATCCACGCTGAAGGGCAGGACTATCCTATGGACGTGACGCCTGGCATGCGCTGCGGGGCCACGGCCGCCGAACGCGCCGGCGCCGGCCCGTCCAGCGACGACGCCGGCGCGACGCACAAGCTGTTCGCCAGCGCCCCGAAGGGCGGCTATCAGCTCGTGGTCAGCCTGCGATCGGCGGAAGCGGTGACCTACTATCTGGGCGAGGTCCTGCGCCAGCAACTGTGTCTGGACGCGGACGGGCGCTGTCGAGACCCGGTCTCGCGCCTGGTGATGGTGCGCAGCGACGCCCACGACGATCCGCCGACGCCCCTGTTCGAGGCGGCGATGCGCGCGCCGCGGCCCCACGATCTGGTGGCGGTGCGCTATATGGGTCAGACCATCTGCGTCGCCGGCGACAAGGCCGACCGGTCCGCCCAGGTGCTCACCATCCTGGGCCAGCTCCTGAACCTGAACAAGTCGGCCAAGGACAATCCCGCCCCCAACATCGTCACCCTGGTCGGGCGCTAGTGTGGCGTCGCATTCAATTTGACGGGTTGGTCCACCCGGAGGATGGCTCGACGCCGACGCGCGATGTGCGTTCCCTCAAAGAGGCACAATCACCGCCACCCCACGGTGGTCGACGCAGGACGGCCCGGATATGATCGCGCTGGATCGCCTGTGATTTTTTACACGGATAGGCACGGATGGCGCTTCGCGCCGCACGGATGAACCGGCGCTGCAGGGGATCACGCGACCGGTCAGACCCTCCTGTCCCGATCCAGGCTCGCCGCATCACCCTCCATCCGTGCGGCGCGAAGCGCCATCCGTGTTCATCCGTGTTCTTTGCGCCCAGCCCATCCGCCGCCACGTCGATCCAGTCC
>JBBRAV010000008.1:0-124911 GCA_038206535.1 Caulobacterales bacterium
GGCGCGGGGGGCCCCTGTAGTATTCCTGGGTGGCTTCGTGTGGGGTTGGGGGGGCGGGCGTTGGGGGTGGGGGGCGGGGGCCCCCCTCCCAACGCCGAGTTCATCACTCCTCGACGATGTTTTCTAGATACAAGGGGGCTCTCAGCGATATCCGCATGAATACAATCGCTCAGACGATCGCATCGGCGCGAACCCCTCATCCGTCTGCTTCGCAGCCACCTTCTCCCGCACGGGGAGAAGGAAACGCGCGACTTCAGGACCGGGATAGGCCCGATCGACGGCGCGACACCGGCGTCGGAGGGCGGACCAGCGGAATGGGCTGACATTGCGCCGGCCGTGGTCCATTTATAGAGCGATCCCGACAAAACTCACCGAACCACGTCACTCGGGCGCCGACGCGCCGTCCACAACTCAGGCGCTCACGCGCCGGCCAAGCGAGTTCGCATGCCCTTCCCTCCGATCCATTCCGCTATCGCCGAGGCGCTCGCCGAGCAGGGATATGACGAGCCAACCCCCGTCCAGGCCGCCGTGCTCGATCGCGGCGCGGTCGACCGCGACCTGCTCGTTTCCGCCCAGACCGGCTCGGGCAAGACCGTGGCCTATGGCCTGGCGATGGCCTCGACAATTCTGGGCGATGCGCCGCGCATGGGAGATCCTGGCGCGCCGGTGGTGCTGGTGATCGCGCCCACGCGCGAGCTGGCCATGCAGGTGCGCGGCGAACTGGCCTGGCTGTACGCCAAGGCGGGGGCCCGGGTGATCGCCTGTGTCGGGGGGATGGACTCGCGGCGCGAGCAGCGAGAGCTGGCCGCCGGCGCGCAGATGGTGGTCGGCACGCCCGGGCGCCTGCGCGATCACCTCGAGCGCGGCCATCTCGACCTGTCGGCGCTGGAAGTCGTCGTCCTGGACGAGGCCGACGAGATGCTCGACCTCGGCTTCAAGGAAGATCTCGAATTCATCCTCGAAGCCACCCCGGACGCGAGAAGGACGCTGCTGTTCTCGGCGACTATCGCCAAGGACATCGCCGCCCTGGCCGGACAATATCAGAAGCGCGCCTGGCGCATCGACACAGCCGGCGGCGGCGAACCGCACGGCGACATTGAGTACCGCGCCATGCGCGTCGCGCCCAACGAGGTGGAACACGCCGTTGTCAATGTGCTGCGGTTCTTCGAGGCGCGCGGCGCGCTGGTGTTCTGCGGGACCCGCGAGGCCGTGCGCCACCTGCACGCCGCCTTGCGCGAGCGCGGGTTCGACGCCGTCGGCCTCTCCGGCGAAATGACCCAGCGAGAGCGCACCGACGCCCTTCAGGCCCTGCGCGATGGACGCGCGCGGGTGTGCGTCGCAACCGACGTCGCCGCGCGCGGGCTGGATCTGCCGGACCTCGCACTGGTCATCCACGCCGACCTGCCGGTCAATCGCCAGGCCCTGCTGCACCGCAGCGGCCGCACGGGGCGGGCCGGGAAAAAGGGGATTTCGGTTCTGCTGGTTCCCTACACGCGCCGTCGGCGGGCCGAACAGCTTCTGGCGTCGGCGCGCATCGAGGCGACCTGGAGCGGCCCCCCGAGCGCCGAGGCGATCCGGGCCGGCGACCAGGAACGCATGCTGCATGACCCGATCCTGACGGAGCCGCCGGCCGAGGAAGACCTGACCCTGGCGCGCCTGCTCTTGGACCAAGTCGGCCCCGAGGCCATCGCCGCGGCTTTGATCCGCGTGCATCGCTCGCGCCTGCCCGCTCCGGAGGATCTCTACGACGCCGGCGAGCCGCGCGGCGGCGGGCGCGAGGAGCGCCAGGAGCGCGCGCCCCGCGAGCCGCGCCGGCGCCGGGACGACGAGGCGCCCGCCGGCGGCGACAACGTCTGGTTCCGAATGGCCGTCGGCCGCGAGAGCAACGCGGACCCCAAATGGCTGGTGCCGCTGATCTGCCGGCGCGGCCACGTCATCAAGAAGGACATCGGCGCGATCCGCATCTTCGATCGCGAGACAAAGTTCGAGATCGCCAAGGCCGTCGCCGACCGATTCATCGCCGCGGTCAAGGCCTCCCCGGAGGAGCCCATCCGAATCGAAGCGGCCGGCGCCCCCGGCGCCCGCAAGGAACGCCCCGACGAGCGCAAACCCGTTCAAGGCTCACGCCCGCCAAAACCGTTCAAGCCCAAGCCGAGAGCCAAGAAATCCAACGACGGCCGGCGGTGAATCAGGGGGAACATCGTCCAGGTCGCGTTTGGATCTTTTCGCCCCGGGAAGCCGAATCCGGCTGGACTCAGAGTTGCCCTTCGAGGTAAGCGCGATTATTGGACCCTATATTCGCACCATTTTTGGTATAGTCCGCAGGAGCTTTTCGTGCAGCGTATCGCAGCCGATGTCGCCGTGAGCGTCTCGGACTTGAAAAAGAGTCCGACAGCGATCGTGGATGAGTCGGGAGGCGCCCCGGTCGCCATTCTCAATCACAATCGTGTCGTCGCCTACATGGTGCCCGCCGCAACTTTCGAAGCCATGCTGGAAAAGCTCGACGATCAGGCGCTCATCGACATCGTCAAGGCGCGCTCCGACGAGCAAGGCGTGCCCGTCAGCCTTGACGATCTATAGGCTCGAATTCCTGCCCTCCGCGCGGAATGAGTGGGAAAAGTTGGGCGCTACTTTGCGCGAACAGTTCAAGACGAAGCTCGCCGAGCGGCTTGCATACCCGCGCGTCCCGGCCGACTCACTGCGCGGAATGACCAATCATTTCAAGATTAAGCTGCGGGCGGCGGGGTACAGGCTCGTCTATCGCGTAGATGACGAGGCCGTGGTCGTGATTGCTGTGGGCAAGCGTGAAGGATCCTTCGTCTATCAGGCGGCGAAGCGGCGCTGAAGTGTGCGGTTTTGAAGTGGCGCGAAGCGGTAGATCGAGCGTCAAGCCTCTTCGGCATGGACAAGGCGGCGACGGGGACGCCGCCGGTCCGATCGTCCGCGCTCAATCAGTTGAACATCGAAAGAGCTGGTCCTACTTGGCTTCCCGCAATGCAGAGGGTTAGGCGCTCCCGCCCCTTCCCCATGCTCTCAATCAAGATGAAACCGCTTCGAACCCGCTCGCAACACTGCCTTGACGAAGTGTTCGGGAAGATAATGCAACAACCCAGCGGCAAGTTTGTTGTGCCAGCCGGGCACGAGAACCACCCTGCCCCTGTCGTTAGCGCGGATCGCCGCCTGTATCACCGGGCCGGCGGTCTGGAAGGCCATGCGCGGCGAGGCGTCCATGACGGCCTGTGTGCCGTTGGCGAGCGCGAATTCGGTGTGGGTGAATCCGGGACAGACGGCGGTGACGCGGATCCCGTCGTGGCCGTACTCCTCCGCCAGAGCCTCGGAAAACTTGATCGTGAAGCTCTTGGCGGCCGGATAGAGCGTGTGGCCGGCCGTGCCAGGGGCGAAACCGGAGAGTGAAGCGACATTGATGATGGCGCCGTCCCCGCGCTCGACCATGCCGGGAATTACCGCGTGCGCCAGGCCGCAGGCGCTGACGATCAACGTCATCAGGAAGTCACGCTGTCGCTCCCAGGGCACGGCCGCGAAGCTCTGCGGGATGGAGAAGCCGGCGTTGTTGACCAGCACATCGACATGGCGCCCACGCGCGGCGACGGCGTCCAGGACGAGGCGCTCCGCCTCGTAGGCCGCAAGGTCGACACCAATCGAAAAGGCTTCTATCCCGTGCGCACGCGTCAACTCGCCTGCAAGGGCCTCGAGGCGATCCACACGCCGGGCGGCCAGCGCCAGATCGCAGCCCCTGGCGGCGTAGGCGCGGGCGAATTCGGCGCCCAGGCCCGCAGAGGCGCCGGTGATCAGGACCAGGCGTCTGGCGGCCACGACCATGACGTAGTCAGTAGAGTCCGTTGATCAGGCCGCCGTCCATCACCAGGCTCTGGCCGACAACGTAGGCGGCGTACCGGCTGCAGAACATGGCGCACCAGGCGCCCAGTTCGTCGGGATTTCCGAAGCGGCCGGCCGGAATGCGAAACCGCCCGACGAAGTCGTCGCGCCGCGTCTCATAGCTGACCCCTTTGGCGGCGGCCTCGGAGCGGAACCGCTCGGTCATCGTCTCGGTCTCGAACATACCCGGCAACAGGGTGTTGACGATCACATTGTCCTTGGCCATCGCCTTGGAAACGGCGACGGCGTAGTTCAGCAGGCCTGATCGCGCCGGCCCCGACAGCAGTCGCGGTACGGTGGGGAATTTCGCCGCGACCGTGGCGATATTGACGATCCGCCCGAATCCGCGCGCCGCCATGCCGTCCATCGACATGCGCATCAGTTCGATCGGCGCGACCATGGTGGTCGCCAGCGAGGCCTGCCAATCCTGTGCCGAGATGTCGCGAAAGTCGTCGGTGGTCTTCGGCGGCGAGCAGGTAATCACCATGATGTCCGGCTCGGGGCACGCGGCGAGCAGGCTCGCCCGCCCCGCCTCGGTGGAGTGGTCGGCGACGACCGGGGTGACCTTTCCTCCGGTCTCCGCGGAGATTGCCGCAGCTGCGGCGGCAAGGCGATCTTCACCCCGCGCCGATATGAACAGCTCGACGCCCTCGCGCGAAAGCGCCCTGGCGCTCGCCAGGCCCATGCCCGCGCTGGCGCCGGCGCAGATCGCCTTTCTGCCGGCGATACCCAGATCCATCGGGCGCTAGGCGCCGTACAGGACGGTGATGGTTTCGGCGACGCAGGCCGGGCGTTCCTCGCCCTCGATCTCGATCGTGCACAGGTACTTGAGCTGCACGCCGCCTGACTTGGCTTCGGCGGTCAGAAGCTTCTGGCGCAGCCTCACCCGCTTGCCGACGCGAACCATGTTGGTGAAGCGGACCTTGTCGGATCCGTAGTTGATGCCGCGCGTGACCCCGCTCAGCGAGACGAGCCCCGCGGACAGATGCGGGATCAGCGAGAGGGTCAGATATCCGTGTGCGATCGGACCGCCGATCTCGCGGTTCGCGCGCTCCACATCGACGTGAATCCATTGAAAGTCGCCGGTCGCCTCGGCGAACTGGTTGACCCGCTCCTGGGTGATCTGAAGCCATTCGGACACGCCGACTTCCTGGCCGACGAGCGTGGCAACGTCCTTCAAAGCGATCGCTTCCATCCCGAAAAATCTCCCGTGGCGGCTGTTTCGCGCAACGTCTCACATCAATCCGGCGACGATGGCAAGCCGCGTCAGACGATTGTCGTGTTAGCCTTGCCCCAATAGGCGTCGCGGATCAGGCGCTTGTAGAGTTTGCCGGTCGCGTGGCGCGGAAGTTCGGCCATGAAATCGATGCGACGCGGCGCCTTGACGTGGGACAGATTGGCCCGAGCGAAGGCGGACAGCTCGGCGGCCAGGTCGTCGCCTGGTTCGACGCCTTCGGCCGGCTGCACCACCGCGACGACCTGCTCGCCCATCTCTTCGTGCGGCGCCCCGACCACGGCCACGTCGGCCACCTTGGGATGGGCGATCAGCAGGTTCTCGATCTCCTGCGGATAGATGTTCACACCGCCGGAAATGATCATGAAGCTCTTGCGGTCGGTGAGGAACAGATAGCCGTCCTCGTCCAGCCAACCCACATCGCCGAGTGTCGTCCAGCCAAGTTTGTTGCGGCTCTCTGCGGTCTTCTCAGGGGCGTTATGGTATTCGAACTCGCCGCCGCCTTCGAAATAGACTGTGCCTTCGGCGCGCGCCGGCAGCTCTAGCCCATCTTCGTCGCAGATCCTGACCGACGCCGTCAGTCCGCGGCCGACGGAGCCCTTCTTCAGCAACCACTCCTGAGACGTGATGAAGCAGAAGCCGTTGCCTTCGGTGCCGGCGTAATATTCGCCGATGATCGGACCCCACCAGGCGATCATCTGTTCCTTGACCGGGATCGGACAGGGCGCGGCGGCGTGGAAAACGCTCTTGAGGGACGACATGTCGTAACGCGCGCGCGTCTCGGCGGGCAGCTTGAGCATGCGCACAAAATGGGTCGGCACCCATTGGGCCGAGGTCACCTTGTATTTCTCGATGTCGGCCAGCGCCTGTTCGGCGTCAAACCGCTCCATCATGACGACCGTGCCGCCCAAGGCGTGAACGCCCATCGACCAGCCTAGCGGCGCGGCGTGGTAGAGCGGCGCCGGAGACAGGTAGACAGTCTCTGCATCCATGCCGAACAACGCCTGGGACAGCAGGGCCAGAGGGCTGGGAGTATCGATGGGTTGGGGCATATCGGCGGCGGCGCGCTTGACGCCCTTGGGCCGTCCCGTCGTGCCGGACGAGTAGAGCATGGCCGCGCCGGCGCTCTCGTCGGCGACAGGCGTCGTCGGCATGGCGGCGCGCGCCGCCTCGAAATCCTCGTAGGAGCCGCTCGCGCCACCAACCATGAATAGTGTCACGCCCGGGATTCTCGGCGCCAGTTCCTGGGCGACATCGCCCATGGCGGCAGAGGCGATCAGGACCTTGGAGCCACTGTCGTCGACGATGTATTCGACCTCTCCCGCCGTGAGCTTCGAGGAAATGCAGGTGAAGCGCACGCCGCTGCGCTGGGCGCCCCAGAGCACTTCATAGTACCTGGCGTTGTTGTCCATGAAGATCGAGATCGCGTCTCCCGCCCGAACGCCCCGCGATCGAAGCAGATGGGCGACCTGGTTGGAGCGGGCGTCGAGTTCGCCATAGGTGACGGTCTCGCCCGTCGCCGCCATGATGTAGGCGGGCCTGTCGGGCGAGGTTCGTGCATGGTGGGAAGGATGCATCGTGCGAGTCTTTCAATCAGGCCGCCAACGCGCCTGCCAGTGAGCGGCCAAGGATCATGTCGGCCGCCTTTTCCGCGATCATGATTGTCGGAGCGTTGGTGTTTCCGGACACGAGACGGGGCATGACCGAAGCGTCCACCACGCGCAGGCGCTCTACGCCGCGGACGCGAAGTTGCGGATCGACCACGGCCGCCGGTCCATGCCCCATCTGGCAGGTGCCGACCGGGTGATAGATGGTGGTGCCCGCCGCGCGCGCGTACGCCAAGAGGTCCGCATCGCTGTTGACGTCCGGTCCCGGCATCATTTCGTGGTCGACGAGCGCCTGCAGGGCCGGCTGTCCAGCGATGACGCGGGCCCATTTCAGCGCCGCGACCGCGACTTCCTGATCCAGGGGATCGGCAAGATAGTTGGGCGCGATGGCGGGGTAGACGGTCCCGTCGGGCGAGCGGATGCGAATGTGTCCTCGGCTTTCGGGTCGCAACTGACAGGGCGCGATGGTCAGGCCCGGCTTGTCCTCCAGTTCCATCTTGCCCTCGATCATGGCCTTTTGCGTCTCCTGGGTGGCCGGAAGCACATGGAACTGAATATCGGGGCCCGCCAGATCCTGGCGCGACTTGCAGAACACCGCAATGTGGGCCGCCGAGAGTGTCAGAAGGCCCTTTCGCTGAAACAGATATTTGAGCGTTTCGCCAATGAACCGGGGACCTCTGGTCAACTCATTGACCGAAACGACTCCCGCCTTCAGGCGCCATGAGGCGAGCATCACATAGTGATCCTGGAGATTCTCTCCGACCCCACGCGCATCGACGATGACCGGCACGCCATGTTCGCTCAGCAACGCTGCCGGGCCCACACCCGATAGCTGCAGCAGTTGCGGCGAATTGACCGCTCCGCCGCACAATATGACCTCGCGCGAGGCTTTGGCGACTTTCAGCGCGCCACCCTGGCGGTATTCCACGCCGACCGCGGCCTTGCCCTCGAAAATGACGCGAGTGGTCAGGGAGCGGGTCTCGACGCGCAGATTGGCGCGGCCGAGCGCCGGGTGCAGATAGGCGACCGCCGCGGAACAGCGCCGCCCCCCGCGAACGGTCAGCTGATAATAGGTCACGCCTTCCTGGTCGGCGCCGTTCACGTCGGCATTGCGCGGAAGCCCCGCCTCGACACAGGCCTCGACGACCGCGTCCGATATGAGGTGCCGCTCCGTGACATCGGAGACGCTCAGGGGACCGCCGACGGCATGGTGTTCGCTGGCGCCGCGTTCCTGGTGCTCGGCGCGAAGGAAATAGGGCTTCACGTCATCCCATCCCCAGCCCTCGCAGCCCAATTGGCGCCAGCCATCGTAGTCGGCGTGCTGACCGCGGATATAGATGAGGCCGTTGATCGACGACGATCCGCCAAGAACCTTGCCGCGCGGCCAGACGTGAACGCGGCCGCCCGTCCCTGGATCAGGCTCGGTGGCGTAGAGCCAGTTCACCTTCGGATCCTTGAGTGTCCGCGAATAGCCGACGGGCACATGGATCATGACATTGGACATGAATTGCCCGAGCTCACGGGTAGGCCGGTCGTCCCCGCCTGCTTCGAGCAACAGGACGCGGGTCTTGCCATCCGCGGACAGACGGTTCGCCAACACGCAACCCGCGGATCCGGCGCCCACGATGACATAGTCCGCCATGACTTCTTCGGCCACGCGCACCTCCCTAGACGCCTGTCCGGCGGCGCGGGTCCTTATGGCGCCCGCCGCAGAGGACGCAAAGGGCTTGATGAAACTTGAGGCTCAGATCCCGGCGTACCACTCGTAGCCACGATCTTCCCAATAGCCGCCGCGTCCGCCGCCGATGCCGGCAAGCGTTGGCACGAGCGCGATGCGCTGGATGTACTTGGCCTGTTTGTAGCCAAGCTGGCGCTCGACTCGCAGCCTCAGCGGAGCGCCGTGCGCGATATCGAGCGGGCGACCGTTCATCTCATAGGCGATCAGCGTCTGGGGGTGGCGGGCGTCGACGAGGTCGATGCTTTCGTAGTACTGCCCCGGGCTCTGGGCCCCGCCCTTGGCCGGCTCACCCTCCAGATTGTCGGCGCAGAACATCACCGCATAGCGGGCCGCCGGAAGCACGTTCGCCGCCTTCAGCAACAGGCCGAGCTGGACACCCTTCCACTGGCCGATCGCGCTCCACCCCTCGACGCAGTCGTGCCGCGTGATCTGGGTGCGTGAGGGCAGGCGGCTCAGTTCGCCGAGGGACAAGGACAGAGGATTGGCGACCAGACCGCCAATCTGCAGCCGCCAGCTGGCGAACGCCTCGGCGACGTGTTGTGCGTAGTCGCCCCCGCCAGGATGGAGGGTCCCGTTGGCCTTAAACCGAGGCGAGATGTCCTTTGGCGCGAATTCACGAGCTAGTGGCGCGCCGGACAGAAGCACGCGCTGGCTGGCGAAAGTCCAACCCTGCGCCGCCGCCATCACGTGCCGGAAACTCAGGCTCTCGGTGAGCGCATCGGCTCCGGTCAGCTTGGCGCAGCCGGACAGCGCCAGGCCGCCGCCCAGGCTTCCGATCAAGGCGTCTCGCCGCGTTATCAAGGCCATCGCCTTCAATGCTCCCTAGGGACAACATAACGTCCGGTGATCATCGAACGAATCTCGTTGACCGGGCCAGCGAGCACCACTTCGATCAGATGGACGACGATGAACGCTGTGATCAGAGACGCGAAGATGAAGTGCAGGGAGCGGGCCGACTGACGTCCTCCGAAGACGTCGAGCAGCCAGGGCGCGAACGCGTCGAACCCCGGCGACATGGTCAGACCCGTGGCGACCATCCCGACCAAAATTCCAATCAGGCCGAGGTAAGCCAGTCTCTGCAGGACATTGTAGCGTTTCGCGGCCTCGCCGGTGGGGTGCTTGAGCTGAATGTGATCCAGGACCGAACGCGGAATCGAACGAATGTCCCCACGTGTCGGCCAAAGGTCCCGCTGCACGTGCCTGACCAACAGACTCCAGATCAGATAGGCCGCGCCGTTAACGACCAGCACCCATGCAAAGAAGAAATGCCAGTGCCGCGCATCGGCGAGATCCTGATAACTGGGCACCGTGATCCAAGACGGCCACGCGCGGCTCGTCCAATCGCTCCCCACCCTCGACCAACCAAGAAAACCCGTCGTGTCGAAACGTAGCGGCCCGATGGTTGTCAGACCGCGCATCCCGCGCGTCGTCATCGTCGATGTGATGGAAAGAAATGGATGATCGAGTTCACTGCCGGCTGCGCCCCAAAAAAGGCGCGGGTGGGCGTTGAAGATATTTAGCCCGCTTCCAATCATCAGAAAAACGGTCAAAGCGTTGATCCAATGCGTGACGCGAACGAGAAACGTGTGTCGGTATATCTTCTCGCGCGGGCGATTCGAGAGCGGAGAGTGCGCCGGCGCCGCCGATTGCCCGGCTGTCGCGGCTGCGGTGTCAGTCGTCACGCTCGGACACTCCTGGCTGTATGCGGGGACGGACGATCACGAGCGGTGATCATAACCAATTGTTCGTTACGCCATGGCCAATGGTTACCATGGCGCAGGATTATTTTCATGCGATCCGTATCCATCGCGCGGGCGCGGGTTGACTATCGCTGCGTCAGGCCGGAGCGATGAAAAATTCAATGAGAGGATACGCCCGATGAGCACGCCGTGCTTCGAGACCCTACTGTATGCCGTGGACGACGGTATAGCGACCATCACGCTCAACAGACCCGACCGGCTCAATGCGTTCACCAATCAGATGATGCTAGACATGATCGCGGCGTTGGACGAGACCGACGGCGACGACGCGGTGCGATGCGTCATCGTGACAGGCGCGGGACGCGGCTTTTGCGCCGGCGCCGATCTTTCGGCCGGCGGCGCAACATTCGACTACGACTCCCGGGGCGACCCGGACGGCGCCGAGGTTCGCGTCGCGGGCGTTCACCGCGATGGCGGCGGACGCCTGACGCTGAGACTTTTCGACAGCCTGAAACCGGTGATCGCCGCCGTGAACGGCCCCGCCGTCGGGGTCGGCGCGACGATGCAGCTGGCGATGGACTTTCGCCTGGCGTCCACGGACGCCCGTTACGGGTTCGTATTCGCGCGAAGGGGCATTACGCCCGAAGCCTGTTCGTCCTGGTTCCTGCCGCGCCTGGTCGGCCTGCAGACCGCCCTCGAGTGGTGCTACACCGGCCGGGTCTTTCCGGCCGCGGAGGCCCATGAAAAAGGGCTCGTCCGATCCCTGCACGCGCCCGCCGACTTGCTGCCGGCCGCCCGCGCCCTCGCCCGCGAAATCGCCGCCAACGCCGCCCCGGTTTCGGTGGCGCTCACACGACAGATGCTTTGGCGCATGGCCGGCGCCGACCACCCGATGGAGGCGCATCGCGCCGACAGCCGCGCGATACAGGCAAGGGGCGCATCGGCTGACGCAAAGGAGGGTGTCACGTCGTTCCTTGAAAAGCGGGCCGCCGTTTTTCCCGACCGCGTATCGGCGGATATTCCCAATATCTGGCCGCATTGGAGCGCACCGGAGTTCAGTTGAACGCGCGCGCGCTATTAGCGCGCGAAGCTAGTGGGCAAGTTCGGCTTTCTAACAGCGTCACTCAACACAAAAGCGTCGCAAGCTCTTGTCTGCTGCCATGAAAGTTAATATACGCGACGCCTGTCCACGCGCGATTCGACCCACTTCGATCGTTCGCCCAGAAACCGAAAGCAGAAATCATGGATGACAAGGCTGAAATAATTGAGATGACGGCGGATATCGTCGCCGCCTACGTAGAAAACAACACGATTGCGACGAGTGATTTACCGGCGCTGATTCAGAGCGTTCATCGTTCGCTTACGTCGGTGGCCGCCGGCGCCGAGGCCGTCGAGGCCCCACCAAAGGAACCCGCGGTCCCCGTGCGCCGTTCGATCACGCCCGACTTCCTGGTCTGCCTGGAGGACGGCCGCAAGTTCAAATCCCTCAAGCGCCACCTGCGCACCAAGTATAACATGAGCCCGGAGGATTACCGGTCGAAGTGGGGCTTGGCTAAAGATTATCCGATGGTTGCGCCCAATTATGCGAAGGCCAGGTCTGAACTTGCCAAACAGATGGGCCTTGGCCAGGGTGGCCGCCAGGCAGCGAAGCCCAAGCGGCGCTAGACTCGCGAAGAAACGTCTTGATCGAGGCGCTTAGGCTGAAACCCCGCCGCGGAGGCAGCGGCGGGGTTTGCTTGTGGGGGCGCAAGCCCGGTTGACGTCACGGGCGCCGCCCTTCCCCAGGTCTAGGTCAATCGATGCGTTTGGGCAGAGACTCGAGGCGCATGTTGTTGGGGTAGATCGCGGGATGGTATGTCCTGTCGACTGTCACATCCGCATGGACGACGCCGGCGCACCCACCGGTGGGCGCAGAACCACGACCAGCCGGGTGCGCACAGGTCCGGCGACCTTGAACCAAAGAGTCACGGGCACGCGTCCGCCGACGCTTAGCGGCCGCCGCAAGACTTCGAGCATAAGATGACGACCGCCGGGGGCGAATGTGATGGACGTTCGCGCCGGTATCTCGACGCTACGAAGCGAGATCATCGTGGCCAGACCGCCTGTGACTCTGCTTTCATGGATCGAGACGCGTTGCGCCGCGTTGCTGGTGATCGCCAGCAGGCGATCGGGTGTGTAGTCCCTGTTTTCAATGACGAGATAGCCAGCGGCGTTCGCCGTAGGCCCCGCCGCCAGCCACCACGGGTTTCGAATATTCAATGAGCCCGCTGAGGCGGCAAGCGACACCGGCGCGCCGCCCCACAGACAAGCCAACGTTCCCACGACGAAAGCCAATGGGCGTGTTCGAGCGAGCTTCGCAAAGTGCACCATCAAAGTCGTCGGTCGCAGGAGACACCCCTGGCGCATAGCCAAGCGCCGAACAAGGCTTTACAGCCCCGGCAACTTGATCTTGGTCGTTGTCTTTCGCGCGATGATCACGGGCTTGTTTCCGGTCAGGGTCTGAATTCTGGTCGCCTCGATGGCGGGATCGACTGGAGTGGGCGTGTCCGCTCCCGACGCCGCCGGCAGGCCCGGTTCAGCCGCCGGTTGGCCGCTGCGCCAGAACATCACCCAATCGGCGAAGTGCTTGTCCTTGTGTGCGAGCGAGCCAAAGTCATCGTCGACCACATAGCGGATCAGCGGGTCGGCTTTGTCGCCTCCCGCCTTTTGCGCGAGGAGCCGCTCACCTTCCGAACGCACCTCGCTGTCTCTTTGACCAAGCAAGGCCTGACGCGCCGCGCTCTCCGGCTGCAGTTCCTGCGGGCGCGGCTCTCCGGGGGCCGGGGGGCGCAAGGAATAGTCCGGAGGCAGGACCAGGGGCGCCTTAGTGACGACCCGGAACTCATCTGGGGTGACTTTGCCCATGCCAAGCGCGCGAGATGTGGACTGACACCCGGCCAACCCAGCCGCGCAAATCAGCAACGGAACCGCAATGCAACGGCTTAATCTCATCTTTGATCGCATCCCAAAAAGCTGGCCTCCCCAGCCCGCGCGTTTGGAGGCATAGCCCATTGTTGGGCCGCACGCCAATCGCGGTTCAAGACTCCGCCCTCCGCGGTGGTAGCAAGTGTTCCGCCAGCAAGAGCACCACGCCGACGCTAATGGCGCTGTCCGCCAAATTGAACACCCAGGGAAAGAAGAGACGCTGGACATCAAGGAAATCAACGACGGAGCCAAACCGCAATCGGTCGACGACGTTTCCCGTCGCGCCACCCATGATCAGACCGATGGCGAGCCCCGACATGGGCCTTTCGGCGCGACGCACCCAGACAGCGAGAAAAGCGACCACGGCGAACTGAAAGGTGACGAGCATCCAACGCACCAAGGACCCATGACCCTGGAGCAGACCGAAACTTACCCCTCTGTTCATGACAAGCGTGAGGCGCAGCGGCCCCCAGACATCCACCGAGGATCCGGAGGCGCGATAAAGCGCGTGGACCACCCAGAACTTCGATAGCTGGTCGAGAACCACGACAGCCAGCGCCAGAGCATATGCTAGGCCGGCGATGCGGCTGACCGCCTTCATGCGCGCACCGAGTCCCACCATGCCACCGCGTCCGCGTCGCGAAGGGACAGATCAGGGTAACGAGGGTCCGAGCCCACCTCCGGGAGGATACGCCAGGAACGCGCGCATTTGCGCCCTTCCGCCCGCGAGGGCTCGACGGCTATGCCTTCCGCGTGATCGAGCCGGAATGCATTCGCCGGTCCCTCGCCAGCCAACAGCCGCGCCTGGCTGGTGCGAAACACCTCCGCCGCGTCCAGTCCCTCGAAGGCGGCCAGCAGTGCGTCGTCGGCGATATGAACGATCGGAGCAGCCTCAAGCGCACTGCCCATTCTTTTCTCGCGCCGTTCGATTTCCAAAGCGCCTGTGACGACACGGGTGACCTGTTCCACCTTCGTCCAGCGATCTGCTTCCTGATCGTCGCGCCATTCTTCCGGAGTGAGGGGAAACGTGCGTAAACTGTTCGAACCGGCGCCTGGAAAACGCGTGGTCCAAGCTTCCTCCATGGTGAAGGGTATCAGCGGCGAGAGCCAGATCGTCAATCTCATGAAGACCGCGTCCAACACGGTCCGGCAAGCCCTGCGCCGCGGGGAATCTGGCCGATCACAATAGAGCGCATCGCGTCGGATGTCGAAGAAAAGGGAAGACAATTCATTGGAGCAAAAGTCGGCCAACGGTCTGATCACATCGGTAAACCGGTAGGTGTGATAAGCCGCACGAACCTGTTGGTCCAATTCCCACAGTCGATGGAGAATGTATCGTTCCAGGGGCGGCATATCGTCGACGGCGACCCTTTCGCTGTCGTCGAATCCCTGAAGTGAACCAAGCAGATACCGGATGGTGTTGCGCAACTTTCGATAAGCATCCGTGGTGGTCTGCAGGATCGTGGCCCCGATTCTCTGGTCCTCGGAATAGTCCGCCAGGGCCGCCCAAAGTCGCAGAATCTCCGCTCCGCTTTTTTGCGTGACCGCCTGAGGTTCGACGCTGTTTCCAACAGACTTGGACATCTTCTCACCCTTTTCGTCGAGGGTGAATCCATGCGTAAGAACGGCCTTGAACGGCGCGCGTCCGCGCGTCGCGCATGATTCGAGAAGCGATGATTGAAACCAACCGCGATGTTGGTCGGAGCCCTCGAGATACAGATCAGCGGGCCAACACGTGCCTTCACGATTCTCGAGCGTGAAAGCATGCGTCGAGCCCGAATCGAACCAGACGTCGAGAATGTCATCGACCTTCTCATAACGCGCAGGATCATGGTCGCCCAGGAAGTCGGCCGGTGGCCGTGTGAACCAGGCATCCGCCCCCTCGGACGCGATCAAATTCACGATTCGCGTGTTCACTGTCGGGTCGCACAAAGGCTCGCCGGTCGTCTTGTCCACAAACATGGCGATTGGCGATCCCCACGCGCGTTGCCGACTGATCAACCAGTCAGGCCTTCCTTCGACCATGGCGCGGATACGCGCACGCCCACCGGCGGGGTAAAAACGAGCGTCGTCGATGGCGTCGAGCGCCAGTTCGCGAAGCGTTCGCCCTTGCAACGACGGGGCATCGAGGGGCGCGTCCAACCGGATGAACCACTGCGGCGTATTGCGGAAAATGACTGGCGCCTTCGAACGCCAGGAATGGGGATAGCTGTGCTCCAATCGTCCGCGCGCGAGCAGGGCGCCCGCTTCGATCAGCTTCTCGGTGACGACGCCGTTGGCCGGGCCGAACTTGCCGGCTTTCTTCCCGTCAGTCTCCAACACCTTCATGCCGCCGAATATTGGGACGTCCGCGTAGTATGCGCCGTCCTCATCGACGGTCTCCGGGATGTCCCGATACCCGTGGGCAAGCCAGACGGCATAGTCATCCGCGCCATGGCCAGGGGCGGTGTGGACGAAGCCGGTGCCGGCGGAATCCGTCACATGGCCTCCCGCAAGCAAGGGGACCGAAAATCCGTAGCCGGGGTCGAGAGCCTCGAAGGGATGGGCGCACACCACGCCGGTGGGGTCGAAAGAGTCCAACCTCACCCACGCCGAAATCTTTGCCGCCGCGAACACCTGCTCGGCGAGACTTTCAGCCACCACGAGGCGATCGCCCACCTTAGCCCAGGGCGCAAACGGCAAGTCCGCCTGTAGACCCGTGACCTCAAACAGGGCGTAGGCCACTGCCGGGTTGAAGGCGATCGCCCGGTTCGCCGGCAAGGTCCAAGGGGTCGTCGTCCAGATGACGATGTCCGCGCCGCGGGCAATGTTCTTTGCTTCGACTACCTTGAACTTCACCCAAACAGTCGGTGATACATGATCCATATATTCGACCTCGGCCTCAGCGAGGGCGGTGTGCTCGACCGGGCTCCACATCACCGGCTTGGATCCGCGGTAGACCTGACGGGATTGAACAAACTTGTGAAACTCACCAACGATGGCGGCTTCCGCCTCAAAATCCATGGTGGCGTATCGGTGGCGCCAATCGCCCAGGACGCCTAGACGCTGAAATTCGCGGGATTGCTCCGAAATCCACCCCTCTGCGTATTCGCGACAGCGCGCCCTGAACTCGGCTTTAGAGACCTGGTCCTTTCGACGCCCGCGAGAACGGAACTCTTCCTCGATCTTCCATTCGATGGGAAGGCCGTGACAATCCCACCCAGGTACGAAATCGACATCGAAGCCCAGCGCGAATCGCGATCGGACCACGAAGTCCTTCAAAAGCTTGTTGAGGGCGTGGCCAATATGAATTGCCCCGTTCGCATAGGGCGGACCGTCATGGAGGACAAAAAGCGGCGCGCCCGCCTGCTGGCGCGCGGCCCGAACCTGACCATACAGTCCGGACCAGATTTCAAGCGTTCGGCGCTCAAGCTCTGGCAGGCCCGCCCGCATCGGAAATGGGGTTGTGGGGAGGAATACTGTTTCCCGATAGTCGCGCTGTGCTGGCGTCGCATCGTCTGGCATGACGGCTCCAATAGGATGGCGGTTTACGGCGA
This sequence comes from Caulobacterales bacterium, assembly GCA_038206535.1. Taxonomy (GTDB): domain Bacteria; phylum Pseudomonadota; class Alphaproteobacteria; order Caulobacterales; family Caulobacteraceae; genus Acaudatibacter. Next base: position 16,677 of record JBBRAV010000008.1, read on the forward strand.
TGGATTCCCGGCGTGCGCCGGCGCCAATGGCTACCGGAGTTCACGCCGGGCGTATAATTCGCGAAGATGTCCGACAGGCCGCCATGGTCCTTGTCTATCAGAGCGACTCAACCGCGGCTAGAAGCCAGATGAGCGCGCGCCGTCTCAGCATCCAAGTGAATCTGCCTAACCATCTCTTCCACCGATGAAAATTTCTCCTCCGCACGAATAAAGGCGAGAAGCTCCGTCTCGATCGTCATCCCGTAGATGTCCTGCTGAAAGTCGAAAAGCCACACTTCCAGCCGGGGCGCCACCTCGCCGGTTGTGGGATTCACGCCCACGTTCGCGACCCCATCAATAACTCGGCCAGCCACCCGGGAACGCGTCGCATAGACGCCGAACCGCGGGGCGACATACCCGCCGAGGGACACGTTGGCGGTTGGAATGCCGATCGTCCGACCAAGCCGCTGACCCGACTGCACCACCCCCTCGATCGCAAACGGTCGCCCCATCAGGCGCGCCGCCAACTCCGGCCGACCGTCACGAACGGCCTCGCGTATCGCTGATGATGAGATCTTTTCCCCATTGAGGGTCATCGGCGGAGCGACCGAAACTGTGAAGCCAAAAGCGTCGCCATATCGTTTCATTGAAAGCGGGTCGCCGGTCCGGCCTTTGCCGAACGTCACGTCGAAGCCGACCGCCACGTGACGCACGTCCAAGCCGGCCACCAGCACGTCCCTGACAAATTCACGGTCCGAAAAGCCAGCCATCTCTGGACCAAAAGGAAGAAGGTAGAGTTTGTCAGCCCCCAGCGACTCCACCGTTCTCGCCAATTGGGTCCGTGTCATCAAACGAAAGGGCGGCGCGTCAGGCTGAAAATGTGTCCGAGCATGAGGCTCGAAACTTACGACCCCAAGCGGAACGCCAAGGTTTGCCGCCGCGTCCGCCGCATTAGCGATCACGGTCTGGTGCCCAAGGTGCACCCCATCGAAGTTGCCCAGAGCCACGGCCGCGCCTTGATCGCCCGTGAGAAGATCTCGCCAGCCTTCCAGAATACGCATTCCGATCTTAGGCCCCGCGTCTCGGCGCCAGGACCTCAGCCTCCCCATCCAACACGACTTCACCGTCCACGAAACATGCTGTCGCCAAGGTGACCCGTGCGCGGCTGGCGTGGATGGAAGCCACTTCCACGCGGGCGGTGACAGTATCACCGATCCGGACGGGTCGACGGAAACGCAAGCTCTGGCGCAAGTAGATCGCTCCTGGGCCGGGCAGCTGCGTTCCAATCACCGCTGAGATATACCCCGCGGTTAGCATGCCGTGGGCGATTCGGGTCCCAAAAGCCGTTGTCTCCGCATACTCCTGTTCCAAGTGGAGCGGATTTCGGTCTCCAGTGACCTCGGCAAAGCCGAGGATATCCGCCTCGGTCACCGTCCGCGTCAGCTCGGAGCGCTGGCCGACGAACAAGTCCTCAATCGACAATCCCTGCATGCGCTCTTCCTTGGTCCTGGGCCAGCCGAACGCGGGAACCAGAGGTTCTTGGGCCTGTCACCAAGCCAAGTCAGGCATTACGTACCGCGCCGACGCCGCGCCATCACTCAATAGCTTGTCGATGGCCCCCATGTCCGGCGTCTCGCCCGCGAGAAACCCGAGGCGGCCATTAACCCCAGCGGCAATGAACAGGGCGTCCAATCCCTGTTCATTGGCGCCCGCCAGGTCTGTCTGAACACCATCCCCAATCGCAAGCACGCGACCCCTGTCAATTGGCATCGATAGTATGGCGCGAGCCATGGAGAAGCTTAGGTCGTAAATCGGCGGATAGGGCTTTCCAGCCATGGAGACACTGCCGCCCAGCTCCATGTAGAGATCCGCCAAGGCTCCTGCGCAATAGATCAGCCGATCTCCACGTTGCACAACCCGGTCAGGGTTTGCGCAGATCATCTCGATGCCTCGCGCGATACCGCATTTGAACGTTTCCGCATAGTCGCCGGGCACGTCCGTTTCATCATTCACCGGGCCCGTGCAGGCGATGAATTGCGCGCCTTGTATCGTCGAAAAGCTCAGGCCCAGCCCATCGTAAAGGGGGGCGTCCCGCTCTGGACCGATGCAATAGACAGGTCCCGGCGCGCGCGCCGCCAGCATAGTCCGCGTGGCGTCGCCTGACGTCACCAGACCCGACCACGCGCTGCGCGGAACACCAAGGGCGTCGAGCTGGTCGACGACATCATCCGATGGTCTGGGCGAATTCGACACAAGAATTACGGGGCCACGCTCTCGGCGCCAACGCTCGAGCGCCGCGCACGGCCGCGCGAACGCTTTTACGCCATCATGAATGACTCCCCAGACGTCGCAGAAGACAACGTCGTAGTCGCTCGATATCGCCGCCAAGCCGTCGATCAGTTGGGTCATGCGGCGCGGCGGTAGCCGTGGCCACTCGTCCGGTCAATGCCGCGACCGGCCCGTTTCGCCGTGCGCGGCGATCCGGTGATTGCTATGGCTCGCGCCGAAAGCCGGCCGGCTCGCACATCGCCCCTGGCCAGACAGGACCCCAAGCGCCTTTTTGATTGGCGCCGCGTAGCCCCCAGGGGCTATCATTGCCACGTCATGAAGTTGCTACCGAAATCTCGCACGGCGCGGCGGCGTCTTAGGCTGCTTGCAATTGTCGCCCCCATCATCATCCTGGCGGCCGCGCTGGCTCTATATGGACTAAGAGGCTCGATCTCCTATTTTTACACACCGGCCCAGGCATTCGCCGCTCGCGTGCCCAGCGGAAGAGCGATCGAGTTGGGGGGTCTGGTCGAGAGTGGCAGTGTATCTCGGCAGGCGGGCGGGGAAGTTAGCTTCACCATCGCCGACCGCAGGAAGACAGCGCGCGTGTCCTATCGAGGCGACCTTCCTGACCTCTTCCGCGAGGGGCAAGGCGTCGTGGCCTCAGGGGCTTTCAATGGCAGCGGGACATTTGTCGCCACTCAGATACTCGCGAAGCACGACGAGCGCTACATGCCCCGCGAATTGACTCGCGCCCTCAAGGCGCAGGGAGAATGGCGGGGTGACACCGGGGCCCGCCAGGCGTCGTGACACATTGCCACCCGATTTAGGCTATGACTCCGCCTCTGGTCTAACGGAAAGGTAACTTGAGAGCCCTCGCGCTCTTTGGCATCGGTCACTAGATATCGCAGCGAGCCCGATGATCCCCGCGGGCGTGAGGAATTTGAACATGGCCGTCAGTAAGACACCCGTTTTCGTTGGCGCATTGGCTGGCGCAGGTATCGCGGTCGCCGCAATGGCGGGCGTTGGGCTTCATCCCGCCGGCTTCTCCGACGCGGATCAAGGACGCGTCATAAAGGCCTCGACGCAACCCGTCCTGCCATCAGCGCCAGGCGCGCCGCTCTCGTTCGCCGACATTTTCGAAAAAGTGTCGCCGGCGGTCGTGTCGATCAACGTAACCTCGAAAGCCGATCCGACGGCCATGCGGCGAATCCCAGGCTTTGAGAATTTTCCCTTTGACCTAATTCCTCGGGGACAATCGCCCGGTGGCGAAGGTGAAGACGGAGACGCAGCGAAAGCTCCGAAGCAATTGTCGGCGGGTTCAGGCTTCTTTATATCGCCAGAAGGTTTTATTGTAACCAACAACCATGTTGTGGCAAATGCCGACGACATCAAGGTAGTGCTCAAAGACGGTAAAGAACTGAAAGCAACTGTTGTCGGCCGTGATGAGGGCACCGATCTGGCCGTCATAAAGGTCGATGGCCGGGACTATCCCTACGTCAATTTCGAACAGACCGCCCGACCAAGGGTCGGCGATTGGGTCCTCGCAGTCGGCAATCCGTTCAGCCTCGGAAGCACCGCGACCGCCGGTATTGTTTCTGCCTATAATCGCGACATCGGGGAAAATTTTGTCGACTACATTCAGATCGATGCGCCGATCAACCGCGGAAACTCCGGCGGTCCGACGTTCGATACATATGGGCGCGTGATCGGAGTCAATACTGCGATATTCTCGCCCTCTGGCGGCTCCGTGGGCATCGGGTTTGATATTCCGGCCGACGTCGCCTCCAGCATCACCAAGAATCTGATGACCGGTCAAAAGATTCGACGCGGTTACATCGGCGCCACGATCCAGAATCTGACCGACGAACTGGCGGAGTCGTGGGGAATGAAAGGGCGGAAGGGGGCCGTCGTCGCCGACGTGGTTCCCGGCGGCCCGGCTCAGCGCGCCGGGCTGGAAGCCGGAGACGTCGTGGTGGCGGTGAACGGTCGCCCTGTCACGAGTAATACCGACATGACGCGGGAAGTCGCCAAGACGCAGGCTGGAGACATCGCCCACCTGGACGTGTTCCGGGATGGAAAGGAGCGCACCGTCGACATCCGGACCGCATTGCGCCCATCCGAAGCGCAACTCGCTCAAAACGGCGGCGCCGTCGGGGGCGATGAGGACCAAGGAAAGGATGGAAGCGCCGGCAAGCCGGCGGCGAACGCGCCGATCCTGGGGCTATACCTGGCCCCCATCGACCCGCAGTCGCGCCAGCAATACAGTATCGCAAGCACTGTACGCGGAGTCGTCGTCGCACGCGTCAAAGGCTCGTCCGACGCGGGGGAAAAGGGACTGCGCCCCGGCGATGTGATCGTGCGCGCGGGCGACCATGATGTGGCGAGCGCGGGCGACGTAACCGCGGCGGTGGCGGAGTGGAAAAAAGCGGGCAGAACGATCATCCCGTTGTCGGTCAATCACGGCGGCCACAATGTCGTGGTGCCGGTCAAAATTGACGGCTAGACACTCCTGAGCCCGGGGACGCCCACATGCGGTTGCTTATAGTTGAAGACGATGTCGAGGCATCCGCGGCAATGGCCAAGAGCCTGTCGGAACTTGGCCATTCTTGTCTTACCGCGGAGGACGGTGAGGTCGGCTTGTTGAAAGCTCGCGAAGGTCAATTCGATGTCATGATCATCGATCGGATGATGCCCCGACGGGACGGCGTCTCGATGGTCGAATGCCTGCGACGTGACGGAGATCAGACACCGGTGCTATTTCTTTCCGCCATGGGCGAGATCACGCACAGAGTTGAGGGCCTCAATGCCGGAGGCGACGACTATCTCGTCAAGCCCTACGCGCTCGCTGAGCTGGTCGCACGGGTGGAAGCTCTGTCTCGCCGCCGCGAGACGGGGTCGGTTCAGACCTTATTGCGCGTTGGCGATCTTGAAATGGATTTGATCGGCCGCAGCGTTCGTCGAGCCGGGAAGGAAATCGATCTTCAGCCTAGGGAGTTCCAGCTGCTGGAATTCCTGATGCGGCACGCAGACCAGTCCGTCACACGGACGATGCTGCTTGAAAAGGTGTGGGAATATCATTTCGACCCCCAGACCAACGTAATTGATGTACATATCTCAAGGTTGAGGTCAAAGATCGACAAGGGGTTCGACCGGCCCATGCTTCAGACGGTTCGAGGCGCGGGCTATCGTCTCGAAGCGTGAGGTCAGCGGTATCGTCATGGGCGCGCCGCGTATTCTGCGCACAACACCGTTCCGGCTTACACTTTTATTTCTTGCATCATTCGCCGCAGCGGCAAGCGCGTTCCTGGCCTACATCTATCTGGCCACAGCCGGAGAAGTCTCCCGACGCGCGGACTCCAATATCAGCCGAGAAATGGCGTCGCTGGACGCGGTTTACCGAAGAGGTGGATTTGCAGCCCTGAATCAAACGATTATCGAGCGATCGACGATCAATCCGACCTTATTGTACCTGTTGATGGACCGGACCGGCGCCCCCATCAGCGGTTCGATCGCAAAGTCTCCAATTGCTCTCGACGTCTCGGACAGAGCCTGGGGCAGCTTCGTGTTGACGGACACCGATGCGGACGGCGCTTCCACACGGCGGTCGGCGCGGGGACTCGAAGAAAGGCTTTCGGGAGGGGAACGTCTTTTCGTCGGAGCGGACATAAGTGAGTCCGAGGCCTATGTGGTAGGAATCGTGCGGGCGCTTTGGGGTGCGGGCGCCCTGGTTCTCTTGCTTGGACTGGGAGGAGGGCTGTTCGTCAGCCGTAACGTGACCAAGAACATCAGCAGCTTGACGCACGTGATCGACAGCGCACGAGGTGGCGACCTGCGAGCGAGAGCAGACATTAGAGGCACGGGCGATGAATACGACGAGTTGGCCAACGGCCTCAACGACATGCTCGACCGCCTAGAACGATCGATCGGTGGGCTTCGACATGCTGGCGACGCAATCGCGCACGACCTCCGCTCTCCGCTGACGCGTCTGCGTGCGCGGCTTGAATCGGCGATGATCGATGCGGACGCTGGCCGCGCCGACCCGAAGCAGGCCCTGCATCAGGCGCTGGAAGACACCGACGGCGTACTACGCACTTTCGCCGCCGTTCTCGCCATAGCGCGCCTTGAAGCCATCGGCGATGCGCCCGACCAAACCTTGTTTGATCCCGCTTCCCTGGGCGCCGACATTGCCGAGCTCTATGAGCCGCTATGTGAAGAAAAACAGATCGACTTCAAGACTGAGCTCACCCCGGGCCTTTCCGTGAGGGCCAATCGGGAATTCGTCGCCCAAGCCTTGGCAAATCTGCTGGACAACGCGGTAAAATATACCCCAAGCGGCGGCGCAATTATGCTGCGCGCCCGCAGACGTTCATCAGGCGACGTAGAGTACTCCGTGACCGACACAGGCCCGGGAGTGAGTGAGGCGGATCGCGCGCGCGTCGTCGAACGATTTGTGCGTCTCGAGAACAGCCGAAATCAACCCGGTGCGGGACTTGGCTTGGCTTTGGTGATGGCTGTCGCCACGGCTCACCGAGGTCACCTTGAGCTCGACGACGGCCCGGGGCTCCCAGGCGAAAACGGCCCCGGCCTGAGGGCGGCGCTTGTCTTGCCAAAAGGCGGATAAGACGTCGATGGGCGGTTTGGGCGATCGACTCAAGCCATGCGGTCCGCCCGTTGACTCATCAGCATCTGCGCGACTGCGGGAGACTTTGGCAGATTATTTTGGCGCCGAACCGGCCATTTTGACGGCGGCCTGGCCTGCGTTGCAGCCCGTATTCGCCGCCTCGCCCTATCTAAGCGCGTTGGCGCGGACCGATGCGGCGCGCCTGATCCGCATAATCACAGACGATCCCGAGGAGCACCTTGAGCTTGTGCTGAAGAGAACGTTGGCGGCCGGCCGCCAACTTGATATCGAGATCGCCAAAACTGAACTTCGCTCTCTCAAGTCAGAATTGCATCTGCTTACAGCGCTTTGTGACTTGGGAAAGGTTTGGCCCCTCGAGACGGTAACGCGAGCGCTGTCATCGTTCGCCGATGAGGCCCTCAAGGCCGCGCTGCGACTGGCTGTGGCGGAGCAGATGGAAAAGACGGGCATTTCCGAGCCGTCGGGACCTCACAGCCTCTCTGGCTTCTTCTGCATAGCGATGGGAAAATACGGAGCTTATGAATTAAATTATTCAAGCGATATAGACATTGTATTTTTCTATGATCCGGAGACGATGACGCCGGCATGTTCCGTGTCCGCATCGGCGCTAGCTGTTAAAATCGTCGAGAGGATCGTTAATATACTTCATAGTCGCACGGCAGATGGTTACGTCTTTCGCGTTGACCTGCGCCTGAGGCCGGACCCCCTGTCAACCCAGATCGCCGTTTCTGTAAACTCCGCTCATGTATACTACGAAAGTGTTGGTCAGAATTGGGAGCGCGCCGCCTTTATAAAGGCGAGGGTGGTCGCTGGCGACATTGGTACAGGTGAACATTTCCTGCACGAACTATCCCCGTTCATATGGCGGAAAAATTTGGATTTTGCCGCTATCGCAGATATTCAATCCATACTGTCGCAAATACAATCGATAAAAGGTAGGGAAAATGTGTCCGCATCAAATGCGGACCTGAAACTCGGCCCCGGAGGTATAAGGGAAATAGAATTTTTTGCTCAAACTCAACAGCTAATACTTGGGGGCCGCCACCCGGATCTGAGATCACCGCGCACATTGGACGCGCTCGGGGCGCTGGCGGCGGCCGAGCAGATATCGCCGCCGGCGCTCGAAGACCTGTCAACAGCCTACGTCAAGTTGCGTGAACTCGAACATCGCGCGCAGATGATTGCCGACGAACAGACGCACCGAATGCCCGCTGACGAGCATGACCGCTCCCGCATAGCCGCGCTTGCCGGATATTCGCGACTTAGCCGATTCGACGGCGACCTTACCAAGACCCTCCGCACGGTAAGTCGCCACTGCCGGACTCTGTTTGCTGGCGAGGAGCAGTTGTCCAGCCGCTTCGGCAGGCTCGCCTTCACGGGGATTGAAGACGATCCCGAGACTCTGGCGACGCTCGCCCGGATGGGCTTCGAGCAACCTGGTCAGATATCATCGACGATTCGCGGCTGGCACCATGGTCATATCTCGGCCACCCGCACAGAGAGGGGACGCGAGTTGCTCACGCGTCTCACCCCAAAGCTCCTCGAAGCCATCCACGAGTGCGGCGCGTCGGATGTGGCGTTCACGAGGTTTTCACGATTCTTTGGCGGCTTGAGCATGGGCGTTCAAGTACAGTCGCTGCTCCTCAGCCGCCCTCGGATGCTTGAATTGCTGGTGCGTCTGATGGCGTTCGGGCCCCGCTTCGCCGGCGCGCTGGCGCGTTACCCGGCAACTTTGGACGCTCTGCTCGATCCAAGTTTTTTTCGTGCGAGCCTGGTTTTTGATATGGAGTGTATTCGAACAGATCCGCGCGACGACTTCGAGGCGATTATGAACGCCGCTCGGCGTGCTCATAGAGAGCACTCGTTCCGGATTGGTGTCCATGTGGTCGCAGGGATTGCCAGCGCGGTGGAGGTTGGTCTCGCTTTTACATCGCTGGCCGATACCTTGATCGATCTGTGCGCTCGAGCGGCGCTGGCGGAGCTCGAGCGGAAGGCAGGGAGACTCGATGGTGACGTCGCCGTCGTGGCGCTGGGCAAGTGCGGATCCCACGAGATGAGCGCCGGGTCCGACCTTGATCTGATGACGATCTACAATCCAAATGCGTCGGCGGCGGCATCCGCGATATCGGGGCTGGGACCGGAGACATTCTACGCGCGTTTCACGCAGCGATTGATCACCGCGCTCTCAGCCCCCACGACAGAAGGCGGGATGTATGAAGTGGACCTGCAGCTTCGGCCCTCCGGCACCAAAGGGCCGGTCGCGGTCAGTGTCAGAGCCTTCGAAAACTACTACAGCGTTGAGGCGGAAGTGTGGGAGCTGCTTGCTCTCACTCGCGCTCGTGTGATTTGGAGCAGTTCACTTTCGTTTGGCGCGCAAGTGTCGGCGGCGGTCGAGGCGGCGGTCCGGCGTCCGCGCGACCAGGCGCAGACAGCGCGCGCTGTGCGCGAAATGCGCGCGCTGTTAGCTCAGGAGAGACCCCCACGGGGCTTCTGGGACTTGAAGATGAACGAAGGTGGGTTGGTCGACATTGAGTTCATCGCTCAATTTCTGCAGTTGACCAACGCGCCCACAGGGGGTCCGCTTTTGCAAAATACGGGGGAAGCTTTGATTGCTCTCGCCGATCAGGGGCTCGCTCCGGCCAGAGCGATGAAAGCACTTCTTGATGCATGGCGTCTGCAACAAGATCTCACGCAGCTTTTGAAGGTCACGCTCGATGACGGCGCCGATCCGGAAAGCGAGCCCGCGGCCTTGCGAATGATGCTCGCGAGGGCAGGACAAGCCACGAGCTTTTCGCGACTGCGCAGCAAGTTAGATCGCGCCCGCGGTGGTGCTCGCCGAACTTTCGTTCGCCTTGTTTGACCCATCGCGACGGGATTGGCCCCTCGGGTCGTTCAAGGAACAGTGGGAGCCGGCGGCGGTGCGCGGCTTGCCCGAGGGACAAAGCTTTGGAACAGGCGTGCAGATTAGGCGGGAGTATCTTTGACGGTGCGCGGCGCCGATGCCGACGACGACCTGGTGATGCGCGCCGGCCAGGGCGACCAGGGGGCTATTCGAACGCTCGTCTCCCGCAAAGGGCCGCGCATATTCGCGTTGGCCGGCCGTGTGCTCGGAGATTTGACGGAAGCCGAGGACGTGGTTCAGGAGGCGTTTCTCCGAACCTGGCGGTTCGCCCCAAACTGGCGCCCCGGCCCCGCCCGCTTCGACACCTGGCTTCATCGAGTGGCGCTGAACCTGTGTTACGATCGTCTTCGGCGCCGCGTTTCGACCGTGGAGTTGCCCGCCGACCAATTGGATACGGGACCGGCGCCCGACCGGGGCCTCCACGCGCAAGACATCGGCCGGCGCGTCGACGCGGCCTTGCTAGGTCTCCCTTTGCGCCAGCGCGAGGCCGTCATCCTCTGCCACTATCAAGAGCTCTCGAATATAGAGGCGGCTGAAGTCATGGAGATAAGTGTGGAAGCGGTGGAAAGCCTGCTGGCTCGCGCCCGGCGCACGTTGCGGCTGGCGCTGGCGGATCTGACTGTCGATGAATAAGGAGCGCTTCCAGGCGCTCGCCGCCGCCTTTGGCGGCGCGATTTCTCGCTGGCCGATCGCGGAGCGCGGGGCGGCGAGACGGTTTGCGTTTTGGCATCGACGCGCGAGCGGCGACATCTTGCGAGACGCGCGGCGCCTCGATCGGGTTCTAGACAGATCGGCAACCCCTCCGCTCGGCGACAAGCTGCGCCGACGATTGACTGGAAGCGCACAAGGTCTGGTTGAAGCCGCCCGTGAAAGGCCATCCTGGGTCGTGACCTGCCTTGGAACTGGGCTGGCCGCGGCATGCGCAGCGGGAATAGGCGCCGGATTCCTGGTTGCGCCGCTAACGGCGAATGACGGGCTGACGTCGCCGACAGACCCCGTCGAGGCGGCGGCGTCCGCGCTGGGGAATCCAACCGAGCTGGGCGATGCATAGGCGGCGACCCAAATGAGCCTGCGGCCGAGAGACATCGCGCTGGTTGTCTCGATCCTTATGAACGTATTCTTGATTGGTGCGGCGGTGACCATTTACATCGTGCACGAAAAGGGTGACCCTATCTCTGGCGGGCGAAGGTCATCGATGCGGGCCGCAGCCATGAGCCTCGATGAGGCCCATCGAACCGCATTCGCGCGTATGCTCCGCAGCCAGGGAAAAGCGATTCAGGCCGAGACGCGATCGGCCAAGGCGATCCGCGACGACGCATGGGCCTCGCTTGCCGCGGACAATTTTGATCCCGCCGACGCGAAACAGAAATTGGCCCGGGCGCGGGAACTGAACGTCACGGCTCACAGAGCCATCGAGGACGCCGTCGTCGATTTTGCGGTCGGGCTCACCCCAGCTCAGCGGGCAAGCTTCATCAACGCAGTGCGACGAGCGGCGTCGCACCAACACGCGGACTTCGCCAAGGGGCATCCGAGGGCGCGTTGACGCTTGGTCAGTCTTTCCCGGGAGGAAAAGACCGTTATCATCCGCGCCAAAGCGACTGCAGGCGGAAACATTATGGATTTCGACTTTTCCGAGGATCAGAAGTTTCTGAAGAACGAGGCGCGCAAATTCCTCGATGCGCGTTGCCCCATCGCGGTCGTACGGTCGGTTCTCGACGACGCAGAAACTTCGTACGACGTGTCACTGTGGAAGGCTGTCGCCGAGCAAGGCTGGCTTGGCGCGGCGATCGCTGAAGAACATGGAGGTCTTGGCTTGGGCGGCGTCGAACTCTGCGCAATCGCAGAGGAGCTAGGCCGCTCTCTCGCGCCGATACCGTTCGCCTCAACAGTTTATTTTGTCGCCGAAGCGTTGAAACTGGCGGGCACTGACGCGCAAAAGACCAGGTGGCTCCCGAAAATCGCCGCCGGCGAGGTCATCGGCTGTTTTGCAACGGTCGAACGTCCCGGCGTACTCACCGACGCGGGCGTCCAGGCGCGTGTAGACGGGGGATATCTCACAGGCACGAAAATACCCGTTGCGGATGGCGATATCGCAGATATTGCGGTCGTCCTCGCCAAGGATGGTGGTCGCGCCTGCCTGTTCTTGGTCGAGCTCGACAGAGACGGCGTGACGCGGGAAACCCTGCAGACACTCGACCCGACCCGCGGTTCGGCCAAGCTGACATTTGCGAAAACTCCGGCCGAGTTGCTTGGTGAGGAAGGCGAGGGTATGGCCCTCGCCGAATCCGTGCTCAATCGCGCTGCGGTGCTGCTTGCCTTCGAACAAGTCGGCGGCGCGGACAAGGCCCTCGAGGCGGCCAAGGACTATGCGTTGAACCGGTACGCCTTCGGACGGCAGATCGGCAGTTACCAGGCGATCAAGCACAAGCTTGCCGATATCTACATCAAGAACGAGCTGGCCAGATCGAACGCCTACTATGGCGCATGGGCCCTAGACGCAGGCGCCGCCGAACTGCCGTTGGCCGCCGCCGCGGCCCGCGTGTCGGCTTGCGAGGCCTTCTGGTTCGCCGCGAAGGAAAACATCCAGACGCATGGCGGCATGGGTTTCACCTGGGGGGTCGACTGTCACATCTACTATCGGCGGGCGCAGCAGCTGGGCCTCGTCGCCGGCGGCGCCAAGGCCTGGAAGGAACGGCTGGTCACCCAGCTTGAACGCCGCAACGCGGCTTGAGGAAGACGACCATGGATTTCAACGACACGCCGGATGAAGCCGCCTACCGCGCCGAAGTGCGCGCCTGGCTTGCCGCGAACGCGCCGACCCGCACGGGCCGGATCGACAGTGGTATGGAAGACCTCTCGAGCATGGACGATGCGCGGGTTTGGCAACGCAAGAAGGCCGACGCCGGATACGCCTGCATCACATGGCCAAAGGAGTGGGGCGGCGGCGGCGGCGCGTCATGGCAATCGGTGATCTTCGGCCAGGAAGAGGCGAAGTTCGAAACGCCCGGGAACCCTTTCCAGATCGGCCTGGGAATGTGCGTGCCGACCGTGATGACGGTTGGCAATCAGGCCGACAAGGAAAGGTTCGTGCGTCCTGCGGTGCGCGGGGACGAGATATGGTGTCAACTATTCTCGGAGCCGTCGGGCGGCTCGGATGTGGCAGCCGCGCGCACCCGCGCTTTGCGCGATGGCGACGAATGGGTCATCAACGGCCAGAAGGTGTGGACGTCGGGCGCGCACTATTCGGACTTCGGACTGCTGCTCACGCGGACCGATCCTGACGTGCCCAAGCACAAGGGCATGACGATGTTCTGGATCGACATGAAAGACCCTGCGGTGGAATGTCGCCCCATTCACCAGATGAGTGGAGCCTCCAACTTCAACGAGGTCTATTTCACCGACCTCCGCGTGAAGGACAGCCAGCGGGTCGGCGGCGTCGGCGAAGGCTGGCGCGTAAGTCTTGTGACCCTGATGAATGAACGGCTCGCCATCGGCGGCGGCGCCGGCGGCGGCCATCGCACGATCTTCAAGCTGGCGCAGGACATCGCAACTCTTGCCGGACCCGCCACCAAGGATTCCGCCCTAAGGGAGAAGATCGCCGACTGGTACGTGCAGGCGGAGGGCTTGAAGTATACCCGCTACCGCACCCAGACCGCGCTCTCGCGTGGACAGACACCGGGGCCCGAGAGTTCGATAGGCAAGGTCGTGTCCGCCGCCTTGATGCAAGACATGGCCAATACGGCCCTCGAACTGGAAGATCAGTTTGGAATTATCAGCGACCCGGACATGGCGCCGCTGGCCGCATCGTTCCAAACCGCGTTGATGGGAGCTCCCGGCATGCGGATCGCCGGGGGAACGGACGAGATTCTGCGCAACATCATCGCCGAACGCGTGCTCGGGCTTCCACAGGATATTCGCCTCGACAAGGATGTGGCCTTCAAGGACATCCCCACGGGTCGGTGACCTCATCCCTGATCCTGTCCGTGGTAGCTGGGGGCGGGATCGAACCGCCGACCTGTGGGTTATGAATCCACCGCTCTAACCATCTGAGCTACCCAGCCAACGGCGCGCGCGCGGGAGGGCGGCTTATAGGGGGGAAGCTGGCCGCCATCAAGCACGATGGCGAGGTTCACACGCCAAGAATGACCGCGACTTCCTCTCCGATCGCGAGAGATGATGTGAGACCCGGGCTTTCGAGGCCGAATAGAGCTGCCAGTCCCGGGATCTTATGTGCGCTCTCGCCGTCAATGCGAAAATCGGGTTGGAATTCGCAAGCTCCGTGGATCTTTGGTCGAAGGCCTGCATAGTCAGGCGTCAGCGCGTCATGGGGAAAGGCTGGCCAGAACCGTCGGATATAGGCCTCAAAGCTCGTGGCGCGTTCTGGGTCCACGCTGTAGTCCTCGTGGTCGACGAAACTGAGATCTGGCCCAAAAGACGGCCTGGCCGCCGAGGTCCTTGCGATAATGCGTGCCCAACGCACCAGGGATTGGAAGTGGATAGATGAGCGGCTCGAAGGGCGCGCGGCCGTTGAGGCGAAAATACATGCCTTCGCCATAGTGCAATCGCGGTATCAGAGACAGCGCAAAGCCCTCGATCCGGCTCGCACAGGCTTGCGCGCCCAGCCCGGCGGCGATCACCAGCAGGCGCGCCGTGAACCGAGTGGCCGCCTGACCGCCCGCTTCGACCCCGAAACCGCCGTCGGCGCGAACCATCGCGCGTTCGAAGGGGGCGGTCACGACAACCTCGGAGTTCCTTGACGAAATTCCCTGGCCGATCGCGCGCTCTCTCTCCACTACGACGACATCCAGACCAAGGCGAGACAGGGCGAAGCCGCAAGCCAAGCCGACGGCGCCGGCCCCGACCACACAGGCAACGAAGTCGAAAGAGCTCATCCGGGTTGCCTAGCGCACTTTGGGTGCGCAGCAACATGGTGATTGCTAGGCGACGTCGGCCGCTATTTATCCGGCGGATGGTCGTCCATAGGAGGGCTGCGGCCCCAACGGATCGAAAAGCTGAGCTCCCGCAACTGTTCCATCAGTCCCTCGAGCCTTGCCTCCAGGCGAGCGACCGACGCCGCCAGAGATCGCAGCGGTTCGATATCACGCTCGATCGTCTTGACGCGATGGCTGAGAGTCGCTCCCCAAATGAGTAATCCAGCGAATTGGCCCAGGCCCGACGCCGCCAGCACCGAGACAGTGAGGTCGTTGCTGTTCATTCCGGCGCTCCCAATCAGTAGTTGTTGCCGCGAACGACATAGGCGAACGCGCCCACGGTGAACGTTCCGCTCGACACGACCACGCTCCCTGTTTCGGTCGACGATGTAAGATTTAGCAGCGACCAACCCAGCGTATCGCCATCGCTCACCTGGAAGGCGCCGGCGTAGCGAACACTGTCGCCATTGAGGATATAGTTGAGGGGTGCCGCGCCGCTGTTTGTCGTGGTGATCGGCGCCGATCCGGTCCCGACGCCGGATATGGAGAGCACCTGCGTCGAGGCGGTCGTGTAACCATAGGGGTTGGACCAGAACAAGGCGTTCGGGTGGTTTCCCGAGCCGCCGCCCCCGCCTCCGCCGGTCGGCCCATTGACGGTGCTCATCAGCGCGCCGGTCATGAAATCCCCGCGCCGCTGATGACCCATTCATTTGTTTCGTCCATGAACAGCGTCGCGAAGCCCCAGATGGAAAGGGATACGCTGGCGCTCCCGCTTAGCCCCGCCTTGCGCAACACGACGCCGCTGGCGGGCGCGATAGTGATCGAGCCGGCAGCGCGGTTTCGAACCATGATGAGCGTCCCGGCCGGAAACGCCACTGTCGCCCCCGCGGGTATCGTCCAGGTGAAACCACCCGTGTTGTCGCAGAGGACGCAGCCTCCGGAGTCGCTGAGGGCGAAGGTATAGTTGTTGTTCTGACCATTGCGCGGCGCGCCGAGATAGCCGGCGCTGTTCGTTGCGAGCGAACTGTTGGAGAGTAACAGGTTGGTCGCAGTGTCTCCCGCCTTGTTCACCGGCCCGTAGCCGATGTTGGCGACCGCGACGCCACCGGCCAACATGGCTGCCGTGATCGAACCGTTGGCGTTCACGAAAGGCGCGGCGACAGGGTCGACGTCTTGCACGACGCTGCCACCGCTGGTCAGCAGCTGGGCCCGATAGGTAATCGTCGGGTCATAGAAGATAGGCGGAAAAAGGCCCGTCGAATCGCTGCTGACGGGATCGCTGAGCGGCGTGAGCAGGTCCGCGGCGGTGTAGACCGGCGTGGGCGTCGTCGTTCCGGAAATGTAGAACTGCAGGAGCGCGCCCGCCATCGGAGCGCCACTCTGGTCGACCGCGCGCAGTCCGGGAACGGGAAGGAGTAGGCCCGTCATTAATATTCCTTCCTGAAGGGCGTCAAATGCCAATCGCGCAGGGTTCGGCTTGGGATTGACGTTCGGCAGGGACAGTGACGGATCTGGTCCAGCGGAGCCGCGCTACGGGCCGCCTAGAGCCCGTGGCTGTTGCTGCGGCCTACTGGCCGCGGCCGCTGCGAGCCCGCCCGCCGCAGTCAAGCCGGGTGTCAGGTCGGGTATGAATGCATTGAGCCGCGCGAGCCGTTGTGCGACACCGCCAGGTGGCGCCAGCTCGAAGGCGTTGGCGACCGAGCGGCCGGCCAAGGCATTGGGAATTGCCGCCGCACCCAGTCCGGCGCCCAGAAATGTCGGCCGCACTTTGGCGCCGACTGGCGGGGTCGGCGCGCCCATGACCACGTTGGCTCTGTCGGCCAGGTCCAGGGTCGGCGGCAAGGCGCTGGACGCCAGATCACTTATGTGGCTCGTCGGCAAGGCGTCGTGGGCCTGCAGCAAGGCCGCCGCGTCGAATCCGTTCGGATCTCCAGCTGCGCGCGACGTGGCGTCACTGAACAGGTTCGCGATGAGTTTTGCCTTCTCGCCTCCCGTGTAATCGGCCATAAAGCCTGGATTTTGCCGGCCCGCAAGAGCGGCGATACTGTCCTTATAATTTTGCAAATGCAGACTATAATTATCCTCATCCGGGTTGGGTGAATCGATATGACCTTCAATTTCATCGTCGATTTGTTGAAAAATGTCCCTTATCGTCTCTGAATTGGCCGCGCCGTTTGTTAGCCTTTCCGCAGCGTCATTGACGATACCGGCAAAATGCCTGCGAAGGTCTTTTGGAAGAGACCTGTCGGCCTTCGACAGCGCGGCCTGCACATCACCTGCATACCGGGCGTCGGGTTCCACCGACTCGATCCCATCCAGGACGATATCTCGTGCGTTGGCGACCTTGGCGTTGACGAAATCGGCCGCAGCCTGGCCGACCGGCACATTGGCTGGCAGCGTTTGACCGATCTGCGCCAGCACCCGGTTCGCGAGCGCTCTGTTCAGGCCTTGCTGGCCGCTCGCCTGGGCGTCCCGTATCGCTGAACCCAGCCACGGCAATCGCGACGTCTGGTTCTCGGCGCTCAAGAATGGGCCCCCCAATCGCTGGCCGAGGGTGATGGGGATACCCTCACTCGCCAGCGCGCTTGCCGGCCCAGCAACCGCCGGCGCTTGCGACCGAACCGCCGGTAGGCCTGGCAGGCCTTCTATCCCGTCCCGGATCGCGCTCCCGGCGCGGCGCGCGATGGCCATGGATCCCGGTAGCGCCGACGCCGTGATCGGCACGGCGGCGCCGATGGCGGCGCCCGGCAGGAACGCATTGTCAGCCGCCAGCGCGCGTTGCCGCAGTGTCCCCGGTTGCGCGGCCGCATTGAGGGCGGCGACGCTCCCGCCCATGGCGGCGTTGCGGGCGCCGCTCATCGCCAGGCGTTTTCCGGAGGCGGCAAGTCCGCTTCGCGCGGCGGCGGCGCCGGACGCCGCTTCGCTGGCGCCGCCGGTGCCGACGGCGGCGGCGACCTGTGCGGCAAGCCCGGCGGTTCTGAGACCGGTCGTGGCGATCGGGTGATCCGCACCGAATTGGTCCAGGTAGCCTTGCTGCAGCGCGCGGGCTCTGTTCCATTGCCCGCCAAAATCGGCCGGCCGATTGTTCATCATGTTACCGATTGCGCCGGCGCCTGCGGCCATCGCGGCCCCGCCTTCGTTCATGAACGGAATTGATCCGGTGAAAGCCAGCTTCGCGCCACGTGCGGCGCCTCGCGCCGATGTTCTCTCGTCGGCTCGTCCGGCCGCGTATGGATCATCCACTGCCCCTCGCAGGGCGGCCGCCTCATAGGCGGCGGCTTGCGCCGGCCTCAGCAGGCCGCGGCGATAGGCCTCCGCCAACATTTGCGCCTGGGATGGGATGGGCTGGGATTGCGGCGATGCCGGCATGTTAAAGTCCTAACGCGGTTGAGAGTTGCACGTTCGTCAGATGGTCGGCGCCGGTTGAATTGGCGCGCGGAGCGTCCCGGGCCGTAAGCGAGGGCGCGCCCGGTTCAGCATGAGATTCAGCGGGTAACGGAATCGACGCGTACAGCTGCTCGCGCTTCAGGAACTGCTCGACCGACATCGCCTGGGCTAGGTGCGCGTCGATCCCCTGGTCCGAGACGTCTCCATCGCCGACCCCGTTCGGATCGATGAGGCCCATGGTCTGCGCCAGGTGACGCGCGATCGCCAGGCGCTGATCAGGAGGATAGCTCCTGAGCCCGATGAGTACGTGCGCCAGTTGTTCGTTGCTCTCCTGGGCCCGCGCGATGACGGCGCCTCGCTTCGCCGGCGGCATCGCGTCGATCTGGGCGGCCAGATGAGCGATATCGCCGACTGCGGCGTTTGGTCCGCCGCTACCCAGAGAAGTTTGGGGTGCGGCGCGCGCGGCGGAGCCGGCCCGCGCCAGGCTCCGGCCGACCTGGAAAGCCGCCGCGTAGGATGTCGCGGCGTCCGGCTGGGGCCCAATGGCCGGCGCGACGAATGGCATGGCCTCGGTCATTGATCATCCTCCTAGAAACGCGTTGCCGCCGGACCCGCCGCCCAGGAAGGAGCTTTGCCCTCGGGCCGCGCCATAGGCGTTGAAGGCGTTGGTGATCGCGCCATTGAGCGTGTTGGCGTTCGCGATACCGGCGTTGGCGGCGGCGGTCGCAGCGTTGTTATTGTTGGTCGAGACCTGGTTGGCGTAGGTCTCGCCCTCCCCCGCGAGGGAGTTGGCCGCGCTCACCCCCGTGCCGACCATGTTCTGCAGGTTGCCGACATACTGCTGCCCGTACTGGTCGGCCAGGTTCGTGCCGAAGGCGTCCAGCGCCTGTAGCGTCGATCCACTGTTCAGCAACCCCGCCGCCGCCTTGTCGCCGGTGATCGCGCTGATCCCTTGATCGCGGTTGAATTGATAGCCGGTGGAGTTGAGATAGGTGTTGAGCGCCGCCGTCGACGCCGCCTTGCTTCCCCCAAGACCCAGAAAGCCTTGCAACTCGGTGTTCGCCGCGTCGCCGGCGTTGATGTAGGGCGTCTCAAGTCCCTTGTTCGATTGGTAGATCTGGCTCTGAAGCGCGTTGTTCGCCGCCGCCGCGCTGGAAGCTTCATGGGCGGCGTTATTGGTCGCCGAACTGCTGATCAGCGCCCCGCCGATCGATCCGGCCGCCGCTATCCCGGCGCCGATCAGAGCTATTGGCATGATGTCTGTGTCTCCAAAATACTGGGCTCGATTCCCAATCGGCGCGGGTCAACACCCACAGCCTCACCGTTCCACGGTCCGTGTCCTGCCAATCACCGGCTCGCGCGAATCCATAGGACCGCGGGGGCCGGCTGCGATCGTTGCCAAGGACTTCATAGGTTGTGATTGCCTGAGCGGTGCGGAACACCCGCGCAAGAGCTTCCTTGCCGGCGGCGGCGGCCTCACGTCCCCACCCCGCGGGCCGGAACAGACTGTGCAGTTCCAGCGCCATGCCCAGGCCGTCCAAACAGCCGAAGAAGTAGCCGCCGTTGGCGCTGGCCAGAGGCAGGACATTTGGCCGCGCCGCGATTTCCCCCACCTGATCAGGGGTCAGCCCCAGCAGTGCGCCGGCCAAGGCGGGATGGGAGGCGATCTCGCGCCAAAACGCTGGGTCGCGCTGCTCGCGGATCACGCCCTCACCGCCGATCCGGCGGCCGTGTACCAACCGCCAACGCCCGCGGGCGTCGACCACCATACCGGCACGCCCGTGCCGGCGCCTGTCGTCTCGCCCGTCTTGCAGCCATCGAGGGCATAGGCCCAATCGCCTTCGCTGTTGCCCGATGTCGGCAGATTGGCGACGCCATCCCTGACTCTATAGAACGCCACCGCCACATTGCCGCCGAGTGCGCCTCCGATCTGCAGCCCGCCGCCCGCTACGACCTGCGTCGTTCGCGGAACCGCCGCCAAAGCAGCCGCGTGAGCCGCGTCGACCTTGTCCGCCGTCCCACCCGACCGGTCGTACATCTGTGTCAACCACCACTGCCACGGCGAGGTGATCCTTCCTGCGGCATCCACCATCGGCGCCTGCCAGGGCGGTATGTTCACCGATTGGGCGGACATCGCATTGCCTCCAGGCAGGTGACGGAAGAGGCGCCGCGAAGGGCGCGAAACGACTCGACGTGCGCCGGCCCCGCGATCAGACACGATCCGGACGATGGGTGGCAGGCTACGCCGCCCTCTGAGGTCTTCGCGCGCTTCGCCCGTGGCGCGCTCTTCTTGGTTCTACTGCGCCGGCCTGCCCGCGTTCAGCTCGAGATGAGAGAACACCACATTGACTGGATCCGAACACCGCACCTCGACCAGGCGCCCGGGCGCACGCATCAGGCCAAGGCGTTGCCAGTAGGCGCGGGTCAGATACCGCCCCATCGGCCCCAGCGCTCCCGGGCGCCATTTGCTGAACATTCGGCCGCCGTCGTCGCTGTAGCGCATCTCGACCGTCGGCGAAGATCCGGGATCGCTCGGGTTACCCACGCCCATGACGCCGTGGAGAACAAGGCTATCGCAGCGCGGCCGGCCCTCCTCGACCTTGATGAAAGCGCTGGCCTGACGCGTCATGGCGCCGCCGTAGTCGGTGAACGCGCCCACCGTCATAACGCCGACGTCGTTGGTCGTGTCGTCGCCGATGTACAGTCGCCCCTGGAACAGCGCCGCGACGCGCCCGCGGAACTGCGTGCGACCATAGCTCGCCCATTCGCACCACTGGCCACGCTCATGGCTGTCGCCGTATGCGCCCGCCGCCGTGCCGATCCGGCTGATATCGTAAGCATAGGAACCGACACCCGGCACGTTCAACACGTAGAACTCGTGGCCCTCGAACGTCGCGACGATCGCCGAGCATCGGGCCAGATCCTCGCACCGCCGCAGCTTGTCCTCGATCGACGATGAGCTGATCCGCGTGGGCGCAGCGCCCGTGCGGTACACGACCCTGTTCTCGCCGACCCAAAAGAGCGCATTGTCGGCGAAGGCGATGGTGTCGCGCGCCGCGCACCCACGCTGGTATCCGGTCCCCAGGCTCGGCAGGAACGCCGGATCGGTCGCCGACGCGTTGGCGTTGGGGCTCCAGAACTCCACCGATTGCGTTCCGAAGAACGCCAGCTGATTGTTCAGCACCGCGACGCCCAGCGTGGTATCGGCCGCGGTCTGGTTCGAAGCGAAGTTCAGCCCGTTGATGTTCGCCGCATCGTTGACGTCCGACCAGTAAAACGTGGCGGAGTTCTGCGACACATAGACGAATCGGCCCGCGAGATAGGCGACATCCTGCACCGGCGGCAGCACTGTGTTGGGCAGGGCGGCGTAGGCGCCGCCGCTGAGGAGATAGGCCACGCCATCCGCCACGATAACCTGCTGGACGCCGCTGGTGGCGTAGCGAACGAGATCGGCGCCGGTGATGCTCCCAAGGCGCGCGCCGGTGTTGTCGTAGACCGCGCCGCCCGAGGCGATCCCCAGCGTGCTCGCCGAGGGCTGGAAGCCGCGTATCGGCCCGGACCCGATCGTGAGCGGGCTGGCGACGACCCCCGGCCGCGAATAGCGAATCTCCCGCATGCCGACCATCGGCGCATAGGGCCGGTCCTCGCGCAGCGGCGTGGCCTCGGTGACGAAGTTCAGCAGCCGAACGTCCGGCAGGCCGGAGGCCCGCGAGAAGGCGTCGGAAAAGAACGGGATCCGCAAGCCGGTGAGGCTGTTGGCCCCATCCGAGCGGAATTGCGCGATCTGCTTTGCCGACGCCGATCCCGGCAATGCGATCGGCTCGAACGGAGGGCTGGCCATCTAGCGTCCCGCGAGCGCCGCTTGCAGCCCGACCGGCTCCACGCCGATCGGCGGATCGATCTGGTTACGCCCGCGCCGGGCATAGGCGCGGGCGAACGCCTGGCGCCCTTCCGCCGCGGCCGCGACCACGTCCTGGCGAAGATCGGCGCCATATTCCGCCGCCATGGCCACCGCCAGCATGTTGGGCATGTAGGCGATCAGCGACTCGGGAAATTCGATCGCGTCGTCGGGCGTCTGGTAATCGGTCTCCTCGATCCAGTTGCCGGTGTCGCCGCGGAACCAGAACCGCGCGTTCTGCCCGTTGGTCGTCAGCACCAGGTTCGAGGCAGAGCCGTTCAACAGCCGCCCGTTGCGCGCGATCGTGCAGGGCGTGGTGGAGAAATTGAGATTGGCGTCGACCACCCCAAAGCGCGTCCCCGAGCGGGGATTGGCCGGCGCCGTCAACAGAAAGCCCACCGCCGGGATCTGATACTCCCCGCCGTTCTCTGCCTGCGCCATGGTCAGCCCGGTGCAGTCCTGCGGGCTGAGCCGCGTGCCGATCAGCGTGCCGAACATCGCTCGCTTCATGATGTTGAGGCTGAGCATCGCATCGTTGAGCTCATCGACCGACGGCGCGTCCCCGGTCGCGATCGATCCATTCAGCCGCGCGGCGCGGTTGATCACGTCCCTGACCACCGGGGTTGACATCGCCACACTCCATGAAAATTCCCGCGTCGCGGGAGAAAACGGCCGTTCGTCCGCCGAAGCCGTTAGCGAAGGCGGTCAGATGACACGGGGGTACCCCGACCCCCGCCGCTCGGGCCTTACGCCGTAGCGATAAGGCGAAGTTCGTCGCGTTGACAAATTGTAAGCGACGTGAAAAACAATATCGCTCCAAGAAAGCCTGTGAGCGAGTCTCCAAATGCAAGTTCAGCTGCCAGCATTGCCAGCATAACGGCCGGCAGAGTGAGCTTCGAGCGCGGAGCGAGTAGCGCTAACATTGGAGCAAGCACAAAAAGGACTGCGCCCGGCACTCCGTAAGCAATTGAAAGATCAAGGACGCCAGACTCAGTGACGCCCGAGCCTGCGAGACTCTGGTAGGTTGCCTCCAAACCGCTAGCGTCGCGCCACATCGGCCCTGACCCGACGAACGGATGTGACAGGGCATCGTCTAAACCTGTTTCCATCAGGCTAGCTCGAAGATTGTCTCCAAAGCTCAGAGGCCCCGTAGTGAAGGTCCCATAGAGACCTATCGCTGCCGATGCCAATGTAACAACAACCAGAGGAAATTTGAGTGCTGAACGACAATTTAATAGGACGGTGGCTACGAGCGCCATGCCGAGATATCGGCGGGCATCTATTAAACAAAGAGACCCAATTAAAGCGAGGATCAACACCCAGCGCAACCGTGACTGCTTGCGTGCGGCCAGAAAAGCCACTCCAGTGAACCCTACTAGGCCAGCGGCATGGGTGTTGCCTGAAAATCCCGGATCACGCTGCCATTCACCTTGAAGAGCAAACCAAATATTGGCCGTCATGTCAGCGGTCGCGAACGCGACACATATCCAGCCCAACGCACTCAGCAGTTGCATGCGACGGCTGTTCAGGGCGACGAGGACGGGAGTTCCTGCCTGAAGCCCCAGAAGGCCCCAATCGCTTAAGCTGTATGCCCGATCAGGGTAACCCAGGGCAGCTGATATCGAGAACGCCAAAAGAGCGAACGCCAAACATACCACTGAAAGCCCCCGTAAAGGCCAGGCGGCCGGCGCAATGGGGAAAGCCGGAAAGCCTTGGAACGCAAGGATGGTCAGGCCGAGTGCGATCACACCCGCGATGAGCGGCGTCGACACGCTTGATGGAAATCCAAACAAACTTGGCAGATAGAGAGAAGCCACTGCCGCAAAGGCCACAATCCAGGTCACGAAGATCGAAAAAGGCGCGCGCATCGCACGACTTTACAGGATCGCTGCCCAGGAGCCGCCCTCTTTGTGCCAAAGCAAGTTCATTGAACCGTGTGTACCGTCACCACGTAGGTAAAAATCTCCGTCATTGCCGATCGAGTTGGGTGGGTGACCGTTGCCCGCGAGAATGCCCGCAGCAGTCGTGACCACGGGCGTTGATGACGTTCCCGAGCCCGGGTAAATTTGGGAACCAGCCTGGATCGCGCCTGTCGCCGAGTTGACCTTCCATGACTGAGTCGCGAACCCGTCGGTATAGCCGAGAAGACTCATCCCCTGCGCAATCGCGAGCGTGCTGGCACTGGTCGTTTCGCTGGTTGTGATGTCAACTAAGCCCGTCCCGTCGGCACTCTTGATCACGAACACATCGCGACCATCAGTCGCGGGCACAAGGACAAACTGCCCGCACTTTAATTGGCCCGTCCCGAAGGTGTTGAACCCGGTGGGCGTTAGCTTTGCGACCGGTACGGCGCCGGCTGCAAGGAACAGGTTTCCGCCGGTCTGCCAACCACCCACGACTGCGTCGCCGGCGCTCGTACCAGGCACAAAATCGTTGCTCGACGCTGCCACGCCAAGTAGCAGCTCAAGACTTGTGCGCCCGATTTCCAGATAATAATTCGCGACGGGGGCGCCACTGTGGAGAGAAGATCGCGCCGCGACGCCCTGACTGTTGAACTGGAAGTATCCGAACGTCATGTTGAATGGATAGGTATTGTAGTTGACCTGTTGGTCGAACAACATGCTCGATGCGGCGGGCGTACCGTTCATGTAGGTCCCTGAGAACCCCTGCAGCTCGCACTGAGTCCGCAGCGCATTGACCGAGCTATCGACGTCGAGAAAGACGCCCGACCCCTCGACATCGGTCTTTAGCCAAAAATCGGTTCCAAACCGGAACTTGAATTTAGTGGTGCCAATCCCCTGCCATGACCCGCCCATCACGGTGATCGAGTTGGTATAGATCGCAGAGAGTTGATTCCCATCGAAGTCATAAAAACTTAGCGTCGTCACACCGTTTGCGGTGCTTGAGCCAGTGCACTCTACAAAATTTGCCTTGCAGCCGTGTATGGTGGTCGTGTAGGCGCCGGTTGTAAATTTCCAGCCGCGCTTGCTTGCCCCGTCGTTAATGATCTTGACGTTTCTGTAACGACCGCCAAACGCTTGCGCTTGCAGTATTGCAACGCTCGTAGATGCATCCGCCATATTGGCCATGTCGATGGTCAAATCTTCAAGGCCGAAGCCTTGCACGTAGCCGCCGAATGGCGTGCCGTCGATCTGAATAGCGACCGGCACGCCGGTGCCTGGACGAATTATGGTTTTGCCTGCGCCGGTTCCATCAGTGGCGACCGGGCCCGCGCCCCGCACCACTTGACCGTGATTGGCAGACGCTGTGAAGAGCAGGGTCTCGCTGATTAGGTACACCCCAGCCGGGAAATAGACCGGCAACCCGGTGTTGATAGCCGACTGGATCGGTCCGGTGTCGTCGGTGACTCCATCGCCCATTGCCCCGTAGTACTTAACCGAATTGACAACATATCCCTGCAGCTGTGCCGCCGTCACCGACTGCATCGGCGAGGCCCGTTGAATCGGCAAGATGTCGGTCGCGACTGGGCCAGTGAGGGGTGCCAGCGCGGTCAAGGGAACGATGCTACCCGGCGAACTGAACATGGTCCGATTCTTCCCCTTAGTCGATAATTGATCGCTTTTTTTGCCTTTTGGTCGCCGAGCACACAGCGCACTAAAGCAGGTAGCCTTGGATACTCACAGTCGCATTAGCGTTTCCGGCACCGCCCGGAGGCAGGTTGATTGACATTGCGGTGTTCGCGGCGCTAGCCGCGACGGGAATTGGAAATGTCACGAGTAGAGGTTGCGCTGCAACCAACACCCCGGCGGGAAACACGAATGTGTAATAGTTAGACCCGCCAATTGTTCCTGCGAGGTTCACGGTTACAGCGAGACCTGCTGTTGCGCCTGACGCGGTAACCTGGAAGCCGCTCACATAGGTGATCTTTCCAACCGACGCCGGCGTGACGGCTTGCGCCGTGGCGTTAGCCACACTGTTAGAACTCGCACTGAATGCCACCGCCCCCTCCGGTATCGGCAGCTGCCCTGCGTTGCCGACGATGCTGACGTCGAGTGTGCCGGCGATGCCGGATTGTGTGCCCATGGGGTGTTCCTTCGCTCGAGGGAGGGGTCAGGCAGCGGGCGTCGCTGTGTGGCCGGACGGCTAGGCTGGCTCGGGCTGGCCGGCCGCCTTGTTGTCGGCGATCAAGGTGCTGGCGGCCTTCTCCAGGGTCCCGAGAGACTGGCAGCCGGCCATGGCGACAGCCGCGCCGATTGCGGCGACGGCAAGAATGCAGCGTCTCATACCGGAGGGTCCTTGAGAGCGCCGCTTTCGGCGGCTGGGATCGAGGGAGTCGAGGGCGCGGTCTTCACGACGCCCTGCATGGTGAGCGCCCCGGCCAGGGCGCCCAGGATGAACGTCACCGACTGGGTGTTGCTCGCTGGGATCGGCAAGACCAGCATGGCCGCGCCGATGCCGCCCAGTATGGCGAGCGCCCCGGCGGCGAGGATGACCTGCGGGTTGAGAGTCGTCACGGGTGCGTGCTCCATGGAAGCTGAAAATGGCCCCAGTCCTTGAAGGTGTGCCAATCGCCGCCCCATTCGATCGTGACGCCCAGCGCGCGGGCGGAGGCTTTGATCTGGGTGGCGAGCTTGCCGTAAACCCGCGCCTCGTTCCCGGGCGCGAATGACAGCCTGCCATCGATCAGCGGCGTGACGTCCACCGCCGCGGCGTAGCCCGCATTGTTGGGCAGATGGCGGCTGTGCATCGTCTGCGAACGGCCCGCCGCCACGGCCTGCGCCTCGGCCGCGAGCGTGCGGACGCCATAGGTGACTTCGAACGGCTGAGGCGTCTGCGCCGCGCTGCGGATCAACTTGCACAGATCGGGTTCGACAAGGCGAAGGCAGGCCTCGGAGCGAGGGTCCATGGTCGGTCCTTTCAGAAGAGGGGGTCAGACGGCGCGGCTGGCGCTCGACCCGCCGAAGACGGAAAGATTTTGCACGGCCAGTTCGCGGCCTGTGTCGACACCCAGCGCGATCGTGGTCGCGGCGGAGAGGCCCACCCCGCCGTAGGGATCGTCGCCCTTGCCGGTGAAGCTGACCGTGAAGCTGGCCGATCGCCCGGCGTCGTCGCCTGGCTGGGCATGGCCGCTCGGATGGCGCGCCTGGCCCCGCCAGGGTTGCTCGATGTCGTAGGCGCCGCAGGCCAGCAGAACCGCCAGAAGACGTCGCGCAGGGCTGAACGGCGGGGTGACGGCGTGGACCGCCGGCGCCGGCGCGCGGCCGCGGCGCGGGGCCGGCCACGCATCATCGGACCAGAGGTCGAATGCGAAAGTCGTCGCGGCTCGCGCGGGGCCGCGCCGCGCCACCGAGGGTGCGAAGACTCGCCGCCGGCCGAAGATGGCCGGTTCGAGCGGCTCTCTAAAGACCCAGGACATCGCGCCGCCCCTTGGGTAGGAAGCGCTTAGAACAGCTCTTCGATGATGATGGTGAAGCTCATGCTGGTGGCGCCGGAGGGCGCCACGGGCAGGTTCAGCGCCACGCCCTGCGAGGGCGCGATCACCGGCCGCTCATCGGGCGTGAACACGACCAGAAAGCCGTTGAGAAAGATAAAATCCTCCGTCAGCAGGACGCTCGCGGAACCATTCGTCGTCATCGCCGTGGTGTCGTTCGACCGGGCCGTGACCGTGGCGGCGGCGTCGCCGTTGTTCAGCCTGGCCGGCGTCACCGCCGACCCGCCCGAGCCGGCGGTCACCGTCGCGGGAAAGCGGACCAGTTTCACCGGCTTGGCCTCCCAGGCGGTCAGCGTGCGCTGCGCACCCTCGATGCGATGGATCTTGAACGCCATCCCAGTGGTGGCGGTGATGTTGATCAGGTCCTGCGCGGCGCTCACCGACACGTCCGTGAAGCTGATCGAATACATGCGTCCGGTCATCAGGCTAGATCTCCAGGTAGGTGAATTGGGCCGCCCGGTTGAAGGGCGAAGCGACGGCGCCCGAGAAGGTGAGTGTGTTGGCGCCCCACGTGCGTGAGGTTCCCAGAGTCGGGGCGTAGGTAACGCCGGCGCTGGACGTGACGATCTGCCAGGCCCAGCGGAGCGCCGCCGTCGCAAGCGCCGGCGAATTGCCGGTGAAGCCGGGCGCCTCGGTGAAGGCGTCGGCTGCGCCGGTCTTGACGCTCAGCATGCCGAACACGATCTCGGCGGGCCATCCCAGGCCGCCCGTGGCGATGGACGGGGCCGTGCCTGCGCCTGTCGCCCCGGCCGCTTGAGAATCCGCCGCCGCCAGCCCGCTGACCGACACGGCGCCGACCAGCTTCACGGCGCCGGTCGCGTTGAAGGTGGCGGTAATCGTCCCGCCGCTGGGCAGTTGCAGTGCGTTCAGGCACCAGAAGGGCCGCTGCCTGAAACTAGCCCCGTCGGTGTAGCTCACACCGGCCGCATAGGTGTTTCCGGCGCTGTCGGTGACCGCGTTGATGGCGTTGGCCGTGCTTGCCCCGACCAGCACCACGATCGTATTTCCGTACGGCGAGTCGATGGAGGTGGTGAGCGCTTGCGTCAACGACCCCGGCGCGCCCGTGGCCGAGCCCAGTTGAACTGGCGCGCTGACCGCCATCAGAAAT
The DNA here is from genome assembly GCA_038206535.1 of Caulobacterales bacterium. Classification (GTDB taxonomy): domain Bacteria; phylum Pseudomonadota; class Alphaproteobacteria; order Caulobacterales; family Caulobacteraceae; genus Acaudatibacter. The sequence goes on from JBBRAV010000008.1 coordinate 45,247, forward strand.
AGTCCGCCGCGACCCGGCCGCGTGTCGTTCCGGTCTGCAGCATCAGCGCCGAACGTCCGCGGGCGATCCGCTTGGCCAGACCTGGCGTGGGTTCATCCACGCCAGGCAGCGTCTCCATCAGCCGTTCCGCGACCAGAGCCGCTAGCGCCGAAGTGTAGCGATTGTTGATCGGCGCCTCGGCATCGAGTGTAAGCCCGGTGGCGGCCACCCAGCTGTTGATGTCGGCGCGATAGAAATAGAGCGCCTGCGTCATCCCGACGATCTCGATCCGGGCGCCGTCGCGCGGCTGGCGATAGGCCACGCCGTCCGCGGCGCCCGTCGTTCCCGTCGGCGGCGCCACGGAGCCGGCGATGAAGCCGTAGTCGTAGGGGTCGGGCGTGTTGGCCAGCGGGATGGCGTTGGGCAGGGTGATGGTCACCGTCGCGCCGGCCTGGATCCTGATCCGCTGGTTCTCGGAGGGGATCCAGGTCAGCGGACCCGTCGGCGGAGTGCACGGATCGCACGGATTGCACGTCGGGGAGGCGTAGCTTCCCGGCACGTCGACATCCAGCATCGGCCCACGCGCATCGTGCAGATCCATGACAAGGTTCTGCACGGCCTCCAGCGCGGTGGTGAGCTCGTCGATCGTCGGCGCGTCGCCCTGCCCGAGCGCCTTCACGGCCCTCATGGCTTCGGCGATGATCACCCGGCAGGTGGCCATGGATGAACCCTCTCGCGCAATGCGCGAGCGGCGTTAGCCGTAGCGCTGATACATGGAGTCGTGGTCGCCGAAATCGACGATCTCGTAGGTGTCAGGCCCGCTGGCCTTGAGCACGATGCGATCGCCCCGGTTGACTCGGATCGAGCAATAGCTCGTCCCTTTTATTTTTTCGAAATTCAGTCCGGGATGATGAACATCCGCCGCAAAAATTTTGAGGGTCTTCTGAACCAGTCGAAACATCGACTCATCACGTTCGGCGATCTTTCGAACGGCTTTGTTGAACCTGTCGCTCGGCTCAAGACTTGGCATTGGCCTGGGCGAGAATCCGTTCCGCCCAATCGTCGATATCCGCCGCACTTTTCAGCCGTTCGCCGGTCGGCCGGCACTCGGGGTCCAGATCAGACCGGAGGGCGAGCAACCTGTAGTATTGCCGAACCGTGTCGTCGTGGACCTCGATCGCCACGTCGACTAGCGTCGGGTCGCCGTCGCGCCGGCGCTGTTCGACGTTGGCCGCCTGCACATCGATGTGCGCCGACAGAAGTGACGCCAGCCCGTCGGCCAACTTCAGGTTCAAGGCCTTCTGCGCCTCGCCCATGCCAGGCGTCGGCGACAAGCGCGCCACGACCTCGTCCACGACGGCGTCCATCCGGGCTGTGCGGGCCTCGATGTCGCTCAGTAGCGCGTCGTGCGCCGAAGACTCTGCGAGCGCGTGCGTAAAACGTTCGGCCGCAGTGAATTCCAGTAAGGACATGACGACGCGCATTATAGTCGATCACGCCTCCGCCGCCAAATCGGACATCGGCGCCGCGTCCTCGGTGATGGTTTCATCCTCGATCGCAGGTTCGAGCGATTGCGGCGCAGGATCGCCGTCGATCGCCACTTCGGTCTCGAATTGCGGGTTCTGGGCCAGGGCTTCGCGCGGATAATCGCCCAGCGCATCGACGTTGACCCACGTCCACTGATGGAAGGTCTTTCCGAACGTCGTGGTTTCGGCGTCTTGACCGACATAACGAGCACGCATGCGGCACTCCATTTTCAGGGGCATGAAAAGGCGCGGGATAGGATCTGCTCACCCTCGCCCGCGCGACATCGCGGCTACGGGTTCGAGCCGACGGTGTCCTCAACGTAGTATTCTACATCGAGCTCGAGCGCGCCCGCCACGGGGGTGGCGGCGGCCGTATGCACGGTGATGATGATCGCCTGCTTGGCGCCCGTGAGGTTCTTGTAGAGGTAACCCGCGGCCGCAACGCTGTTGCCGGTGTCGACGGAGGCGCCCGCGAGGCGCCCGACGGTGGTGATCGCGGCCTTGAACAACTGCGGCGCCCCTGGGACGCCGAGGTCGAAGGTCAGGGTCGGCGTGGCGTTGGAGTCGAGCTGCGAGGCCGCCTTGAGCACAGCGCTGGCGATGATCGCGTTTCGCGGAATGTACCCGCAGTTGACGACGTCGTTGATCGCCCACGTGGAGATGACCGGGCTGATGGCGTGCAGATGCTGTGTGATCTGGTTGAAGCCATGCCCGGTCCCGGCCGGCTGATTTTGGGCATATAGAGGTGTCGAATAGGTGGTGGCCATCACGGCCTCCTTTCAATGAATTTGTGTTTCAGAAAGAAAGAAAAAATTCACCACAAAGACACAGAGGTCACAAAGAATAAACGGTGGCAACGCCGTCAATCATATCTTCGGTTCAATAGACATACGCCTCCGGCGCGCAGATACAAAATCACTTCGTGTCCTTCGTGGCTTCGTGGTGAACCCTTACTTTTCTAGCTATCGGCCGCGGCCGCCACGAACATCGACACGATGCCGTTCTGGACGCCGTTGAAGTTGATCTTCTTGACGCCCAGCAGTTCCTCGATCGCGACCCCGGGCCGGAAGCCGTAGTCCTTGATGTTGTCGGTCTTCGGCGTCGGCTCCTGTCCCCACGCGATGCCGACAGATCCCCCGCCGCAGAGGAAGATCGGCCGGATATCGCCGCCCGACCCGCCGGTCCCGGTGAAACCCGTTCCGCCGCCGGTCAGGGACATGTTCACGCAGTAGTCGTCGATCTCCGGCACTTCGCGATGGATCACACCATCGTAGAGCAGGTCCCCATCCTGGAAGAGCGGGTTGTCCTGCATGCCCGTCGACTCGCGCGCCCGGGCCTGGGTGTTCGCCGCCACCATGGTGCTGTCGGCCTTCAGGTCCCGGAAGGTTCGCGCGCCGTGGAAGCAGACGAAGAACTCCCGGCCGTCGCCGCCGGTCGCCCGGAACGGACGTATGCGCGGGTCGGCGAGCTTGGCGATACGCTTGGCCAGGCCGACGTTCGCGACAGACGCCTTGGCGGTTGTGGCGATATTGCCGAACGCCGTCGACAGCGTTCCCGAGTAGTTGGAGACGAGAGAGCCGAACAGCACACGGTCCTTGTTGGCGGCGACCCAGGCGTTTTGCTGAGCCGGGGACGACTGATCCCACGGCGCCACCGTACCATTGACGTCCGCCACCACGCCCAACATGGCATGGATGACATCGTCGCGAATCTTCTCCGATTCCCACACCACCAGCGCGTCACGCGCGGCGTTCAGCAGATTGATCTCTGTACGGAACTGGGTGCTCTTGGGCACTCGAACGCCGTTGCGACGCCAGTCGACGGTGATGGGGCAGTTGTAGTTGGTCAGGTCCTCTTCGCTGCCGTCCAGGACCGTGGCGCCGGTGACACCGGCGGACTTCAGACGCCCGATGAACGGGATGTTGATTACCCGGCCGGCTTCTTGCTGCATCTCGAATCGCGTGAGGATGATGCCGCCTTTGTTGATGTCGGCGTTGGTCATGTAGGGCATGAAACGTGACTGCCGCACGTATTCCTGGAAATACTTCGAAATCCAGATCTGCCGTTCAGAGGCTGTCGCGAGGATAGTTTCGGCCATCTAAGGCGCTCCTATTTGAAGAGCCCGGCGTAGGCGTTCCCTTCTCCCACCTCGACGCCGAAGCGTCCGGCCGCGCCGTTTCCGGGCGCGTTGGCGAGGGATCGGGGAAGGCGCGCGGCGGGCTGGGTTCGGGATGTGAAGGGGGCTTGCCCCTGGGGGGCGGCCGAGGCGGCCTTCCAGGCGCGGAATGCTTCGAGATCGCCCGCGCCGACTTCGGCAACCACACGCTCGCGGTTGTAAGCCTGGATGGCGGCCTCGTAGGGATCGTCCGATGCGCGCATCTGCTGATTGAAGAACGGATCGGCGTCGCACCTCGCCACGGCCCACTGGTGGATCGCGCCGACCGCCTCCCTGCCGTGCTCGCGCTCGGCGAACCGGCGCGAGGCGGAAAGGTTGGAGGCGTAAAGCCGGGCCTCCACCTGCTCCTCCAGAGGGGGCGCCGGCGCGGGGCCGAGGTGATTCCGCAGATCGGACAACTCCCGTTCCGCGGACTGACGCCTTTCACGCTCGTCCAGAACCGCCGACAGGGGCACGTGCCCCGGCGGGACGGAGGTGGACTTCGAAGCGTCGGAAAACGAGGATGGATTGTCCGCGGTAACCGGCGTGACGTCTTCGATCCCGGGGGCGTCGCCCTCGAGGAAATTCAGTTCTGTGCTCATGGATTGTCCCTCGCCCAATCGGTGGCGGCCCGAATCGCCCGAAACCCGGCGGCGGCTTTTGGTATCGTAGAGCGCCCGTGGCCCCGGCGGCGGGTGGTGGTAATATCTTCCCTCCCCTTCATGGGGAGGGACAGATCGCGAAGCGATCAGGGTGGGGAAGTGCGAAGCGTCAGCGATACCTGGGTCGCTTCGCTGTTCCCCACCCGTCTTCTCGCAAGCTCGAAGCCACCCTCCCCATTAGGCGAGGGAAGGTTGGGGTGGCGGCGCCTGTCCTTGCTGACCCGTCTCCTCGCCCGCCCCCTGCCCGCTCGCCAGCCCCATCTCGATCCCAGCGACCGCATGATCGTTATGCACGGCGTGCGCCTCGCTCACCGCATTGAGCGCGTGCGCGAAGCCGCTGGCATGATGCAGCGCGGCGCGCGCGGTCACCTCCTCGATCTTCGCCGCCGCCATCTGCTGGCCGACCTGCTGCTGCTGCGTCCGGGCCTGCGCCTGCGCGTCCTCGGCCTGCGCCAGGCTGTCCAGCACCGAGCGCTTGTGCGGGATCGGCGAGAGCTGGATCAGCTGCTTCAGCGAGATCTGCTGCTGATAGACCGGCGACATGCCGACCAGGCGCATCAATTCGTTGAACGCCTCCTGCTGGATCGTCCCGGTGTCCGGCTGGGTGTCGATCTCGATGTCGACATCCATTTCGGCCACGACGTTGCGATAGCCGAGCACGCCCGGCTGCAGCGTCGGCATCCCTGATTCCGGATCGACGCCCATCGTCGGCGGTCCTCCGGGGATGGGCTGGTTCAGCCCTACGAATTTCGGCGCATTCTCGTCGTCGGTAACCCGGATGAACTGCGGCGCGGTCCAGAACTGCTTCACCCTGGACCAGCACTGCCGGTAGCAGCGTAGCTCGAAGTCCTCCATGCCGCCGTAGAGATTGGCCAGTTCGATCAACCCCGACTGTTGCCGCGCGAGCAGCGCGCGGCCGCTGGCGTCCTGGCCGTCGCGCCCCAGGACCGCCGGATTGGGTCCCATGCGCTCGATCTCGCTCTTGGCCTCCTGCAGCATTTCCATATTGCCCTGGAACGCCGCTGTGTTGGGGCTCATCCCCCAACCGAACGGCAGCACCCCGTCGGGTCTGGCCGCCTCGCGGCGCGCCACATCGACGTCGACGTCGATCGCCGAGGGGTCACGGACCTCGATCCGGCTCGTCGCCAGCAGGTTCAGCGCCTTCGAGCGCCGCTTGTTCACCTCGTCCTGGGGACCGATCATGTCCCACACGGCGCCATAGCGGGCGTTGTCGCGCTTCACATAGGCGCTCTGCGCCTCGATCGGGCAGTCGGGGCGCCCCTTGTGGTCCAGATAGGGACTGTCACCGGCTTCCAGAATGTCCGAGCCGGTGAACACCGCCCGTTTCCACGTCCCCTCGCGGTAGTACATCTCGACCACCATCAGCCGGCGCTGCTTGACGTCGACCCATTGCGAGCCGCCCGATCCGGAAAAGCCCAGCGGCCGATCCTGATAGCTCTGGTCGGGCGCCATGCCGCCGCCGACGCCGTTTTCCACGCTCGCCTCGATCGCCGCCTCATGGGCCGGATACAGCGCCGACACGTCGTCCTGGTACATCCACTTTGCAATTCCGATAAATCTGGCGTCCTTGAAGTCCTTCCGCCGCGCGCGCGGATCGTGAAAGAATTCCTCCCAGCGGACCTGGGTGATGGTGACCTGCTGATCCTCGTCGACGCCGACGAGCGCCGCCATGGTGCCGGGCACCAGCATGTCGAGAAAGCAGTCCTGCTTGATCCGCTTGAAGCGGTTGAAATCAGCGATATAGCGCAGCACGTCGGTCGCCGCGTCGGCCTGGTCGTCGGCCCCGGGATTGCGCGGCCAGCACTTCGGGTCGGATCGGCCCTTCTCCGTCACGCCGATGATGCCGTTGATCGCCGGCTTGATCCGATTGATCACCACCGGCGGCTGGCCTCGCGCCTGCAGCGTGGCCAGATCGGTTCCGGTGAACTGGTCGCTGTCATAGTAGTCGATGGCCTGCAGGGCATTGGTCCGCGCCTGCTGCGTCAGGTCCCGCGCCTCGCTGAAGTACCGCTTCAGCTTGGCCAGCGACGGCGAGCCATCCACCAGCGCCCCATCGCTGTCGCGCGAAGCGATCTCTCCGACCATCGGCGCCTCGCTGAAAAAACTGGCTGGAGGGGAGGACCGGGTCGTCTCGACACCAATCTCCACTTTGCATAATGTACCACTATCTCGACCGGTTTGTCAATCGCAATTTGAAACTTTCTTCGGGCGAGGCGCAAACCTCGCCGCCGGACCGCCGCTTCCAGCCCATGGGCGCTAAGATAAGCGAAGTGTAGCAGCCTATAGCCCTCGCCCCCGCGTCTTCGCGGGGAGACGAGATCTTTTGAACGCGCTTATCCTAGCGCGGATGGGCCGGAGGCCGGCGGTCCGGCGGATAGGCTGGCGCTCCCTTCCCCCTCACAACACCTTCCAGCTTGGGATCGGCTTCCAGCTCGTCCCCCGCCCCCACTCCTGCTCCCACCGATCCGGCGGGTTGGCCGCGGGGGCCTGGCGCCGGGCGGTCAGCGGCCGGCTCAGGCAGGCGTAGCGCGCCTCGTCGGCGATGTGGTCCTCGGCTCCGGTGTCGAGGTCCTCGGGCCGCATCGCGTCGTGCTGCAACACCGGAACGGTGCGGATGAAGTCGCGGCAGGTGTCGAACACATACAGCATCGGAACGCCGTCGGTGCCGACGATCCGCGCGCGCAATTGATCCCAGCCGCTGAGCGCGCCGGCCTTGCCGACCCGCGTGTTGTCGGCCGGGCGAAAGCCCACCTGGGCGCGACGCATGCGCTCGCCGATCGAGGGGCCCCCGTCCTGGCGGAAGATCGACGGGTCGGCTACCGCGAGCCTGATCGTCTCGCCACGCTCGCGCTGCAGTATGCCCGCCGCCACCGCCTCGGCGTCCAGCCGCAGCCCGGTGTTCGGCCGCCCGTTCGAGCCGTACCATTCGCGATAGCGCACCAGCGCCCCGCGCGGGATCGGCCGCTCGCCGCCGGCGTCATGGGGATCGGAGACCACCGCCCACCAGCCGACACTGAACGGCGCCGCATAGCCCCAGTCGAACGACCGCAGCCGCGTCCACAGGTCGGGGATCCTGAACGGCGCCACGATGTTGCGCGCGCTCCACTTGTCGAAGAACGCCCCCTCGATCACGTTCCAGTCGCCGTCCAGCCAGGCGCGCACCAGCTGGGCGCTGCCCGTCTGCCGCAGCCGCGCCACATAAAAAGGGTCGCTGTCGGCCAGCCTCGGGTTGTCCGCCAGTTTGGCCGGGATGAACACCCGGTCCAGGCCGTCCTCCTCGACCACCTGCCAGGGGCCGGGATCGATATAGCGCGCCTTGACCCAGTTGTGCCCCGGGCCGCCGGGATTGCAGGTCGCTCGGAATCCGCAGGTCGCCCCGCTGGCGCTGCGCAGAGTGGCTTTCAGCTTGTCGATTGGGCCCGAGCTGGGAAACTGCGTCAGTTCCTCGACATAGACACGGGTGTAGTCGTGCCCCTGGTAGAGCTCGGCGTCTGCGTCCCTGTCGAGATAACGAAAATACAGCACCGCGCCGGACGGCCATGTGAAGCGCGATTTTGCTTCTTCCCACTTCGCCCCGAACCCGGCGTAGATCTGCTGCGCGCGCGAAATCGTCGGCTCCAAGGCGACGCGCGAGCGCCGCACCAAAAGCCCGCGGGCGGCGGCTCCAAATGCCTTCGCATGCATTGCGAAGTCGCCCAGAGCCGCGTCGGTCTTGCCGCCGCCACGCGCGCCGCCATAGACGACCTCGAAGACCTGGCTTGTGACGAAGGCGGCTTGCGGCCCTGGCTGCGGCGTCCAGCTATCCTTTCGGGGCATAGGTGGCGCGCCATTCGGCTTTGCTCATCGGCGGCTCGAAGGGCTCGGAGTCAAAGACGTCCGGACGTTGCGCTAGGCGGCCCTTCAATTTGCCGGCTTCCGCGAGCAACCCTCTCGCCGCCACCATCGCCGGCACTGTGCCGACCCTCGCGGCCTCCCTGGCCAGCCTCATCAGCTCATTGACCACCGGCGCGACGTCTGGTGTTTCACCCCAGAGGAATTCGTCCTTCAGTTCCTCCACCCGCCGCATCACGTCCGGGTGTTTGGCGACATGCTGCACGTTGCCGGTCTTTTCGCTGTAGCCGGCGTTGATGTACGCGGCGCTCTGGGTCATCCCGAGCGCTCTGCCACGGGCATACTTCTCCCAGCCCTTTCTTGTGAGTGGGGGCATTTGGGCCTCGATTCGAATTTGCGGGAAACAGGATCAGCGTCGTCTCGACACCGATCTCCATATTGCGGAATGTAACATTGTTTCGCCCGGTTTGTCAAGCGCAAAATGCAATATTCCGTCTCCCCTGCGGGAGACGGCGGCTGCGAAACAGACGGATGAGGGCCGCCGGCCCCCCCCCCGCTAGGGCTCCGGCGACACCCGCACCAGCAGCTTGCCGTCATGGTCGCCCGTGAACAGCCGCCCCACAGCCTCGACGGCGTTCTCCAGGCCGTCCTCGACGTGCGCCTTCCACTTCAGCTCGCCGCTCATCACCAGCGGCGTCATCGCCGCGAACGCTTCGGCCGCCCTCGGCAAATATTCGATGACGATGAAGCCCTTGATCAGCAGCCGGCGCATCAGCACCCGGCCGAAATCCGTCGGCCCCTTGACCGGCCCGGTGTCGTTGTACGTCGAGATCAGGCCGCACACCGCCATCCGGCCAAAGGTGTTCAGCCGCGAATAGACCGAATCCATGATCTCGCCGCCGACGTTCTCGAAATTGCAGTCTATGCCGTCCGGGCAGAGCCGGTCGAGCGCCGCGCCGACATCCTCGTTCTTGTAGTCGACCGCGCCGTCGAACCCCAGCTCGCCGGTCAGCCAGTCGCACTTGGCCTTGCCGCCGGCGATGCCGATCACCCGCGCGCCGGCCTTCTTGGCGATCTGGCCGGCAATCGAGCCGACCGCCCCGGCCGCCGCCGACACCACCACCGTCTCTCCCGCCTGCGGGCGGCAGATGTCGGTCATCCCGAAGTAGCCGGTGAGGCCGGTGCCGCCCAGCACGCTCATATAGGCCGTCAGCGGCACGCCTGGGATCGCGGGCACGAGGTTGAGCGTGGCGCCCTGGACGATGGTGTGCGTCGACCATCCCGTCAGGCCCGGATTGACGACGTCGCCCTGCTTGAAGCCATCCGAGCGCGAGCGCTCGACCACGCCGATGCCGCCGCCGCGCATGGTCTCGCCGATCTCCACCGGCGGCATGTACTGATCCTGGTCGCTCATCCAGATCCGGTTGGTGGGGTCGAGCGAGAGATAGACGGTGCGCACCAGCACCTCGCCGTCTTCCAGGTCGCGGATCGGCTCCTCGACCAGGGCCAGGTCGCCCGGCCTGATCTCGCCTTGCGGCCGCCGCTGCAGCACCCAGCGCTTGGACATGTTCATGTGCGTTTCCTTTAGGTGATCGCGGGACCGCCGAGCAGACCGTGCAGCCAGGCGAAGAACGGCGGGATCAGATATCGCTGAATGCCGCCGATCAGGATGAAAAGGATGATCGGCGAAAAATCCATCCCCCCGAAACTGGGCAGAAAGCGCCGAAAGGGCGCGAGCAAGGGGGTCACCACCGAATCGAGAAACCGCGAGGCGCTGTAGACGAACCGATTTCGCAGGTTGACCACCTGGAACGCAATCAGCCAGCTCAGCACGGCATAGGCGATGACCGCCCAGACGATGAGGCTCAGCAAGGCCTGGATGATATATTCGGAAAAGTTGAGCAGCGCGTCCACGGCGATCCTTGCGGGCTTGGGGCCGTGGTCTCGTATCGCCGCCACCCCCGCGTGGCAAGGCGCGCACATTTCTTGACACCACCCCCCCCCCACCCTTATGTGCCGCGCTCTCCCACCCGCCGGGGCAGGGGGCCGTAGCTCAGATGGTAGAGCGCCTCGTTCGCAATGAGGAGGTCTGGGGTTCGATTCCCCACGGCTCCACCAGGGGTACGTTCCAAAACGTCCAATTTCGTGCGAAAAGTCTGTGAAATCAGCTGACTAATGTGAAAAAAGCGGCCCACGGTGGACGGAACCGCCCGGTTGCGATCGGCGAAAATTGGGGGTTGAATCGGGGGTCTTACAAAACTCTCTCGCGAGACACCCCCAATTGGCCTTCACAGACACTGCAACCCGAAACGCAAAGCCCCGACCGAAATCCCACAAATTAGGCGATGCCGGCGGCCTGTTCCTTCTTGTGACACCGCCGGGGGAAAGCTCTGGAAACAAAAGTTTCGCTACAGAGGGAAAGGGACAACATGCGTTCGGCGCATATCCTGCCGTCAGACTCGTCATGGCCCGCTGAAAACGTCACTCAGTTCGCAAGCAACTGGCGAAGGGACTCAATCCCGCCCCGGTGAAGCACCGCGTAAAAGCTTGCGCCAGCCTGATCGCTGCCGCAACCTTTGACGACGTGGCCCGCGATTACATTGCCAAAAGGAAGCGCGAGGTTTCGTCGCCGGCCACGAACGCTTCCTACCATGTGCTCCGACGCGCACTTGCCCCGGCAGTTAGCGGCCTGGCTATCGGCGAGATGCAGCCCCAAGAATTGCTAGGTGCACTCCAGGCCCCGATCGTCAAAGCTTCGCAGCAATATTAGAGCCGAAGCGGGTCGGGGAGCTTCGGCGCCGATATCGCGCTACTAAAGAATGAAGCCTGGAACGGTGGCTACCTCGGGCTGGCCGATTAGCCAGAGCAACGCCCCGGAACTTTGGACATTCCAAGTTCACCTTATTATCTTTCCGACATCCAGCCCAAGATTCGGAAAATTTAGCGAAGACGTATGCTTACGGATCGTCAAGCTTCTCCCCTTCGTGAGCTCATTTAAGCGGCCGCTTACGGGACCGCGGCGCACCTCGCTGAAAGACCGGAAATTAGTGCGCAAAGCGGCCTCTCCGTAACCAGATCGGGCTGTCAGGTTACATGCGAACGATCGAAAAGGCTGAGTTGGTGATGAGTCACAAATTCGGTATTGCTGCAACATCTAAGCGACGTCGTGCGTGCGGCGGCAGCGCAGGCGAATTGCACACCGGCATTGGACTAGGCTTGCCCGCTCCGAGCCCTTTCAGCTTGGTAGCGGTGAAAAAGCTGATATGCTACTGGTGGGCGCGGATTTGGGACAACCGGCGAGCGAGTCCTTTGGCGGCGGCACGCTGCATAGGCTTGGGCCCCGACCACCATTTCATGCGAGTGGTTGAGGAGCAATCCGCATGAATCCCGTGCACGCAAGCAGCTTTATGACTTTCACGCCGGTGATGCAGGCTCGGCCGCTTCTCGTCGCAGCGGCGAGTTTGCTGGGCCAGGCCGAGTCGGGGAGTGCCTCCCGGGCGTTCCTTGCCAAGGTGCAGCTTCATATTCTCGATGGCAACATCGCCTATCAGCGCGGTTCCTACGCTGGAGCGATAGGCGAATATAAGGCGGCGCGCGCGCTTCTATATTCCCAGGTTCGGAGCGATTTCGATGATGCCCTTTTCGGCGCGTCGAGCAGCGTTTTTTTGCCGGGCTCTCTGGCGCTCGAAGCATCGATGATCCAGCTGGGGAGCAATATGCTTGAGGCGGTCGCGCTCGCGAATGCGACCAAGACGGCTCCCGCCACCTGGCGAGTATTGGCCGAGCCCGCGCCCGACCTAGTCCGGTTCTCGAGCCGCGGCTTCAACTCCATTGTCGAAAATCGCGACATGCCGGGGAACGCAACCCCGCGCGACCAGTCGCGAGGCGCAGCCGCCAGCTGGAATGTCGCGATCGACACGGCCGACGGCCTCGCAACGCTCGATGTCGCGCAGGGCAAAGCCCCCGGATCGAATATTCTGAAGGCGAAAGTCTATGATGGGCGCGCAAATGCCGTGAACATCGCGGACCTGGTGGTGACGATTGTCGAGCCGGCATCGGCCAGCTCCTATATCAATCATCTCTACAGTTTCGTCCTACCTCTGAAGCTCGGCGATGCTCTGCATGCGATCGGTAGATACGCCGATGCCGAAAAGAGCTTCCGGCAGGCGGCCGACTATAATCATATCAATCGCACGCATGAGGCGACGGCGGTGTGGATTAAAATGGCTACGAACATCGGAGATTGGGGCGATTCGCTGTACAAGTTGCGCAAGGTCGAGGCGGCCAAGGCGCAATATGCCAAGATCGTGACCGAGGATTTCCAGCCATCAGCGGCCTATCTCTATACGATGCCCGCGTTGCAAGTGCCGGCAGGCATGGCGAAGAACGCCATTAGGGCACTAACCTCGCCCGACCCGGGCGGGGCCAATGCCGAACTCGCGCACTGCGTCCTCATCGCCGCTGCGCGCATGCGGTCGCTTCTCGAAGGCCTGGACTTCTTTGGCGTTCCCCTGTCGCCGATCCATAGCTTCGAATATCTCCAGAGTATCGCCAAGGGCTTTGCGCAAAGCGCGATCCAGGCCGAGCGCGAGTTCGTCAATTTCATGACCCAGCAAGAGTCCGAAAGTGCCACAAGGCGCGATCTGGAGACCATGGTCGCGATGGCGCAGGGCGAGGTCGATACCAAGGAAGCGACCGTCGAGGCGGCACAAGATGAAGTCGATGCCGCGCACATTGCGGTCGATCAGGCAACCCAGCGCCTCGACAGCGCGAAAAGGCAGCGCGACGATTATGCGAAAAGCAGCGCATCGCAGATCTGGGCACAGGCCGCAGCTCAGGCACTGGCTGGAGGTGAAGACGCGACCCACGACGAAATCGTGCGCTATGCGGACCAGATGGACCGCGGCAAATTCGTCGACGGTCCGGGTCCGATTCTGGCCGCGGCCGAGACCTATCGGACCGGAAGGCGGACGCGAACATACGAACTGTCGAAGATGGACGCCAACATCGAAGATTTGGAGCAGTCGATCAATCTTGCCAACGATGTGCTGCTCGGTGCCATTGCGAGGCTCGAAGTCGCAAAAATAGCGCTTCAGGCCAGCAAGGAGCGCGCCGCGCTGGCGAATGAGGCGATCGATGCCTTCGACGACGAGATGTTCACGCCCGAGGTCTGGGCGAAGATGGCGACCGTGATGCGCAGCATTTCGCAAAGCTATCTCGATCGCGCCATCACGATCGCCAAACTGATGGAGCGCGCGTTTAATTTCGAAAACGACACATCGATTGGGTTCATCAAGAGTGGCTATGGCCATGCCATGCCGAGTCCGGGCTCCGGCGGTTCACTGACGCTTTTGGGCGGTGACAGCTTGGCGCGGGATATCGATTCCTTCACGATGCAGGCCATCACGCACCGTACCCGCAAGAATAGCCACATCAAGGATATCATTTCGGTTGCGCGCAATTTCCCTGCGCATTTCGAAGCGTTCAGGCGCACCGGCGTCCTTGAGATGGAAACCGATCTCTACGAGTTCGACCGGCTGCACCCGGGTTTCCACAACCAGCGCATCGAAGCCGTCGAGGTCGAATTCGCCGGCCTCATCCCGCCCGAAGGATTGAACGGCCTTATCCGTTGCGGCGGCGTAACCGGGTACCGGACGCGCAGCCGCGGCGCGAACAAGCGCATTCATCAGGTCGACACGATGGCAATGTCCAATTTCACGATGCGGAACGACCTTTTCGCCTTCACGCCCGAACCCGGACTTCGTGGCATGTTCCAGGGCATGGGGCTTGCCACGACCTGGAAATTGCATCTGCCGCGGCGCAGCAATGATTTCGATTATGCCCGGATCTTCGATATTAATCTGGTCCTCTATTATTCTGCGCAATTCGATCCGCTGCTGCGGACGGCGATCCTGTCGAGCCCCGTTCGCGCCGGCGAGTTGAGCGAGCTCAAAAATTATGATCTGCGGTTCGATTTTCCCGAAAACTGGTATGCGCTCTACAGGATCGGGCGCGCGACATTTGCTTTTGCCCGCGATCGTCTGCCCTTCAACCAAAAGGATTTTCAGGTCGATGCCATCTCCTGGCGTATCGTTACCAAGACGGGTATTTCGCCCGAGGGGATCAAAATCGCCATTACTGGCCCCGGCGGCGCCAAGGGAACGGCCACGACCGATGCCGATGGCGTCGTCTCGACGGGCGATGCGAATTTGAAGTCCCTGGCCGCGGGTTCGCCGCTGGGTGACTGGCAGATCGAGATCGAGAGCGGACGATCGCTCGAAGTTGATGGCAACCCGCTCTTCGACCGAATCTACAATATCCAGGTGGGGCTCGAATACAGCTTTGCCTATTTGGGCGAAGAAGTCTGACATGCGCGAGGCGTCGGGTGCCTCCGCCGCCTTGACCGGTCTTCCTGGCGGCGCAGGCATTTCGCCGCTGGGTGACCGTTTCCAGCCCGACCTCGTGCGCGGGAGCGGTTCGTTTAGCATGCCCCTGTCGCTTCCGGTCGGTCCCGGCGGGCTCATGCCCAAACTCAATCTCGACTATGGATCGGGAAACGGCAATGGCCCTTTCGGGCTGGGCTGGCGCCTCGATTTGCCGCGGATCGAACGACAGTCCGACCGCGGTATTCCGCGCTATGACGAAACCGACAAATTTGTCCTGGGCGGCGCCGAATTGCTCGTCGATGTCGGCTCCGGGCGTTTCAGGCCGCGGGTCGACAACCAGTCGTGGCTGATCGAGCGCTACGTCGAAGGCTGGCGGATCAAAACGGGAACCGGCTCGACACTCTATTTGGGATCGAGCGCGGCGTCGCGCGAAGGCGCCGATCGCGTCTTTGCATGGCACATCGAGCGCGAAGTCGATCCGGCCGGAAACGAGATCCGTTTCCGCTACGAACCGGGCGCCAATCGACTGCTTGTCGCGGCAATATCGTGGAGCGTGTTCGCGCTTGAATTCGACTATGAAGAGCGACCCGACATCGTCCGCAACGGGAGGGCGGGGTTTCTCCGCTCGCTCGAGCGCCGTGTGAAGGCTTTGCGGTTGACCAGCGCGCACGCGCAGCGCGTCGAACTCCGCCGCTATAATTTCGACTACACGATCGGCGCCAACGGCATCTCTCTGCTGTCGAAGATCGCCCTGATCGCCGAACAGGATGGGGATGCGGTCGGTCTTCCGCCGCTCTCGTTCGATTATAGCAAACAAGATCTGTCGGCCTGGGAATGGCACACGCTCACCGCCGAACTGGCGCCGCCTTCGCTCGACTTGCCCGAGACGCAGCTCATCGACATGTCGGGCGACGGCCTGCCCGACCTATTGCACGACAATGGGAACGCGATGCGCCTATGGCGCAACGCGGGGCAGGGCCGGTTCGAAGGGCCGGTAACGCTACCGGCCGTCCCAGGCGCAGTCCGGCTTGCTAAGTCCAATGTCGGCTTTGCCGACCTCAACGGCAACGGGCGCGCCGACCTGTTCGTCGCCGACGAGCCGCTGCAGATGGCGATGCAAAATGACGGGCATGGGGGATTTGAGGATCTGCCCCTGTTTTTTGGGGACGCACCGCATCTGGCTCTCGCCAGCCCGTCGACCCGCTTGACCGATATCGACGGCGACGGGGTCACCGATATTCTGGAGACGGCGCGCGATCATTTTGTCGTCCACTGCCATGAACCGGGCAAAGGCTGGTCGGAGGCGCTTCTCATCGAGCGGCGAAGCGATCTTGAGTATTTTCCGGACATCTCCTTTGGCGAACGCGGCGTGCGGCTCGCCGATATGACGGGCGACGGCCTCCAGGATCTCGTTCTCGTCCGCAGCGGCGACGCCTGTTACTGGCCGAGTCTTGGCAATGGCCGTTTCGGAAGTCGGGTTTCGCTTGCCGACCCGCCCCGGCTTCCCGGCCGTTACCGTGAAGACCGGCTGCTGGTCGTCGATCTAGACGGTGACGGCTGCGCCGATCTTCTTTACTGCGGCGATGGCGAAACCATTATTTGGCGCAACCTTGCAGGGACGGGCTTCGGTCCAGCCGAACGGTTGCCCGTCGTCATCGCGCGCGGCGGCGCGCAAATCCTCCCGGTCGATATATTTGGCGACGGGGTGACGAGCCTTGTCTGGGCCGAGGCGTCGTCAAAGGCGGATGCCGCGGGCTGTGCCGCGCTACGCTTCGATGGCGGTGCGCGATCCAATCTCCTCGTCGCGATCGACAATGGTATGGGGGGCGAGACCCGGATCGAATATCAGAGCACGACGGCGATGCGGCTCGACGACATCGCCAAAGGCCGACCCTGGCTCGGGAGTCTGCCGGTTTCGGTGCCTGTCGTCTGCTCGATCGTCGAGACCGATACGATCGGCGGCGCCGTGCGCCGATCTTCGATGCGGTACCGCGATGGCGTCTTCGATGGTATCGAACGCGAATTCCGGGGATTTACGGAGGTCGACCAATGGCTCGAAGGCGATGAGTTGACCCCGACAATTCGCCAGCATTACCGTTATTTCCAGGGCGAACCCGAACTGCCCGACCGCCTCGAACGCTCGCGCCAACGTGCCCTGAGCGGCTCGCTGGTCGAGATGATGCTCTACGAGGTGAAGGACGGGACCGACGAGCCCAGGCTTGTGTCGCGCCATAGCTGGGAAACGGCGCTCCTTTGCGAAGCAGGAGAGGGTGTCGTCCATAGCGCGCGGCTCGTTGGCATCGAACAGCGCGAATTCGGACGCGAGTCGCCTGATCGGGTCGATCGGACCGACTTTTCCGGCTACGACGCCTTCGGAAATGTCGGCCGCAGCCTGAGGGTCCTTTCCTATGATGGAGAGCCGAGATCGGCGATAGTTGTCGACAAGCGACTGACCCATGTGACGCCTGATGACAATTGGCTGTGCAAGCTCGTGGCGCGCGAGGAGCTATGGAGCGGCAGCGGCGTCGAGCGGGTGCGCGACACCTATTATGACGGAGAGCCCTTTGCCGGCCTTCCTTTCGGCCAGGCTAAGCAGGGATTTGTGTCGCGGGTTCGCGATCTTAAACTTGCGGATGCGCGGATCCCGTCCGGATATTTTGCGGACCATGATCCCGAGGCGATGGGCTTCGTGCGGGCGAGCGACGGTGCGCCGCCCGGCTGGTACGCCGATACCCATAGCGTCGGGCGCGATCGCCATGGCAATGCCACCGAGGAGCGCGATGCGCTGGGGCGGGCGCGGTTGACCGAATTCGATCCGGACGGACTCTACCCCATCCATCAAACCGATGCCGTCGGCCATGCGACCCTCCTGGTCATCGACCCCGAAACCGGGATGCCCGAAAGTCATCTTGCTGCCGACGGGCGGTTGACGCGCTTCGTCTATGACGCGCTGGGCAGGCCAAAGGCGCAATATGAACGCGACGATATGGGGGACGAGCAGCTCGTCGCCTGCTGGGCGCAGGACATGGAACGCCTGCCGGTCTCGACGACCGCATGGTTTCCGCAAAGGGCAGGGCTGTCGCGGGACGAGGCACAAGATGCGGCCAGCGCCGGGCAGATCAGGCGCTCGCGTATCTATTACAATGGTTTTGGCGAACGCATCCAGACGATCGAGACCGGACCCTCGGCGACCGACGGCGCGATGCGTCTTGTCGCTCGGGGAGCGAAGCGCCTCAACGTGCGCGGCAATGCTGCGATCATCTACCGCGATCGGTTTGTCGATACCATGTCATACGCCCCGCCGACCGAACAGGATATCGCCGAGCGCCTATTCTATGATGCAAATGGCCATGTGACCGAACGGGTCGGCGAGGGCGAGGCGCGTTTCCGGATCGAGCGGGACACCGAAACTTCGGTCCATTTCGAGGCCGGGCGAACCAGTGCCGTTCGAACCGAAACATTCGACCCGGCGGGACGCATCGTCCGGATCGACCAGCATGATTTTTCCGGCGCCGACATTAGAACGCAATATGCCCTCACGGCCGATGGGCGGATCGCGACGGCCAGCGACGGATCGGGGACGACCTATCTTTCCTATGATTATGGCGCCGAAGCCGATGCGCTTCGCATTACTTCCGCCGATGCTGGCGCACGCGACTATATTCGCGATGCGGCGGGGCAGCTGATTACACTCAAGCTCGCCGATGGCGAACGCATCGACTATCGCTATGATCTCGCCGGGCGACCGCTCGCCGCGATGCACCGCGGCAAGGTTCTCCGAAGCTATGAGTATGGCCCGCTCGCCGGCGAGACGGACGATTTCACCGTCGGCAGGCTCAAAGCGCTGGTCGAACCGGACACGCGTATCGACTATGCCTATACGCGCGCCGGACGCACCCGGCGCGAACGGTTGACGGTCGCGGGCGCAAGTTTCGAGACGCGCTGGGACTTCGGCTTTGGCGGGGATGTCGAACGCATCGCCTACCCCGATGGCGGTATCATTTCGCACGCGCTCGATGCCGCGGGCCATGTGACCGCTATCGACGGGCTGGTTCAATGCGTCGATTATGATGCCTCCGGGGCCGTGCTTGGCTATGCTTACGCCAATGGAGCGCGCGTGGCGGTCGAGCGCACTTTCGGCGCGGTGACGGCATTCGAGGTCAGGCACCGGGAAACGCTGCTGCGTCGGGTCGAATATTCGAGAAACGAGATCGGGGGCTGCACCGGCTTGAGGGACATGGCGCCGGCGAGCGGTGTCACTCGAAAATTCGCCTTCGACGGATTGCACCGGTTGATCGAGGCCACCGCTGAGCGATCGGCAACGAGCGGCGGCAGCGTTGCGACCGCGCACTATGCCTATGACGCTCTGGGAAATATCCGCGCGTTTGGTCAGACGGGGGCAAATTTCTTCTACGATGATGTCGACCGGCCCTCGCGACTGACATCGGTCCGGACCACCACCGAAACGCGGCAATTAGCCTATAATGCCAGAGGGCATGTTGTCGACTTGGGCGATGGCACCGCCATCAGCTATGACATGTTCGACCGGATGACGGGGCTTGCGCGCAGGAGCGGCGCTCAGACGGAATTTGTTCTCGATCCGTTGGGCCGGGTCGCGCGCAGGACGATCGCGGTCGAGGGTATTGGCGCCGCTCCCCAGACGGTCCACACCGCCGGCGCGATCTTCGAGCAGCACGACGAAGGGGCGAGACGCCATGTTTTTTTGAATGGAACGCTGGTCGCGACTATCGAGACGCGTGACGGGGTCGCCGACCGGAACCGTTACAGCGTCGCCGACCATCAAGGTTCGATCTTTGTTGAAATCGATGAAGCAGGCGCGCCGTTGGCACAGCAGCAATATTCGCCCTTCGGTTCGGCCGAGGTGTCGGGGTTGCCGTTGGACCGCTATCTCGGTATCGAGCGCGATCCTGCGTTTTCGATTCAGCGCGTCGGCGCCAGACCTTATAGCGCCTCCCTGGGGCGGTTCCTTTCGCCCGATTGGTATATTCTAGAAAATCCTGAGCGGTCGGCAAGCCTTCCCCAAGGCTTCAATTGTTACAGCTACTCGGTCAATAATCCTGTCGATTTCAAGGATCCGAGTGGCCGCTGGTTCTTCCTTCTCGCAGCGCTCGGCTTTGTCGTCGGCACCTCATCCGGCGCCGCGCAAGGATTGTCGTTCGGCGACAGCTTGCTCAAGGGCCTGGAGACGGGGCTCACTACCGCCGTCGGTGCGGCATTGGGGAGTCTGACGTCCTCGATCAGCGCCTTTGCTTTCCCATTGCCTGGCGCACAGGCCGGGCTGGGCGGGCTGATGGGCGGGATCAACGGACTTTTCACCGGGGTGAGGGGGATATATCACTGGGGCGACGGGAGCGGCTTTCTGGCTTTCCTCTCTGACTCGACCTGGGGCTTGTTCGGCACTTCGCTCGGTAACGTCCTGAATATCGTGAATGTGGCAAGAGATGCCGAGTACCTCCCCGGGCTCAGCCAGCGGCAAAACCGGCAGGTCTATAACAAAGGCTCGGTGTTCAAGGAGTCGTCGTCCTTCACCGAAGGCAATGTGATCAGCAATATCAATGGTCGGTTTGGGCCTCACAGCAACAAATTGATTGACCACGAAACGTTCCACATCATTCAGAACCGGATTTTCGGGGCTATCTTCGTTGACTCCTATTTGCTCTGGCTCGGTATTGGCGCGATCATCA
Organism: Caulobacterales bacterium; assembly: GCA_038206535.1. Taxonomy (GTDB): domain Bacteria; phylum Pseudomonadota; class Alphaproteobacteria; order Caulobacterales; family Caulobacteraceae; genus Acaudatibacter. The sequence continues at coordinate 65,512 of JBBRAV010000008.1, forward strand.
GCGGTCCGGTCGCGCTGGCGCAGGATCGTAGCTATGACAAGGTGTTATATGAGAATGTCTATCTCAACGAGCCTTGGGAGAGGTGGGCTTACGAATTTGGCGGGAGTCATTGACGACCGGATCATAGCCCATCAGTGTCAAATACTGGGTCGGTTTCGGACTGACTGCCTTCGCCCTGCCATAGTGAATAAGCAGTCGTCCGAGGCGTACAAGATCTATCGGTTCGAACTGAACCAGTCTGCGTTTAAAGAACCGACGCGCCTACACCGGATTCGTGCTAGACGCTCCAGCGGAGATTCGGTGACAGTGCATTTATAGTCACTCGCAGAGCGACTTTGAGCAATAGAATGCACCGCCACCGAATTGTCGCTGGCGTGGTCAACCCGGCCCCCAACCGACAGGCCGGCAGGGACGTTCATGCCGTTTCCAGCACGCGTTCGGCGGTTGCGCCGGCGCCGCCGGAACCGGCGAAGTCGAGGACCACGCGGGAGGGGACATCGCCGTGTTCGAGGCGCTCGAAGATCGTGTTGACCGACGAGAGGGGCGCCAGTTCAATGTCGGCCTTGACCTTGCCCTTGGCCGCGAAGTCGAGGCACTCGGCCATGTCCTCGCGCGTGCCCACGAACGAGCCGCGCACGGTGACGGCGCCGGCCACGAGACCGAAGATGTCCAGGGGGAAGGCTCCGGGCGGCAGGCCCACCAGCACACAGGTGCCACGCTTGCGGGTCATGCCGACACCCTGCTTGAACGCCGGCAGAGACGGGGCGGTGATCAGCACCCCGTGCGCGCCGCCGCCGATTTCCTTTTTCAGCACTGCGGCTGGATCGCTGGTCCTGGCGTTGATGACCAGATCGGCGCCCAGGCGCTTGGCGTGATCGAGCTTGCCGTCGTCGATGTCGACGCCGCACACCAGCAGCCCCATCGCCTTGGCGTATTGGATCGCCAGATGGCCGAGGCCGCCGCAGCCGGAGATGGCGATCCAGTCTCCGGCTCTCGCTTCGGTCTGCTTGATGCCCTTGTAGGTGGTGATCCCCGCGCAGATCAGGGGCGCGGCTTCCTTCGGGCCAAGACCCTTGGGGATGTGCGCGACGTAGTTGGGGTCGGCCAGGAGGTACTCGGCGAAGCCGCCGTTGCGGGTGTAGCCGCCGAACTGTGCGTCATCGCAGACCGTTTCCCAGGCCGACAGGCAGTATTCACAGTGGCCGCAGGCCGAGTAGAGCCACGGCACGCCCACCCGATCGCCTTCCTTGACGATGGTGACGCCCGCGCCCATCGCCACCACGATGCCGATCGCCTCGTGACCGGGAATGAACGGCGGCGTCGGCTTGAGCGGCCAGTCGCCGTTGGCGGCGTGCAGATCGGTGTGGCAGACGCCGCAGGCCTCGGTCTTGACCAGGATCTGGCCGGGGCCGGGCGTCGGGACGTCCCATTCCTGAATCTGGAGCGGCGTTTTGAACGCCGTGACGACGGCGGCTTGCATCTTGGTGGGCACTTTGATCCCCTTTCAGGGTTCGGTTCAGGCGAAATCGCCTCGCGATGGTTCAGGCGGCCGCGGCGCCGAGTCCCCTGACGGCCTCGATCATCTTGACCAGGACCGCCTGGGCGTCGCCATAGACCATGTTACAGTTGGGCGAGTAGAACAGGGCGTTGACGATGCCAGAATAGCCTTTGCCCTGGCCACGCTTGATCACATAGACTTGGCGGGCCTTATCGGCGTTGAGTATCGGCATGCCGAAGATGGGGGAGGACTTGTCGGTGCGCGCCGCCGGGTTGACCACGTCGTTGGCCCCGATGATCAGGGCGACATCGGTGGTGGCGAAGTCGTCGTTGATGTCGTCGAGCTGGAAGATCATGTCGTAAGGCACGCCGGCCTCGGCAAGCAGAACGTCCATCTGGCCCGGCATGCGGCCGGCCACCGGGTGGATGGCGAACTTGATGGAAACCTTCGCCGCCAGCAGCAGCTTGACGAATTCATAGAGCTTCTGCTGGGCGCGGGCGGCGGCGAGGCCGTAGCCGGGCACGATGATGACGCTGCTGGCGTAGCGCATCTTGATGGCGGCGTCGGACGCCTCGGTCGGCCGTTCGCTGCCCTTGATGGCCCCGCGCCTGGTCTTGACCTCCGTCCCGAAGTTGGTGAACAGCACATTGGCGATGGAGCGGTTCATCGCCTTGGCCATGATGACCGTCAACAGCAGACCCGCGGCGCCGACCACCATCCCGGCGATCATCAGCGCTGGGTTCTGAAGGACGAAGCCTTCCAGTCCCACGGCCAGGCCGGTGAACGCGTTGTAGATGGAGATCACCACCGGCATGTCCGCGCCGCCGATCGGCAAGGTCATGAGGACGCCGAACAGCAGGGCGGCGGCGAAGAAGATCCAGATCCAGGTCGGCGTGGTCAGCATCAGGCCGCCCACGCCCAGGGACGACGCCACGATCACGCCGGCGACGGCGAGCGAGACGACCATCACGGCCGCATTGGCGAACTGCTGGCCCTTCACGCGCAAGGGTTTCTTGATGACGCCATCGAGCTTGGCCCAGGCGATGACGGAACCGGAGAGCGACACCGCGCCGATCAGGCCGCCCAGCAGGGTCACGATCAGTTGCGTGACCCCCTGAGTGCGGCCGCCGAACAGCTCGACCGCGGCGATCGCGCCGGCCGCGCCGCCGCCCATGCCGTTGTAGATCGCCACCATCTGCGGCATGGCCGTCATGGCGACCTTGCGCCCGACGAACCAGGCCCCCGCGCCGCCGATCCCTAGCGCCACGACCGCCAGGGCGATGTTGACCATCAGGTGCGGCCGCGCCGCCGCCTCGACGGTGAAGACATACAGGAAGCTGACCAGGACGGCGGCCGCCATGCCGACGCCGGCCAGGCGGATGCCGCCGGGCGCGGTCGCCGGCGACGACATCTGCTTGAGGCCGAACATGAACAGGAAGGCGGCGACTAGATCGACCCCGCCGATGGCCAGTTGTGAAAGCTGGATGAGCATGTCGGGTCCTCAGCGCTTCTTGTGGCCGTGGCTCTTGGCGTGATGACCACGGGCCTTGTGGCTGGACGCGTGGCCGTCGTTGCTGACCTTGAACATGGCCAGCATGCGGTCGGTGACGGCGTAGCCGCCGGCCACGTTTCCCGCTCCAAGCAACACCGCGAAGAACCCGATCCCCTGCTCGAGCGGCGTGGTGGCGTTGAACAGGGCGAACAGGCCGCCGACCACGACGATGCCGTGCACGAAGTTGGAGCCCGACATCAGCGGCGTGTGCAGGATCGCCGGAACATTGCCGATGATGACCCAACCGGCGAAGGCCGCGAGCATGAAGACGTACAGGGCGACGAACCCGGTCATGGCTATGTCGAAACTCATGGCGGCGGTCCGATCGTTCTCAGGCCGCTTTCGCGGGTGGTTTGAGGTCTTGGGTCTTCGCGCTGTCGCCCGGCCTGGCCTGGGCGTCGCGAAGCTTGCCGTCATGGGTCAGGGCGGTCTTGGCGATGACCTCGTCGGTCCAGTCGATGGTGATGATGTTGTCCTTCATCATCAGGGCCAGCAGCGCGTACTGGTTCTTGGCGTAGAGTTCGCTCGCGTCCCGGCCGAGCAGCGACGGCACGTTCAGGGGCGCGACGATGGTCACCCCGCCGACCTGACGGGTCTGACCCGGGATCGTGTCCTCGCAGTTTCCGCCGCCCTCGGCGGACAGGTCGACGATCACTGCGCCGGCCTTCATGCCGGCGACCTGCGCCTTGCTCACCAGCTTGGGCGACGCCTTTCCGGGGATCGCCGCGGTGGTGATGATCAGGTCAGAGCCCTGGATATGCCGGGTCACGACCGCATCGACCTTGGTCTTTTCCGCGTCCGTGAGCGCGCGGGCGTAGCCGCCCTTGCCGGTCGCATCGACGCCGGTGTCGACGAAGGTGGCGCCCAGAGACAGCGCCTGTTCCTTGGTGGCGGGACGGATGTCGTAGCCTTCGACGACGGCGCCCAGGCGCTGGGCCGTGGCGATGGCCTCGAGACCCGCGACGCCCAGTCCCATCACCAGCACCTTCGCCGGGCCGATGACGCCGGCGGCCGAGGTGATCTTGGGCAGCACGCCGTCCATATGCGTCATGCCGAGCGCGACCGCGTAGTACCCCGCCAGCGCCGATTGGCTGGACAGGGCGTCCATCGACTGCGCCCGGGAAATGCGCGGGATGCGCTCCATGGCGAAGCAGGTGATCTTCCTCGCGAGGAGCCTCTTCACCAGTTCCGGCTCGTTCGCCGCGTAGACGAAGCAGACCAGGATCGCACCGGGCTTCATGGCGTCGATCACATCCAGCGCGGGGGGTTGAACGGCGAGCACCACGTCCGCGTCCGCCACCATCGCGGTTCGGTCATCGACGATGGCGACGTCCTTGAAGTCGCTGTCCGCGAACCTGATCGCCGCGCCCGCGCCGGCCTGCATGTGCAGCCTGCCGCCCAGCTTGGTCAGCTTGGGGACAAGCGAGGGCGTCAGGGCGACGCGCCGTTCGTTCGGCTGGGTCTCCTTCAGGACGGCGACGTTCACGTACATGGGCATTCCAGTTCTCGAAGACGCAAAGCACGGAGCGAGGGCGCCGCAACGACGCCCTCGCGCGACCCAGATCAGGCCGGGGCGTGCATGGTCGCGGTGCGGACCAGCTTCTTGTTGACGAATTCCTGGATACCCATGTCGCCGAGCTCGCGACCGTAGCCGGAGTTCTTGATGCCGCCGAACGGAAGCTCGGCGTCCGACCAGTCGATGTTGTTGATGAACATCATCCCGGTCTCGACCTTGGAGGCGACGCGCTTGCCGCGCGCGACGTCCCTGGTCCAGACCGAGCCGCCCAGTCCGAAATCGGAGTCGTTGGCCAGGGCGATCGCGGCCGCCTCGTCCTTGACCCGGAAGAACAGGGCGACCGGGCCGAAGAATTCGTCCCGGAAGGCGGGATTTTCCGGCTTGATGTCCGTCAGGATCGACGGCTGCATGTAGGAGCCGGGGCGATCGATGCGCTTGCCGCCGATCAGCAGCCTGGCGCCCTTGGCGACCGCGACTTCGACCTGCTTCACGAGCTGCAGCAGGGCCGCTTCGCTGGACAAGGGGCCGAGCGTGGTCTTCTCATCCAGCGGGTCTCCGGCCTCGAGCGCCGAGAGCGCCGCCTGGAACCGTTCGATGAATGTGTCGGCGATGCTGTCGACGACGATGAAGCGCTTGGCCGCGCAGCAGGTCTGGCCGGTGTTGTACATCCGCCCCCAGACCGCCCACGGGATGGTCAGGTCGAGGTCGGCGTCCTCGAGCACGATGAAGGCGTCGCTGCCGCCCAGCTCCATGGACGAGATCTTGAGGTTCTTGCCGGCGCGCGCGGCGATGCTCTGGCCCGCCGCCACGCTGCCGGTCAGGCAAACTCCCTTGACCCTTGGATCATCGACGACCTGGTCGGATTGCGCATGAGAGATGAACAGGTTGGTGTAGAGGCCGACCGGCGCGCCGGCGTCGAGCAGCAGCTTTTCGAACGCCAGGGCGCATTGCGGCACGATGCCGGCATGCTTGACCACCAGGGTATTGCCGGCCATCAGGTGCGGTCCGGCGATCCGCGCCAGCTGGTAATACGGAAAATTCCAGGGCTCCACGCCGAAGATCACCCCGATCGGGCTGCTCTCCATATGGGCTTCGCCGACCGTCGGGTTGAGCTTCACCGGCGCCAGGAAGCGCTCGGCGTTCTTGGCGTAATAGGCCAAAATCCGTGAGCTGAACTCGACCTCGCCACGCGCCTCGCCGATGCGCTTGCCCATCTCCAGGGTCATGGTGTGGGCGAAGGCGTCGGCCTGCTCATGCAGCAGCTTGGCGGCCTTGGCGATGATCACCGCCCGTTCGGCGTAGGTCTTGTGGCGCCAGGTTTCGAAACAGGTCTGCGCCGCCGCCAGCTTGGTCTCGTATTCGGCGGCGTTGATGTCGTCGAAGCCCTTGATCAGCGTGCCGTCGAACGGGTTGACGCTTTGATAACCCGCGAGCTTGAGGGATTTTTCGTCGATGGGTTTATTCATGAACTTGATTTCCAATTCTATGTCTGCATGGCCGCCTCGGGCGGAAATGTCGGCGCGGCGCGCTCATGAGCTGCCGCGTTGTTCGCGAGGGGCGTCTCGGTTTCAAACGACGTCCAAGCCTCGCCGATCACCTTCAGCGCCTCGGCGGCTCTGGAATGTCCATGAGAAGCCTTTCTGCGCGTGATGTGATTTGGTCTGCAAAACCTAGGGTCTCGCCCCGGCCGGCGACAGAATCGGAATTTACCTAGGGGCGAGCGCGTAGCCCTGTAACTTGCGCCCGGCGCTGATTGGACAGGGGCTAGGGGTGCATGGTGCGCGGATTCTGAACGTGACCAGCCCGGCAAGTTCGCAAGGCTCTGCCTCTGCGCCGTTACTCGTGAGTAGTTTCCGACTCTGCCAGGGAGCCTTCGTTGGCCCTACGCCCAAATCCCATAGCCATGGATGGACTCGGGGCCTGCCCTCGCGCCCAGTTCGCGAACAAACCGAGGTATCGGCAATGAATGCAATGACCAAGCTGTCGACGATGAAGGCCCTTGTCTATCACGGGCCGGGAAAAAAGGCCTTCGAGGACCATGCGAAGCCGACCATCGGCGCGTCCACCGACGCGATCATCAGGATAACCCGGACGACGATCTGCGGCACCGATCTTCATATCCTCAAGGGAGACCTGCCCAGTTGCGAGCCGGGCCGCATCCTGGGCCATGAGGGCGTCGGCGTGGTCGACAGCGTCGGCTCGGCGGTGACCGCGTTCAAGGCCGGAGACCGGGTGCTTATCTCCTGCGTCAGCGCCTGCGGCAAATGCGAATACTGCCGCAAAGGCATGTTCTCGCACTGCACGACGGGGGGCTGGATCCTCGGCAACACCATAGACGGCACGCAGGCCGAGTTCGTCCGCACCCCGCACGCCGACACCAGCCTCTACCCGATCCCGGACGGCGCCGACGAGGAAGCCCTCGTGATGTTGAGCGACATCCTGCCCACCGGCTTCGAGTGCGGCGTGCTCAACGGCAAGGTCCAGCCCGGATCCACGCTCGCCATTGTCGGCGCCGGACCGATCGGGCTCGCGGCCTTGCTGACCTCGCAGTTCTACTCGCCAGGCGAAATCATCATGATCGATCTCGATGACAATCGCCTCGAGATCGCCCGGCGATTTGGCGCGACCCAGACCATCAACAGCGCTGACGGCAAGGCGGTGGCCGCGCTGATGAAGCTGACCGGCGACCGCGGCGTCGACACCGCCATCGAGGCGGTAGGCGTTCCCGCGACCTTCGAACTTTGCGAGCAGATCATCGCGCCCGGCGGCGTCATCGCCAACGTCGGCGTCCATGGCGTGCCGGTGGCGCTCCACCTCGAGCGCCTCTGGGATCGCAATATCAGCATCACCACCCGTCTGGTCGACACCGTCAGCACACCGATGTTGCTCAAGGTGCTCAAGGCCGGGAAGATCGATCCCAAGCGACTGATCACGCATCGCTTCAAGCTGGCCGACATCCTCGAGGCCTACGAGACCTTCGGCAACGCCGCCAAGACCAAGGCGCTCAAAGTGATCCTCGAGGCCTAGCGCCTGACGCCTATGCGCCGGCGCGGCGGGCGACGGCGGCAGCGGCGATGTCCTGACAGGCTTCGTCGCCGAGGATTTGCCGGACGCATTGCCGCGCGTCCTCCCATAACCTGAGGACGCGGGCGGATGCCTGGTCAGCTCAACGCCAGAGCGCCTTCGCCATCGGGCATGGGCCTGGTCGGAACAAGGATCAGACGATGAAGGCGATGGTGCTCAACAAGCCGGGAACTCCGCTCGAATGGACGGACTTGCCCGACCGCCCGCCCGGCGCCGGCGAGGTGAGGGTCAAGGTCCTCGCCTGCGGCGTCTGCCGCACGGACCTGCATGTTCTGGACGGTGAACTGCCGGACCCGAAATCACCGATCATCCCCGGCCACGAGATCGTCGGACGGATCGATGCGATTGGACCGGGCGTGACAGGGCTGGCGATGGGCGAGCGGGTGGGCGTTCCGTGGCTCGGACATACCTGCGGCGTCTGCCCCTATTGCGAGGCCCAGAGGGAAAACCTTTGCGACGCGCCCCTTTTCACCGGCTACACGCGTGACGGCGGCTTTGCGACCGCGGTCATCGCCGATGCGCGGTTCGCGTTTCCGCTCGGCGAGACGGGCGACGACGTGTCGCTGGCGCCGCTGCTCTGCGCGGGGCTGATCGGCTGGCGCGCCCTGAAGATCGCCGGCGAAGGTAAACAATTGGGGCTCTACGGTTTCGGCGCGGCCGCGCACATTCTGGCGCAGGTCGCCCGTCGGCAGGGACGCGAAGTCTACGCCTTCACCAGACCGGGCGACATGGCCACTCAGGCTTTCGCCCGAAGCCTCGGCGCGACCTGGGCGGCCGGATCGGATGAACTCCCGCCGGTCCCGCTCGACGCCGCCATCATCTTCGCCACCGTCGGCGACCTCGTGCCGCTGGCGTTGCGGGCGGTGCGCAAGGGCGGCCGGGTGGTCTGCGCCGGGATCCACATGAGCGACATACCCGCCTTCCCCTACCGAATTCTATGGGAAGAGCGGCAATTGCTGTCGGTCGCCAATCTCACCCGGCAGGACGGGATCGAGTTCCTCGGGCTGGTTCCGGACATGGGCATTGTCGTCAAGACGACGACCTATCCGCTCAAGGAAGCCAACAAGGCGCTGGACGACCTTCGGGCCGGCCGGTTCGGCGGCGCCGCGGTGCTCGTGCCGTGACAACCGGTCACGGACCGGCCCAGGGTGTTGGGGACCACACCACCTGGAACGCGGCGCCACCTACGCCTTCATGAGGCATGTCGCGCTCGACCTGCGCCATGCCGACACCGACCAACACGAACTGGGAAAGATCTACGGCAGCCAATTCACGGCGGCGCTCAGTGTCACCTTTTGAACAGGTGGCCGACCTCGCGTTCATGGGTCAAACGCCCCTTCGAAGCCGCGCGCCGTCAATTGGCCCAGTTGAGGAAGGCGCGACCGCGTCTGCGTAGATTCCGAACCTGCCCATGGCGATCCAAGCGCAGCATTTTCGCGTCGCCAGACTCACGGGGCCGCAGGTCGGTCGGGTTTTGTTCGACCGATTGCGGCAGAGCGCCTGCAAGGGTACTTGGAGCTACATTGGAGCCCTGATGGCCGGACTGCATCTCCCGAGCGCCCTTGATCTTGCCCGATCGCAATTCGCTTTCGTCGTCGTGTGGCACTTTCTCTATCCGGCCTTCACCATTGGGCTTGCGAGCTTCCTGGCCGTGCTCGAAGCCTGCTGGCTCCTGACGAAAAAAACCGTCTTTCTCGACACCTTTCAGTACTGGCTCCGGATCTTCGCCGTCGTCTTCGCCATGGGCGTGGTCTCCGGCGTGGTGATGTCCTATCAGTTCGGCACGAACTGGTCGGTCTTCTCCGACAAGGTCGGGCCGGTCATAGGACCGTTCCTGGGCTATGAGGTGCTGACCGCCTTCTTCCTCGAAGCCGGCTTCCTGGGCGTGATGTTGTTCGGACTGAAGCGGGTCGGTCCCAGGCTTCATTTCATGGCGACCTGCCTGGTCGCGGTCGGCACGCTGATATCGACCTTCTGGATCCTGGCCGCCAACAGCTGGATGCAGACACCGGCCGGGTTCGTCATCACCGCCGACGGGCGCTTTTTCCCCACCAGCTGGATGAAGGCTCTGTTCAGCCCGTCCTTCCCGTACCGCTACGCCCATACGATCGTCGCCGCCTATCTCACGACGGCCTTGGCGGTCGGCGGCGTGGGCGCCTTTCACCTCCTCAAGGACGAGACCAATCCGCGCGCGCGACTGATGTTTTCCATGGCGATGTGGATGGCCGCCATCTTCGGGCCCGTTCAGATCGGGCTCGGCGACCTGCACGGCGTGAACAGTTATCACCACCAGCCACAGAAGGTCGCCGCGATGGAGGGTCAGTTCGAGACCGAGCAGGGCGCGCGCTCGCTGGTGTTCGGCTGGCCGGACGCCAGGGCCGGGGTGACTCGGTTCGCGCTGGGCATTCCAAAGCTGGCCAGCCTTTATCTGACCCACGATCCGAACTCGGTGGTGCGGGGTCTCAAGGCCTTCCCGCGCGACACCTGGCCGACCAACATTCCCTTGGTCTTCTTCGCCTTCCGGATCATGGTCGGGCTTGGGCTCTTGATCGTACTGCTCGGCTGGACATCGCTTTTCCTGCGCTGGCGCGGCCGACTGTATAATTCGAGGCTGTTTCAGCGCTTCGCGGTCGCCATGGGTCCGGCCGGATTTGTCGCGGTGACGGCGGGATGGATCACGACCGAGGCGGGACGCCAGCCCTATACCGTCTATGGCCTGTTGCGCACGGCCGACAGCGTCGGCCCCGTCGCCGCACCGGCCGTCGCCGCGTCACTGCTGGCCTTCGTGGTCGTCTATGCTGTCGTGTTTGGATCGGCGATGGTGTTCACCGCGCACCTCCTGGGCCAGACGCCGGGACCGCACGATCCCGGTCCGCCGACCGATCAGCCGGTAAGGACCGCGGGCCTGACGGCCGTCTCCCCAGACGCCGCGCAAGCCTCGGATCTCAGCGCATGACCCCTTACCTCCCGCTGATCTGGGCGCTGCTGATCGCCGTGGCGGTGTTCGCCTATGTGGTGCTGGACGGCTTCGATCTGGGCGTCGGCATCCTGTTTCCGGCGGTGCGCGGCCACGACGAGCGCAACGTCATGGTCAACGCCGTCGCCCCCGTCTGGGACGGCAACGAAACCTGGCTCGTGCTCGGCGGAGGAGGCCTGTTCGCGGTCTTCCCGCTCGCCTACGCCATACTCCTCCCGGCGCTCTACATGCCGCTGACGATCATGCTATTGGCGCTGATCTTCCGCGGCGTGGCGTTCGAGATGCGCTTCCGGGCGCGCCACGACCGTGAGCAACGCCGTTGGGATCTCTTCTTCGCGGGCGGATCCTATGTCGCGACCTTCGCGCAGGGGGTGGCCCTGGGCGCCTTCGTGCAGGGGATCAAGGTTTCGGGGCGAGCCTACGGCGGCGGCTGGTGGGATTGGCTCACGCCGTTCAGCCTGATGACCGGCGTGGCCCTGATCGTCGGTTACGGACTCCTGGGCGCGTGCTGGCTGATCTGGAAAACCGAAGGTGAACTGCAGAACCGCTTCCGCCACCTGGCCGCGCGGCTCGCCTGGGCGACGCTGGCCTTTATCGCAGCGGTTTCCGTGGCGATGATCGACCTTAGCCAGGCCTTCAGGACGCGCTGGCTCACCATGCCGACCGAGCTGGCGGCGGCGCTCGTCCTGGTCATGCTCGTCGTGCTGGGCGCGCTGTTTTTCTCGGCCTTGCGGCGACGGCGCGAGATCGCCCCTTTTCTCTGCGCGCTGGGCTTCTTCCTGCTGGCCTACGTCGGGCTGGGCGTCAGCATGTGGCCGATGATGATTCCGCCCAGCGTCACCATCGAAGCGGCGGCCGCGCCGCCGGCTTCGCAGGCCTTTCTGCTTTGGGGAGCATCCGTGCTGATCCCCGTCATCCTGATCTACACCGGCTACGTCTATTGGCTGTTCCGCGGCAAGGTGCGGATCGGCGTCGGATACCATTGAGGATGGTGAAGAAACTCTCCTGGCTGGTTGGCCTTTGGGCGGCCAGCGTCGCCGCGACTGGATTGGCCGCGCTCGCCATGCGGGCGGTGACCCCCCACTAGGGAAGGTCGCGCGCCGCCCGATCAACCCCGTGCCGCGCGCTCGCCTGCCCGGAATCTTACAGCCTCAGCGCGCGCAGCCGCAGCGCATTCGCGATCACCGAAACCGAGCTGAGCGACATGGCCAGCGCCGCGACGATCGGGCTGAAAAGCAGGCCGAAGGTCGGATACAAGGCCCCCGCAGCGATCGGTATGCCGATTGCGTTGTAGACGAAGGCGAAAGCGAGGTTCTGGCGGATATTGCGCATGGTCGCGCGGCTCAGCGTGATGGCGCGCGCGATCCCCGCGAGATCGCCTTTGACCAGGGTGATGCCGGCGCTTTGCATGGCGACCTCGGTCCCGGTCCCCATCGCTATGCCGACCGCCGCCGCCGCCAGGGCGGGGGCGTCATTGACGCCGTCACCCGCCATCGCCACGACCCGGCCTCCAGCGGTGAGCGTCTCGACGACGCGGCTCTTGTCCTGAGGCAGGACGTCGGCTTCGACGTCCTCGATGCCGAGATTCCTGGCCACCGCCTCGGCCGTCGTCCTGTTGTCGCCGGTCAGCATGACGATGCGGATGCCCTTGCTTCGAAGTTGGTCGAGCGCGGCCTGCGTCGTCGCCTTGATCGGGTCGGCGATGGCGATGAGTCCGCCGGGCTTTCCATCGACCGCCACAAACAGGGCCGTGGCGCCGTCGGCGCGACGCGCGGCCGCCTTTCGCGCGAGATCGCCCAAGGCGATGCCCAGGCCGGCCATCAGTCTGGCGTTGCCCAGCGCCACCCGTCGCTCGCCAACCCTGCCTGTCACGCCCTCGCCCGTTACGGAAGCGAAGTCGGCGGGCTCGCGGGTCGGGACCTTGCGCTCGGTCGCGGCGTTGACGATGGCTGCGGCGAGCGGGTGTCCACTCGACCGTTCGAGACTGGCCGCCAGGGCCAGAACGTCGGCATCTGCAAAGCCCGGCGCGGCGACGATGGCGATGACCCGCGGCCGGCCCTCCGTCAGGGTGCCGGTCTTGTCCACCACCAGGGTGTCGACCTTTTCCATGCGCTCGAGGGCTTCGGCCGACTTGATCAGGACGCCGGCCCCCGCACCCTTGCCGATGCCCACGCCGATCGACATCGGCGTCGCCAGACCCAAGGCGCAGGGACAGGCGATGATGAGAACCGAGACCGCCGCGATCAAGGCATAGGCGAGCGCGGGGGGCGGGCCGAACAGGGCCCAGAGAATGAAGGCCAAGACCGCGACGGAGAGCACCGCCGGTACGAAAAAGCCCGACACGGTATCGGCCAGGCGCTGAATCGGCGCGCGGCTGCGTTGCGCTTCGGAGACCATGGCGACGATGCGCGCCAGCATCGTGTCCGCGCCGACCATGTCCGCGCGCATGACCAGCGATCCGGCGCCGTTGAGCGTGCCGCCGATGAGCGTGTCGCCGACGTGTTTGGCGTTTGGCATCGACTCGCCCGTGACCATGGACTCATCCACCGCGCTTTGGCCACTGACCACGCTCCCATCGACGGGAATGGCATCGCCCGGGCGCACCCTCAGTCGATCGCCGACATGAACCAGCTCCAGAGCAATCTGCTCGTCCGGCCCATCGGCGCTCAGACGTTGCGCCATCTTGGGCGCGAGTTCGAGCAGGGCGCGGATCGCCCCCCCGGTCTTTTCGCGCGCTCGCAGCTCCAGGACCTGGCCCAACAGAACGAGGACGGTGATCACCGCCGCGGCCTCGAAATAGACCGAGACGGTCCCACCCATGCCGCGGAAGCCGGCGGGAAACACACCAGGCGCAAACAACGCGGCCAGGCTGTAGGCATAGGCCGCCCCGGTTCCCAGCGCGATCAGGCTGAACATGTTCAGACTGCGGTGGGAGACCGACGCCCAGGCGCGCTGAAAAAATGGCCAGCCTGCCCAAAGCACCACCGGCGTGGACAAGGCGAACTGGATCCATGACGATATCTTGGGAGAGACGAAACGATCAAGGCCGAGAGCGGGGATATGACCGCCCATTTCCAGAGCAAACACCGGCGCGCTCAGAGCCAACGCCACCCAGAAGCGGCGCGTCATGTCGACAAGTTCCGGGTTGGCTTGGAGGCTCGCGCTGACCCGAACCGGCTCGAGCGCCATACCGCAGATAGGGCATTGCCCTGGGCCGGCCTCACGAATCTGGGCGTGCATCGGACAGGTGTAAATCGCCCTGTCGGCGTCCGGGTGCGAATGAGCGTCCATGGGCGCAGGCTCTCCGAGTATTGCGCCCGGTCTGATTTTGCGGCGCGGGCGAATGGCGTCGCCCTCGAGCCTTACCAACGCCTGGAAGACGAGGAAGGTCCAACATGAGTCTGTTGGCTCTAAAAGAGCCCGGCCAACGCCGCGTGGGTAGTTTCCGATGCTGGTCATACGCCTGAAGGCCGTGTCTTTGCGCGGCGCGGCTATGCGCCGCCTTTACTAGGCCGGCGCGCATGAACAATGGGCGGTGACGACATGAGCGGATTGGACTGTCTCGTCATCGGGGGCGGCCCTGCGGGGCTGACGGCTTCGACGTACCTGGGCCGTTTTCGACGGCGCGTCACGATCATCGACAAGGGATGGAGCCGGGCGGAATGGATAACCCTCAGCCACAATCTGCCGGGCTTCGCGAACGGGATTGCAGGCCCGGCGCTGCTGGAAAACATGCGATTGCAGGCGCGTCGCTACGGCGCCAGCCTGCAAACGGGCGTCGTCGAGACCCTTCGTCGCATGGATGACGGACGATTCGTCGCCACCGTCGACGGTGTGGATGTGTTCGCGGACACCGTCCTGCTCGCCACCGGCGTGATCGAGAACAAACCGCCCATTGCGCACCTTGCCGACGCGGTCAAAAACGGACTCATCCGGACCTGTCCGATTTGCGACGGCTATGAAGCCATCGGCAAGCGCGTCGCGGTACTCGGCGCGGGCGAACACGCCGCGGCCGAAGCCCTATTCCTGAGAACCTATTGCGTCAGGATCACCCTCCTGCTCCCATGCCCAGGCGCGGACGTGCTTTCGAAAACGACCCTGCGTTCACTGCAGTCCGCCGCGGTCACGATCACGCATGTCGCCGTCGGCGCGGTTTCACTCGACGAGAATGGCGTGGTCGCGTTGGAGGTCGAGAACGGGAAGACCCATCGCTTCGACGTCGTCTACTCGGCGTTCGGAACCACCTCTCAGTGCCAGCTCGCGAACGCGCTGCAGGCTCGCGCCGACCCTTTGGGGCGTCTTTTCGTGAACGAGCACCAGCAGACGTCCGTCGAGGGCCTGTTCGCGGCGGGCGACGTGGTGCGCGGGCTAAACCAGATTGCCGTGGCGGACGGCGAAGCGGCGATCGCGGCGACGGCGATCCACAATCGCCTGCCGAAAGTATTCGCCTGAGATTCGAAACGGCCTGCGAGGACTGGCCGGGGTCTTAGCGTCTGCCACGCAGTGCGCCGGGAGGGCGAAGGTGTCCCGATTGTCTGCGTCGGCGGTTCAGCCGGCGGCCTCGATGCCTATACGCGTCTACTAAAAAACGGCCCCCGCCCGGCGTTTCGAGGCCAGAATAGACCTGCGTGAGATTGAGTATATTCCGAGTCTGTCACCGAGGCGCCTTGCTCCCTAGCATCAACCGGGTTGGTGGCGGGCCAGCGGTTTTCGCGAGCCTGCCGCCTCATCATCCGCACCTGGAGATAGTCATGCTGAATGCCACCGACTCCGCCTTGAAGGATGCCGTTCTCGCCGAACTGGCCTGGGAGCCTGCCGTCACGGCTGCTCACATCGGCGTCACCGCGCGTGACGGCGTGATCACTCTGTCGGGACATGTCCAACGCTTCGCCGAAAAACAGGCCGCGCAGTCCGCCGCCTTGCGGGTGAGGGGCGTGAAGGCGCTCGCCGAAGAGATCGAAGTGAAACTGCCGTTCGACGTAAATCGGAGCGATGAGGATATCGCCAGGGCCGCTATAGAGCGGTTGGCATGGGATTCGACCATTCCCAAAGACGCCGTCAAGGTGGCGGTCCATGACGGCTGGGTCACGCTCACCGGCGAAGTCGGCTGGCATTTCGAGCATGACGCCGCCGCCCAGGACGTTCGCCCGCTTTGGGGCGTGGTGGGCGTCAGCAATCTGATCTCGCTCAAGCCCCGGGTGAACACCTACAATCTCACCAGCGACATTTCGCTGGCTCTGCATCGCTCCTGGTACGAACCCGCCGGAATCCATGTCGCCGCCGACGGCGGCACGGTCACGCTGACAGGTCACGTAAAATCCTGGAGCGAACGCGAGCTTGCCGGCTCGACGGCCTGGGCGGCCCCAGGAGCGACCGATGTCGAGAACCACCTCATCATCGCCTGACTGCGAGTCGGTCGCCACGGTCTCGCGAGGCCGGCGCTGTGGATCCCAGGTCCAAGACGGTCCTGAAGCGACGCCGATCCAATCCACACAAGATTAGAACGAGGTTACCCCATCATGGCGCACGCCAATCCTCCGAGGCCCCACGGGGCCCGGCCGAATCCGACAAATCTCGAGGTATTCCTGGTCGGCGGCGGGATCGCGTCTCTGGCGGCGGCGGTGTTCCTGATCCGCGATGGGGACGTTCCGGGCTGCAACATCACGATCCTCGAGGAACTCGACACCATCGGCGGCAGCCTCGATGCTTCGGGTTCCGCCGAAGCGGGTTACGTCCTGCGGGGGGGCCGCATGCTGGAGAGCAAATACCTTTGCACCTTCGACCTGTTTTCATCGATCCCGACGCTCGACGAGCGCCGGACGGTGACCGAGGAAACCTTCGCCTGGAACGAGACGATGAAGACTTCGTCCAAGTCCCGCCTCATGCGCGACGGGATCCGGCAGACCGCCCCGAAGTTCGGCCTCAGCGAAGCCCACATCCTTACGATCGAGCGTCTGGCGATCGAACCGGAGGGCCTGCTGGGCGCCTCCAGCATCTCCGACCAGTTCGACGCGGCGTTCTTCAGGACCGATTTCTGGTTCATGTGGTGCACGACCTTCGCGTTCCAGCCCTGGCACAGCGCGGTCGAGTTCAAACGCTATCTGGTGCGTTTCGCCCACATGGTCGACGGATTCGATCGCCTGCAGGGGATCATGCGCACCGTCTACAACCAGTACGATTCGATGGTGCTGCCCTTGCAGAAATGGCTCACAGCGCGTGGCGTCAAGGTCGAGCTCAATACCCGCATCACCGATCTTCGGTTTCATGAGCAGGACGGCGTGTCGCGTGTCGCCGGCATTAACTTCGACAGGGCGGGGAAGGATGGCGAGATCGCGGTCGGGCCGCAGGATCTGGTCCTGGTGACCCTGGGGTCGATGACCGAAGCGTCGAGCCTGGGCGCGATGGACAAGGCGCCCGAGCTGCTCGGCAAGGCCGACGGCGGCGCGTGGGCCCTTTGGGAAACGCTGGCCGCGGGCCGGCCCGCGTTTGGCCGCCCCGAGGCCTTCGCCGATCACATCGGCGAGTCCAAATGGATATCGTTCACCACCACGATGCGGGATCCGACGCTCCTCAGGATCGTGCGCGATCTGACCGGCAATGTGCCGGGAGAAGGCGGCCTCATCACATTTCCGGACTCTGGCTGGCTGGCGTCGATCGTCATCCCGCATCAGCCGCATTTCATCGACCAACCCGACGATGTCAGCGTCCTGTGGGGCTATGGGCTGTCTGTCGACAGGCCAGGCGACTTCGTCCGCAAGCCGATGTCCGCCTGCACGGGCGCCGAGATCATGACGGAGTTGATGGGCCACCTTCGGATCGAGGCCGAGGCGGCGGGGATCCTCGACACCTCGACCTGCATCCCCTGCATGATGCCGTTCATCACCAGCCAGTTCCTCCGCCGCCAAAAGGGCGATCGCCCCGAGGTCGTGCCTGCAAACAGCCAGAACCTGGCGTTCATCGGCCAGTTCTGCGAGATGCCCGACGACGTGGTCTTCACGGTCGAATACTCGATCCGGTCGGCCCAGGCCGCGGTCTACGCCCTGCTCGGCCTCGCGCTCGAACCGCCGGCGGTCTACCAAGGCAAGTTCGATCCCCGTGTGCTCTACCGCGCGTTCCGCGCCCTGCACGATGTGCGCTCGTGACCGCCGCCCAGAAAACGAAGCCTCCGCCGCGCGCTCCGTGCGGGCGCGCCACGCCAGACCGGTTGGAGTTGGGCGAAATGCATTTGGGCGATGACACCAGCCGGACTACGTCGTGCTGGTGGGCAAAAAGGCGGGCGTGCGCTTAAAGCGGGGCGCACGCCCCTTTCCGCCGCATCGGCCGGGTACCCGTCCCCCTTGGGTCGCCGGTGGAGTATGCGACGACCGTGATCGTGATCCGACGCCTTAGCAATAAGATCAACGGCTTTTATGTTGCAGAACCGACACAATCGACGCCGTCGCCGTCTAGGTGTAGCGATCACCCAGGTATAAGCGCCTGACATCCGGATCATTCACGACCGCGTCGGGGGCGCCTTCGAACAACACCTCGCCGGCGTGGATGATGGTGGCCCGTTCGACGATTTTCAGTGTCACATGGACGTTGTGGTCAGTGATCAGTATGCCCAGCCCGCGGCGCTTGAGATACCCGATCACATTGAGCAGGTCGTCGATGCCCAATGGGTCGATGGCGGCGAAGGGCTCGTCGAGCAGCATGAACGCCGGATCGATGGCGAGCGCGCGGGCGATCTCCACGCGCCGAAGCTCGCCGCTCGACAACGACAGAGCCTCGGCCTTCCGGATAGAGTCGATGTTCAATTCCGCCAGAAGTTCGTCGGTGATCTGGCGGATTCTGCGCCGACTGGGCTCTCGCATCTCGACGATCGCCATGATGTTCTGCTCGACCGTCAGGCCTCGAAAGATCGACGTTTCCTGAGGTAGATAGCCCAGGCCCAGGCGGGCGCGCTGATACATCGGCAGGCCCGTGATGTCGTGTTCGTCGAGCAGGATCGTACCGCTGTCGGCGGCGATCAGTCCGGTGATCATGTAGAAACAGGTCGTCTTGCCCGCGCCGTTGGGTCCGAGCAAGCCGGCCACCTCGCCGCGCGCCAGATGCAGGGTGACGTTGTTGACGACCCTGCGCCCGCCGTAAGCCTTACTTATAGAATTGATCAGCAAGCCGGGCCGGACGGGCTGTTCGGTGGGCCGGGCGACATTTGCCGCGGTTGCGCGGCGCCGTGCGGCGGGACCGCCGACGACAGGCTCGGTCGCGCCATGACCCGGTCCGGTTTGGTCGCCGATGGGGCGCCCCTTCTTCGCTGTTGGTTGGATCGACCGCGGTGGGGATTACGCTATCCCCCTGGCGCAGGGGCAAGCAGAGTGGGCCTGATCGGTGGTTGATTTAAGGCTCTGAATGTTCCTGAAGCAGGATCGGAAACTACGCACGTGATAGTCAGGCGCGTCCTGCGGCCTCCTCGTTTGAGCTCATGCTTACCGCGCCAGCCTTCAGACTGAGATCCACAAGGTGACGCACGACATCGGTCACATCGGCGCGGCGATACAGCTGTGCAAACCGGATAACCATGGCCGCGTTCAAGCGATACATTGTCTAATCCGAAGTCGTTGGGCCGAACGGCAATATGGCCGGTTCGTCGCGGCGGGCGGGCGTACGCTACATGCGGGGCGTACGCCCATTTCCGTCGCATCGGTCGGGGTCCCATCCCCCTAGGTCGTCAATATCCGGCATCGCGGCCATAATTCGACAGTGCGACGCTTTGTCGCATAAAGCCAAGAGAAATCTTAATTATCTCCACTGATACATATTGCGCGGGCGCCGACCAAGGGCAAAGCGGGCGCTTCCCGTCCGACTCTCAGTATATTCCGAGCCTTCTCCCAAACAACCGAGCCTCTACAAGAAAGAGGCCAATGTTCGCGACGGCTCCTCCACCCCGCCCCTGTGTGGACGAACCGGTCAGCCGGATTGACGTGGCTTCGGCCACGTATCTGATAGCGTTGGTTTATGAGCCGGCGGCCCAGACCTCCGCCGGCTCATTTTTTTGACCGGACGTCGCCTGCCGCGGCCTGCCGCGCCCATGACCCGGAGGCAGCGGCCAGGCCAACGGAGCCATGTCGCATCTCACACGACGGCGGCTTGACCTCGCGCCGCGGCCTGCTCGTGCGCCGTCGCCGCCAGCGCCATCCGGGCGAGCGCGGGAAGAGATTTCGAACCGGTCTTCTTCATGATCGACGCGCGATGGGTCTCTACGGTTCTCTGGCTGATGCCCAGATCCACCGCTATGTTCTTGCTGGCGTGACCGGCGAGAACCAGGTTCATGACTTCGTGTTGTCGTTGCGTGAGACAGCCGACTTTTTGCGCGGCGTCGGCGCGCCAGATGGACAGGGTGGTGGCGTCGTGAGCCTGTTCGAGAGCGCGGTCGACGCTGGCGAGCAGATCGGAGACGCCAATCGGCTTTTCGATGAAGTCCACCGCGCCTGCCTTCATGGCGTCCACGGCGATCGTCACATCACTTGCGCCGGTGATCATGATCGCCGGCAAGGCGTCGCCGGCCGCGTGAAGGCGTTGTAACAGCGCCAATCCACTGATGCCGGGCAGGTAGGCGTCGATCAGCAGGCAGCCTTCGACGGATGGGTCATAGACGTCCAGGAAAGCTTCGGCTGTGGGAAAGTCCTGTACGGATCTGCCGTCCTCCTCGAGCACGGCCCGCAGCCCTTCGCGCACGAGCCGGCTGTCGTCGACCACGAAGATGGTGGGCGTCTTCCGACTGAGGATGGCGGCGGCGTCCCAGCCGGCTGCCGGCGATCTGGAATGCGACGCAGGCAGCAGATCCTGAACGATCTGCGCCAGTTTGGCCAATTTTACCGGCTTGTTGAGCTGCAGACAGTCCTGCGATGCGACTTCGCGCAAGGTATTGGCGGAGATGTCTCCGGTCAGGACGACGGCGGGGATGGCGTGATGCAGCTTTTCCCGAATCATCCCGATCGCCTGCAGGCCCGTGACGCCGTTGGGCAGGTTGTAATCCGCAAGAATGACATCGGGCCGCAGTCCGCCGTTGGCCACGAACTCCATGGCGCCGGCGGCGTCGCTCGCGGCGGCCACGCGGTGCCCCGCGTCCTTGAATAGCAGCCGCAGTAGATCCTGCAGGTCAGGGTCATCCTCTATGACCAGGATCTTGCCCTTGCGGAGCACCTCGCCGAGCGTAGCCGCCAACGCCTCCGGCGCCGCGCCCCTCGGTGAATCAGCTTTTGGGCGCGACAAGGCCGCTTCAATGGAGAAGACAGACCCTTTCCCAGGCCGCGAGCGGACCCTCACGCGCAGTTTCAACAGGTCTGCAAGTCGCTGCACAATGGAGAGTCCCAGTCCCAGTCCGCGACTGCGCTCGCGAGCGTCGTTGTCGACCTGATGGTATTCGTCGAAGATCGCCTCGAGGTTCTTCTCGGCGATGCCGATGCCCGTGTCCCAGACCTCGACGCTGAGCAGGCCCTGGCGCCGGCGACACCCGACAAGCACACGCCCTTTGCGCGTGTATTTGAGGGCGTTCGAAATCAGATTGCGTAGCATTTGCTCGAAAAGCCGCGGATCGCTGCTTATGGACAGGCTACAGGAAACGACGGTGAGCCCGAGGTTCTGGGCGCCGGCCAGATAGGTGAACTCGTCGCGTAAACGATCGAGGATATCGCTTATCCGAAATGTCCCTATCTCGGGCCGGACGACGCCCGCTTCGATCTGGTTGATATCCAGCAAGGTGTTCAGCATGCCGGACATGGCGCCGAGGGTATGGTCGAGCTTCTCGACCAGTTCCTTCTCCTGATCAGATTTCACAATCTTGGCCAAAAGTCCCTGCAGGAAGGCCAGCGACTGCAGCGGCTGACGCAGGTCGTGGCTGGCAACGGCGAGAAAGCGGGACTTGGCGGCGGTCGCCAGCTCGGCTTCCTGCCGGGCGCTCACCAGAGCCTTTGCAGCGTGTTTGCGCCCCGTGATGTCGGTGAAGGTGATCACCAGACCTTCCACACTATTGTCATGGGCGCGATAGGGCATCGTCCGCCGGCAGAACCAGATTCCGTTCGGCGCCTCGATCTCTCGATCTATGGGTTTGGAATTTTGCAACACCGACAATGCATCGACGGGCAAATCGCCATCCACGGTCAGCGAGTGCAGATCAGCGAGCGGCCGGCCGATGTCGGATGGCAGAATACTGAATATCGATTTGGTGGCGGGCGTGAAGAAGCGGATCCTCAGGTCGGCGTCGAGAAACAGGGTGGCGACGTCGGTGCTATAAAGGACATTTTGTAGATCGCTGGCGGTCGTTCGCTGACGTTCCAGTGTTTCGTGAAGCTGACCATTAAGAGCCGTCAATTCTTCATTGAGAGATTGAAGTTCTTCTTTCGAAGTCAATAGCTCTTCGTTTGTGGACTGGAATTCCTCATTGATAGAGAGCGCCTCTTCATTGACGATTCTCTGTTCCTCGTTCGAAAGCTCAAGGCTACGAACGGTGTTGCGCAATTCGGTCTTGGTGACGGCTAGCTCGTGTTCCAGATCCGCGACCTGCGAATGGTCGCTCGGAGAGGCGGGCTCAGTGGGCGGATGATCATGCTGCACGGCGTCCAGGAAGCAAACCAGCAGCAGATCCTCACCGTCGCTGGAGACAGGCTGGACGGAAATGTCGAACATGGTCCCTGGCGCGTCAAGGTTGATCCGTCCGCCCGGAAGGGTGATCGTGATCTTTTCCTGAACGGACTGCTGGATCGCCGACCTCAGCTTGGCCCGAAGTCCGGGCCGGGCCATGGCCAAAAGGTCGAGGCTAGGCTGGCCGGGCGCCACCCTAAGATATCGGTCGGTGGGGCCGAGCGAAAACAGACATTCGTTCCGCTGATTGATCAGCACGGCCGCCGGCGCGTAGGCGTCCAGCACCAGCCGCTTGCAGAGTTCGGCCAGGGCTATCTGCCGCGACGGCGCCGAGCGATATTCGCGACGCAGGGGCGCTCTGACACTGTCGCCGGCGCCCAGCGCGAACCCCAGGTCGCCAGGCCGGTTCGCGCCGATCCTGCGGTAGAGCCGCTCGTCCTTCGCCTCGGATTTGAACCGGTCCGCGAGATCTCCGACCGTTTCGGCGCTGCCCAACAGTAGCAGCCCGCCGGGCCTGAGCGCGAAATGAAACAGGCCGATGACCCTCTCCTGAGCTTCGGGGCTCAGGTAGATCAACAGGTTTCGGCATGAAATCATGTCCATCCGGGAAAATGGCGGATCACCGAGGACATCCTGGATCGTGAAGACCACCACCGCTCTGAGGTCGAGCAAGACCCTGTAGCCGTGCTCTTCCTTGGCGAAGAACCTGGACAATCTGGCCGCGGACACCTGGTCCTGTATGCCGTCTGGATAGAAGCCTTCGCGGGCGGTCGCCACGGCGTCGGCGTCGAGATCGGAAGCGAAGACCTGCAACTTTAAGTCCCGTTTCGCTTCGTCGATCTGTTCGCGGAAAAGCATGGCGAGTGAATAGGTCTCCTGGCCCGTGCTGCAGCCCGCGACCCAGATCCGGATCGGTTCGTCGGCGGGATGGTTGAGCACGAGCTCCGGGATCGTCTTCCTGGCCAGCAGATCGAACACCTCCGGATCGCGGAAAAAGCTTGTGACGTTTATGAGCAGGTCCTTGGCGAGGAGTTCGCGCTCGATTTCGTCGCTTTGCACGAGGTCGAGATAGCGATCCATCCGGTCGGGTTCGATCGCCGCCAGAGCCATTCGGCGCTCGATCCGGCGACGAAGCGTGCCGTGTTTATAGTAGCGAAAGTCCTGCCGCGACTTGGAGCGAAGCAGTTCGACGATCTCAGATAATCGGTCGTGCGCGGGCCCCGCATCCGGATCGGCGCTCCCCTCGCACCTGATGGCCTTCTCGCTCAGCGCGTCAATGAGAGCGGCGGGAATCTTCGCCGCCTGCGCCACCAGATCCACGAGTCCGGTGGCGATCGCGCTACGCGGCATTGCATCGAAGGTCGCTTCCTCGGGATCCTGAGCGATCACGAGTCCCCCCGCATTGCTGATCGCCTTGAGGCCGAGACTTCCATCGGCGCCCGTCCCCGACAGGACGACGCAGATTGCTCGCGCGCCGTAGGATTGCGCCAGGGAATTGAGCAGGAAATCGAACGGCAGGCGGGCGCCATGCCGAACAGGCGGTTTTGAGACATGAAGCGCACCCCCACCGACGCTCAGATAGGCATCAGGCGGGATGACATAGAGGTGCTCCGGCTCGATGCTCATTCCATCGACCGCTTCCAGAACGGTGAGCGGAGTTTTGCCGGTAAGCAGCTCCACCAGCATGCTAGCGTGGGTCGGATCGAGATGTTGCACGAGCATGAACGCCATGCCGCTCTCGGGCGTTACGGAGCCGAGGAGACTTCGGAAAGTATCGAGCCCTCCGGCCGACGCGCCGATCGCGACAACTGGAAACTCGCCGCTCGACGCAAGCGGCAGCGCGGCGGATGATGCGTGCGCGGTAGAATGCGGCGTGAGCGCTTGCGTTGAGGGTGGCCGGCGTAGCGGCATGGGCTTTCTCGGAAGCGTTGCCCGGCTAGGGAACCTCCGCTTATAACACGCATATGTCGGGTAAGCGACGATTGATCGCCAGCGTTCCTAGCGCCCCGGGGAGCCGCCTCTCCGTAGATTCCGAGCCTTCCCGCCACGAACGCACGAGCCCAAAGTTCGTTCCGGGCTGGCTGCGGAATTCTTCCGGCGCCCTCCCGCGCGGGAGGGACCGCCCATGAATCGGAATCGATTGCGGATTATGGTCGTCGACGATGACGCCATGATAGCGTTCCTGCTCGGCGAAATCCTCAAGGGACTGGGACATGATGTCTGCGCCACCGAGGCAACCGAGGACGGCGCCGTCGCCGCCGCGCTTTTTTGCAAACCGGATCTGATGATCGTCGACGAACACCTGGGCGAGGGAAGCGGCATGAAGGTCGTCGATGTCGTATGCGAGCATGAATGGGTCCCTCACATTTTCGTCAGCGGCGACGTCAACGCGGTCGAGAGACTGCGGCCGCGGGCGGTGATCATGGCGAAACCGTATTCGGAAGCGGGCCTCGCAATTGCGATTCAGAAGGCGATGGGACAAGGATCGAAAGCGTCGCCTCGCGCACCCAGGTCCTCGACCATGATGGCCCAGTCGAACGTGCAATCGGCCTGAAGCATGGGATCGGGCCAGATCGACAGCCCTCGAAGCGGTCGACGGCCCTCTGACCAGTTTGGCCGAACCCTGCCCAAGGTCGCGACAGGCGGCGGAAAAGCACGCATAATCACCCGCGCTGCCCTCCGCACACCGCCCAGTGACCGGGGCCGGGCGAAGCGGCGGTCATCGCGCCCCTCGAAAGGAATGAATCCATGCAACTCGCAATGATCGGCCTGGGAAAGATGGGGGCCAACATGACCCGCCGCCTGATGAAGGCGGGACACGAATGCGTTGTCTTCGCCCGCACGGCGAAGTCGCGCGACGCCCTGGCCAAGGACGGCGCGCAAGCGGCGGAATCGCTCGAGGACGCGGTCAAGTTGCTCCACGGGCGGCCGCGGGTGATCTGGCTGATGTTGCCCGCCGGCCAGGTGACCGAAGAAACCGTCCAGAGCCTCGGCCAACTGCTCGACGCGGGTGACATCGTCGTCGACGGAGGCAACTCATTTTACAAGGACGACATTCGTCGCGCGAAGTCGCTGGCTGAAAAAGGCGTTCTTTACGTCGACTGCGGGACATCGGGGGGCGTATGGGGCATCGAACGCGGCTACTGCATGATGATCGGCGGCGCGACGACGGCGATCGGTCACCTTGACCCGATCTTCTCCGCGCTCGCGCCGGGCCTGGGCGACATCGCCCGCACGCCTGGGCGCGGCGAGCACATCGCTCGATCCGAACGCGGCTATATTCACGCTGGCCCTTCCGGCGCCGGGCACTTCGTCAAGATGGTGCACAACGGCATCGAGTACGGCCTGATGCAGGCCTACGGAGAGGGATTCGACATCCTGCGCAACAAGGATTCTGAAGACCTGCCGCAAGACGAACGCTTTACGCTCGATCTGGCGGAGATCGCCGAGGTCTGGAGGCGCGGCAGCGTGGTCTCTTCCTGGTTGCTCGATCTGAGCGCGGCCGCTTTGGTGAAGGACCCGAAGCTCGACAGCTTTTCCGGCTTCGTCCAGGATTCGGGAGAGGGCCGCTGGACCGTCGAAGCGGCGGTCGAGGAAGCGGTGCCGGCCACAGTGATCACGGCGGCGCTGTTCGCCCGCTTCCGCTCGCGCCGGGAACAGACCTTCAGCGACAAGATGCTGTCCGCCATGCGCTTGGGCTTCGGCGGACACGTCGAGGGCGCCGAGCCGATCGATCCGCAACCGAAGCCTCGCCCGGAACGTTGACTCGCCGTATCTTGAACGCGCGTTAGCGGATGACCAGTTGACCAGAATGCCGCCTGCCGCCGATTGCACTAAGCCGCCGTCGCGCTCGCTCGATCCGGCCGACCCCTGCGCGATGGTGATCTTCGGCGCGACCGGCGATCTGACGAAGCGGCTGGTCATGCCGGCGCTTTACAATCTGTCTCGAACGAAAGCCCTGCCGGAGAACTTCGCACTGATCGGCGTGGCCCGGGGGGAGCTGACCGCGGACGGCTGGCGCGACGACCTCTACCAGACCCTGAAGAGCTATATCGGCAATACGGGGACGACGTTCGGCATCGACCATGTCGACGAAGCGGCGTGGAAGCGCATCGCCGACCGGATTGCCTATGTCCGAGGCGATCTGACGCAGCCCGAGCTTTACACGGCGCTGGGTGGCGCGCTCGACGACGCGGCCAGGAACCACGGGACGCAGGACAATGCGATCTTCTATCTCGCCGTCGCCGACAAGCTGTTTGGCTCGGTGGTGGAACAACTGGGCAAGTCGGGCCTGACCCGTCAGGAGCGCGACGGCGCCAAGCCTTTCTGGCGTCGTGTCGTGATCGAGAAGCCGTTCGGCCATAGCCTCGACTCGGCGCGCGAGCTGGACAGTCGCATCCAAAACACTCTGCGAGAGGACCAGATTTTCCGCATCGACCATTTCCTGGGCAAGGAAACGGTCCAGAGCATCATGGCCTTCCGTTTCGCCAACGGCTTGTTCGAGCCGATCTGGAATCGCGACAGAATCGATCACGTTCAGATCACCATGGCCGAGACTGTCGGTGTCGAGAAGCGCGGCGCGTTCTACGAGTCGACCGGAGCCTTGCGCGACATGGTTCCCAACCACGCACTCACCCTGGTTTCGATGGTGGCGATGGAGCCGCCGGTGAGGTTCGACGCGGCCGCCATCCGCGCCAAGAAGTACGAGGTCTTTGCCGCCATGCCGCCGGTGAAGGCTTCCCAGGCGATCCGCGGGCAGTACGGAGCCGGCGAGGTGTTGGGCAAGCCGGTGGTCGCCTATCGCGAAGAGCCCGATGTCGCCGCCAAGTCGAATGTCGAGACCTACGTCGCGATCAGGTTCGAGATAGACAACTGGCGCTGGGCCGGGGTCCCCTTCTATGTCCGCACAGGCAAGCACCTGTCGAAGCGTTCGACCGAGATCGCCATCCAGTTCAAACAGGCGCCCTACACCGCCTTTGAGGATACGCCCGTCGAATGTCTGAACCCTAACTGGCTGGTCCTCGGCATCGCCCCCGACGAAGGAATCTCCCTGCAGTTCGAGGTCAAGCGTCCGGGACCGGCGATGGAACTGGCGGCGGTGAAGATGGACTTCCAGTATGGCGAATGGTTCCCGAAGGAGGCGAACGTCGGCTACGAGACGCTGATCTATGACGTGATGATCGGCGATCCGACACTGTTCATGCGCGCCGACGCCGTCGAGCAGACCTGGCGGATCGTCCAACCCGTGCTCGACGCATGGGCGGCCGAGCCGGCCGACTTTCCCAACTACGCATCCGGCGGAGAAGGCCCCAAGGACGCCGATGACCTGCTGGCGGCCGATGGCCGTCGAGCGTGGCGACCCATTGATCCGGGAAGGTCGTGACAGGCCGGCGCGGGATCCGCCTGTTGCTGGCGGACGTGGATGGCACCCTGGTCACGCAGGAGAAGGTGCTCACGGACGAAGCCGTCGCGGCGACCAGGGAGTTGCGCGACGCCGGCGTCGCCTTCGCCATCACCAGCGGCCGGCCGCCGCGCGGCATGCAGATGCTGATCGAGCCACTTTCCATCCAATGCGCTGTCGCCGGCTTCAACGGCGGCGTGTTCGTCAATCCGGATCTTTCGGTAGTCGAAAGCCACACTCTGGACCCCTCGGCCGCCAGGCAGGCCCTCGACCAGATCCTCCATCAGTCGCTGGACGCCTGGGTATATACGGCCGACGAGTGGCTCATTCGCAAACAGGACGCGCCGCACGTCGCGCGAGAGGCGTGGACGGTAAGGTTCGAAGCGCGGGTAGTGCCGTCCTTCAGTGACGAAATTCTCGACCGGGCGGTCAAGATTGTGGGCGTCTCCGATGATCTCGAGCGCGTCGCGGACTGCGAAAGGCTCGCTCAGGACCTGCTGGGGGATAAGGCGAGCGTGGCGCGCTCACAGCCCTACTACCTAGACATCACCCATCCGCAAGCCAACAAGGGCGCCGTCGTGGCGACGCTGTCGAAGCGGATGGGCTTCGCGCCCGAAGAGATCGCCACGATCGGCGACATGCCCAACGACGTCCAGATGTTCCGCAAAAGCGGCTTTTCCATCGCCATGGGCAACGCCGACGACGCGGTGAAGGCAAAGGCGAGCGCGGTGACGGACAGCAATGAGGATGAAGGCTTCGCCAAGGCGGTGAGGAAATACATCCTGCCGCTCGCCGCCGGCTGAAATCGGCGTCGGCGCCGGGCGCGAAGCGCAGGCTTGGGAACGGCTATGTACGTATCGGAGGAGACGCAACCATGACCCGCGCGGCCAAAACAAGCCTGGAAGTCCTCGCCGATCCGGACGCCCTGGCGCGACGCGTGGCCGACTGGCTGCTCGGGGCGGCGCTGGAGAAGCGTGGCGCGTTCGCCGTCGCCCTGTCAGGCGGCTCGACGCCGCGGCGCCTCTATGAGCTGCTCGCCGACGCCGAGTACCGCGAAAAGTTCCCCTGGTCGCGCACGCACTGGTTCTGGGGGGACGAGCGGTTCGTTCCGCAGGACGACGCGCTCAGCAACTATCGCATGGTGCGAGAGGCGTTGCTGTCCCACGCGCCTATCCCCGCCGCCAATATTCACGCCGTTCCGATCGAGGGTCTGACGCCCGAGGCCGCCGCCAGCGCCTACGAATCCGAGTTGAAGGCGTTCTACGGCGACCAGAAACTCGACCCCGCGCGCCCCCTGTTCGACGTGAACCTTCTCGGGGTGGGGCCGGATGGCCATACGGCCTCGCTTTTTCCAGACACGGCGGTGCTCGCCGAGAGGGAGCGATGGGTCGCCGCCGTCGTCGGCGCCAAGGCCGAGGCGCGCATAACCCTCACCTATCCCGCGCTGGACAGCAGCGCGCATGTGGCCTTCCTGATAGTAGGGCGGGACAAGCAGGAGATCTTCGCCAGGCTCCGCCACGGCGACGAAAGCTTGCCGGCCGCGCATGTGCGCCCCATCGGCGATGTGACGTGGTTCGCCGACCAGGCGGCGGCGAACGGCGACACCGGCATAGGCGATTGACCCAGGCGCTCCGAGGCGCAAGCCGTCCCGCGCTACGTCAGACGCCGAGGGCCGGCATCTTCGACGTCGACGGCGTATTGATGGCGTCTCCCCATGAGCAGGCCTGGCGCGAGGCGCTCGAGGGTTTTGCCGATCCCGCCGGCTTCACCACCGCGGTCTATCAGGCGCAGGTGGCGGGAAAGCCGCGCCTCGCCGGCGCGCGGGCCGCGCTGCACGCCCTGGGCGCGCCGGACGGCGACGAACGCACGATCGCCTATGCGGGCGCCAAGCAGGCGCGGCTTGAGGCCTTGATCGAAAGCGGGGCCATCGGCGCTTTTCCCGACGCGTTGCGCCTGATCGAGGCGCTATACGCACGGGGTTGGCCCATGGCGCTCGCCTCTTCGTCGAAAAACGCCAACGCCATGATGCGGCCGATCCGCCTGCCCTCGGGTCGAGGCCTGCTCGACGCCTTCACAGCCAACCTCTGCGGCCATGACCTCGAGCGAGGCAAGCCCGATCCGGAGTTGTTCCTGCTCGCCGCCGCGGCGCTGCACGTCCGGCCGGCGGGCTGTGTCGTGTTCGAGGATTCCCCGGCCGGTATCGAAGCCGCGCGACGGGGTGACATGATGTCGGTCGGCGTCGCCCGGCTTGGCGACACGGCGCCGCTTCAGGCGGCGGGGGCCGACCGTGTGGTGATCAGCCTGGATGAAATCGACATCGACGATCTGCTCGGGGCGGCGTTTGCCGGGCGGCCCTTATGACGGGCCCCCGAACGATGGTTGAGGCCTTCGCCCCTGGCGAGGACCCGGACTGGTTTTTCAATGAGCAGGGTGACGATCCTTTGCGCGAGAGCAATCGGGAGTCGCGCTTCGCCATCAGCAACGGATTCCTGGGCGTGCGAGGCGCGCGGGCGATCAATCGGCTGCCCGGCGCGAGCGGCCCGCCGAACACTTATGTCGCCGGCCTGTTTGACAGGCTCGAAGTCGAAGGGGCCGAGCCGGGACTGGTTCCGGTCGCTGACTGGCTCTGGCTGCGCATCCTGGTGGACGGAAAACTTTCTGGGGGCGATCCCGCCCTCGCCACTTCCAAGCCCCTCACGCTACAGATGCGCCGCGGCGTCATGCTCATCGACTGGCGCGGGTCGGTAAACGGCGCGAACACCGGCCTGCGGTTGCGCGCCTTGCGCCTCGTGTCGATGAGCGAACGGGCTCTGGGTCTCGAGCTGATCCAGCTGGATCTGGGGGACCAAGCGGCCGACATCGTCCTGGAAGCGCGCGTCCAGCCGGCGGACTTGGGGTTAGTGGCGGAGCGAATTGAACAGGACATAGGCGTCTGGCGCACGCAGAACGCCGAAAGGAGCGTGGCGCTGGCGGCGGCCGCGACGCTATCGATCGGGGGAAGGGACGTCGCGCCCAGCGAGGTCGGCCCCTTACGTTGGTGCTGGCGTTGGACATCCCATGCCGGCGAAGCGGCGTGTTTCTCACGCCTGGTCGCGATAACCCGGTGTGACGCCAAGGCCGATGATCCTGGTCCGCTGGCGCGGGCCTCGCTTGACGGCGCACGGCGCCTTGGGTGGTCCGGCGTGCTCGCGGCCCACGAACAGGCCTGGGCCGGTCGGTGGGCGCGCAGTGGCGTGGAGGTCGAGGGCGACACCGCGGCCCAGCGGGCGCTGCGCTTTGCCCTCTATCACCTGAACGGCGCGGCCAACCCCGACGATGAGAAGGTTTCCATAGGCGCGCGCGCGCTCACCGGAGAGGACTATCGCGGCCACGTGTTCTGGGACACCGAGATCTTCCTGGCGCCGTTCTACATCTTCACCTGGCCCGCCGCCGCGCGCGCCTTGCTCATGTACCGGTTCAACACCCTTCCCGGCGCGCGCGCCAAGGCCGCGGGGATGGGGTGGCGAGGCGCCCTCTATGCATGGGAATCCACCGATACCGGCGAGGAGATGACGCCGGAACATGTGATCGGCCCCGACCGCAAGGTCGTGGAGGTCCTCTGCGGCCGCCAGGAGCAGCACATCAGCTCCGACATCGCCTTTGCGGTCTGGCAATACTGGCTGGTCACCGGCGATGAAGCTTTTCTGATCGCCGCCGGCGCGGAGATCCTCCTGGAGACCGGCCGTTTCTGGGCCAGCCGCGCCCAGAGTGAAGCGGACGGCCGGACCCATATCCGCAGCGTCATCGGCCCGGACGAATACCATCCGACCATCGATGACAACGCCTTCACCAATGTGATGGCGCGCTGGAACATTCGAAGAGCGCTGGAGGTGGCTGCGCTTCTGGCCGGGCGTTGGCCAGATGCGTGGGCGCGCCTTTCGGCCGAGCTTGGCTTGTCCCGCGCCGAGATGGACCAGTGGCGAAACACCGCCGACACCATGGCCGACGGATTCAACCCGCACACCGGACTCTTCGAGCAGTTCGCCGGCTATTTCGAGCTGGAGGACATCGATCTTGCGGACTACGCCGGCCGCTCTGTGCCGCTGGACGTCGTGCTCGGACGCGAACGCACCCAGCGAACGCAGGTCGTGAAGCAGGCCGACGTGGTCGCTCTGCTCGCCCTATTGCCGGAGGAGTTCCCATCCGGCGCCGGCGGCGCGAACTTCGGCTACTACGAACCCCGCTGCGGGCACGGCAGCTCTCTCAGCCCCGCGATGCACGGCCTTGTCGCCGCTCGCCTTGGCAAGACCGAAATGGGGCTTGGCTACTTCCACCAGACCGCCGCGATCGATCTGAGCGACACCCATGTGGCCGTGACCGGCGGCGTGCATATCGCCGCGCTCGGCGGACTTTGGCAGATCGCCGTATTTGGATTCGCCGGCCTGTCACTGGCGCCCGGCGGCATAGCCCTCGCCCCGCGCCTGCCGGCCAGCTGGACCAGCCTCAGTTTCGCCTGCCAATGGCAGGGCCGAAGCCTGGAGGTCAGGATCGATCAGACCGCGAAGGTGGCGCAGGTATCGATGCCGACGGGGGCGCCGATGATGGTTACGTTAAACGGCGCAGTGCACGCCCTCGACCGCAATCACCCGATCAGTGTGGGGATCATCGATCAAGGCGCAATGGACGCGTGACGCTCTTGCTGCGTCTGAAGCTTACCCGGGGAGCCCTCAAAAGAGGCCCCCGGGCCCGCGTCAACCTCTAGTCGACCGTTCAGCTCACGCCCTTGGTGATCGCCTTGGCGTATTGGCGAACCTGCGGCGTACCGACGATCTGGTCGAGAATCCACACCCAGCCGCCGGTGATGCCGCACTGCTTGTGCCAGCTCTGCATCACCGTCTCCGTCGCCGCCGGCGACTTATAGGGGGGCGCCGAAGTCTGGTCCGAGATGCCGGGGAAAACCGGCACGCTTCCGAAGTTCCATTCGGAAGCGCAGGGGCTGTTCCCCTGCCCGCCCGCGAACGTCTGGAGGTGGACGCCGTCCACCACACCGGGAGCCTGCTTGTTGATCTGCGAAACCACCGATGTCCAGTAGCTGGCGTTGGTGTAGGGATTCATGGTTACTTTGTAGCCGAGCTTGCCGAGCATTACGGCGAACTTGACGGTTGACTCGGAATCGTAGCCGTTTTCGTCATCGAAATCGATCGCGTCGACCGGAACGGCCTTAATGAGCGCCTTGAAATCCTTGTACAGGATGCTGTCCTTTCCGGTGCCCTGCGAGTCGACGAGCGCCTTGATGTCCTCCCAGTCCCCGTAGTTGGACGAGCCGATGCTGAAGGTGACGCGCATGGGCGTGCCTTCCTTGATCTTCTTCAGGTTCTTGGCAAAATCGGGATAAGCATTCATTCCGACATATGCGCCCTTCGACGTCAGCGGAAACTCACCGTTGAGATTCAGATCGCCGACGCTGTTGACCTCGACGCTCCACACGATCAGTTCGTTGAAGCCCGACTTGGCGAGCTCGCCGACATTCTTCGGGGCCTGCTTGTAGATCGGCCCGCCTCCAAGAATTCCGACATAGCCCGTCTGGGCGACGGTGGCGCCGGCCGTGGCGCCCGCCCCGCAGAGCGCCAGGACGCACGCGACGCCGCCGGCGACCCCGTTCAAACGTCCCAGCGTCGGTCGCGCCAGGCCCGCGGGCCTGGTTGATTTCTGTGTCATTGATATTACTCCTTCGCGGGTGGATCTCCCGCCCATGGATGTGCGGCCAAAATGCCATCGTCGTCGTCTCCGCGCCGGGTCGGGGCGCAGGGCTGCGCTGAGCTAACAGGCGAGGGCGCGCCGGGATAGTCCAATTTCCGGACGCCAGGACCATGGGAGCGAAGCCGCTCGTCGCCCGCGCTCGGCGCCTGTTCCATGACGGTCTCGAGGCTTTGGGTGGCTAGGCCTTGGGCGTTTGCACCGGGAGTTCGACGCTCTCGACCGGGCTCGACGTGGCGGCGCTAAGGCGCGACCGGGCTGTGCAGCTGGGCTTCCGTCTTCTCCATCTCCTCGCGGATCCAGTCGTGGCCGTTCGACGACAGCACGCCGTCAAGGGCGGCCATGTGGGCGCTCAGGCGATCGCGTATCTGCGGGTCGACATCCGACCTTGTCGCCATCCATTTGGCGACGAGGTGAAGACCGAAGGCGGTGTGCAACGCCAGGCGCTCCAACTGGTCTGGTGGCAGTTTCATCGACATCTCCCTTAGCTCCAGTGGCCTATCGCCAAGGGAGCGCGGCGGACGAGCATCGGGTTCCCCACCCCGCCCGTCGCCGACGTCCCTCGGGAAGACAGCCGCCATTGACCACCGGAAAATTCTGCTTGGCAAGCCGTCATTGCGGTAGGCTTGCAAGCCAGGCAGGTCAGAGGAGAAGCCTATCGCGGATCCGTTGTCTGAGCGCGTCACCGACGCCCAGCACGTCGGCCAGATAGGTGTCGATGTCGCCGTGCTGCTCGGTGATCGCCTGGAAAGCCGCATCGAGATAGACTGCGTCCACCGCCATCATGCGGCGCAGCAGCGCCTCCGAGGGCGCATGGCCGTGGGTGGCCTCGAAGCTCGCGGACATTTCCCGCAGGCGCGCGTCGGCGCGGTTGTAGCTGTTGGTGGCGAGGTAGTCTCCGAGGATGTCTTCGTCGGAGACCCCCAGCACGTGCAGGGTCAGGGCGCACAGGAAGCCAGTGCGGTCCTTGCCGGCGTGGCAGTTGATAAGAACAGGCCCGTCGACGCTGGCCAGCAGGGGAAAATAGTCGCGGTAGACGGCCACATAATGCGGATCGAACGGGTAGTAGCGATAGCCGACGATCATCTGCTGGATGACCTTGTCGGGCGAAGCGCCGGGCTCGGACAGGAAGGCGAGGTGGGGCGCCACCGCGCTTGCGGCCGGACCCTGATGCTCGATCAGCCGCGCGCCAGGCGCATTCGGCCGCCGGGCGGGGTCGCGCAGGCGTTCGGGCGGGCGGCGCAGATCGACGAATAGCGCAAAGTCCAGGTCCGCCAATCGCGCGATGTCGGCGTCGGTGGCCTCCGCGAAGTGGCCGGAGCGGAACAGCCGGTCCATGCGGACAAAGCGCCCGTCGGCGCCGCGCATGCCGCCGAAGTCCCGGAAGTTGATGACGCCGTCTAGGTGCATGTCGTCTCCAATTGCTCACACCCAAGCCAGCGTGGTCGACACCCTGTCCCAAGCCGTTTGCATGCGCGACCGGACGCGCCGCCCTTGACGGCCTTAGGGGAAGCGGTTGCAACGGTCTAAGGAATTCACCACGGCGAAGCGGAGGACGGCTAATGGATTACACGAAGATCAAGGTGACCGGCGAGGGCGCGATCACTGTCATCACCCTTGCCGATCCGGGCACGATGAACGCCGCCGGCATGGACCTCGCCGGCGAACTGCTCGAGGCCTTCAAGGCGGCGGCGGTCGGCGACGCCGCGGCGCGCGCGATCGTGTTGACCGGCGAGGGCCGGGGCTTCTGCTCCGGCGCCAATCTGCAGGCGGGTCCCGGCGGTGGAAAACTCGATGGCGACGGCAAGCCGGACGCCGGAGCCGGCCTCGAGACGGTCTACAACCCACTGGTGACCTATATCCGCGAAATGCCGGTCCCCCTGGTCACGGCGGTCAATGGCGCGGCGGCGGGCGTTGGATGTTCGCTGGCCTTGCTTGGCGACCTGATCGTCGCGGGCCAGTCGGCCTACTTCCTCCAGGCCTTCCGCCGCATCGGCCTGGTGCCGGACGGCGGTTCGACCTACCTGCTGCCGCGCATGATCGGCAAGGCGCGCGCCATGGAAATGGCGCTGCTGGGCGAGCGCGTTCCCGCGGCCCAGGCGCTCGAATGGGGCCTCGTCAACCGCGTCGTACCCGACGCGGACCTCATGGCGACGGCGATGGGCCTTGCCCAGGCTCTGGCCGATGGCCCCGCTTCCCTGGGTCTCAGCCGCCAGACGCTGTGGGCTTCGTTGGATTCCGATTGGGCCGAGCAGTTGCACCGCGAGCGCGTTGCGCAACGCACCGCCGGCAAGACCGAGGACTTCCGCGAGGGGGTCGCGGCCTTCCTCGCAAAGCGTCCGGCTAAATTCCAGGGGCGATGACAGACTTTGGTCCCCCATGCGGGGGCCGGAACAGTCTAAATCGGCCATGCGGCTACTCGTAGGCGATCGAGGCGGGACACCTCGAGTCCCGAGCGCCGCATGGCCGGGAAAGATGCTTTGCGCTTGCTGGAAGCTATGCTGACCGAAGGGTCGCGAAAAGCACGCCAAACAGGCCGACCAAGAAGATCGCTGCAAACATGTTGTAATCTCCTATTATGTTAACGCTGTTAAAATAAGATGGTCCATTCGCGAGTGCAACCCGGATATGGTGCGTCGCAGCATTAAATTTGCGTAATGCGCCTCGCCGGGGGTTCGACGTTGGCGGCGCCAGCCGGACGTTAGTCTAAATTTCTAAGTTAACCCTGCCCGTGTGGTAGAAAATTTCGCGGATCAGCCGCCGACGTTCTGGCCTTGGAGGGCTGCGTCAGCCTTGGCCTGCAGGGCCGCGCCCCGCTGGTGGATGTACATGAACGCCGCTATCGCCATGGCCGCCGTGACCACCAACGCCGCGAGGCCGATCGGCTGACCCACCGATGCGAAGAAAGTGCCAAACAGATATCCGCCTGCCGAGATGCACACGGCCCACGTCAGGCCGCCGAAACCATTGAAAATCGCGAACCGGACGAAAGGCATGCGGTTCACGCCCGCCAGCAACCCGCCGAACGGACCCAGAAACGCGATGAACCGTATGAAGAACACGATCTTGCCGCCGTGCGTGAGAAACAGATACTGACCCAGCCGTAAGCGCGACGGCCCAAGGCCGATCGTGCTCCCGTGGCGCGCCAGGGTGACGGCGCCCAAAGATTTTCCCAGGCCAAAGCCGATGAGACCGCCGACCGCCGCCATGAGCGCCGCGCCGGCCGCCAGCATCAGCACATCGAGGCGATGAGTGTGCGCTGCGTAGACCGCCGCCGCGATCAGCAGTTCCGTCGCCGGGAGCGGGATGCCGGCGCTTCCGATCAACGCCGATCCAAACACGACGAGGTAGCCATAGTGGGCCACCAGGCCTGAAATTCCCTCCAAAGTCATGAGGTCATCACATGCACGCGGTCCGTTCGCGTCGCGGCCGGCTCCATTTGACAAAATAGACGCCGCGACCCATTTGAGTGAGGGGACGACTGCGATGAGGAACCCATGTCCTACCCAGAAAAACTGTTCCGCCGTGGCCTCATGGCCGCCGCGCTCTCTTTATCGACCCTCGCCCCGTTAGCCGGGATCGCCGGACCGGCCTCTACCAACACCTGCTTCTTCGTCACGCAGTGGCAGGGTTGGAAATCGCCGAGCCCGGATGTGATCTATCTGGGGGTGAATTCGCACGATGTCTACCGCGTTGATCTCAGCGCAGGGTCGTCGATGTTGAATTGGCCCAACATGCACCTGGTGTCGGTTTTCCGCGGCAGCAATAGCATCTGCACGGCGCTCGATCTCGATCTGAAGATTTCTGACGACCATGGATTTTCTCAGCCGCTGATCGCCAAGAACCTCACCAAGCTCACGCCAGAGGAAGTCGCCGCGATCCCCAAGAAATATCGGCCGAACTGACGCTTTTCGCGCGTCAGGCGGAACGCTGCGTCATAGAGACTTGACGATCCCCTCGACCATCTTCTTGGCGTCGGCGAACAGCATCATGGTGTTGTCGCGGAAGAAGAGTTCGTTCTCCACGCCCGCGTATCCCGAGCCCATGCCACGTTTCACGAACAGCACCGTGCGCGCTTTTTCGACGTCGAGGATCGGCATTCCGAAGATCGGACTCTTCGGATCTGTCTTTGCCGCCGGGTTGGTCACGTCATTGGCGCCGATGACAAAAGCGACGTCCGCGGTGGCGAACTCCGAGTTGATATCCTCGAGTTCGAACACCTCGTCATAGGGAACGTTCGCTTCGGCGAGCAGCACGTTCATGTGGCCGGGCATCCGCCCGGCGACAGGATGAATGGCGTATTTGACCTCGACGCCCTCCGCCTTCAGCCGGTCGGCCATCTCCCGCAGCGCATGCTGCGCCTGGGCCACGGCCATGCCATAGCCGGGGACGATGATCACTTTCGAGGCGTTCTTCATGATGAAGGCCGCGTCTTCCGCCGAGCCCTGCTTGACCGGCCGTGTCTCCGCCACGCCAGCCGCGGCGTCGGTCTCCCCGCCGAACCCGCCCAGAATGACCGACACGAACGATCGGTTCATGCCCTTGCACATGATGTAGCTGAGGATGGCGCCAGAGGACCCGACCAGGGCGCCGGTAATGATCAAGGTGATATTGGCCAGGGTGAAACCCAGCGCCGCCGCCGCCCAACCCGAGTAGCTGTTCAGCATCGAGATCACGACGGGCATGTCGGCGCCGCCGATCGGAATGATCAGCGTCACCCCGGCGACCAGGGCCAGCGCGAAGATCGCCCAGAACGCCCACAGAGCATGGCCGCCGCTCGCCACCAGCAATACGATCAACACAACGATGGCGATGGCGATGGCGATATTGAGGGTATGGCGCGCCGGCAACTTGATGGGCGCGCCCGACATGTTGCCGTTCAGCTTGGCGAATGCGATCAGCGATCCCGTGAAGGTGATCGCTCCGATCGCAAGGCCGACCGATAGTTCGATCAGGCTCTCGAGCTTGATGCCGCCGCTCTCGTTGATGTGATAGGCGGTCGGTGAATGGATCGCCGCCACGGCCACCATGCACGCGGCCAGGCCGACGAGGGAGTGGAAGGCGGCGACAAGCTGCGGCATCGACGTCATCGCCACCCGCCGCGCGATGATCGCGCCGATGGTTCCGCCGATGACGACGCCCCCGCCGATCAAGGCCAGCGTGACGAGGTCCAGCGCTTGGGTGCTCCACAGCGTCGCCAGCGTGACCGCCACGGCGATGGCCATGCCGGCCATGCCCATCTGGTTGCCGCGGCGGCTGGTCACCGGGCTCGAAAGTCCTCGCAGCGCCAGGATGAAGAGCACCCCGCAGGCGAGATAGAGTAACGAAGCTATATTGGCGCTCATCGTGTTGTCACTTCGCCTTGTCCTTCTTCCGGTACATGGCGAGCATGCGCTGCGTGACCAGGAATCCTCCGAATATGTTCACGCTCGCCAGCCCGACCGCGACCGCGCCGGCGCCCTTGGAAATCCACCCCGCGCTTCCATTGCCCACGTGCGCCGCCGCAGCCAGTAGGGCGCCGACGATGATCACCGACGATATGGCGTTGGTCACCGCCATCAGGGGCGTGTGCAGGGCCGGCGTGACGCTCCACACCACATAGTATCCAACGAAGATGGCCAGCACGAAGATCGCCAGGCGGAAAACAGTTGGATCGACAGCATCCATCGCGGGATCTCCTTAGACGGCCTTCAGAGCGGGATGCACCACCGCCCCGCCATGGGTGATGCGCGACGCGGAGAGGATCTCGTCGTCCAGGTCCGGCGTCAGGCTGCCGTCCTTGGCCACCATCAGACCCAGAAAGGCCAACAGATTGCGGGCGTAGAGGGCCGAGGCGTCCGCCGCGATCCGGCCGGGAAGGTTCGCGATGCCGACGATCTTCACGCCGTTGGCGTCCACGATCTCGTCGGCGCGTGCGCCCTCGACATTGCCGCCTTGCTCGACCGCGAGATCGACGATCACCGATCCGCTCTTCATCGAGGCCACCTGTTCCGCGCTTACCAGGCGCGGCGCGGGGCGCCCTGGAATGAGCGCCGTGGTGATCACGATATCCTGCTTGCGAATATGGTCGGACACCAGCGCGGCCTGTTTGGCGCGATAGTCCGCGCTCATCTCCTTGGCGTAGCCGGCGGCGGTCTCGGCCGCCTTGAACTCCTCGTCCTCGACGGCGACGAACTTCGCGCCCAGGGATTCCACCTGTTCCTTGGCGGCGGGTCGCACGTCGGTCGCGGTGACGACCGCGCCCAGCCGCCGAGCGGTCGCGATCGCCTGCAATCCGGCGACGCCTGCGCCCATGACGAAGACCTTGGCCGGCGCCACGGTGCCGGCCGCCGTCATCATCATGGGCATGGCCCGTCCATAGGCCTCGGCCGCCTCGATGACCGACCGATAGCCGGCCAGGTTGGCCTGGCTGGAGAGCGCGTCCATGACCTGCGCGCGGGTGATGCGAGGCACGAGCTCCATCGCAAACGCCGTCGCCCCGCTCGCGGCGAGCGCATCGACGAGCGGACGATCCTGATAGGGATTGAACAGACCCACGACCACGGCGCCGGCCTTCAGGGCCGCGATCTCCTCGGCGACGGGCCCTCTGACCTTGAGCAGGACATCGGCGTCGGTCAAAGTAGAGGCAAGGTCGGGCGCGATGACCGCGCCCGCGGCGAGGTAATCGGAGTCGGTTACGGAGGCGGCGACGCCGGCGCCGCTCTCAACCACCACCGACAGCCCCATTCCGATCAGCTTCTTCACCGCGTCCGGCGTGACGGCGACGCGCGTTTCGCCAGCCCGGCGCTCTTTGGTGACGGCGACGCGTGTCATGCGTTTATCGTCGCCCTAGACTTCAGGGCCGGGTTTGGACCTCAGGAACACGATGCCCAGAGCCAACACCACAACGCCCGCGATCAGCCCGGCGCCGAAACCGGCGTCGGTGCAGAACCATATCGACAACATCAGGACCAGGACCGCCAGATGCAGTGAGACCCACTTGGACAGATTCAGGAACGTCCGATAGGTGGCCACCTGGGCGGAAGGGTCCTGATCGCCGTGATGATATTCGGAAGAAGGCGCGTCCAAAGTCGCGAGTCTCCTGTTGAGTTCGTTAAAGCCTGACGGGTGCTACACTAGCGACGGCCAGGGCTCAAGGCGCGCGGGTGTCAAGCGGGCCATACGGACATCAGCGCCCGCAAAGCGGACACCAGAGCCAGCGGCTGATCGACCATGATGTGATGTTCGCTGTCGGGAATGACGATGCGCGGCGCCTGTGGCGGGATGAAGTCCTTGCCGACGGATTTAGGGCTGTGCCGGCGGATGATTTCCGACCGGTCACCCCAGATGTGCGCCAGTGGGGCCGCCCTGGAATTGTCGACCTCGCCCATCGCCGAGCGGTCGAGCTTGGCCCACAGGAACGGATCGAACCGCCATGTCCAACCCTCGCCCGCGCCATCGGCCATCGGCGCCCGCTTCAGCGACCGCCGGGCGATGTAGTCGGCAATGTAGAGATTCCCCGGAATCTGCGGGGGCATGAGGCGGAAACGCGCGAGCGCGGCTTCTTGCGTGGGGTAGACCCGGTTCGGTTCCGTACGGTGCGCCGGTCCGCGCCAGCGGCCGCTGGGGCGACCGGCCGCGCGCTCCTGCCGCTCCCACTCCGCCAGCTGTTCGGGAGTGGGCGGCTGGCCAAAACCGGTGTCGATGAGAATGCAGGCGCGCATCCGCTCGGGGTAACGGGCGGCGGAATAGTAGACCTGAGAGCCGCCGAACGAGTGGCCGATATAGAGGGGCCCCATCGGGGCTTCATAGAGCCCCGCCGCCTTCGCGCACACGTGGATCTCGTCGGCAAAGGTCTCGAAACTGTAGGCGTCGCGCCAGTCGGAGCCGCCCATGCCCGAGAGCGACAGCGCCGCGACGCGATAGCGATCGGCGAAGAAAGGCGCGATGAAACTCCACCAGTCGGCGTGGGCGCTGTTTCCATGAACGAAGATCAGGCCGGGCTTGCCGATCTCGCCCCAGGTGAGAAGCTCGATGTTCGCGCCGCTCACGGGAACCAGGTTGCGCTCGGGCGCCCGCGCCAGCGCGGCCTTGAACCAGGCCGGACTGTCCGGCGCGGCCCCGCCGAACCGGGCCAGGGGCGAGGCCATCTCCGCGGGCATGCCCGGCTGCAGCCTTACCGGCTCGTCGTCGTCGAGGACTTCCTGTTCAGCCATGATCTTCCCCGCGCCCACGCGGCGCGCGTCATTGACTAACGGGCGTTTGAAATTTCGCAAGCACGAGGTTGGGCGCCGGCCCCCTCAGGCCAATCCGGCCGCCCGCAGCGCCGCCGCCTGCCGCGCGGCGAGGGCCTCTTCCGAGAAGCCCTCCAGGGACGCCTCGAACAGACGCCGCCAATTGTGCTCGGCGGCCAGGTGCAGGAACGCCGACCCCAGGCCGATCGCGGCGCGATCCATGAACACGAACTCGCGCGGGATGGTGACCGGTCCCTTTTCCTCGAGCGCCCGCTTGACCTGAAACGCTTCGCGCCGACCATATTCGCCGGGGCTGACGCCGTCGGCCACCGTGCGCACCCGGTCGTCGAGCAGCGGGCCGTAAATGAAGCGCGCCCAGATGCCGAGGACGTCCATCAGGTCGTCCGTCAGGCCCTTGAAGCCCCAGGCGCGGTAAGCCTCCGCCTCGCCCTCGCGATCGCCGGCGATCATGGCTCGGAAGAGCTTGACCACCCCGCCGACGAAAGAGGGCGGAAACACGCGCACGCAGCCGAAATCCAGCAGGTTCAGCCGCTCGGCGTCGTCCGAGAAGCTGTAGTTGCCCAGGTGCGGATCGCCGTGGATGACGCCGATCTTGATCAGCGGCGTCCACCAGGCCTCGAACAGAATCCGTGCTATTCGGTTGCGAGTCGCCTGATCGGCGTCCTTGAAGGTCTGCAACCCGCGTCCATCCAGCCAGTCCATGGTCAGCAGCCTGCCGGTCGACAGGTCCGCGTCGGGACGAGGAACCGCGACGTCGTCTCGGTCGGCGAGGAAGGCGCCGTAGAGCGACATGGCGGCCGCCTCATGGGCGTAATCGAGCTCTTCGCGGATGCGCTCGGAGATC
Organism: Caulobacterales bacterium; assembly: GCA_038206535.1. Lineage (GTDB taxonomy): Bacteria > Pseudomonadota > Alphaproteobacteria > Caulobacterales > Caulobacteraceae > Acaudatibacter. The sequence goes on from JBBRAV010000008.1 coordinate 107,976, forward strand.
TCCAGCGCCACCTCGCGTGTGTCGATGCCGCCGAACAGCTGGCGCCCAATGGTGAGGAGAACGCGCAGTTGTCCGAGGTCGCTTTCCACCGCGCTCTGCATCTCCGGGTACTGCAGCTTGACCGCCAGGCGCCGCCCGTCGTGCGCGACCGCCCTGTGCACCTGCCCCAGGGAAGCGGCCGCGGCCGGCTGCAGGTCGAAACTGGCGAACCGCGACGGCCAGTCGGGACCCAGTTCCGCGGCCATGCGTCGCCGCACGAACGCCGGCCCCATGGCCGGCGCGCTCATCTGCAGCTCCGCCAGCTGGTCGGCGAATTCGGGCGGCAAAAGGTCGGGTACGGTGGCGAACATCTGGGCCACCTTCATCAGCGGCCCCTTGAGACGGCCGAGAGCCTCCTTCAGCGCTCGCGCGTTGCGCGCCTGCGAGTCGCCACCGCTGAACAAGGCGTTCGCGCCGAAGGTCGCCGCGGCGCCGGAGAGACCCGCCCCGACCTTGGCGAACCGCGCGACCCGCCCGCTGAGGCGGTCGCGCTCTGGATCGTCCCTGGGATCACGCGCCATCGGACGCCGACCGGTCTCGTCGCGTCGCGCGCGAACTGGCCGCCTTGGGCCGGTCTTCGGCCTTGGCCCTTATCTCCTTGAGCTTCCTGCCCTGCAGGACCGAGAGGGCCTGTCCCGCCGCGCCCTTCTCCGGATCCCCGAACGCGCGGCCGAAGGTCTGCAATCTCGTCTCGAGGGAACCCAGGAATTCGCCTTCCCATTCCGACAGATCCACCCCCGTGCGCGCGGCCGCGCGCTTGGCGCGGCGCAACGCGTTGAGCGCGGCGCGCTTCGATTGCTCGCGCGGATCGACGGGTTGGCGCTTCACAGACCTCCGATAGCCGAGATGTAGAGTTCGACCAACGCCTCTTCCTCCTGGCGCTTGGCGCTGTCCTGCTTGCGCAGGCGGACCACCTTGCGCACGATCTTCACGTCGAAGCCTTCGCCCTTGGCTTCGCCGTAGACTTCCTTCAGGTCGTTGGCGACGGCGGCCTTGTCCTCTTCGAGGCGCTCGATCCGCTCGATCAGGCTTTTCAGCTTGCCCTGGGCGGTCGTGTTGAGGGTGTCGATACTCGAGGCGTCGTCAGCCATGGCGCGGGTTCACTTGCATTTCCGGGATCGGGGAATGACCTTAAGGGGAGAGGCGTCGTGAGTCATGGCTCACATCGGGTTGTCCACAAGAAGCGCGTAGCCGAGGAAACACAGATTGACACAGAAGGCCGTAACCCAATCCGACGCCGAAGCCGCGGTGCGCGTGCTGATCCAATGGGCCGGGGACGATCCCGATCGCGAGGGTCTGGCCGAGACCCCGGCGCGGGTCGCCCGCTCCTACCGCGAACTGTTCGCCGGCTACGAGACCGAGCCGCGCGAATACATGGAACGCACCTTCGAGGAGGTGGGCGGCTACGACGAACTGGTGGTGCTGCGGGACATTCCTGTCGTGAGCTTCTGCGAGCACCACATGCTCCCGGTGTTGGGCCGCGCCCACGTCGGCTATCTGCCGACCAATCGCGTGGTCGGCATCTCCAAGCTGGCGCGCGTCGTTCACGCCTATGCGCGTCGCCTGCAGATCCAGGAAAAGCTCACGGCGGACATCGCCGGCGCGATCGACGGCGTGCTCAAGCCCAAGGGCGTAGGCGTGGTCATCGAGGCGCAACACAGCTGCATGACATTGCGAGGGGTGAATACACCCGGCGCCAGCCTGACCACCAGCCACCTGACCGGCGTCATTCGCGACGACGCCCGCACGCGACAGGAATTCCTGCGCCTGGCGAGGGGTCACTAGGGTGAACGGAAGAGGGCCTCCGTCAGCAGGCTGATTTCAGCCCTGGCGGGCCTTGTAGCGCGGGTTGGTCTTGTTGATCACGTAGAGACGGCCTTTGCGACGCACGAGCTTGCAGTCGCGGTGGCGCGTCTTCAGCGTCTTCAGCGAACTTCTGACTTTCATGGCGAGGCGTCTTCTCGGGAATGGGCGGCCAAACGGGGGAGCGCGGTCGTATAGGGACCTGGGCGCGACGAGTCAATCGCGGCGCGCGGCTTGTCGCGCCTTGTCAGCCGCCCAGCTTCAGCGCCTTCATCCGGCGCTTGTTGACATGGGTCTTCGGCGCCGGACCGGTGTCGTCGGGCATCTCGCCCTTGAAGTAATAACGCTGCCAGGCTTCCCGCACCGCGTCGGGGTCGCGCTTGTACAGGCGGGCGTTGAAGTCGTCCCGCTTCCCCCGCCAGGCCTCGTATTGCCCCTTCAGATCGGGATCGCGGTCGAGTGAGCGCTGGACCAGATCGACTGTTTCCAGGGGTTTGTCCTGCGCCAGGGTGATGAAGCAGAACGGCTCGCCCCTGGCGAAGTGGACCCGGCCTGGGCGCGTGAATACCCAGTTCATGGTGAAGGGAAAGGGCAGCCAGTCGGTTTCCACCAGGCCGACAAGAGGCTGGATGCCGTCCTTGATATGGTTGGGCGGACCGCCCGCCCACATCGACCAGCCCTCCGGCGTGCGGAACAAATAGCCGGGGTGAAAGGTCACGACGCCGTGAGAGAAGTGGCTCTTCACAAAGTCGGCGAAATTGGGAAACGGGTGGTCGGGCGTTAGCTTGATGTCGGTCTGAGAGATGCCGCCGTTCCACTCGGCGGTGAAACCGACAGGGCAAAGAATTTCCCAGCCGGTCGAATTGGCCATCGTCATCGGCAGGCAGCGGTACGGATGACGGCCCAGAAAAGCGTCCATCCAGGCCCGTTGCGGTCGCCCCGGCACGATATCAGGCGGCCGCACCGCCATCGGAAAGCATTCCAGTTTCATCGCGTTCCACCCTTGGTCGCCGCGCACGGCTTCGTCTGTAGCCGCAGCCGAGCGATCGCGTAAAGTTCGCGCCGCCATCCGCATGCCTGGACGTGAGGCCCATGAAAACGCGCGCCGACCTCTTCGCCCTGCTCGACAGGCACGGCATCGATCAAACCACGTTCGAACATCCGGCGGTGTCTCGCGTGGGGGAAGGCGAGGCGGTCAAGGCCGCCATCCCCGGCGCTCACACCAAGAACCTTTTCCTGAAGGATGCGAAGCAGCGTCTATGGCTGGTCTCGGCCCAGGATTCGGCGGTCATCGACCTCAAGACCCTGCACCGGACGATCGGCGCGGCGCGGCTGTCGTTCGGCAGCCCCGATTTGCTGTTGGAGACGCTGGGCGTGACGCCCGGCTCCGTAACCGCGTTTGCCCTGGTCAACGATACCGCGCGCAGGGTCGGCTTCGTGCTCGACGCGGCGCTCGCCGAGGCGGCGATCGTGAATTTTCACCCCCTCGCCAACACGGCGACCACCTCTGTCAGCCGCTCGGGGTTCCGGCGCTTTCTCGAAATCATCGGCGTCACGCCCATCGTGGTCGATTTCGCCCGTCTGGCCGAGGCATAAAGTCTGCCGTCGCGCGTTGCCACCCGGCGCGCCGACAACCATGTTAGGCGCCAATCGTCACGTCCCTCGGGAGATTCCATGTCGCTTATCGGAGAAAGCACGTCGGCGGGCGCCGCGACGGACCTCATCAAGGAGGGCTCCGACGCCACCTTCGTGGCCGACGTCGTCGAGGCCTCTAAGGTCCAGCCGGTGATCGTCGACTTCTGGGCGACCTGGTGCGGACCGTGTCGGCAGCTCACGCCGGCTCTGGAGAAGGCCGTCAAGGCCGCCAAAGGCGCGGTCAAGCTCGTCAAGATCGACATCGATCGCAATCCGGTGTTCGCTGGCCAGTTGCGCGTACAGTCGGTGCCGACCGTCTACGCCTTCGTCGGCGGAAAACCGGTCGACGGTTTCATGGGCGCGGTTCCCGACAGCCAGCTCAAGGCCTTCATCGACCGCCTTATCGGCGACGCGGGCGGCTCGGAGATCGACGAACTCCTCGCCATGGCCAAGGAATCGCTCGATCTGGGCGATATCGGCGGCGCGGCCCAGGCCTATGCGCAGGTCTTGGAGTTGGAACCTGAGAATGTGGCGGCGATCGGCGGCATGGCGCGCTGCTATCTGCTGGGCGGCGACAACGAGCGGGCCGCCGAATTCGCCGATATGGCCCCGCCCGGCGCCAAGAACGCCGACCTCGAAAGCGTCCGCGCCGCGCTGGCGCTCTCCGCGGCCGCGCCGTCCGAAACCTCGGAATTCGAAAAGCGGCTCGCGGCCGACGCGGACGACCACGAGGCGCGCTTCGAGATGGCCAAGGCCCTGGCCGGAAAGGGCGATTTCCAGGCCGCGGTCGATCAGCTTCTCGACATCGTCGCGCGCGATCGCGACTGGAACGAGGGCGCCGCGCGCGCTCAATTGCTGACGGTGTTCGAGGCGGCCGGCCAGATGAGCGACACCACCCGCCAGGGCCGTCGTCGTCTTTCGTCGATCCTGTTTTCCTGACCAGGGCGCCATCCATGCAAAGCGGCGGTTACCGATCCATCACCGATCTGCCCACCGTCATTCCGGTCTTCCCGCTCGACGGCGCCATTCTGCTGCCGACCGGGTCGCTGCCGCTGCAGATCTTCGAACCGCGCTATCTGAACATGGTCGACGACGCCATGGCCGGGCATCGGCTGATCGGCATGGTGCAGACCGGCCCGGGCGGCGACCGCGCCAGGCCCGGCCTCGCCAAGGTCGGGTGCGTCGGCCGCATCACGAGCTATTCGGAAACCGCAGACGGCAAGTACCTGATCACCCTGACCGGCATCTGCCGATTCCGCCTGATCGAGGAACTGTCCGCGATGACGCCTTACCGGCAGGTTCGCGCCGACTTCGCCGAGTTCCACGCGGACCTGGAAGCCCATGGCGAGGACGAGGAGTTCGAGCGGGTTCCGTTTCTGACGGCGCTGCGCCGCTACCTCGACGTTCGTGGGCTGGGCGTCGGCTGGGAGGCGGTCAACGCGGCGCCGGGCCCGGCCTTGATCAACAGTCTTTGCATGGCACTGCCGTTCGATGTGGGCGAGAAGCAGGCTTTGCTGGAAGCTGCGTCGGTGGAGGATCGCAGAACGGCCCTGTGCGCCCTGCTGGAAATCGGGGCCGCGGAGGCGTCGCAAATCGACGACGACTCGCCGCCGTCTTTGCAATAGATCGAACCGATGAGCCAATCCGATTCCCAAGCCGCCGACGTCGACCCCAGGCTGCTGGAGATACTTGTATGCCCGGTCACCCACGGTCCGCTGGTCTATGACCGCGACCGCGCCGAACTGATCAGCCGATCCGCACGGCTGGCTTACCCCATCCGCGACGGCGTGCCGATCATGCTGCCCGAGGAGGCACGCGAGCTCACCGACGACGAAGCCGGACTCCGGGGCGAAGTCTCCTAGGGAGCGCCCCAGTTCACCTGCGCGCCGTGCGGGTGGACCCGGGCGAGCAGCCGCTCTTCCCCGCCCGGCCAGAGCGTCAGCCGCAGTTCCATGTTCGCCAGATCGTTGGGAGGCGGCTCCATCCGAAGCCAAGCGAACGGCGCATCCCGCGAAGCGGCCTCGCCGTGCGACTGTAGGACCGCCAGAAGGCCGGCCTGACTGTTGGGCGGCATGTATTGCCAGAACACCGAGTGGTAGAGCACGGTCGCCTCGCCGGCTTGGGGCGCGGCGCGGGCCGCGGTCCAGGTCACGGCGTCCGCCGTCTCGACCGTAACACCCTCCGCAAGAGCGAGCGCGATGGCGGCTTCGAGACGCCGCATGCGGTCGAGCTGGTCGGCCCAGACAAAGGCGCGTAGCCGGGCGCGGGCGGCCGGGTCGGCGATGTTCACGGGCCTCCGGTCGCAGGCCGCCCGCTCGACCACCTTCACGCTGGCCGCCAGCGGCGGCGGCGCACCGCGCCAATCGGTATCGATATCGACCGGCGAGCGATCGTCGCCCCAGGTCTCGGCTTGACCAAGCCGATAGTGAAACCGGTCCCAGTGCTGGTTCAACCCGGCGCTGGCGCCGACCTCGAAACAGCGCAGCGGCAGGCCCGTATCCTGCGCGATCGTGAGGAAGCCGCCGATCAGGCAGGCCGACCGGCGGACCTCGTTGGTCTGCGGTTCGTGATCCATGAAATCGATGAACCGCTTGGGATGCGTCCGCATCAGGCGCACGCCTTGCCCCCAGGCGGCTTCGGCGTCCCCGGCGTGGTCCGGAGCCGGATAGGCGGCGGTCAACGCCGGCGCGTCGCCGCTGAGGGCAAAGGCGTGCAGGGCGCCCAGCAGCCGGACCGGCACGGCGTCGGCGAACAAGGCGCGCGCGCTGTCGCCCGCCCAGGCGGCCAACACCGTCGCGGTGGGCCCGCCTCGCTCGACGTCCTCGGCGGCCTTGCGCAGGAGGGCCCCCGAGAACGGCGATCCGAAGGTGACGCAGGCCTGCGCCTGCAGTCCAAGGGCTCGTGACAGCTGGGATGGATCGGCCATGGACGCCAGCCTCGCCTCGCGGCGGCGGGCGGTCAATCTTGAATGAGCAGTTCAACCCGCCCGGCGGCGAGCGCCTGGATGGGCTTGAACGTGGCGCGGTGGATGGCGCAGGGCCCCAGCATGCGCAGCGCCTCGGCGTGCGCCTGGACGCCATAGCCCTTGTGACGCGCGAATCCGTAGCCGGGGTACAGCGCGTCCATGGCGACCATCAGCCGGTCGCGGGCGGTCTTGGCCAGGATGGAAGCGGCGGAGATCTCAGGGTGCAGGGCGTCGCCGTTGACCACGGTCTGCACCCGGCACGGCAGCTTGAACGCGTAGTTGCCGTCGACGCGCGCGAGGTGCGGAGACACCGACAGGGCCTCGATCGCGCGGCGCATGGCCAGGCCGGTCGCCTGGAGGATGTTGATCATGTCGATCTCCTCGACGCTGGCGCTGCCGACCGCCCAGGCCAGGGCGCGGGCCTTGATGTGAACCTCGAGGGTCTCGCGCTGAAGCGGCGACAGTTTCTTGGAATCGTCGAGGCCCTCGATCGGGCCGTCCATCGACAGGATCACCGCGGCCGCGAACACCGGTCCCGCCCACGGCCCGCGGCCGGCCTCGTCGACGCCGCAGACGAGCGTTCGCGTGGTTCGGATCCTCATCGTCGTTCGAGCCCCGCGACGTCGCTGTGCCGGAAGCAACCCGTCACATGGTCGTTGACCATGCCGACCGCCTGCATGAAGGCGTAGGTGATCACCGGACCGCAGAACTTGAACCCCTTGGCCTTCAGCGCCTTGGCCACCTCGACGGCCAGGTCGGTCTGGGCCGGGACCTGGCCGATGCCCTCCCAGTGGTTCTGGATCACCCGGCCGTCCGTGAAGCTCCACAGAAACGCCGAAAAGTCCTCTCCCCGGTCCCGCATGGCCAGGAAGATCTTCGCGCCGCCGATCGCCGCGTCGATCTTCGACCGTGAACGGATGATTCCCGCGTCGGCCAACAGGCGCGTGCGATCGGACTCGTCGAACCTCGCGACGATCTCCGGGTCAAAGCCGGCGAACGCGGCCCTGAACGCCTCGCGCTTGCGCAGGATGGTGATCCACGCCAGACCGGCCTGGAAGCCGTCGAGCACCAGCTTTTCCCACAGGGCGCGCGAATCGTACTCGGGCACGCCCCACTCCTGGTCGTGGTAGGCGACATAGAGCGGATTGGCCGGATTGGCCCAGCCGCACCGACCGCCCTCACTCTCGTAGACCTTGACGCCCAAGACCGACCGTCCCCTTAGAGCATGACCATGCGCATCCTCAACGTCGCCGATTTCAACTGGATGACCGGCGCCGAGCGGCACACCGCCAGACTGTCTCTGTTCGACATCGCCCGCAAGTTCAGCCTCGCGGCGATAAGGGCGAATCATCTGGTGGTCGAGTTCTCCGATCGCGCCGTGGCCCGGTCGGGCGCGCCGCTGCGTCTGCGGGGCCTGGGCGAGGGCTGGGCAAACCGTCGCTTCCTGCAATGCGTGGACGAACTGAAGCCCGACCTGATCCTGCTGCATTTCGCCGACCGCATCCGCAACGACTCGCTTGTCGAGGCGCGCAAGCTCTCGCCGGGCGTCCTGATCGCCGACATCAACATCGACCCGATGGATACGCCCAAGAACCACAAGCGCCTGGGACTTCGCACCGGCGTCGTCGACGCCCTGTTCGTGACGACGGCCGAGCCGGCCCTGGGGCGGTATGCCGGGCGCGGCGCCTTCGCCGCCTTCCTGCCGAACCCGGTCGATCCGTCCGTCGAGACCGGCCGTGCGTTCGAGACGCCGGCGCCGACGTTCGACCTGCTGTTTCCCGCCCACGACGACCGGCCCCGCGAGGTCGGCGGCGAGCGCCTTTCCCCGTCGGCGGCGGTGGCGCGGCTGCGCGGTGGTGTTCCTGGCCTGAGGCTGTCATGCCCCGGCGTCGGCGATCAGCCCGAGGCCGCCGGCTACGATTATTTCCGCGCCCTGATGTCGGCGCGGATCGGCTGGTCGCTGTCGCGCCGCGCGAGCCTGCCCCTCTACGCCTCCGACCGCATGGCCCACATGTTCGGCTGGGGCCTGGCCGTGCTGCTCGATCGCCGCGCCGGTTTCGATCGCTTCTATGGCGACGACGAGGCGGCCTTCCACGACGGCTTCGACGGACTGATCGCCCAGGTTCGACGCCTGATAGCCGACGACGAAGCCGCGCGGGCGATGGCGCGGCGCGGGTGGGAGAAGACCTGGGCCCTGTTCGAAAGCGGGCGGGTGCTGAGCTATGTGTTGGCCCAGCTCCAGGACGATGGCGGCGCGCGGGGTTATGAGTGGCCGAGTGAGCGGTGGGGCTAGGTCGAGGGCTGGGAACATTCGGGCAGCTTTCCGGCAGCCTTTGGCAAGGTCAGGGTAACAACTCGGCAAGTTGCAGGTAACATTCCGGCAGCTTCCAGGCAGTCGATGGGTAGTCGGATGGTAATATCCTGGCAACAAATGGCAGCCCCATGGCAACCGGTTCGCCCGAGAATCTATTGATTTTATTTCCTAATTTTATTATTCTCGGCCATTTTGAAAATCACGCTGTCGCACGCCTCGCCAAAAGCATCCGGGAGGTATTCATATTGCAATTAATGTTGTTTTGTCAAGTCTGGCCGTTAGCGGAACTCAAGTTTCCGGCGAAGATCGTAAGCGACGGAGGCGCTCTGCGTCCCGGACGCGATCTGGTCCGGGGAAAAAGGCGCCTGTTGACCTATTCGGCCCTTCGATTGGGCTGAGCCGCCACCCGTGCTTTGAATGCGCCATGGCCCATGACCGCATAGTCCGCGACCCCGACGTCATGCTGGGCAAGCCCGTCATCAAGGGAACCCGGATCACGGTCGAGCTCATCCTGCGCAAATGCGCGGCGGGCATGAAGGCCGCCGAGATCACTCAGTCCTATCCGCATATCCGCGAAGACGACATCCGCGCCGCTCTGGACTACGCGGCCGACCACCTCCAGCATGAAAGTATCATGGCGGCCGAGTAGAGGGTGCGGTTCCTGGCAGACGAATGCTGTCCGGCGCCGATCGTAACGACGTTGCGCGCCCCCGGGCGGAGGCCATAGTCACCCGAAATCTCCGCGACCTGAAACGCGGAGAACTCAAGTTTCCGGCGCTCGAAATTCTCACGCCCGAACAATGCCTGGAGCGGTTTCCATGTCCACCCTGACCATTCGTCTCCCCGACGACAAGCACGAGAGATTGAAGGCTCTGGCGAAATCCAACGCGATGAGCATCAACAAACTGATCGACGAACTGGCGACCGTCGCGCTGGCCAATTTCGACGCCCGGGTGCGCTTCGAGGCGAGGGCCGCGCGCGGAGATCCGGCGCGCGCGTTGGCATTGCTGGATAAGCTCGACAAGGGCGAATAACGGCACACCGCAATAGCCGTGGACCCATCGCGGGAGAGATCCTCCCACCCACATCCGCAGCATCGACACCGCAGCCCGCCGCATCGTCCATGCGGGGGCGGCGGTCGTTGCCGCCGCCTTGGCGGAGGTGCGCGGCAAGCCGGCCGCGCTGCGGGATCACGGTGTGTCTGGCTGTCTGGCTCTGCGGGGGCGGAGTCAGACCCGACGAGAGCTGCCTAAGGGCTCGTTGAAAAATAACTGCGTCATTCACGTGGCGGCGGCCTCCACCCCCGGTTCTTCTCCCTATGAGATGGACACATCCCCTGGTGGAAGACATCTGGCCGGGCTCTGGAGCGGATGGAGCCTGATTTGTAGGGAGATCGAGGAGTTAGAGGAGTTAGAGGAGTTCGTGTGCGTTCTGATGCGGCGCAGCCGCTTGAAGATGTTTGTTCAGCGCCAAAACTCCAAGGGTGAGCATGAACTCCTCGATCTCCTCTGCCTCCTCGATCTCCCATATTGAATTCCCGCGGCTTCGCCGCCTGGCGCTCTGTGGCCGTCGATGCACGGATCTGGAGCCGGGCGCTTCCCATCCGCGCACCCGGCGAAGGCAGGAACCTGTGCATCCGGTAGCGGTCTTCAAGGGGGGCCGACGCCGACCTCGGGGGACCCCGACGCCAACGTGGAGGCGCCGCGTGAGCGACGGTTGATGCGATTTCTGTTGAAGCGCTTATTTTTCCACAAGGCCTTAGGCCGCGATAGCCGTCTTTAGCCAATCCGGCCATCCTACCCTCGACGGCCTTCCATCCGCGATCGTCAACACACCCGTATCCACACGATCGATACGCAACAGCGCCATGGCGATCCCGGCCTCGCCCGACAGGGCGACCCCGGCGCGGAGATCGCCCGCCAGCACCTCTGTTCCAGGCTCGGGCGGGGGGCCGTCGAAGGTGATCGGGGCCATGCGGTTCTTGATGGTTCCGCGGCGCTTCATGCGCGAGGTGGTTTCCTGGCCGACGAAGCAACCCTTTCTGAAGTCGATGCCGTTGAGGAGGTCGAAATTGGCTTCGATCGGGTAGGTGGTGTCGGAGCCCCAGTCCGCTGATCCCGGCACGCCGAGGCGGAGGCAGTGGGAGAGGTAGGCGGCTTCGTCGGCGGACTGCCCTTGCGGGAAAGCCTCGGCGCCGTAACCTCGAAATCCGAGGCTGGGCAGGCGGGGGTCGGCAAGCCAATCAGGGGGCGAGGGAACATGCCGGCTGGAAGCCGGCGGTCCGGCGGATAGGTCGTCGGTCCAGGCGGCGCGGACGGGCAGGTCGCTGGGGGTGATGGCGACCTTGGCGCGCAAGCGATACATCGTCAGTTTCTGGATCAGGTCGTCGCGGTGGCCGGCGGCGCAGTCGATCAGGCAGCCGTCCGTCGCGCCCACGACGAAGAGGTCATAGAGCACCCGTCCCTGCGGGGTGAGCAGGGCGGCGAAGCGGAGATCGCCGGGCGCGAGGGTCTCGACGTCCTGGGTGATCAGCCCTTGCAGGAACGATCGCCAGTCGGGCCCATCGAGCGCGATGACGGCGCGGCTGAGCAGGTCGGCGTATCGCACGGTATCGGTCATCCAGCGCATGTGAGGGCGATGGCGCTGGAGCGCCAGGGGCGCGCGCTCTATAGACGCTTGGAATGGTGTCCAAACCCTTCCCGATCCTGTTCATTACCGCCAGCCGGATCGGCGACGCGGTGCTTTCCTCGGGCCTGATCAAGACCCTGGTCGACGAGGTGCCCGACGCCCGGTTCACCATCGTGGCCAGCGCGCTGACCGCGCCGCTGTTCGCCGAGGTCCCAGGCCTGCAGTCGATCATCGTGCTGGAGAAACGGCCGCTCGGCCTGCACTGGTTCGACCTGTGGCGGCAGGTCTCGAGCGATGAGTGGGGTCTGGTCGTCGACCTTCGCGGATCGCCGCTCTCCACCTTCCTGCGCCGCAAGCGGCGCGCGGTGCACACGCGAGAGGGTGCTCGCGCGCACAAGGTCGTCGAGGCCTCGCGCCTGCTCCAGCTCGAGGGCGCGCCGGCGGCGCCGTTCCTGTTCACGACGCCGGAGATCGAAGCCGAGGCCGATCGCCTGACCGCCGGCGACACGCCGATCCTGGCCATCGCGCCGGCGGCGAACTGGATCGGCAAGACCTGGCCGGCAGAGCGCTACGCCATGGTCGTGCGACACCTTCTGGGGCCCGAGGGCGCGCTGGCGGGCGGGCGGCTGATGGTCCTGGGCGGCCGCGACGACCAGGCCTCCGCGGCGCCGCTCAAGGCGGCGCTCTCCAAGGCCCGGTGCATCGACCTGGTCGGACGGGTCGACCTGCTGCTCGCCTTCGCCTGCCTCAAGCACAGCCGGATGTTCATCGGCGCCGATTCGGGCCTGATGCATCTGGCGGCGGCCGCCGGCGGACCGACCCTGGGGTTGTTCGGCCCCTCCGACGAAGACCTCTACCGGCCCTGGGGTCCGAACGGCCGCACGGTCAGGGGGCCGCGCTCCTTCGAGGACTTCGCGGCCATCGATCCCAAGCTCGACCAGGAGATCAGCCATATGATGGATTTGCCGGTGGCGACGGTGGCGGCGGCGGCGGACGCGCTGATCGCGCAGACCGCGGGAGATCACGCCGATGCCTGAGACCTATGATCTGATCGTGCGCGGCGGCGAGGTCGTCAACCATGCGGGCCGCGGCGTCGCGGATATCGGCATCCGCGGCGGCAAGTTCGCCGCCATCGGCGATCTTTCGCAGGCCTCTTCCGGCGAGACATTCGACGCGCGCGGCCTGACCGTCCTGCCGGGCATTATCGACAGCCAGGTGCATTTCCGCGAACCGGGCCTCGAATGGAAGGAAGACCTGGAGACCGGCGCCCGCTGCGCGGTGCTGGGCGGCGTCGTCGCCGTGTTCGAGATGCCGAACACCGAGCCGACCACAACCGACGCCGACGCCCTGGCCGACAAGCTGGGGCGCGCGAAGGGTCGCATGCACTGCGACCACGCCTTCTATGTCGGCGGAACGCACGAGAACGCCGCCTTCCTGGGCGAGCTCGAACGCCTGCCCGGCTGCTGCGGGGTGAAGGTGTTCATGGGCGCATCGACCGGCACCCTGCTGGTGCCAGACGACGAGGGCGTCGCCGCGATCCTGCGCAACATCAACCGCCGCGGCACGTTCCACTCCGAGGACGAGTACCGCCTTGCCGAGCGACGACCTCTGGCGCGCACCGGCGACTGGACCAGCCACCCCGAGGTCCGCGACGCCGAGTCGGCGATCCGTTCCACCCGCCGACTGGTCGGGCTGGCCAAGGCGCTGGGCAAGCGCATCCACGTCCTGCACGTCACCACGGCGCAGGAGATCGCCTTCCTGGCCGATCACAAGGACGTCGCCAGCGTCGAGGTGACGCCGCAGCACCTGACCCTGACCGCGCCGGACGCCTATCAGCGGCTGAAGGGCTTCGCGCAGATGAACCCGCCGATCCGCGAGGCCGAACATCAGCAGGCGCTGTGGCGGGGCGTGGCCATGGGCGTCGCCGACGTTCTGGGATCCGACCACGCGCCGCATACGCGCGACGAAAAGGCCCGGCCCTATCCCGCCTCGCCGTCAGGCATGCCCGGCGTGCAGACCCTGGTCCCGGTCATGCTGACCCACGTCGCGGACGGGCGGTTGACCCTCGAACGCTTCGTCGACCTGACCAGCCATGGACAACAGCGCGTCTTCGGACTCGCCGACAAGGGGCGCATCGCCGAGGGCTACGACGCCGACCTGACCATCGTCGACCTGAAGGCGCGGCGGACGATCCGGCACGAGGACATGGCCAGCCGTTCGGGCTGGACGCCGTTCGACGGCTTCGAGGCCAAGGGCTGGCCGATGGCGACGATCATCCGCGGCCGCGCGGTGATGCGGAACGGCGAGATCATCGGACCGGCGCGGGGAAGGCCGGTCAGGTTTCTGGAGACCCTGGAGGGGCAGTGACGATCGACGAGCTGATCGCCGCGCACGCGCCGGGGCATGCACTGGACCAGGCGTTCTACGTCGACGACGCGGTGTTCGCGCGCGACATCGACCTGCTGCTCGGGCGCTGGACCTGCGTCGGTCACGCCAGCGAGATTTCCGGCCCCGGCGACTATTTCGTCACCACGCTAGGCCTCGAGTCGGCGATCATCGTGCGCGGCGCCGACGGCGAGGTCCGCGCGCTCAACAATGTCTGCCGCCATCGTGGCTCGCGCCTGTGCGTGGAGCCACGCGGGAACGCGGCGATGCTTACCTGCCCCTATCACGCCTGGACCTATCACCTGGACGGCCGGCTGCGCGCCGCGCGCGAAATGCCACCGGACTTCGATCCCACCGGCTTCGACCTCACGCCGCTGCGGGTGGTGGTGATCGCGGGCCTGATCCTGATCAGCTTCGGCGACGCCCCGCCCGCCCTCGACGCCGTGCGCGCGGCGCTGGGCGCGCTGGATGCCCGCTACGGCTGGGCAACCGCGAAGATCGCCGCCCGCAAGACCTATACGGTGGCCGCGAACTGGAAGTTGGTCATGGAGAACTACCACGAGTGCTACCACTGCGCGGTCGCCCACCCCGAGTTCTCCGTCCACCACCTGCTGTCGCGGCCCAAGGGTCGCGACAACCGCTCAGGCGACGACCTGGAGGTCTGGGGTCCGGACGCGGACGGACGCGAAGTCGCCCGGCTGATCCATTCGCCGCTCGCCGAGGGCAGCCGCACGGGCAGCGAGGACGGCGGCCTCGTCGCTCCGGTGATGGACGCACGCGGCGCCGATGAGGGCGACTGCGTGTTCGCCGAGGCCGGCTTCCTGAGCGCCTTCCTCGCCTACGTCGACCATGGCGTGCTCTATCGATTCATCCCGCGGGCCACGCTCGACACCGACATGGAGGTGATCTGGATGGTGCGCGGCGACGCGCACGAAGGTCGCGACTACGACGTCGAGGCCCTGACCTGGCTGTGGGACGTCACCAGCCTGGCCGACAAGCGGATCATCGAGATGAACCAGGCCGGCGTGCGCTCGCGCACCTATCGGCCCGGCCCCTATTCGCTGATGGAGCCGGGGACGCGCGCCTACACCGACCGCTACCTCAGCGAGCTGGCGCGCACATGAGCTATGAAATGCTCCGAACCCGGGATGACACTGGAGGCCGCACAGTCGACCATCTTCCCCCCTTGGGGGAAGTACGGCCGAAGGCCGGGATGGGGGCGACACGCAACGTTCGCTGGCGGCCTCGGCCCCCATCCCCGGCTTCGCCGGTACTTCCCCCAAGGGGGGAAGATAAGACTGATCGGTCGCTGCCCTGATGACCTATGACGCCCTGATCGTCGGCGGCGGCCACAACGGCCTGACCTGCGCCTTCTACCTGGCCAAGGCCGGATACAAGGTCCGCGTGCTGGAGCGGCGCGGCATTGTCGGCGGGGCGGCGATCACCGAGGAATTCCACCCCGGGTTCCGCAACTCGGTCGCCAGCTATTCGGTCAGCCTGCTCAATCCCAAGGTCATCGCCGACATGGAACTGGCGCGGCATGGCCTGAAGATCGTCATCCGGCCGCTGTCGTACTTCTCGCCGGTCGACGAGCGCCGATACCTGATCCTCGACAAGGATCCGGCCCGCACGCACCGGGAAGTCTCACGCTGGTCGAGCCGCGACGCCGACCGGCTGCCGGCCTTCCACGCGCGCCTGGACGGCGTCGTCGACCTCTTGCGCGATGTCCTGCTGCGGACGCCCTATAATCTGAGCGCCGCGCCGCGCGACCTGATGACCGGTCTCGGCCTCGCCAACCGCGTGCGCAAAATGGGCCTCAAGGGTCAGGGCGATCTCCTGGACCTGTTCGGCAAGAGCGCCGGCGATCTGCTCGAAGACTGGTTCGAGACGGACGTTTTGAAGGGGCTGCTCGGCTTCGACGCCACCATCGGCCACTACGCCAGCCCCTATACGCCGGGGTCGGCCTATGTGCTGGTCCACCATGTGTTCGGCGAGGTCAACGGCGTGAAGGGCGCCTGGGGGCATGCCATCGGCGGCATGGGCTCGATCACCCAGGCCATGGCCGAGGCCTGCCTCGAGGCCGGGGTGGAGATCACCACCGACGCGCCGGTCAAGGAAATCGCCATCATCGGCGGCCGCGCGAGCGGCGTCGTGCTGGAGGATGGTTCCGACCTCGCGACCCGGCTGGTGGTGTCGAACATCAATCCGAAGATATTGTTTGGCGCCCTGGTCGCGCCCGAGCACCTGGAGGCGCCGTTCAAGGATCGCATCGCATCCTGGCGCTGCGGGTCGGGCACGTTCCGCATGAACGTCGCGCTCGGCGAACTGCCCAGCTTCACCTGCCTGCCCAGCCACGGGCGCGCCGAGCACCACGGCGCCAGCATCGTCGTCGCCCCCTCGCTCGGCTACCTGGACCGCGCCTACATGGATGCCCGCCAGCACGGATGGGCGCGCGCGCCGGCGATCGAGATGCACATCCCGAGCGTGCTCGACGATTCCCTGGCGCCCCCCGGCCGGCACGTCGCCAGCCTGTTCTGCCAGCAGTTCGCGCCCAACCTGCCCGACGGGACCAGCTGGGACGACCACCGCGAGGCCGTAGCCGACCTGATCATCGACACCATGACCTCCTACGCGCCGAACTTCAAAGGCGCGGTCCTCGGCCGGATGATCCTCTCGCCGCTCGACCTGGAGCGCAAACTGGCCCTGACCGGCGGAGACATCTTCCATGGCGCCCTGACGCTCGACCAGCTCTATAGCGCCCGCCCGGCCCTGGGTCATGGCGACTACCGCGCCCCGATCCGCGGCCTCTACATGTGCGGCTCCGCCACCCACCCCGGCGGCGGCGTCACCGGCGCCCCCGGCCACAACGCGGCGCGGGAGATCATCCGCGATCTGCGGGCGAGGGGGGCGAGGCACTTGCGGGCGGGAGTGTAGGGGATCGGATCGGCTAATTTGCGCCCGGCCCCGGCCGCGAGACCCTGTCGCGGGGATTGTGGCGAGACCACAAGCGGACCTTTCGAATGGCGGAGATGGGTGGGTGTACTAAACCGCTCGCGCGGTAGGGGTGGTTTGAGCATCTGAGCTCATCGGGCGCCTTCTGTCTGAGGATGCACGTGGATTGGCCACGTCATCTTCGAGACAGGAGAGACGTGATGGCGGAAGAAGCC
>JBBRAV010000009.1:0-123618 GCA_038206535.1 Caulobacterales bacterium
CAACTGGCGCTCAATGTCCTCAGAAGCGACCCTCGAAAGATCCCCATGAGCCACAAACGACTCAAGGCCGGATGGGACCACCAGGAACTCCTCAACCTGATGACTCATATGCGATAGCCCTGCCATAAAGGGGAGGGAGGCATATATGTTAGAGGCTCAGCGCGATCACGAGACGGACCATCACATGACCCCCCATCCCCCCCTCCCCGCCGGCGTGACCGGCGTCCTCGTCCTGGCCGACGGCACGGTGTGGCCGGGGCTTGGCCACGGCGCCATCGGCGAGGCGGTCGGCGAGGTGTGCTTCAATACCGCCATGTCCGGCTATCAGGAGATCCTCACCGATCCCTCGTACATGAGCCAGATCGTCACCTTCACCTTTCCGCACATTGGCAACGTGGGGACCAACCTGGAGGACATCGAGCAGCTGGCCGGGTCGGCGCAGACCGCCGCGCGCGGGGCGATCTTCCGCGACGCGCCGACGGCGCCGGCCAACTGGCGCTCACGCGAGTCTCTCGACGCCTGGCTGGCGGAACGGGGAGTCATCGGCCTGGCCGGCGTCGACACCCGGGCCCTGACCCGCGCGATCCGCGAGCGTGGCATGCCGCACGGGGTGATCGCCCACCACCCTGACGGGGTCTTCGATCTCGACGCCCTGGCGACGCGGGCCCGTGGCTGGAACGGCCTGGTGGGCGCCGACCTGGCGGCCGAAGCCTCCTGCCGCGAGACGTCCGTGTGGGACGAGGGCCCGTGGTCGTGGCCGGAAGGCTATGCCAAGGCGCCCGAGCCCAGATACGACGTCGTGCTGGTGGACTACGGGGTCAAGCGCAACATCGCCCGCTCGCTGGTGGGGATCGGCGCGCGCGTGACCATTGTGCCGGCGACGACCTCGGCCGAGGACATCCTCGGTCGCGCGCCTGACGGCGTGGTGCTATCGAACGGCCCGGGCGATCCGGCGGCGACGGCGGCGCACGCTGGTCCTCACATCCGCGCCCTGGCCGAGAGCGGCACACCGCTGATGGGCATCTGCCTGGGCCACCAGATGCTGGCCCTGGCGCTCGGCGCGAAGACCCGCAAGATGGACCAGGGCCACCACGGCGCGAACCATCCGGTCAAGGACCTGACCACCGGCAAGGTCGAGATCGTGTCGATGAATCACGGATTCACCGTCACCCGCGAGGACCTGCCCAAGCGCCTTGCCGAAACCCATGTCTCTCTGTTCGACGGCTCCAACGCCGGCCTGGCGATGACCGACAGGCCGGTGTTCTCGGTGCAGCACCACCCCGAGGCGTCCCCGGGGCCGGCGGATTCGCTCTATCTATTCGAGCGGTTCGCGGCGCTGATGGAGATGAATAGAGAATAGTGTCCCTTCTCCCCTTGCGGGAGAAGGTGGCTGCGAAGCAGACGGATGAGGGGGCCGTCCCGACGCGAGAGTCTAGGTGGTTGAGTTTATTGTGATAATCTCAAAAAGACCCCTCATCCGGCCGGAGCCTGTCTTCGGGCCGGCCTTCGGCCGGACCCGGGGGGGGTTCGGTGACAGGTTATCATTTGTGAAATAGATCTGGCGAAAACTACATTTGATATCCTGTCACCTAAACTCCCAACTGCCGGGTCAACGGGAAACCGGAGGAACTCGTCGGAGCGTCGAAAGGCGGCAGCCTTTATCGAGGGGCACGAGCCGTGTGAGGTGAGAGTCTCAGGCACGGTTCTGTGAGCGGCTCGGGGCGAAACTCCCCGGGCCGACTCGGCCATTTTGCGGAGCGTCTGAAGTGTGGCATGGCGGGTTATTCACTCTGACCCTTTTTGTTCTGAAGTGCCACGAGAAAGTGGCGGGTGTGCCCCCGATATCTCTCGCAAAGACTCTACTGGTTTCTAATTCCAAATGGAATGTGCACGCAGGGTGTATTTTCAGACGCGGGCTTAATATGGCCAAGCTGGTCGTCAAAAAATATCTGCGGCTTCATGATATCAAGGATATTTTTCTTTTCTATTCCACCAGTTAGGAATAATTCATCAGCTTCTATTCCTAGGTTCCTCATTGTATTGAGCAATCGCTCATGGGCGGGTGCGTTTCTAGCCGTCACGATAGAAATTCTTATAGCCTTGTCTGGATTATTTATTTTATTAGATCTTCTTCTTTCAATTGCCTGAATATCAGAAATTTTACGCATCAGCGGCATCAATGGACCATTTTTTAACGGCTTATCTTTGTTCTCCACTTCATAGTGATGGAACAACGGTAATCCGCCATCAGCGTACATGGCCTCCGCCTCATCGTCCACAAGCACCCCATCGAAGTCGAAGGCGATGCGGAGTTGATTGTCGTCATCTTCGTCTAGTTTGGCGCAGGGTAATACTTGTCCGGCAGGGTACCCCTGACTGATCGCGCTCTTAACTTCGTCTTTATTTGTACTTAGATAAAGACACGCGTTTACTGCTTTCATATAGGGATACGGATCTTTTCCGGACAAAAGAAATGCTCTGGAAATGTCCAAGTCGTAGTGCGGCATGGCTGCCAGCATGCGCCGGCCCACCTCCGGGTCGTTACGCGATAGAATCACTATCTCAACCGGAGCCTCCTCCGGAAATAACTTGTTCAAATGAAGCAAGCGCTTGACGAACGGATACGCAGCCCCCGGTGCGGGAACGTCTGCATGATGCTCAGCTTGGTAAGCGCGGAACGCTTCCAAACCATCTTCCAGAAAGATTTGGTGTTCTTTTGAAAAATCGAATAGTGCTGTCGATGTTATTCCAACGACTAATTTTTTCTCGATCGGATATGCCATATATACCCCAGAATGCCATGCATCGTTCGAAATAATGTCTGGCGTATGAACTCTGTTTCTGGGGCGTAAGTGCCCAAAGGCGTATCGAGAGCCACGGCGCCGAAATGACTTTACGCAGGACATTGGTATTTGACCGGAGTTATTCAAGTGGAATGTCCTGAAGCCCAAACGGGATTGTCGCACCGGACGGGACTTCCGGCAACCAGCCTTTGGGCCGTCGCGGGATAACGGACGGTCCCCTGTCAATCGCTTCATCAAGCCTCTCAAGCGCGCCACCGCGGGGCCAAGGTGATCGCCAAAGATCTGACATTGTCAGACTTCTGGATCTGTATAATTGACATTGGCAGTCGATTCGGGCACATTCCCTGACACTGGAGGCGGCGCACCAATGAGCGATGGCCCTTACAAGACCCTGAAGATGAGCCGGCCCTGGAAGCGGCTGGCGAAGCTTGCGGCAAATCCGGCCCATTCGACGGCCGAGGTCGCTGAGGCGCTCCGTCCGGCGCTGTTAGACGACTGGGGCTCGGTGCGTCCCGCCTTCGCCCAGGAGGTGCGCACGGCTCTCGGTGACAACGAGCGCGGCAACCTCTTTCCCGAAGTGACGCTGGCCGAGACCCAGCGCCTTCGCGCAAGCTTCTCCAATCCGGTGGAGGCCCTATTGGCCGACAACGCGCACGATGCCGCGCGTGAAGGCCTTTCGGGAGCGGCGGCTTTCGAGCAGGCGATCAAGGGCTGTCTCGAAGACCGCGCCCTCCAGCGGTCCCGGCAGATGGAGGAGCACTACTTGTGCGAGCAATCGCCCGATGCCGGACGCCTGCGCGCCAAGCTCGGCGAGGCGATCACCAGCGTCGGCGCCGATCAGTTGGCGGCCGGCATCGCAGGTGGCGCGCGCGTGCGCGCCCTCGCCCCGAAAGTGGACCGGATCGGCCTCGACGAAGGGGTACCGCTGTGAACACCATCGCACTCAACATCGACATCCCAAGCCTGAATGTCGACGCCCTTGAGCCGGGCGTAGCCGTGCGCAGCGGCGCAATGGCGGCGCCGATCGGCCAGGCGCTCCAGCTCGACACTCGCGGCCTGGAGTCCTACTTCTTCGCTGCCTGGGACCCTGTACTGGTCGACCTCCTAGTCGTCGCGGCGGCCGCCGAATTTTGCGACGTGGCGCGTCGGCGGCCAGAGCACAGTTGGAGCCGACGATTCGATGTCCGGGTCGCGGTCCACGATTCCGATCTTTGGAACCGGGCCGACGTCCGCGTCGCGCTTGAAGATGCGCTCAGCTTCCTAACCGGCGATGTCTGGCGCTTCGGCTTTGTGGCACGTCAGCGCGAGTTGGCGAAGGTGGCGCAAGGAACCCTGGATCTGCCGTCGGGGGCACGCACCATCATGCCCTACAGTGACGGGCTCGACTCCCGCGCGGTCTATGCGCTCGTGGCGGCCCAGGACGGCGTGTCCGGCCTGGTGCGGGTGAGGCTCGGCGCCGGCGGGATCGACCAGCCACGACGCGCCCGCAAGCGCGCCGCGTTCGCCGTGGTGCCCTACAAGATCCGCCGCCCCAAGCGGGGTGAGAGCTCTGCCAGATCCCGCGGCTTCAAGTTCGCCGCCGCGACCGGGATAGCAGCACTTCTCGCCGACGTGCAGCGGATTGTCGTTACCGAGAGTGGCCAGGGCGCGTTCGGTCCGATGCTGGCGGTGAGCGGCCAGACCTATCCGGACTTCCGGGTCCATCCGACCTTCTCGCGGCGAATGGAAAGTCTTTTCCTCGCCCTCACCGGGAAGGTGGTGCGCTACGAATACCCCAGGCTCTGGAACACCAAGGGCGAGACCCTGCGGGCTGCAAGTCAGTTAGTGTCCGCACCAAGCTGGTCGGACACCCGGTCCTGCTGGCAGCAATCACGCCACTGCTCGGTCGACGGGCGCCGGCGCCAATGCGGCGTATGTGCCGCCTGCATGTTGCGGCGCATGAGCATGTTCACCGCCGGCATCGACGAGCCGCTGGAGACCTACATCTGGGAGAATCTCTCGGCGGAGCACCTCGACGAGGGCGTGGCGACCGGCTTCGACAACATCACTCCAACGCTGCGCAAATATGCTGTCGCCGGCGTCCTCCACATGGATCACCTAGCCGATCTGGTTGAATCACCGCTACACGCCCGCACTCTCCGCCGTGTTACCCGCGACACCGCAGAGGCCTTGGCCCGAGAGCCGGCGGATGTGGAGCTGCAGTTGCGCGCGATGTTGGAACGCCATGTCGAAGAGTGGCGTGCTTTCCGGAAGTTTCTTGGTCAGGAGTCATTCGTCACCCGACTGGCCAGCGCCCGGCTATGAGCGAAGAGCTTTCCGCCATCGGGTTGGGCGAGCGACTGCGCGTCGCGCGAGAGTCGGCCAAGGTCACCCAGGCCGCCGCTGCCGACGTGCTGAAGGTCGCGCGTACCACTGTGGTGGCGATCGAGCAGGGCCAGCGCCGGCCCCGGCTCGAGGAGCTTCAGCGGTTCGCCGCCCTCTATGGGGTTTCGGTCAACAGCCTGCTACGCCGCGAGGCGGTGCAGATCGACTTGAAGCCCCGCTTCCGGCGGACTGGAGAGGCTGACGCCGACGTGGAAGCCGCGATTGCCTTGCTGGCCAACCTCGTCCAGGCGGAACTTGAGCTCGAAGATCTTCTAGGCGTGAAGCGGGTCCGCAACGACCCGCCTGAGCGGCCGCTCTTGCCCGGCAATTTGGCGCTCCAGGCGGAGCAGGACGCCGCAGATCTGCGCCAGTGGCTCGGCATCGGTATGGCGCCGATCCACGACTTGATGTCCGTGCTCGAGCTTCAGCTCGGCGTCCGCGTCTTCGTGCGCCGACTGCCGGGCAAGATTTCAGGCCTTTACGCCTACGACGAACGCGCTGGAGCCTGCATCCTTCTCAATGCGGCCCATCCAAAGGATCGGCGCGCGCAGACTGGCGCCCATGAAGTTGGTCACCTGACCTCGACTCGGCGAGCGCCTGACGCCCTCTATGATGGTTGCCCCGAGTTCAGCCGTGAAGAGCGCTACGCTGTCGCCTTCGCGCGGGCGTTCCTCACTCCCGCCCGCGCCGTCATGGTTATGTTCAAGGAGATCACGGCCGGGGCGACCCGACTGACGCGCCGTCACGTCATCCTCCTGGCCCACGCGTTCGGCGTCTCCCGTGAAGCGATGGTTCGCCGGCTGGAGGAACTCGGCCTAACAAAACCGGGAACCTGGGATTGGTTCACCCACAACGGCGGCATTACCAACCAGCAGGCGATGCAGGTGCTGGGCGAGGGCATTGGCCATGATCCGGGCCGCACCGACGCCGCCCGCCCCGTATCAATGCGACTGGCCCTCCTGGTCGGCGAGGCTTGGGCAAAGGGGCTTCTCAGCGAGGGGCAGATCGCCCGTTTGCTCCAGCTCGACCGCGTCGACGTCCGCGAACTGATCGACGCCTATGAAGACGAGAGGGTCGGTCAGGAAGACGCTCCTCGGCTGCCCGGCTGAGGTGACACACATGATGGTCGCGGACGCCAGCGTATGGATCAATCTTGTCGCCACGGGCAGCGCCGATCGGATTCTGCTGGCGCTATCCAGCCCGATCGTCATCACCGACGTCGCGTTCGGCGAACTGGACAGGGGACGACCTAAAGGGCGCCAAGCGGCCGACGAGGTGACGGCGCTGGTTCACATGGGTCTTGCACAGATGGTGTCGCTCGCCGCGGCCGATGAGGTGCTGTTCTTGTCCATGGTCAGCGGAACGACGGCCGAAACGCTCGACGACGGCGAAGCCGCAACGCTCGCCTGCGCCATGCGGCTTGGCGCGAGCGCGGTAATCGACGAGCGTAAGGCGACAAACCTTGCTGCCCGCCGTTTTGCGATGCTGGAGGTGCGGTCGACGACCGATCTGCTGCTGGGACCCGAAGTCCGCGACGCCCTCGGGGAGTCAGACCTCGGTGAGGCGTTGCATGACGCTTTGGTTGGAGCCCGCATGCGGGTTCCGGACAGGCATGCCCAAGAGATTATTCGTCTCGTAGGGACCGACCGCGCAAGGCGCTGCACTAGCCTTTCGGCCCGATTACGAAACCAACAGGTCGGCTAGCCCGGCGAACTTTCTCAAGAACTTCGTCCGGCACAATCCAATCTCTGCTCCCGCAAGCGGAACTTCCCAACGTCTCAGATGAGTCAGTATAGTCCTTCGGTTCCGCCCGAAGGCGCCGTCAGCCAAGCCGGCGATGATCTCTTCGTCGACGCCGGGTTGCGACAGCCGGATCGGGCCGTCCGGCGCCACGGCCATGGGTTTGGATCACGCGTTCGCCCCACACCCTAAAGCGGCCCCGTCGTTCGCCTTGACAGAGGCGCATTTGTTTGCAATAAGCAACGTTTCGATCTGGAGGTATTTTCCGGGAAGGCGCGTGCGATTGCCTGAACCCACGATAGGGAGTGAGACTGCGAGTGTGGGTGAGGGCGTATCGACCATGGAACCCAAAGATAGTCTTTATAAAACAGATAGATGATATGGTCCTAGCGGACATGGAGAGGCCAACCAGAGGCCAACCAGAGGCCAACCAGAGGCCAATATGCGGCCAATATGCGGCCAATATGCGGCCAATCCGCAGCCACACCGCGGCCACGCCGCGGCCAGAGAGCGGCCTGGCGGCGGCCAGTGAGTGGCCGCAATGAGGCCTGCAAAATGCCAGGTGTGGGCCCATCACCGTACTGGGCCCGCCCGCTGGAGTATCCGGCCCCGCCAAAGGCTCCGTCCGCCGGCCGTCGGCGCTCGACCACCGTGTCAGCGGTGAACTTCGCACGAAGGCCACTCCGCCGGCCGTTCGCGTCGACGTTCGCGTTCCGTTTCGCTCCGCGATCGGCTAACACGGCCCGGTGAACGCGACACCCGCCTCCCTCGAACTGGCGCCGGCCCTGGTGGTCCTGCCGGGTGGTCGGGGCGCGGTGGCCGATCGCGGTTTGGCGAGGCCCGTGCGTCCGGCGGAGGCGCGCGAGGTGTTCGAGCACGGCCCTGTGCTGGTGGCGCACGCGGCGATGACCGCCCGTCGGCTGGAGCTGCCCGCGCCGACCAGGTCGCCGCGCCTGTTCGACGTCCTCGAGCTGTTCGCCTTCGCGCACCCGGCCAGGTTCTGCGCGCCGTCGGCCGTCGGGCTCGCGCTGGCGGTTGGCTTGCCCGAACCGTCCGACCCCGCCGAACAGGCGTCCGCCTTGCGGGAAGCGGCGGCGCGCCTGCTGACGGAACTGGCGCTCGCGCCGACGCCCAGCCGCGAGGAGGCGCTGGCCCAGGCCGAAACCCTCGGTCGCGCCGGCTGGCCCTGGGCGGCGCCCGTCATCGGCGCCCTGCGCTCCGTGCAGAGCGGCCGGCCCTGGCGGGGCGGCGGACTCGATGTCTGGAGCCGGCTGGCGGAATGGGAGGATCAGGCTCCGCCGGGCGAGCCGGGGTCTCGGCCGATCGATCCGGCGGAGGCGTCCGCCTGGCTGGCCGAGCTCCTGCAGCGGTCGGGCCTCGACGAGGCGCGACCGCGGCAGTCGGAGTACGCCGCCGAAACCGCTCACGCCTTCCAGCCGCGCGTGCGCGAGGGCGAGCCGATGATGATGCTGGCGGAGGCCGGCACGGGGATCGGCAAGACGCTCGGCTATCTCGCGCCGGCCTCGCTGTGGGCGAAGGCCAACGGACCGGGCGTTTGGATATCGACCTATACTCGCGCCCTGCAGCGCCAGATCGAGCGCGAAAGCCGGTCGATCTACCCCGATCCCGCCGTGCGCGCGCGCAAGGCGGTGGTGCGCAAGGGTCGCGAGAACTACCTCTGCCTGCTGAACTTCCAGGACGCCGTGAACGCCGCCCAGCTGGGCGCGCAGGATCTGGTGGGCCTGGGGCTCGTCGCCCGCTGGATCCGCGCGACCCGCGACGGCGACATGACCGGCGGCGACTTTCCCGCCTGGCTGCCGACCCTGTTCGCCGTTGCGCCGTCGGCGAGAGCCGCGCCGCTCAACCTCGTCGACCGGCGCGGCGAATGCATCCATTCCGCCTGCCAGCACTACCGCGCCTGCTTCATCGAAAAGGCCGTGCGCGCGTCGCGGTCGGCCGATCTGGTGATCGCCAATCACGCGCTGGTGCTCAGTCACGCCGCCTTCGACGGCGCGCGCGCCGCGCGTGGACAGACGGGCGACGTCGAGACCACCCGCCTGCGCCGCATCGTCTTCGACGAGGGCCATCACCTGTTCGACGCCGCCGACAGCGCCTTCGCCGCCGCCGTGTCGGGGGCCGAGGCGGCCGAGATGCGCCGGTGGATCCGCGGGCCGGAGGGCCGCGGCCGGCGGGGCCGCGGACTGGAGACCCGGCTGATGGACATGCTGGGCGACCGCGAGGACGCGCGCGCGGCCCTCGTTGAAGCCACCCGCGCCGCGGCCGCCCTGCCCGGCGAGGGCTGGTCCGGCCGCATCGCGCCGGGCGCCGGAGACGTCAGTCCCATGGGGCCGATCGAGATCTTCCTGGTCGCCGTCCTCGATCAGCTGCACGCCCGCACCTCGCCCTCGGACATCGGCATGGAGTGCGCCGCCCGCCCCGCGCTCGAGCACGTTCGCGCCACCGCGCGCGCCGCCGCGGCGGCGGTCGCCGCCATCGAGGCGCCCTTGCTGTTGCTCGCGCGCCGGCTCGCCGACGTGCTCGATGATGAGGCCGAAACCCTGGAAAGCGGCGAACGGGGCCGCATAGAGGGGGCCCTGCGCGGGCTCGACCGGCGCGCGCGCATGACCCTGCCGGCCTGGCGCGCCATGCTGACGGCGATCGACGAGAACGCCGAGGACGATCCCGACTTTGTCGACTGGTTCGACGCCGTCTTCCTCTATGGCCGGGTGGTCGACGCGGCGTGCCGCCGCCACTGGGTCGATCCGACGGAGCCGCTCACCGCCGCGGTAATCGCGCCGGCCCACGGAGTGCTGGTGACCAGCGCCACCCTGGCGGACTCGACACTGGTCGATCCGTTCGCCCTGGCCGAGATGCGTACTGGCGCGGCGCGGCTGCCCGAGCGGCCCAAGACGCTGCGGCTCGCCTCGCCGTTCGACTATGCGGCCAACGCCAGGGTCTTGATCGTCAACGACATCGAGCGCGACGATCCCCGGCAGGTCGGCGCGGCGATGCGGGAGTTGTTCCTGGCCGCCGGCGGCGGCGGGGTGGGTCTGTTCACCGCCATCCGCCGTCTGAAGGCGGTGCACGAGCGCATCGCCGGCCCGCTGGCGGAGAAGGGACTGGCTCTCTATGCGCAACACGTCGATCCGCTCGACGTGGGCGCGCTGGTCGACATCTTCCGCGCCGAGATCGATTCCTGTCTGCTCGGCACCGACGCGGTGCGCGACGGCGTCGATGTGCCCGGCCGCTCCCTGCGCCTGCTGGTGTTCGACCGGGTGCCCTGGCCGCGCCCGGACATACTGCACAAGGCGAGGAGAGCGCGGTTCGGCGGCAAGACCTATGACGACGCGGTCGCGCGCGGCCGCATCGCCCAGGCCTTCGGCCGCCTGATCCGCCGGGCCGAGGACAAGGGCGTCTTCGTCCTGCTCGACGCCGCCGCGCCGACCCGGCTGTTCTCCGGCCTTCCCGAAGGCGTGGCGCTCGCCAGGGTCGGACTGGTGGACGCCATCGAGCTGACGGCCCGGCATCTGGGCGGAACGTGACGCGCCTTGGCCATCACCGGTTGATCCGCCTGGGCGACCCCGTCGTATTCTCTTGGCGGGTCGGGGCGTCGAGACCGGAGCAACCGAGAATGAAACTCGCAGTCCACGCCGCTATCCTGATGGCCGCGATCGTCGCGTCGACGTCTTCAGCGCTCGCCTGGGCGCCTGATCCCGGAGTCGAACGCACACTGGCTCAAGGCAAGGCCTGGGCCGAGGTCCTGCCCGACACCGAAGGGGCAGGGCTGATTCACGCGGCTATCGACATAGCCGCGCCGCCCAGGACCGTGTGGGCGGTGCTGACCGACTGCCGGCTGGCGGCGAAGCTGGTCTCCACGGTGACCCGATGCAAGGTCGTTCAAGCCGATCCCCAGGCGCGCTGGGACGTTCGCGATCAGGTCACGCGCGGCGGTCTGTTCTTTCCCGCCCTGCGCAATGTGTTCCGCTCCGACTACCAGCCCTACAGCCTGATCCGATTTCACCGCGTTTCCGGCGATCTCAAGATCGAAGAGGGTGAGTGGAGGCTCGAACCCCTCGACGGCGGCGCGGGCACGCGCGTGATCTACACCAACCGCGTGGCGGTCAACCTGATCGCCCCCGCCTTTATCGTCCGCGCCGGCATCAGGCGCGATACGCCCAAGGTGCTCATGAACCTGCGGCGCGAGAGCTTGGCCTCATTCTCCCAGGCGCGGGCAGGCGCCAAATTGCCGCTGCCCGCAACTGATGGGGCGCAGGCAAGTGGTCCGGGCTAGATCTACGATGGGCTTGGCGGCCTAAACCTTGCGCTGGCGCCCGAAGTCCGGCTCCGGGGTTTCCTGGCCGGCGTCGATGACGCCGCGGCGGATCTCGCGCGTGCGGCTGAAGAGGTCGTGCAGCTTGTCGCCCTCGCCCCAGCGAATGGCGCGCGACAGGGCCTGCAGGTCCTCGGTGAAGCGCCCGAGAATCTCCAGCACCGCGTCCTTGTTGGCCAGGAACACGTCGCGCCACATCACCGGATCGGACGCGGCGATCCGGGTGAAGTCGCGGAAGCCGCCGGCGGAGTATTTGATCACCTCGCCGCGGGTGACCGCCTCGAGGTCGGCCGCGGTGCCGACGATGTTGTAGGCGATCAGGTGGGGCAGATGAGAGGTGACCGCCAGCACCAGATCGTGATGGCGCACGTCCATGGTCTCGACCTGCGCGCCAATGCCCACCCAGAACGCGGTCAGGCGCTCGACGGCCGCCAGGTAGGGGGCGTCGGTGCGATCCTGCGGGGTCAGGATGGTCCAGCGGTTCTCGAACAGGCCGGCGAAGCCCGCGTCGGGGCCCGATTGCTCGGAGCCGGCGATCGGGTGTCCGGGGATAGCGAACACCGTGTCGGGGAGCGTGCGCGCGAAGGCTTCGGCGATCGCCGCCTTGACCGATCCGACATCGCTGACGGTCGCGCCCCGTTTCAGCGCGCCCGCCGCCTGGCCGGCGGCGGCTTCTATGGACAGCGGCGGCGTGGCGAAGATCACCAGGTCGGCGTCGCGCACCGCCTTCGCCGGTTCGTCATGAACGCTGTCCGCCAGGCCGAGCGCCAAGACCCGCTCGCGCACCGCCGCGTTGGCGTCGGCCACGGCGATCTTCTCGACCACGCCGTGAGCGCGCGCCGCGCGGGCGACAGACGATCCGATCAGGCCGCAGCCGATGACGGCCAGCTTGGAGTAGATGACGCCGGTCACAATGCGCGGGCGAGGAAGTCGGTCAGGGCGTCCACGACCGCCCGGTTATGGTGTTCCAGGCCGAGGGTGATGCGCAGATGATAGGGCAGGCCATAGCCGCCGACGCCGCGGGTGATCAGGCCGCGCGTCGCGAGAAACGCCTCGGCGTCCGCCGCCGTCTTGCCGGGCGTTCTGGGAAACTCGACCAGGACGAAGTTGGCGGCCGAGGGCACGACCTCCAGCCCCAGCCCGCCAAGCTGCTGCGTCAGCCACGGACGCCATTGCTCGACCAGCGCCAGAGATCGCTGCTGGAATTCGGTGTCGGCGAGCGCGGCGACGGCGGCCGCCTGGCCGGCGGTCGAGGTGTTGAACGGCAGCCGCACGCGGTTGACCGCCTCGGAGATAGCCGGCGGGGCGTAGGCCCAGCCCACGCGCAGCGCGGCCAGTCCATGCAGCTTGGAAAAGGTGTGAGTGACGACGATGTTCTGCGCGTCGCGCGCCATGTCGAGGCCGTCGGTGAAGCTGGGGTCGGTGTTGAACTCGGCGTAGGCGCCGTCGAGCACCAGGATGACGCCGGGCGGCAGGCCAGCGTGAAGGCGCCGGATCTCGGCCTCGCCGATGAAGGTGCCGGTGGGATTGGCCGGGTTGGCGATGAACATCAGGCGGGTGCGCTCGTCGACCTGCGCCAGCATCGCGTCGACGTCGATGCGGTAGTTCGGCTCGGGCGCGAAACGCACCTCGCCCTGGTTGGCGCGGGCGCCGATCGCATAGGCGCCGAAGCCGTACTGACCTTGGACGATGTTGTCGCCCGGTTCGAGGAAGACCTGGTTCAACAGGGCGAAGATCTCGTCGGTGCCGCACCCCAGGATGATGCGGTCCGGCTCGATCCGGTAATGCGCGCCGAGGGCGGGGCGCAGAGGGCCGCCGCGCCCGTCCGGATAGGCGCCGAGGGTGGCGGACGCGTCCAGGAAAGCCTGCCGCGCCAGCGGACTGCATCCGTGGATGTTCTCGTTGGCCGAGAGCTTGACGGGGTCGACGACGCCCGCCGCTCCCGCCTTGCCGGGCTTGTAGGCGTGGATGTCCAGGATGCCGCGCTTGGGCAGGGGCCGGTCGGCGCCGGATCGGTCGAGAACGGAGTCTGTCGGCTTGGGGTCTTGGGGTGTGGCGGTCATGGCGCGCGGGTATGGCGGCGGGGTGATCGGCCTGTCAATAAACCTTCGGAGACGGGCCGATCGCCGCCGGGCCCAGGGTGGTCTGGCCGTCCTGGAAGTCGATGGTCACCGCGTCCACCGCGCCCTGGCGCGAGGCGTCCAGGACGGCGGCCGCGGTCGCCGCGGTTTCCGGCGCAATCGCGCCCGACTGGGTCATGGCCGCCAGGGCCCTGGGCGCGGCGCGCAGGGCCACGCTGAGCGAGCCCTTGAGCCGGCCGTCCTGGTCGACGCTGAGCACGCCCGGCTTGGCGTCGAGGACCGCGTCGCCGGCCAGCAGCTTCAAGGTCCGCATGTTCAGAACCCCGCCGGCGTCGCGCCAGCGGGCGACCGAAGCCGCCCACTCGGCGCCGCCGAGCGCGCCGGCGTGCGAGAAGATCGAGTCGGCGATGAGGGTGACCGGCTTGCCGTCGGCGATCCGGCTCAGCAGGCCGGTGAACGGCGCGCTCGCCTGGTCGACCTCGAGGTAGAACGCGCCCTGATCGTCCGGCCCGGCGCGCGTGTGCAGATGCGCCTCCGCGGCCGAGGAGAAGAAGAAGGGATTCGCGCCTTTGGGGCCGGTCAGGGTGAGGCCGATCCCCTCCACCGACAGCCGGGGCGGATGCGCGCCCAGGTCCGACAGGCTTGCCCGCAGCACCCTGGCGCGGATGAGCAGGCCCTCGCCGGCCTTGTTGGTCAGGGTCAGGTCGCTGGGAATATCCAGCACCCAATGATCGGGAGACACCGCTTCGGCCTCGGCCTCGGCGGTCGGCACGGTCAGGCACCAGCCCGCCGGCGCACGCATCTGGACGTCCGACAGGCTGAGGTCGAGGCGGAACGGATAACCCCACACCGCCTGCGTCCGCCAGCTCAAGACGTAGCCGGCCTGGGCCATGCTGGCGCGGAAAGCGTCCAGCCCGCGGTAGACCCGGTCCCTCATCCACAGCCAGCCGAGGCTCCAGGCGATGACAACGATCAGCAGTAGGATAAACGGCCCGTACAACCCCAGCCGGTGGCGGCGAAGGCGTGGCTGGCTGTTTGCGAGCGGCATGGCGGAGACCTGGTGGACGACTTGGGTGAACATAGGAGCGAGGGCGAGGGCGGGGGCTGGGTATTCGGCTACGGCTCGCTCATGTGGCGGCCGGGTTTCGACTATCTAGAGCGCCGCGCCGCCGTCCTCCATGGTCGGCGCCGGGCATTCTGCATCTATTCGGTGCATCACCGCGGCACGCTGGCGCGCCCGGGCCTGGTGCTCGGCCTGGCGCCCGGTGGTTCGGTGCGCGGCGCCGCCTATCGCATCGCCGACGCGCGCTGGGACGCCGTCATCGCCTATTTGCGGGAGCGCGAACAGCCGACGGAAACCTATGTCGAGGCGTCGGCCATTGTGCGCCTGGCCGGTGGGGCCGAGCGCCGGGCGGTGGTCTTCCTCTCCGACCTCGCCCACCCGCAGTGGGCGGGCCTGTTGTCGTTGGAGCTCCAGGCAGACCTGATCGCCGGCGCGCGGGGCCTGTCGGGCCACAATGTCGACTATCTGCGCGATCTCGTCGCTCACCTCAGAGGCGAGCGCATCGTCGACAGGACCTTGGAGCGATTGCTGGAAATGGTCGAGGCGCGCGATCGGGGGGCCGCCGACTAAAGACCAAGCAGCGCCGTCGACGCGGTTTCGAGGCTCTGCTCGAGCGTGCGCATGAAGTCCGCGCGCGATAGGCCGGGCGGTATCGACGGCAGGAACTCATAGACGATGACGCCCGGGCGCCGCAGGAAGCCGTGCGCCGGCCAGTGGACGCCCGAGTTCGTCGCCATCGGCACGCACGGCAGCCCAAGATCGCGATAGACTGCGGCCACGCCCGGCTTGTAGTCGCCCGTCTCGCCTGGCGCCATGCGATGGCCCTCGGGAAAGATGACCACCTGTCGTTCCTCGGCGACGCAATCTCTGGCGTCGGTAAGCAGTTGGCGCAGGGCCTTGGCGTTGGCCTCGCGGTCAACGACGATCATGCGGGAGGCGCGCGCATACTCGCCATAGACAGGAATGCGCATCAACTCCTTCTTCATGACGTAGGCGGCGTCGCCCAGCACGGTCAGCGGGGCCACGGTGTCCAGCATGCACTGATGCTTGGCCGCGATCAGGGCGCGGCCGGTGGGCAGATGCTCGCGCCCGCGGAACTCGATGCGCACGCCGCACACGCCCGCGAGCAGGCGCTGGGTGGTCGAGGCCCAGAAGCGCATGAGCGCCAGCACCCGCGAGCGGGGCGCGAGCCAGAGCAGCGGCAGACCCAGAATGGCCAGGGCGCCCGACCATGCGTAGAAGATCAGAGTGAAGGCCAGCGAGCGCAGCAGGATCACGCCTTGCGCCTCCCAAAGCCCCGGACGGTCTCGCGGGCGAGGATGGCGAGGTACTTGCAGTATTCCAACGTGACGCGCCGCATGGCCGGCGCGCTCTCCAGCCAGTGCTGGGCGTCCAGATCGCGAGTCGCCACCGGATAGGACGTAATGACCGCCGCCGGCAAGGCCGCGCGCAGTTCGAGCATGGCCCTGGGCATGTGGTAGTCGGCCGTGACCAGGATCAGGGTGCGGTAGCCCAGCGAGCGCGCCCATTCGGCGGCCTCGCGCGCATTGCCCACGGTGTCGGCGGCAGTGAAGCCCAGGTCGACACAGCAATCGAAGATCGGCTTTGCCGCGCCGGTCACGCCCCAAAGATCCTGGCGCGTGGCGCGCGGATTGACCCCCGAGACCAGCAGGCGCCGGCCCTTGCCGTCTTCGAGCAGGCGGGTGGCCGCCTCCAGGCGCTGATCCGATCCTCCGGTGAGGGCGACGATGCCGTCGGCCGCCGCCGGCTCGTCGGCCGGTGTCAAGCGCGCGACGCGATCGCCGAACTCCAGCAGGCCGGCCGCGAAGATCAGCAGCAGGACAAGAACGGCGGCGAAGGCCTTCATGGCCTGGGGTGTAGCACCGCTCGCGTCGAAAGTGTGGCGGCGCCGATCGCCGCGGCGACGGCGATGGCGGGCCAGGGCAGGGCGGCCGCGAGCGCGATCGAGGAGATGCCCGGGCCGGCGACATATTGCCAGGTGAGCGCGCCGGCTATGGCGAGCCCCGCGCCGGCCCCGGCGGCGAGGGCGGCGCGGATTCCCAGTCGCCGCCGGAACAGGCCCGCGACAAAGCGGTCGTTCGCGCCCGTCAGATGCAGAAGCGACACCAGGTCGCGATGGGCGTGGACGCAGGCGCGCGAACTCGAGCCCAGCGCGATCGCGGCGATCACCACCAGCGCGAGCCAGGAGGCCGCGGCGACCCCCGCGGCGATGCCGATCGTCCGCCACAGATGGCTGGCCCACAGGCGATTGTCGTCGACGGTGACCGCGAGACCCTGCGCTTCCAGCGCGCGCGCGATCCGGCCGGCCCGGCGGGGGTCTTCGTTCGCGAACGACGCCGTCACCAGGCGCGTGGGTCCGCCGGCGGAGGCGGGCGCCCGAGCCTCGATCAGGTCGGCGATGGTCCCGTCCGCCTTGTCCGGCTCCATGACGCTCGCGCCGGTCACGCCGGGCGTCGATCCGAGGATTTCCGCGGCCCGGGCCGCGGCCGCATCGTCGCTTTCGAGCCCGCCGCCGCGCACCAGGACCGTGGCCGACCCGGTCAGGCGGCTCGTCAGATCCCGCGCCATCAGGCCGCCGACCAGCGTCGCGATCATCAGAGCCGCGGTGAGGAACGACATCAGGCCGAACGCCAGCCACGGCAGCCAGGCGCGCGGGCCGTCCGGCGAGAGCAGGGGGCCGGAGCGATAGGCGCTGGTCATGTCGCCGCGCCCTGCGTCGCGCCTTCGATCAAGGTCACGCGCCCGTCCTGAAGCTGCAGCATCGGAGCGCCGGAGGCGGCCGCCAGCGGGTCATTGGCCATCGCGGTCAGCACCGTCATGCCCGAGGCCGCCAGGTCGGTCATCAGGCGCAACACGCGGTGCGTGCTGACGGTGTCCAGGCCTTCGGTCGGATCGTCGGCGAGAAGCATTTCGGGGCCGTTGGCCACGGCCCTGGCGATCATCAGGCAACGGCGCTCGCCGTTCGAAAGAATCGCCGGCCTTTCGTGCGCGCGGCGGCCCAGCCCGACCCAGCGCAGGACATCGCTCACCTGCGGGCCGTACTCGGCGGGCCCGCGCCCGGCGATGCGCGGTGCGAGGGCGGCGTTCTCGAATACGGTCAGATGCTCCAGCAGGGGCATGTCGGCCAGCACCACGCCGATGCGGCGGCGCATCGACGCTGCCTCGGCGCGGCTGAGCGAAGCGGTGTCACGCCCCAGCACCTGAACGCGTCCGCGCGCCGGCTGCCTGATCATGCAGATCAGTTTCAGGACCGCCGTCCTGTCGGCGGCCAAAGGCCCCGTGAGGATGTGGAACGAGCCGGGCGCAAGCGCGAAGGAAATTCCGCCGGAGCCGCGCGGCGCGTCGTGGTTCTTCAGCCTCACCGCCTCGAACCGCGCGGCCGGCGCCGGATGGGCGCGGGGCCCGGCCTCTTCGGGCGCCAGGTGGGCGGTGTTAATGGACATCAGAGCCCGGGTCATGGCCTCGATACAGACGTTGTTCAGGCGTCCGATTCGCCTTCGATGATACCTGCCCGCCACGCCCGCGCCAGCGGGTATTTTGGGCGCCGCGGGCGTTGTCGGATGACGCCCGAGCCGCGGTGACCCCGGCTCACGCCATTTCACGCACACAGAGGTAAACGGATCGCCAACGCGCGCGCCGATGAAGGGCCCGCCGCCGGTCAGAATTTCAGACCGGCGGCGCCGGGCGATCTCCCCTCGCCGCCGTTCAGGCGCCGCTGCATCCACACGACGTCCACCCAGCGGCCGAACTTGAAGCCGAGACCCGGTGTGACGCCCATCTGTTCGAAGCCCATCGCCGTGTGCAGCCCGATCGATCCGGCGTTCGCGGAATCGCCGATCACCGCCAGCATCTGGCGAAGACCCATGCCCTCGCAGGCTTCGATCAGCCGCCCGACCAGGGCTTTTCCCACGCCCCTGCCCGTCATGTCGGGGGCCACATAGACGCTGTCCTCCACCGTGTAGCGATAGGCGGCGCGGGTGCGGAACGGCGCGGCGTAGGCGTAGCCGACCACGCCGCCGTCGTCGGCGACCAGATAGGGCAGGCCCAGGGCGTCGACGGCGGCCTTGCGCGCGGCCATGTCGGCCACCCCGGGCGGCTCTTCCTCGAAGGTGCCCAGGCCGTTGAGCACGTGATGGCCGTAGATGCGCGTGATGACGGGAAGGTCGGCGTCGGTGGCGGCGCGCACGATCACGCCAGCGCCTCCTCGCCCTCGATCGCCCAGACCGCGAAGGCGTAGTCCAGGGCGACCTCCTTCAAATGGTCGAAGCGCCCCGATGCGCCGCCGTGGCCGGCCTCCATGTTGATCTTCAGCAGCAAGGGCCGCCCGCTGGTGCTGTGGTCGCGCAGGCGCGCGATCCATTTCTGCGGCTCCCACCAGGTGACGCGCGGGTCGGTCAGGCCGCCGTGGGCGAAGATCGCCGGATAGGCCTGGGCGCTGACATTGTCGTAGGGGCTGTAGCCGGCGATATAGTCGTACGCGGCCGGGTCGGTCAGGGGATTGCCCCACTCGGGCCATTCCGGCGGCGTCAGGGGCAGGGTGTCGTCGCTCATGGTGTTGAGCACGTCGACGAACGGCACCGCGGCGATCACCGCGCCCCACAGGTCCGGACGCAGGTTGGCCGCGGCGCCCACCAGCATGCCGCCCGCCGATCCGCCATAGGCGACGATGCGCCCCTCGCGCCCATAGCCCGCGGCCGCCAGGTGCTCGGCGCAGGCAATGAAATCGGTGAAGGTGTTGCGCTTCTTCATGCCGCGACCGTCGAGGAACCAGCCCCAGCCCTTGTCCGATCCGCCGCGCACATGGGCGGTGGCCCAGATCCAGCCGCGATCGACGAGGCTGAGCGTCTGGGTCGAGAACGCCGGCTCCATGGCAATGCCATAGGACCCATAGCCGTAGAGCATCAGCGCCGCCGAGCCGTCCAGCGGCGTGTCGCGACGCTTGAGCACGGTGATCGGCACGCTCTGGCCGTCGGGCGCGGTCGCGAACAGCCGGTGGGTCTCGTAAGCCCTGGGATCGTGGCCGGACGGGACCTCCTGCGTCTTGCGCAGGGTGCGCGCCTGGGTGGCCATGTCGTAGTCGAACCATTGGCGCGGGGTGGTCGGCGACTGGTAGACGAAGCGAGTGGTGGTCGTGGCGTACTCCAGGCCCGGGCTGAGCGAGAGGGCGTAGGCCGCCTCGTCGAACGCGATCACATGCTCGCCACCGTCGCGCTGCGAGATCACTATCTGGTTGCAGGCGTTCTCGCGTTCCAGTCGCGCCATATGCTCCTTGTAGAGCGCGACGCCGGCGATCAGGCGGCCGGGGCGATGCTCGACCAGCGTCTCCCAGGTCTCCGGGCTCGGAACGCCGGCGCGCGACACCGCCAGCTTGAAGTCGACCGCGCCGTCGGCGTTGGTGCGGATCACCCAGCGATCGCTCCAGCGGTCGAGATCGTAGCGCACCCCTTCGCGAGCCGGGATGGCGACGACGGGCGCCGCGGTCGGGTCCGCCGCCGGGATCAGCTGAACAGCGCTCGTTTCCTGGTTCTGCGAGACGATCAGTATGTGCGAGCGGTCGGAGGTGACGCCGACGCCCAGGAACATGCCCTGGTCGGGTTCTTCATAGACTAGCGCATCGTCCCCGCCACGGGCGGGTCGGCGGAAGACCTTCGCCGGCCTGGCGTTCTCGTCGCGCCATATCCAGAACAGCCAAGCCGAGTCGGGAGAAAACGCGAAGTCGCCGGTCGCGCTTTGCGGCCCGTCGGGCAGAACCTCGCTGCTCGCAAGATCCCGGACGAAGATCTGGTGGTATTCCGAACCGTGCTCGTCGACCGACCACGCGAACAATGCATGGTCGGGTGAGTGGCCCGCGCCGTCCACGGAATAATAGGCCTTGCCCGCCGCCTCCGCCTCCTCGTCCAGCAGGACAGTCTCCGCGCTCTCCTCGCCGCGCGGCCGGCGGACATGCCGCGGGTGCTGGGCGCCCAGCTCGAAGCGGTTGAAATAGTCGAACGGCCCATCGGACGCGGGGACCGAGGCGTCGTCCTGCTTGATGCGCCCCTTCATCTCCTCGAACAGCCTGGCTTGCAGCGGTTCGGCGGTCGCCAGCATCGCGGCCTGATAGGCGTTCTCGGCCTCCAGATGCTCGCGCACGTCCGCCTTCACCACCGCCGGATCGCGCAGCACCGCCTGCCAGTTGTCGTCCCTCATCCACGCATAGTCGTCGACCCGCTCGCGACCGAGTTGGACGATGGTCTTGGGATGCTTGGGCGGGGACGGGGGCTGCGGCGTCATCGTGACTATCTGTGGCCGCGGACGCCGAGAGGCAACCCACAGACCCTACCTCCCTCCCCTTTATGGGGAGGGACAGATCGCGAAGCGATCAGGGTGGGGCGCGCCGCCACGTCGCAAGCGGGTAATTCGTCGACGTCATAGCCATTGCAGCAAAACCGGCGGATTGGCGACCGCGCTTACACGGCGGATTACGGCGTCGACGAAGTCCGATGTGTTCGCCATCGCTCCGCAGACTGAACAGTTGTTTGCCTCTGTTTCCACCGGCGACGAAATTGGCCCCTGTCCCGCTCTTTCAATCATGGTCTTCCCATTCGAGCGCGCGTTGAACTGATCCCAATGGTGGGCGATAAGCCGTCGTCGCGTGTCGGCCGAGGGGCCGGCGCCAGGGGACGAAAATCATGACCACCAAGACCCTCCACGGCACCTACAGCGCCGGCTACACGCTGTCCGCGAATTACTCTCAGGTCGACATAACCCGCTCGGGCGATGTCGCCGGAGCGGGACTTCTGCTCGAAACCGACGTCCTGGCGATCAACTCCGGTACGATCGGGGCGACCTTTCCTGGTGAGGCGGGGGTCGATTTCGCGGTCGGAGGGAACCTGCACAACGTGTTGGGGGCCAGGATCGCCGGCGCGTTGGGCGCCGCGGGATCCGACCACTCAAACGGCAAGAAGGGTGGCGCGGGGGGAGGCGGCGGCGCCGGCGTGATATTGAACGGCGCGGGCCACCTCCTGAACCACGGTGCGATCATCGGTGGCGCCGGTGGGCAGGGCGGAAACTCCTATGACGGCGCCGGGGGCGCGGGCGGCCAGGGCGGCGCCGGAATCCTCGCGTCGGGCTTCCCCGCAACGCTCATCAACCTGGGCTCGATCACCGGTGGGCGCGGGGGTCACGGCGGCCAGTCACGAGCGGGGGAAACACGCGGCGGCGCCGGCGGAGACGGCGGCGCCGCCATCGCGCTGACCGACGGAGGCCCGGTCTTCAATCGTGGCCTCGCGCGAGGCGGATACGGAGGAGGGGGTGGGAGGTATGCGGTTGGGGGCGCGGGCGGAACGGGCGTCGCCATCGCGGCGACCTCGGTCGGTCGCCTCCGCAACTATGGGTACATATACGGCGGTCATGGCGGCGTTGGGGGCGATTCAGCGACCGGCGGCGCGGGCGGCGCGGGCGTCACCTTTTCGGCGAGCGCCGATGTGACAAATACAGGCACGATCAGCGGAGGCGTGGGCGGCGAGGGCGGATACGACTACGCCAAAGGCGCGAAGGGCGGCGCCGGGATCGGCGTCTTCGTCGGAAATCTGCACAACGGCGGTGTGATTGAAGGCGGCAAAGGCGGCGCCGGAGGCGGCGGTAGTTACGGCTCCGGGGTGGGAGGAGCTGGCGGCTACGGCGCGGACGTCGTCGGCGGAGACGTCGCCAACACAGGAACGATCCTGGGGGGAACCGGCGGAGCCGGCTACGATGGCGCGGGCGCCGGAGGAACAGCTCTCACACTCAGCGGAGGGGCCAGCCTCGTCAACAGCGGTCTCCTCGAAGGTGGCGTCGGCGCCTCCGCTGGCGACCGAGCCTATGGTGGCGTGGGTCTGGCGCTATCCGGGGCTGGTTCGATCGTCAACACCGGTGTGATCGCGGGGGGCGATGGCGGCGATAACGGCGACGGCTCAAACGGCGGGAACGGCCTGTCGCTGCGAGCGGCCGGCGGAACCATCGTCAATTGGGGATCGATTGCCGGCGGTCAGGGGGGGCAAGGGGGCGCTCGCTATTTTCTCGATTCATACGGACTGAGGGGCGGGAACGGCGGTGTGGGCGTCTTGGCCTCGGCCTTTGTCACGCTGAGCAATTCCCGTAACTTGCAAGGCGGCGCGGGCGGCGTCGGGGGGGCCGATGAGGCGTTCAACTCCAACGGAGGCGTGGGCGGCGCCGGGGCCGCCGGCGTCGATCTCGCCTCGGGCGGCGACATCCTCAATCAGGGAACCATGCTTGGCGGTATAGGCGGCGGGGGCGGCTTTGGGGGCTTCAAGGGTGGAGATGGCGGCGCGGGCGGAGACGGGATCGACCTTCGCCACGGCGGCGCGGTGTTCAACACCGGCTTGATCGAAGGCGCCGCGGGGGGCGAGGGGGGCGCCGGAAGAGGCGGGGGCGAGGGCGCCGGAGGCGCGGCGGGCGCAGGCGTCTACGCAGGTCCTGGCGGCGCCGCGACGATCACCAACGCGGGAACGATCATCGGCGCCGGCGACTCCGTGCGGCTCGGCTCGGCCGGCGACCGGCTCATAGCGGACGCCGGAGCCCGGTTCGTGGGTGAGATCGCCGGGGGCGGCGGCACCTTCGAGCTTTCCGGAGGCACGGGCCATATCGGCGGCCTCGGCGGCGCCGGGACGATAACCGGCTCCGACAGCGCGGGATTCGAGGGATTCGCCGGCTTTGTCATCGACGCCGGCGGACAGTGGATTCTTTCGGGAACCAACGCCTTGAACGCGAGCCAAAGCCTGAGCGTGAACGGCGTGGTCGACGTCGCCGGATCGCTCGCTACAGCGTCGGGCGCCACGATCAGTATAGGCGCGGGCGGGGCGCTGATCTTTACCGGTTCGAGCGAGACCTTGAGCGGACTCCTCGTCAACGCCGGCACGCTCGCAACGAAGGGTGCGAGCGTCGTTGTCGGCAAGCTCGCGCACGGATCCGGCGGCGAGGTGGTCATCAACGGCGGGACCCTCGATTTCCTATCGGCGCTCGACCAGGACGTCATCTTCAAGGGCGTTACCGGCACGCTGGAACTGGCACAGGCGCAAGCGGCGCCCCTGAATGTCGCCGGATTCCAGGCGACCGGCCAACAGACGCTCGACCTTGGCGGCATCGGCTTCATCGGCTCGGGTGAGGCAACGTTCAGCGGAACGGCGAGAGGCGGTGTGCTGACGGTGAGCGACGGAACCCACGCGGCTCTCATCGACCTCACCGGCGACTACCTTGGAGACACGTTCACGGCCGCCAGCGACGGTCACGGCGGGACGGTCGTGACCGCCATAGCGCCGACTCCCTCGCCGCATGCCTTCGTCGCGGCCATGGCGGCCATCGGCGCGGGCGACGCCGGGCCGATTCAGGCGAACCTCGACATCGCGCGCGGAACCGGTCCTTTCTTGGCTGGGCCGAGGTTGCAAACGGCGTAGGGGCAAGGTCTTCGGCGCCAAGAGGCTGACTGGGCGTTCCGCCGCCGACATTCCCGGCTGACACCCTCACTGTCGAAGTGCTAGCAATCCCGCTTCGTTCGCTCAGGGCGAACTCTCTCGAGGCAGGTCATGCGCTTTCATCTTCTCGCCGCCGTTTCCGCCGCCGCGCTGTCGCTGGGCGTTCTGCCGGCCATGGCGGCCGATGCGCCGGCTCCGGTCGTGGCGCACTACGGATCATGGGGCGTCGACCTGACCGCCGGGGACGAGTCCGTGGCGCCGGGCGACGACTTTTTCACCTACGCCAACGGCGCCTGGTACGCCAAGGCGACGATTCCGCCCGACCAGAGCTCGGTGGGAACGGGACGGACGGTGTTCGACCGCACGCAGATCCAGCTGCGCGCCTTGATCGAGGACGCCGCGCGCGATCCCAAGACCGCGACGGCGGCGCAACTCGGCGGCCTGTACGCGGCCTGGATGGACGAGGCCGCGCTCGAGGCGATCGACGACAAGCCTCTCAAGGTCGACCTGGCGCGGATCTGGGCGGCGCCGGACCGGGCGGCCCTGTCGGTGCTGATGGCCAGGACCTACGGCGGCTTCGGCCTCTCCTTCTTCGGCGTCTCCATCGGTCCGGATCCGAAGCGTCCGGAGGTGAACGTGCTCTATCTCGATCAGTCCGGCTTGGGGCTGCCCGACCGCGACTACTATCTGACCGACGCCTTCAAGCCGCAGCGCGCGGCCTACCTGGCCTATATCGAGCGCACGCTTGGCATGATCGGCCGGCCCGACCCCGGCGGCGAGGCCGCGGCGGTCATGGCCCTGGAGACGCAGATCGCCAAGGCCAGCTGGACCAACGTCGACGAACGCGACATCGACAAGACCATCAACCCGATGACGCTGGCGCAACTGGCTGCCTACGCCCCGGGCCTCGACTGGAGCGCCCATCTCGACGCGGCCGGCACGCCGGGCCAGGCGAGCGTGGTCGTGGGGCCCAAGAGCGCGATCCAGGCGCTGGCCGCCCTTTTCGCCGCCACGCCGCTCGAGACGCTCAAAGCCTGGGAGGCGTTCCACGTGACCGACAGCGCCTCGACCTTCCTCTCCAAGCGCTTCGATCAGAGCCAGTTCGAGTTTCGCAAGACCTTGAGCGGGGTCAGCCAGCAGGAGCCCCGCTGGAAACGCGGGGTCAACCTGATCGACGCCTCGCTGGGCGAGGTGCTGGGCGAGGAATATGTGCGTCTCTATTTCCCGCCCAGGTCCAAGGCGATGATGCAGGATCTGGTGGCCAATCTGAAGACCGCCCTGGCGGCCCGCATCCAGGACGCCGCCTGGATGGCGCCATCGACCAAGACCGAGGCGCTGAAGAAACTCGGCAAAATGGACGTCCAGGTCGGCTATCCCGACAAGTGGCGCGACTATTCGGGCCTCAGGATCGAGCCCAAAGATCTTTACGGCAATATGGCGCGCAGCGCCGCGTTCGAGTGGGCCTACCAGATCTCCGACCTCGGCAAGCCCGTCGACCACAAGAAGTGGGGGATGACGCCCCAGACCGTAAACGCCTACAACGGCGGGCTGGAGAACAGGATCGTCTTCCCAGCCGGCATATTGCAGGCGCCGTTCTTCGACCCCGACGCCGACGCGGCGGTGAACTACGGCTCGGCGGGGGCGATCATCGGCCACGAGATCACCCACGGCTTCGACGACCAGGGGCGCAAGATCGACGACACCGGCGCCGTGCGCGACTGGTGGACGCCCGAGGACGCCAAACGGTTTCAGGCCGAGGCGGCGAAGTACGGCGCCCAGTACGACACCTATGAGCCCGTGCCCGGCGCGCACGTCAACGGCAAGCTGACGATGGGCGAGAACATCGCCGACCTCGGCGGCCTGTTGGCCTCACTGGACGCCTACCACGCCTCGCTGCACGGCAAGCCGGCGCCGGTGATCGACGGCCTCACCGGCGATCAGCGCTTCTTCCTGGCCTACGCCCAGGCGTGGCAGCGCAAGGCGCGCGACGACGCGACGCGGCGCCAGCTGGCCTCCGACCCGCATTCGCCGGCCAAGTTCCGCGTGATCGGTCCCACCCGCAATGACGACGCCTGGTACGCGGCGTTCGCCGTGGCGCCGGGCGGCAAATACTATCTGGCGCCGGGCGATCGCGCCCGCATCTGGTGAAGGAGGCGGCGGTGAGCCGTCGGCCCGATACTCGCCGTGCGGATGGGGCGAGGGGCGCCTAGCGAAAGCCGCAATCACTTCCGACCTTATGCCCGCGGTCGGTGCGGCGGACCGCGATCGGATGCATGGACCCCAAAAGTGATGACCCCTGACGAACGCACCCTCCTTGGTGATTTTCTCCGCGACCTCGGCCAGGATCGCGGCGGCTACAAGGACCCCGAGGCCGAGCGCATGATCATCGACGCCCTGCGCGCCGATCCCGACACGGCCTATGTTCTGGTGCGGCACGCCATATTGGCCGACCAGGCCCTGCACGCGGCGCAGGCGTGCATCGCCGAGCTCGAACGCCAGGTCTCGGCCAACGGCAGCTTCCTGGGCAATCGCCAGGCGCCGCCACAGACCAGCGTGCCGCCTTCGGGCGGTTACGACCCGCGACGGGGCTTTGGCCCGACGCTCGGTTTCAACCCTGGCCCCGGCTATCCGCCCAACGAAGGCTACGGCCAGCTGGCCCCCGCCGCGCCCCCGCCCCAGCGCGGCCTGTTCTCGGCCGGCGGCGGACTCGGCAGTTTCCTGCGCGGCGCGGGCGCGACGGCGGCGGGCGTTGCCGGCGGCGAGATGCTGTTTTCGGGCTTGTCGGGCCTGTTCGGCGGCCACCGCGGCGGCGGCGGCTTCTGGGGGGGCGGCGGTTACGGCGGGGGCCCCCAGGTCGAGAACGTGACCATCAACGAATACGGCGACGACGATAACGCCTGGGACGGCGACGAGTCCGACGGCAATTGACATCGCCTGCCCGCCCGCCTCGCCATGCGGCAATTGCGGGTGCGAGCGTGTCGTCATACTATCGGGGACAAAGGCCGCCGAAGGCGGCCGGTGAGCGCTGGGCCGCAAACGGTCGTTGGCGACTGCGCCGTCTTAGACCAGGGAGAGGACGCCGGAATGAAACCGCAGGCGCTCGAAGAATATGTGCAGATCGATCACGGCGCCTGGGCGCCGTTTCCCGAAGCCTTGTCGACCGGCGGCATAACCTGGAAGTTGCTGCATGTGTCGCCGGAGGCCGGGACCTGGACGGCGGTGTTCGACTGCCCCGCCGGCTCGTCGTTCAACGCCCACATCCACACCGGCCCCGGCGAATACCTGCTCTACAAGGGCAGGATGGACGTGCGCGGCGGCGCGGCCAATGGCGGCGACACCGCCATCGCGCCGGGCTACGGTTTCGAATCCTCCGGCGCCCGCCACGACAACACCCATTTTCCCGTCGACAGCGCCTTACTACATGAGCTTCTCTGGGCCGTTGGCCTTCATCCAGCCCGATGGATCGGTCATCGCGCTCGTCGGATGGGGCGAAGCACAGGGCGCGTGGCAGGCCCAC
Organism: Caulobacterales bacterium; assembly: GCA_038206535.1. GTDB lineage: Bacteria > Pseudomonadota > Alphaproteobacteria > Caulobacterales > Caulobacteraceae > Acaudatibacter. The sequence continues at coordinate 27,373 of JBBRAV010000009.1, forward strand.
GTCGAGGCCGCCAGGGCGGCCGCTTGACGCTCAGAGGTCTCAACGCCAGGCGTAGTTGAAGCTCAGACTGATCCGCGCGGTCTTCGCGCGGTTGGCAAGGACTTCGTGGCGCAGCCAGCTTTCCCAGATGAACACGGTTCCGGCGAGCGGTGTGAGAGTCACGAAGCTTCGTGACTCTTCCGGCGCGTCGGCGAGGCGGGTGGGCGCGGCCATCATCATCGGCAGGCGGGGGTCCTCCAGGCGCAGGGCCCCGGCGCCGGGGGGGACGGCGACGTAGACCGTGCCGGACAGCACGCTGTGGGGGTGGATGTGGCCGCTATGGGCGGCCCCGGGCTTGAGGAGGTTCACCCACAGGCTGTCGAGCGTCAGCCTGCCCCGCGGGCCCAGATCGAAGGCCAGCTCGCGCGCAAAGGCCGCGGCGTGCCTGTCCAACCGACGCTACAGCGCGCCGAACACGCTGGCGCGGATCGGCAGGTCGTTCAGCGAGGCATAGCACGTGTAGCCGCCGTAGCCCCTCGCCTTGCACCACGCGCGGCCGGCCATGTCCTCGCGCGCCAGCATCTCGCACGCGTCCGCCAGCTCGGCGTTGAAGGCGTCGAAGCCTGGATCGTCGGCCAGGGACCCTTCATAGAGGCGGGTGACGAACAGGGTGCGCGCGGCGGCCATGGCCGCGTCCTAGCGCAAATCCCAGGAGTGGAGCAGTCCTCGATGATCACCGGTCGCGGTTGGGAGTTGCTCGTCGAACGCATTTGCATGCATGTCGCCGGTGAGCGTCGGCGCACCTGGGGCCGCTACCGCGTCTATCGCGACGGCGTGGCCGCGCCGCTGCTGAGCGGCTTCATGTGTGAGCGCGTCGGCCCCGGAAGCAACGCCGTCGCCGACACCGGGCTGCGGATCGAGCCGGGTCGCTACCGCCTCACCACCCAGTTCGGGCGCTATCGCACGGTGGGCTATGCCGAGGATCTGACCGAGCCCGGACGCGATCCGATGCCGGGCTTTCGCCTGGAGGACACCGGCGCCCGGGTGGCGATCCTGATCCATCCCGGCCACCCGCCCGATCTCTACCTGTCGAGCGTCGGCTGCCTCAACCCGACCGGCCCCCTGGCGGCCCACCAGGAGATGGATTTCCAGGAGTCCCGGGGCCGGGTGGTCGCGCTCATCGACGATCTTCGAAGCTTTGCGCCCCAGGCGTTCGAGACGCGGGCCAACACCCTGATCGACTCGGCCTTCGTGGTCGTCGTCGGAGAGCCGGTATGAGGCGTCGTTCTACCTCCCTCCCCTTTCTGGGGAGGGACAGGATGCGAAGCATCCAGGGTGGGGAACTCTCTCCGCGTCTACGAAGCTGGTGATAACCCCACACAGCCCCACCCTGATCGCTTCGCGATCTGTCCCTCCCCATAAAGGGGAGGGAGGGGGGCGTTTACCTCCTACACACCCTGTGTGAGCAGGCCGACGGCGATGAGGGGAAGGCCGACGAAGACGATCGCGTTCATCAGGGTGAGGGCGAAACGGTCGACGACTTGGATCATGTTGGTGGCGGTCATTTTGCGGGTCCTTGCTTGTCTGGGTGCGACGGCGGCGCGCCGTGGCTGTGAGCGAACGAATAGGACCGCATCGTTTCTCGATCAAATTAATTATTGTTTATCGATATTAATTCATCGTAATACGTTAAGTTATCGTCATGTGCGCGTCAGGACCCGTGTTCGCGCCGCAACGGGCCCTCAGTCGTTGAGGGCCCTCGCGTACTTCGCCGCATTTTCCCCCGCCAGTTTGCCGAACACGAGACAGGGACCGTAGGAGCCGCCGCCGCCAATGTAGACGTCGCCGTGCAGATTGCCGACGGTCTCGCCCGCGGCATAGAGGCCGCGGATGGGTCTGTCGGCCTTGTCGAGCACAGAGGTATGCGCATCGATGCGCAGCCCCGTCCCCGTCCAGCAGAGTATGGCCGGTCTGATCTCCGCGGCGTAGAACGGCGCGGTCGCGATCGGCGCCAGGGCCCCCGGCTTGAAGAAGGCGCTGTCGCGGCCCGCCTCGACGTCGTTGTTGTAGCGCTCGATCGCGCCCTCGAGGCCTTGCACATCGATGCCGGCCAGTGTCGCGAGCTCAGCCAGGGTGTCTGCTCGCAGAATGGCTCCCTCCTCCGCCTTGCGCTCGAGGATCTCGTCGACCCAATAGGCCTGGAATTGCGGGCTCCGCTTCGCGACGGCGCGCGCGGCTTCGTCGAATATGGCGTGGGCATGCCCGCCTTGGCTGTTCAGCAGGCCGGCGATGACCGTGTAGGGGGCGCATTCGTTGCAGAACCGCCGGCCCTGCTTGTTCACCATAACCAGCCAGGGCGGCAAGGCGACCTCGAGGTCGTGGCTGAACCCGGGGGTCGCGAGCAGCAGCGCGCGATCATGGCCGTCGACGACGCCGCCCACGGCTTCGCCCAGCGTGATGCCGTCGCCCTGCGCGCCTTCGGCGCCGATATACCAGCACCAGTCGCCCGTGGCCGCCGCCTGGGGCAGGTATTTGCGTATCATCTCCGGATTATTGCCAAAGCCTCCGGTCGCCATGATGACGGCGCCGCACGTCGCCTCGTCGTCGCCGATCTTCACGCCGGTGATCCGGCCGTCCTCATCCTTGACGAGCGAGGTGACGCGCGAATCCAGGACCAGATCGACGCCCCGCTCGCCGCGATGGCGGTCGAGCACGTTGATGACCTCTTCGCCTTCGCCTTGCGGCGGGTGGCCGCGCGGCGTCGAACCGACGCCCGACGCGTACAGCGCTTCCTTGGGATAGTTCACGCCCAGGCCCTTCACCCATTCGAAGGTCGGCGCGGAAAGGTCGCAATACGCCCTCACCACGGCCGGGTCGACCCGCCACTGGGCCAGCGTCATATAGTGCTCGAACATGGCGTCGGCGGTGTCGCCGATGACGCCGGCCTCTTTCTGCACGGACGTCCCGGCAGCATAGAAATGTCCGCCCGACAGCCTCGACGAGCCCCCGGGCCGTTTCTGGCTTTCCACGACCAGGACCGAAGCGCCCGCGTCCGCCGCCGCGACCGCGGCGGCCAGACCCGCGGCGCCCGAGCCGACGACAATGACGTCATAATCCCTTGCCATGATCCACCTTCCGCGACGGTTCGCTCCCTGCGCCTTGACTAATGGTCAACATACCCCGGCGCAACAGGCGAGGGCGCGGGCCACATGGAGCCCGGATGGCAATGTGGCCGTTGCGAGAGTTTGCAATGGCCACATTGCCTCGCTTGCGTATACGATAGACGCGTGGCTTCAGGATCGGTCGCTTCAATGCCTGAAGGCGGGAGCGATGCCTTGGCGGACCTTATCCAACTGATCTACTCTTCCACGCCGTTTGGATTCGACGACGCGGCGCTGAACGGGATCCTCATCATCGCCCGCCGGAACAATCCGCGCGACGCGATCACCGGCGCGCTGATCTGCCGGCACGACCTCTATCTTCAGCTTCTGGAAGGGCCCGAGGCCGCCGTGGAAGCGCGATACAAAAGCATCGTCCGCGACAATCGTCACCTGGACGTGGTCAAACGCGTCTCGCGGCCGGTGACCGAGCGGCTGTTTCCGAACTGGGCCATGCGCGACGATCCCGCGCGCTCATGGATGTGGACCGCCACGGACATCGAACAAGGCGCCCTCGACCGCGCGGTCCCGGCCGACTTCATCTCGGTATTCACGCGCCTGGCGGCCGAGGTCGCCTGATCGTCGTCCGCCCGACTTTCTCCGCTCTCCCCGCCGACCAGGCCTACGGCAGATCCTCTCCCCCCGCCCCGGGGTCTATCGTCAGCTTGTCCGGCGGCGGAATGACGACGGGCTTGCGCCCGGCGGCGACCAGGCTGGCGTCGAGGGATGCCAGGGGGCCATCGCGCAGGGCGCTCCAGGCGTTCCAGAGCGCATCGACGCGCGCGGCCGAGGCGGCCACGGCGTCGCGTTGGGGTTGCGTCGGGACCAGGTCGGCCGATTCCAGGTCGGTTTCGATACCGGCCAGTATGCCGCTTTCGCGAGCGAAGCCGGACCCGTCTTCGGCCGCCGTCTTGTCGGCCAGGGCCGCGGCGCCGGGAAAGGTCAGTGTCGCCAGTTGCGCGTGCGCCGCCGCCCGCTCGGAATGGCCGCGCCAGGCGATCGCAAGGCTGGCGGCGATCTTGTGCGACAGGGCGAGGCTCGCCTGGAAATCGGCGTCTCTGACCGAGGTGCGCGGATCCTGCCGCACGACCAGGGGAACGCTCTGGCTTGCGCCGTCGACGGTCAGGGTCGCCCGGTATCGTCCCGGCGGCGCGATCGGCCCGCCGGGCGAGATCGGCGAGGCGCCGCCCGCCACCACGCCGATCGAATAGTCGTAGGATACCGCCGCCGGCCGCTCGAAGCGCAGGTCCCACGTCACCCGATGCATGCCCGCGTCGCTGGGCAGCGGCGAGGCGGGGCGGATCCAGGTCTTGGCGAAGTACGCCTCGGCGGGCGGCGCGCTCGCCGGCGCGCTGGAAAGTCGCCGCACCACGGCGCCGGATGCGTCGGCGATCTCCAGGCTCACCGCCGAGCGGGCCGGCGCGGCCAGCCAGTAGTCGATCGTCGCGCCGCCGGTCGGGTTTTTGCCGGCCGGCTCCTCCGGCGGCATGGGCGTGTCGTGGCCGTTGGCGTCGCGCACACGGATGGCCGGGGCCGGCGTGAACAGGTGCGCCGTCTGGCGCGTCACGTCGGCGTCCAGCTGGCGCAGTGGCGTGACGTCGTCGAGAACCCACAGGCCGCGCCCCTGCGTAGCGGCGATCAGATCGTCGCCATGGATCAAGAGGTCGTTGATGAGCGCCGTCGGCATGTCGCTCGCCAGCGCCCGCCAGTGACCGCCGTCGTCCAGGGAGACGAACGCCCCCACATCGGTCCCAGCGTAGAGCAGGCCCGCGCGCACCGGGTCGGCGCGCACGACCGCGACGAAGTGATCGGCCGGCAGGTCCCCGGTGATGTCCCGCCAGGACGCGCCAAGGTCGCGCGTCGCCAGCACGCGGGGGCTTCGGTCGCCCTGCCGATGGTTGTCGACCGCGACATAGGCGACGCCGTCCGCCAGGGGCGAGGGATCGATCGAAGACACCTTGGCCCATGCCGGTAGCCCGGGCGGGGTGACGTTGGTCCAGTGCGCGCCGTCGTCGCGCGTGAGCTGGATCAGGCCGTCGTCGGTTCCCGCCCACAGTTCGCCGGCCCGGCGCGGCGAGGGGTCGAGCGTCCAGATCCCGCCGTAACCACAGGCCCTGGCGGCGGCCACGGCGACCGCGCCGTCGCAGTCTTTCGCGCCCGCGATCTTGCCGGTGAGGTCCGGACTGATGATCGACCAGTGGTCGCCCTTGTCCCGCGAAGAGAACACCACCTCGCCGCCCAGGTACAGGGTCGTCGGTCCGACGCGGGACACGGCCATGGGCGTGACCCAGACGAAATGATGCGCGGTGGCGGTCTGACGCGCGCCATAGTTCGGCTCGAGATAGGGCGCGATATTGGCTGCCTGGCCCGTCCGCGCGTCCCATCGGCTGATCCGTCCGCCGAGGCCCGAACCATATACGATGTCCGGATTGTCCGGATCGGGAATGTCGTAGTCGCGCTCGTCGCCGCCGACGGGGCGCCAGTCGCGCAGGGTCAGGGCGCCGTAATCCGAACGGCTGAGGGCGCCCACGGTGCCGGAATCCTGCTGGCCCGAATAGAGGGTGTAGGGAAAGCGGTCGTCGCTCGCCAGATGATAGAATTGTCCGGTCGGCTGGTTGTACCAGCTCGACCAGCTCTGCCCGCTATCGACACTGACCACGACGCCCTGGTCGCTGGCCGTGGCCATGTGGTCGGGATGGGCCGGGTTGATCCACACGAAATGATAGTCGTCGCCCCCGGGGGCGCCCTTGACGATCGCACAGGTCTTGCCGCCGTCGACGCAACGGCGGATCGACTGGCCGACCAGCCACACCACGTCGGGATCGTCCGGCGACACCGTCACCCGGCTGGCGTAATAACTGGTGAAGGCCTGTCCCTCGTTGACCCTCGCCCACGTGGCGCCGCCGTCGTCGGACCGGTAGAGGCCGCTGGCCTTGTCGGCCGAGACCACGGCGTAGACGCGCAGGCCGGCGCGGGTGCGCGCGGTCGCCAGGCTGATCCGGCCCAGCGCCCCGGCCGGCCAGCCGCCGCCGGTGATCTTCGTCCAGGTCGCGCCGCCGTCGACCGACTTGTAGACGCCGCTGCCCGGCCCCGTGACCGGCGTGAAATAGCTCTGCCAGGGATACTGTCTGGCCTGCCAGGTGGCGGCGAACACCGTGTCGGGGTTCTTTGGGTCCGCGGCCAGGTCGACCGCCCCGGTGTCGTCGTCGACTTTGAGCGTCTGCGACCACGTCGCGCCGCCGTCCAGTGAGCGGAACACGCCGCGCTGGGGGCCGGGCGCGAAGAAGTCGCCCAGGGCGGCGACCAGGACCCGGCCCGGATCGGCGGGACTGACCCAGATGCGACCGATATGGCGTGTCTTTTCCAGGCCCAGCGGCCGCCAGCCGCGCCCGCCGTCGGTGGTCTTGAAGACGCCCGTCCCGGCGGCGACATCGTAGCGGGGTTCCGGCTGTCCCGCGCCGATATAGACCGTGTCGGGATCGGACGGGGCCACCGCCAGCGCGCCGATCGGGGCGGTCGGTCCGCGATCGAACAGCGAGCGCCAGGTCCGCCCGGCGTTGTCCGACCGCCACACGCCGCCGCCGGCCGCGGCGAAATAGAAGGTGTCCTGCGCCTGCGCCGCCCCCTCGACCATCTCGCCCCAGCCGCCCCGGAACGGTCCCAGCAGCCGCCAGTGCAGATCCGGCAGCCCATCCGCCGCGGGCGCGGCCACGGCCGGTCCGCCGGCCAGGGCCGCCACGACCGCGATCAAGCGCCAATGACGGAAGCGTCGCGACATGGATTTTTCTCCGGACAAGGAGCGATCTATGCCGCGAGTTCTCTCCGCGCCGCAAGCCGCGGGCGGCCTTCATCCGCGCCCATGCCGTCGCATGGGGGCTTCTCGGTCCACACATCGCGCGAACGAGCCACAAATCCCATCTTCCCCCTCTGGGGGAAGTACCCGCGAAGCGGGGGATGGGGGCGGCGGGGCCGTGCTCGATCTAAACAAGCGGCGCCACGCACTTCATCAAGACCCCCATCCCCGCCTTCGGCAAAAAAAATGGCCGGCGAACGAGCCGCCGGCCATCCTCACGTCGTTGGCGGATGTCCCGTCGTGATCAGTTGACGGTCACGGCCGTCGGAATGGACGGAACGCCATTGGCGACAACCGTCAGGTTGTAGCTTCCCGTCGGAATGCCTGTCGGAACATGAAACGTGGCGGTCGACGGTTTGTGGAGGCCAATCCCGCGCGTGGAGAATTTCGAAGTCTTGGCGTAATACAAATTGCTGGTGCTCAGATTCACGAGCTGAACGAGCGGGAAGTTCGTCGCGGCCTGTTGGTCATCGCCGTAAACCGCGTGGGTGACGCCCGTCAACTGGGTGCCGGCAACGGTATAGTCGCTGTTCCGCGTCAGGGTCGTCGGTACGCTTGTAATCACGGGACGCTTGTTGGTTTTGAATGTGCCCGTCGGCGTGTAGATTTGAACGACGTTGGAAAAATCCGTCTGCAGAACCTGACCGGTCGGCAGTAACAGGAAATTCACCACATAGGACGGGTTGGCGCCCGAGCCTGACGGATCGTTTCTCTGCACGATCTTGTTCTTGGTCGTAAACTCGAAATAGTGGGTCGGCGCCGAGAACAATCCCGGCGACGCGGCGAAAAGGACGGCGCCGCTAGGCAGCACCACCGCCGGTGCGTCGGCCAGATTGTAATTCCGTCCGGCAATCGTCGGCAGATCGGGGCCGGCGGACCAGACGCCGGTCTTCGGGTCGTAGATCGCGGTGCCGGCGACGCCGGTGGTCACGCCGCTGAACGCCACCGCCGTGCCGTTCGGGCGGACGGCGATCGGTCCGACCTCGAACGACTGATTACCGCTGGCGAGGCAATCTGAAAGTTGCCTGGGCGCGTTGCCGGCGCCGCTCCAGGCGCCGGTCGATGGGTCATAGAGCTCGCTTGCCTTCCCGCAGGTGTTGGCGAAGACATAGGCGTCCGTGGTCAGAAGCTTGCCGTTCTGCAGAAGCGCCCAGCCCTCTTCGTCGTTGACGTCGAACTTGCCCGATCCGGTCGCCGTCCAGGTCAGGGTCTGGTCATCAAGGATAGCCTGTTCCTTCGTGCAGCAATTGGCGAGCATGTAGGTCTTGTTGGGCAGCATGACGCTCTGAGCATCGCCGATCGTGCTCCAACCGGGGGGAGGCGCAAGGCTCTTCCAGGTGTTCATGGCGGTATCGTATACCCCGCCGCCGGTCTGCCAGGTCGCCGAGCAGCCCGAGGCGCCGTCGTACTCACCGCCGTTGCCGACCACGCTGCCGTCGTTGAGGATCTGCGAAGCGAAATACAGCGGTTGCCATGGCGCGTCGGCGATCTGGCTCCAGGAACCGTTGACATAGCTGCCGAACTTGTCCGGCGTCAGCTTGTACCAGTGCGCCGAGCAATATTCGTGGACGATGACGGCGCCGTCCGTGAGCAGCAGCGGATTGCTCATGGCGCTGGCGGGGGGGGCGTTGACCCGCGTCGCCCATGAACCCGCGGGCGTCGGCTCGCGCAGCGCGGGCGCCGGCGTGAGAACGCGCGCCTTCGGCGCGCGCGCCATGATGGCGGCCCATTCGTCCGGGTGTTTGGCGAAATACAGCGCCTTCTGTTGTGAGAGCGGCGGCGGCACGATCCTCTCGGCGGCCACGGCGGCCGAGCCGCCCGCGAGCACCGAAATCACCGCGGCCGAGCCCGCCATACAGGCAGCCGTCCCCGTAAATATAGACCTGTAGAGAGCCAGTCGCATGGAATCCTCCGTGTTGCACATGACGGATGCCGACGGCTCCGTGTGTAGCCGGGGACGGCCGAATGGACGACCCCACGTTGCATGCGTGCAACGTTCAATCGGAAATTACAAGCCGCCAGCGCCACCGTTTCGCCATTACCCGTCCCCCCGCCCGTCAGCGCCGATCTCTACGACGCCGTCCGGACGCGCCAGCGATCAACCATGGCACGCACGACTTTCTCCGCTCTCCCCGCCGAAAAGCGGGGCCCAGGCTCTTTTTGTTTGCGCCTTTCTCGGAAAAATCGACGCCCTGGAGACGGAAACGGCCTACGGGCAATGCGCAGACCTCGCGCCAAGGCTCACGACTGCCGCCCCGCCCCGCCCCGCGCGCGCCTGCGCCGCCCGATACCCTGCGCTCCTGACGTTCGGCCACAGCACGTCGCGCAGCCTGGCCAGCACGCGATCCGGTGGAATTTACACGCTTCGCACAGGAAGCGGATCGTAACGTGCGGCCGACCGCACAGCCAGCTCAGCCGATAGCCGACCGGCCGCGCCTCGCCGCGGATGAGGGTCGTGGGCCGTGCGCGGTGTGTTGCTCACGGGACCGCGCTCTGCATCGGCGCCCTCATCCGTCGCTTCGCGATATCTTCTCCAAGGGGAGAAGAGAAGGTAAGGCGCACATCCGAGGCCTATGCATCCGTCAGGCCTTTCGCCGAGGAGGGGCGGAAAGGAGGGGCGGATTCTACATGCGAGCCTCGACGCTGACGGCCGTCAGAGGCTCAATCCCCGCGCCCTCACCACCGCCGCTGAGGCGTTGGCGTCGGCCGGGTCGTCGGTGGGATAGAGCTCGTTCAGCGGCCGCGACAGCCCGTCCGGGCAGACGATGCGCACGTGAAAGCGTCGCAGGCGCCTTGGATGGGGCACGCCGCAGCTGTGGGCGATCACCTCGACGTCGTGGCGCAGGTTGCGGCAATAGCTGGCGACACGCACCGCCTTGTCGGCGGGGTCGAGGCCCTTCTGCAGGCGGCGGTCGTGGGTGGTGATGCCGGTCGGGCAGGTGTTCTTGTTGCACTTCAGCGACTGGATACAGCCGAGCGCAAACATGAACCCGCGCGCCGAATTGACGAACGTCGCGCCGGCGCATAGGGCCCAGGCGACGTCGGCCGGGGTGACCAGCTTGCCCGAGGCGATGATCGGGATGCGGTCTTCGAGGCCGTGCTTCTTGATGATGTCCCGCGCCAGCGGCAACGACTCCCGGATCGGCAGGCCGACATTGTCCATCAGCGCCATCGGCGCCGCGCCCGTGCCGCCGTCGCCCGAGTCGAGCGTGAAGAAGTCCGGGCCTGCGCCGCGTTCGGCGACCCTCGCCATCAGGTCGTCGAACCAGCCGTACGCGCCTAGCACCGCCTTGATGCCAACCGGCTTGCCGGTGAGACGCTTTACCCGATCGATGAACACGAGGAGATCCTCGTTGCTGTCGATCTCCGGGTGGCGGTTGGGGCTGTTGGAGTCCTGGCCGGCCGGTATGCCCCGGATCGCCGCGATCTCTGGCGTCACCTTGATGGCGGGAAGTATACCGCCCTTGCCCGGCTTGGCGCCCTGGGAAAGCTTGATCTCAAACATCTTGACCGGCTCGAGCGCGGCGATCTCCTTCAGGCGCTGCTCGTTCAGTCCGCCGCTGGCGTCCCGCACCCCGTACTTGGCCGTGCCGATCTGGAAGACGATGTCCGCGCCGCCTTCCAGGTGATGGGGCGACAGGCCGCCCTCGCCGGTGTTGAGCCAGCATCCGGCCATCCTGGCGCCCTTCGACAGCGCCAGCACCGCCGGCGAGGAGATGGCGCCGAAGCTCATGCCCGAGATGTTGAAGAACGATGGAGCGAAGTAGGGATTGGGCGCGTCCGGGCCGATCACGAACGGCGGCGTCGCCTCGATGTGCTCTTCCAGGGTCGGATAGGGGCAGTTGACGAAGATCGGCGTGCCGGTCTCGCGGATGTATTTCGTCGAGCCGAACGCAATCGTCGACTCCCCGTCTCGCGATGCGTTCTCGACCCAGTTTCGCTCGGCGCGATTGAACGGCAGTTCGTCGCGGTCCATGGCGAAGAAATACTGCCTGAAGAATTCACCCAGGCCGCTGAACACGTGGCGCAGATGGCCGACGACCGGGTAGTTGCGCAGGATCGCGTCGCGGCTCTGGCGGCGGTCGAGCACGAAGAGGATGATCAACGCCAGGACGACAAGGCCGAGCGCGAACACGAACAGCGTCGAAAGCGCGTTCAGGGTCTGCATCACCGAAGACGTCAACAGATTCATGATCAGCCCCAGCTCAATGGCTCGATCATCACCCGGTCGATTCCCAGCCCATTGTCCAGCGACCATTTTCCGCCGCCCATGACCATCAGGATTGAGAGCAGTGTTTGGATGTCGGCCGCCGCCCTCGCCAGCGGGATAGCCCGCACGGCCCCGTCCGGTCTCGTCACCGGGTATTCCAGGTCCAGCCCCGCGGCGAGCGCGGCGCCGTCGGCGGGATGGGGCATGTTCAACATCTCCGACAAGGCCCCTCACGCGGCGACGAGGGGCCGCCAGGCGGTGATCGTGGGAACATTGGAAGTCGATCACGGGGCTATCTTCGGATCGGCCAGCCGTTCGGTTACACGCCGCTCGATCGCGGACTTCGAGCCCGTATCCTTTCCCGAATGGATCGAGCTCTTCGGCGGCTCCGGAGGCGTCGTCTCGCCGGGCGGCTCGCGCCGCTCATTGAGTTTCGCCGCCTCGGCGACCAGGCCGCGCGCGGCCACCATCGCCGCCGCCGAACGCATCCCGCCGGCCTTGCCCGCCAGCCGCATCAGCGCCTGGATCATCTCGCCGACCTCGCACGCCTCGCCCCATTGCCATGGCGGAAACGGCGATCGCCGATGAGCGTGGCGAGCGGCATCTCGAGATGCTGGCGGAGATGGCCGAGACCAGTATGAAGGCGGCCAGAGTGCTGGGAGACTTGGTCGAGCTGCGAGCCGAACGCGAGAAAAAGGGCGAACCCTCGCCGGGGCGGAGCGAAGACGCGGCGTCCGCCCTCGCCAAGATGGCCCAGACCCTCCGCCGCACCCTGGCCCTGGAGGCCAAGTTCGCCGAGGGCGTGAAGGCGCGCCGCGAAATGCGGATCACCGACGGCGCCGAGCGCCGCAAGGAACGCGCGGCCGCGCACAAGTCCGAAGTTGACGAAGCCATCGTCGGCGGCCTGCACGACGCCTGGCGCGTCCGCCGCCCGCCCCTCGACTTCGAACTGCGGGTGGAGGAAAAGGCGCGGAAATATGGCAGGCCTCCCTCCCTCCCTCCCCTTCATGGGGAGGGACAGACGCCGCAGGCGTCAGGGTGGGGAACTCTCTCCGCGTCCGCGAATGCCGTGGGTAACCCCACACAGCCCCACCCTGGATGCTTCGCATCCGGTCCCTCCCCATAAAGGGGAGGGAGGGAGGCGTTTAGCGCCCGCGGTTCTACGCACCCTCTCAACCAGGGACACGCACGACTTTCCCCACTCTTCCCGCCGAAAGGCGGGGCCCAGGCTTTTTTGTTTGCGCCTTTCTCGGAACAATTGACGCCCTGGAGACGGGTTGACCTAAGGGACGGGTTATCCTGTCCCCACGGCTCCGTCCCCACGGCTTCCATCCGGAGCCATCGTTCCGATTCTCAGGGGCGCTTGCAAGACCTGTGTTACAGGGGCGCGGCGGGGATGACCACCGACCGTCCGATAAACCTGGTCCCGGGCGCCGTTACGTGAGCCAGTTCTCGACGTGGAGGCCCGGCACGCGCTCGAACGCCCGGTCTTCGGTGGCGAGACCTCGATCGAGTGTCAGCGCGTGGGCGGCGATGAGCAGGTCGTTTGCACCAAGCGGCCGGCCCTCGCGTTCCATGCGACACCGCAGGTGAGCGTAGACCAGATCGGCCGGCGGCGCGAACGGCTCGATGTCTATCGCGCCAAGGATCGCTTCGACCGCGGTGGTCAGACGCGCGGAGCCCTTGCGCGCGGCGCCATAGCGCAGTTCCGCCGCGACCACGACGCTGACCGACACCGCCGTGGCGACCTCTTCGATCCGCCGAGCGACCGCGCCGCCCGGCTCACGCATCAGGGCGGATACGATATTCGTGTCCAACATCACGGCGCTCACAGCGCCACGGCGCCGGGCGGCCCATCCTCTATCGTCGGAAACGCGTCATCCGCCGACAGAGGTTGCAGCGCGGCCAGGACTGCCAACAGTCTCGCGTTGGGTCCGCTGGGCGCGCCGGTCTCGATGACGAGGCGGTCGCCCTCCTTGCGCATGACGGCTTCCTCTCCCGGCAGTTCGAACTCGCGGGGGATGCGGACGGCTTGATTGCGGCCGTTGCGGAACAGTTTCACCTTGCGCTGGATGTTCATGGCCATGGCATAACACAAGCCTATGCCGTGGCATAGGCCGCCTCCGCCGGAATAGGTCGCAACCAGTAACACGCACGACTTTCTCCGCTCTCCCCGCCGAAAGGCGGCCTTTCTTGGAAAAATTGACCTTGGGGACAGGTTATCCTGTCCCACGGCTTCGCTGACGGCCGCCTGTTGAATGCTTATCCTGCCGGCTCGATCGGCGACCCGATCGGCGCGATGTTCGCGGTGGCTCTTGCGGTGCTTGCGGTAGCGGTGAAGCGGGACAGGGCCTCTGACCGGCTTGTAGGGGCCGAAGCGTTCCTCGCCCAGCGCCACATAGAGTTCCTGGTCGAACAAGCCCCACCACACGACGACTGCCTCGCCGGCCAATTCAGGGTCCACCTCATCCCCGCTGGCAACCGTCATCCGGCAGTCGATGCCCACCGTGCGGCGTTCAGGTTCACGAGCGAAGGTGCAAAACCGCTCCCAAGTATCCGGACACCGGCGTATAACGTGCCATGCTCTTCCGCCCATTCCATGTGGGAGATGCGACAGCGCTGGTCGCATTGTTCCATGCCTCGGTTCATGGGGCGGGAATTCGCGACTATTCGCCGGAACAGGTACTCGCCTGGAGCCCGGCCCCGCCCGACGCCTCTAGGTTCGCCCGTCGTGCTTCAGACGGTAGGATCGTTTTGGTTGCCGTAGGATCTCGGCGACGCCGACGAAATGCGCGGCTACCTCGATCGCCCAGTCGGCGAGACGGTGGCCAAGCTGTGCGCGACGCTCGGCCTCGACCCCGAAGCCTGCGAGCGCGGCGGCGAGACCTGGCGCATCCGCCGCCCGCCCCTCGACTTCGAACTGCGAGTGGAGGAAAAGGCGCGGAAATACGGCAGGCCTCCCTCCCTCCCTCCCCTTCATGGGGAGGGACAGACGCCGCAGGCGTCAGGGTGGGGAACTCTCTCCGCGTCCGCGAATGCCGGGGATAACCCCACACAGCCCCACCCTGGATGCTTCGCATCCGGTCCCTCCCCATAAAGGGGAGGGAGGGAGGCGTTTAGCCCCGCGGTTCTACACACCCTGCGCGAGCAGGCCGACGGCGACGAGGGGAAGGCCGATGAAGACGATGGCGTTCATCAGGGTCAGCGCGAAGCGGTCGACGACTTGGATCATGGTGGTGGCGGTCATTTTGAAAGGTCCCCTGTTTTCTCGGGTGCGCCGGCGGTGCGCCGTTGCTGTGAGCGAATGGATAGGGCCACATCGTTTTTCGATCAAATGAATTATTGTTTATCGATATTAATTCATCGTAATACATTAAATTAAGGTCACCTTGCTCCCCTCCCGGCGCGCACACGCGCGATCGTCGGCCAAGGCGCGCGGACTTTGCCCATCATGCGGTTATTTCCCGATAGAGGCCCCACGGCTCTAGGCATTTGGCCCGCCGCGCCCTTAAGTGAACGCAACAACAGCCGTGCCGGGAGGCGCATTCTTGTCCATCGTCGCCGCCCTTCATCATCTGACGCACTACAAGTACGATCGGCCGGTGACCCTGGGTCCTCAGGTGGTCCGGCTGCGGCCCGCCCCGCACGCCCGCACCCGGATTCCCAGCTACTCGCTCAAGGTCGCGCCGGCCAACCATTTCATCAACTGGCAGCAGGATCCGTTCGGCAACTGGCTGGCGCGGCTGGTGTTTCCCGAAGCGGTGCGCGAGCTTCGCATCGAGGTCGACCTGACCGCCGACATGGCGGTGATCAACCCGTTCGACTTCTTCGTCGAGCCCTATGCCGAGACCATGCCGTTCGCCTACGAGGGGGATCTGGCGGCGGAGCTGTCGCCCTATCTGGTCCTCGACGACGAGGGACCCAGGCTGGCGGCGTTCGTGGCGGGCCTGGCCAGGAGCGCGCCAAACACGGTCAATTTCCTGGTCGACCTCAACGCCTCGATCCAGCGGGCGGTGGCCTATGTCGTGCGCATGGAGCCGGGCGTGCAGACGCCCGACGAGACGCTTGGCGTCGGCTCGGGGTCCTGCCGCGACAGCGCCTGGCTGCTGGTCCAGGTCCTGCGGCGCATCGGCCTCGCGGCGCGGTTCGTGTCGGGCTACCTGATCCAGCTGAAGCCCGACATCGACGCGGTCGAGGGGCCTCTGGGAACCCGCGTCGATTTCTGCGATCTGCACGCGTGGGCCGAGGTCTATCTGCCGGGCGCCGGCTGGATCGGCTTCGACGCCACCTCGGGCCTGATGTGTGGCGAGGGGCACATTCCGCTGGTGGCGACGCCCCACTACCGCTCGGCCGCGCCGATCAGCGGGCTGGCGAGCCCGGCCGAGGTCGATTTCGGGTTCGAGATGAGCGTCAAGCGGCTGATCGAACCGGTGCGCATCACCCGACCATTCGAGGATGACCGCTGGGCGGCGCTGGACGCGCTCGGCGAGGCGGTCGACGGAGACCTGCTGGCCGGCGACGTGCGCCTGACCATGGGCGGCGAGCCGACCTTCTGTTCGATCGACGATTTCGAGGCGCCCGAATGGAACACCGACGCGGTCGGGCCCACCAAGCGGATCTTCGCCGACCAACTGATCCGGCGCCTGGGCGCCCGCTTCGCCCATGGCGGCCTGCTGCACCATGGGCAGGGCAAGTGGTACCCCGGCGAGCCCTTGCCGCGCTGGGCTTTCGCGATGTTCTGGCGCACCGACGGCCAGCCGGTCTGGGCCGGCGAGGCGACGCTGGCGCCCGAAGCGAGCGGACCGGAGGGCGACCTCAGCGGCGATCAGGTGGTCGATTTCGCGCGCCAGTTCGCAGAAGCCCTTGGCCTCGACGCAGACTGCCTCCAGGCGGCGTTCGAGGATCCCGTGCATTGGGTCACCGACGAAGGGGCGCTGCCGCCCGATCTCGACCTGGACGCCTCGATCATCGGCAGTCCGGCCGAGCGGGCGCGGGCGCTGCGCCTGCTGGGCGACAAGGCGGGGGCTGCGAAGGCGTGGGTGCTGCCGATCCGGCGCTGGAGCGACGCGGCCGACGGCGGCTGGATGACCGAGGCCTGGCGCGTGCGTCGCGGCCGTCTGTTCCTCGTGCCGGGCGACTCCTCGGCCGGTTTCCGGCTGCCCCTGGCGAGCCTGCCGGCGCTCGCCGAAGAAGACTATCCCCACATCGTCCCGCGCGACCCGTTCGAACCGCGCGATCGCCTGCCGCCGCGCGCCGCCTTCCTGCCGTCGAAGCAGCCGGCGCGGGGGCGCATCGGTCCGGTGCGCACCGCCATGGTGTTCGAAGGCCGCGAGGGGATCCTGCATGTCTTCATGCCGCCTGTCGAGCGCCTGGAGGACTATCTGACCCTGGTCGCCGCCATAGAGACGGTGGGCGCCCGGACGGGCCTGCCCCTGCGGTTCGAAGGCTATCTGCCGCCGGACGATCCGCGCACGAAGATGCTCAAGGTGACCCCTGACCCGGGCGTGATCGAGGTCAATGTCCAGCCGGCCTCGTCCTGGCGCGAGGCTGTCGACATCACCGTCGAGCTCTATGAGGAGGCCCGCCAATGCCGGCTGGGCGCCGACAAGTTCATGATCGACGGTCGCCACACCGGCACCGGGGGCGGCAATCACGTGGTCGTCGGCGCGGCCAGGGCCGAGGATTCGCCCTTCCTGCGCCGCCCGGACCTGCTCAAGAGCCTGCTGATCTACTGGCAGCGGCATCCCTCCCTCTCCTACCTGTTCTCGGGACTGTTCGTGGGTCCCACCAGCCAGGCGCCGAGGGTCGACGAGGCCCGCCACGACAGCGTCTATGAACTGGAGATCGCCCTGGCGCAGATCCCCTCGCCAGGTCTGGGCGAGGCGCCCGCGCCCTGGCTGGTCGATCGGCTGTTGCGCAACCTGCTGGCCGACGTGGGCGGCAACACCCACCGCACCGAGATCTGCATCGACAAGCTCTATTCTCCCGATGGTCCGACCGGGCGCCTGGGCCTGGTGGAGTTCCGCGGCTTCGAAATGCCGCCGGACGCGCGCATGAGTCTGGCGCAGCAGGTGCTGATCCGCGCGCTGATCGCCTGGTTCTGGAAGGAACCGCAAAGCGGAGGCCTGGTGCGCTGGGGAACGGCCCTGCATGACAGGTTCATGCTGCCGCACTTCGTCTGGCGCGATTTCCTGGATGTCCTGGGAGATCTCGGCGCCGCCGGCTACGCCTTCGATCCCGTCTGGTTCGAGGCCCAGAGAGCCTTCCGCTTTCCGGTGCACGGCTCGGTCGAGCACGGCGGCGTGACGCTGGAGATCCGCCATGCGCTCGAGCCCTGGCATGTGATGGCCGAACAGGGCTCCGCCAGCGGCACGGTGCGCTTTGTCGATGCGTCGGTCGAGCGCCTGCAGGCGCTGGTCACGGGCTTCACGCGCGAACGCCACGTGATCGCCTGCAATGGCCGGGCGCTGCCGATGACCTCGACCGGCGTGGCCGGCGAAGCGGTCGCGGGGCTGCGATACAAGGCCTGGAAGCCGCCCAACGGACTGCACCCCACCCTGCCGGTCAACGCGCCGCTCACCTTCGACATCATCGATCGCTGGAACGGGCGATCGCTGGGCGGCCTCGTCTACCACGTGGCCCACCCGGGCGGGCGCAGCTACGACACCTTCCCGGTCAATTCGTACGAAGCCGAGTCGCGCCGGCGCGCACGCTTCCAGGATCACGGGCACACGCCCGGGGCCATCGACGTCCCCGCGCCGCGGCCGACGAGCGAATTTCCCGTGACGCTCGACCTGAGGACGCCGCTTGCCCCTTAGCCGGCCCCTACGTCACGCGCCTGGGGACGGGACGGCCGACGCCCGCCTGTCGCGGTGGCTGAGCGGCTATCATCCGTTGCAGGGCATCCCCGACGAGTTGATCGGCATGGGCGGCGACGCGCCCGCTCACTGGCTGAAATTCCTCTCGGCCATGGCTGCCTTCGACGCCGATGATTTCGCCGACCGCGTCACGGTGGCGACCCGCCGCATCCGCGACGCCGGCGTGACTCATCGCATCTACGGCGAGACCATCGAGCGGATCTGGCCGTTCAATCCCCTGCCGCTCATCCTGGACGAGAGCGAATGGGCGACCATTGCCGCCGGCGTGGAACAGCGCGCCGGCCTGCTCGAGGCCGTGCTGAACGACCTTTACGGCGAGGCCCGGCTTGTCGCCGAAGGCCATCTGCCCGCCGCCGCGGTGACCGGAAGCGTCGATTTCGTGCGCGCGCTCCGGTGCGCTCCGCCGCCGGGGGGACGCTACATGCATCTCTACGCCGCCGATCTGGGCCGAGGCCCCGACGGGCGCTGGTGGGTCCTGGACGACCGCGCCCAGGCGCCGTCCGGCGCCGGCTACGCCCTGGAAAACCGGATGGTGCTCTCGGGCGCCTTTCCCGAGCTTTACACCGCGATGAACGTCCAGAGGCTGGCGCCGTTCTTCAGCGAATTTCGCGCCTCCCTGGCCGGCTCGGCCCAGCGCAGCGATCCGCGCATCTGCCTGATGACGCCAGGACCCTACAGCGAAACCTATTTCGAGCAGGCGCGCCTGGCCCGCTACCTGGGCTTCCTCCTCGTCGAAGGCGACGACCTGGTGGTGCGCGACCGCCAAGTCTATGTGCGCACCATCGCCGGCCTCAAGCGCGCCGATGTGATCTGGCGTCGCGTCGACGCCGATTTCATCGATCCGCTGGAGTTGAACAGCGCCTCGCGCCTCGGCGTGCCGGGGCTGCTGGAGGCCATCCGCGATGGGGGCGTCGTGGTTTCCAACCTGCCTGGGACGGGCGTGGTGGAGTCGAGGGCGCTGCTGGGCTTCCTGCCGGCGCTGTGCCGGCGACTTCTCGGCGAGCCGCTCAAGCTGCCCAATGTGGCGACGTGGTGGTGCGGCCAGCCGGCCGAACGCGCGCTCGTGGAATCGAGGATCGACAGCCTGGCGCTCGCCCGCGCGTTCGGCGCGCGGGGCCACGGGGCGCTCGCCGCCGGGCCCCGCATGCTGGCCGATCTATCCGCGGCCGATCGCGAGTCCCTGCTGACCTGCCTGCGCGAGCGGCCGATGGATTTCGTCGGACAGGAGGTCGTGCGCCTGTCCACCACGCCCAGCTGGCGCGACGGCGGCCCCCAGCCCAGCCCCTTTGTCCTTCGCGTCTACGCCACGGCGACGCCGGACGGCTGGCGAGTCATGCCAGGCGGCTTCTGCCGCGTCTCCGACCAGCCGGACGCGCGCGCCATCTCCATGGGGGAGGGGGCCCGCGCCACCGACGTGTGGGTGCTCTCGGAGCGTCCGGTCGAGCCGGTCACGCTGCTGGGGCGCCCCGACGACGTCAAGGTCCGCCGCTTCCCCGGCAATCTTCCCAGCCGGGCCGCGGACAATCTCTTCTGGCTCGGCCGCTATCTCGAGCGCGCGGAGGCGACGCTGCGCCTCGTGCGCAGCCTGTGCACGAGCCTGATGGATTCCGACACCGCCGTCCACGGCTCGGGCGAAACCCTGGATAAACTGCTGGGGCTGCTGGTCGCCTGGGGCGCGGTGGACAAGGATATCGCCGCCACCGTCGCCGAGGACGCGTTCGCCGCTCTCTATGACGAAGAGGCCTACGGCTCGGCTCTGCGCCTGATCGGCGGGGCGCGGCGGACGGCGGCGGGCATGCGCGAACGGCTCTCCGAGGATTTCTGGAAGCAGCTTCGCAGGCTGGCCGACAGCTTCGCCCAGAGTCCGGCCGCGCCGCTGGCGGCCAGCGAAAGCCTCGCGCGCGCCGAGGCCGCCATCAACGCCCTGGCGACTCTGGCAGGCCTCACCTCGGAAAACATGATCCGCGTTGCGGGATGGCGGTTCCTGGACATGGGCCGGCGTCTAGAACGCGCCGTCAACATATGCCGCTTCATGCGGCAGTTCGCCGTGGAGGGCGCCACGCTCGACGATCTGGATCTGCTGCTGGACCTGGCGGACAGCCAGATCACCTATCGCGCCCGCTATCTGGAAGACATGGCGCCCACCCCCGTGCGCGATATGGTCATGCTCGACCCGCACAATCCGCGCGCGCTGGCCTTCCAGGTCGATACGCTCAAGCAGCACGTGGCCGCGCTTCCCAGGCTCGTCGCCGACGGCATGCTCGAGGAGCCGGCGCGCCTGTTGATCCAGCTCTCAAGCGCCATCGAGGTCGCCGACGCGCACACGCTCGACGCCGGCGCGGCCCTCTACTTCGAACAGACCCTGCTGGCCTTGTCCGATTCGATCGGCGAGCGGTATTTCCTGCAGGGGGCGAAGGCCGCGCCGACCAAGAAGTTCGCGGGGCTGGCGTGATCTACCGCCTCCGCCACCTGACGACCTATCGCTATGAGAAGCCGGTCGGCTTCGCGCGCTGCGCGCTGCGCATGACCCCCCGTGATGGCGCCGACCAGAGCCTGCTGGATCACGACCTCCTCATCACGCCGGCGCCGTCGAGGCTGGAAACGCGCGTGGGCCAATTTGGCGAGGCCGTCGTGTCGGCCATGTTCGGAACGCCGCACCGCGAACTCGTCATCGACGTACGCTCGCGCGTCGCCGTGAACCGTTCCGTGGAGGGACCGTTGCTATTCGAGACACGGTGGGAAGACGCGCGCGCCCAGGCCATGGCCATCCTGTCCCTCGACGCCCGCTCACCGGCTCACTTTCTCTATCCGTCGCCCATGGCGCCGCTCGTCCACGACATCACCGCCTATGCCCGGGCCAGCTTCCCTCCCGGTCGCTCGATCATCGAGGCGGCGTTCGATCTCGCCCGCGCCATCCGCCGCGACTTCGTCTACGACCCGGAGTCGACGGAAATTTCCACGCCGGCCGCGGAGGCGTTCGCCGCGCGGCGCGGCGTCTGCCAGGATTTCGCGCACATCATGATCGCCGGCCTGCGCGGACTGGGCCTGGCGGCGGCCTATGTCAGCGGGTTCATCCGAACCTACCCCGCGGCCGGCAAGCCGCGCCTCGAAGGGGCCGACGCCACCCACGCCTGGGTGGATGTGTGGTGCGGCGCCGAGCACGGCTGGATCGGCTTCGATCCCACCAACGGCCTGATCGTCGCCGAGGAGCACGTCGTCGTCGCGGCCGGCCGCGACTATCTCGACGTGGCGCCGATGAGCGGGATCATCCTTGGTCCTGGCGAACAAAGCATCGACGTCGGCGTCGACCTCGTCCCCGAATAGGCGGCCGGTCATGGACCACGACCCGTCAGAAGGCCTGCTGGGCCCAGGGGATCCCGATCCCGTCGTCGTCGTCGGCGACGGCGCGGGCTCGCCGTTCCTCATCGTCTGCGACCACGCGGGTCGCGCCATCCCACTGTCTCTGCATCGCCTGGGGCTGGCCGACGCCGTCTTCGAGACCCACATCGCCTGGGACATCGGCGTTCGGGGACTGGCGGAGAGACTGGGCCGCGCCCTCGGCGCGCGCGTTATCGCCCAGGTCTATTCGCGGCTGGTGATCGACTGCAACCGGCCTCCCGGCCATCCCCAGTCGATCCCCGAGGTCTCCGATGGCGTGGCGATCCCCGGCAACCATGGGTTGGCCGCCGCGCAGATCGAGGCGCGGCTGGCGGCGATCCACCGGCCCTACCATGACGCCATCGCCGTCGAATTGGAGGCGCGCGCGCGGCAGGGCCGGGAGACCCTGCTCGTCTGCCTGCACAGCTTCACGCCCGCCATGGCCGGCGTCGCGCGGCCATGGGAGATCGGCGTGCTGCACCTAGGGGGATCCGCGGCCAGCCTGGCCCTGCTGGATGCGCTGGGCGCGGAGCGGGGCCTGATCGTCGGCGACAACGAACCCTATGCGATGGGCGACGACGACCACACCGCGCCGTTTCACGCGCTCGCCAAGGGACTGGATGTCCTGGAGATCGAGGTGCGCCAGGATATCGCCGGCGATCCCGCCGGTCAGGCGCGCGTCGCGGAGCTGCTGGCTCGTCTGCTGCCGGACGCTCTGGAACACTCCAAGCGCGATCAGGCGGGCGAGGGGGCCTGATCGTTCGCGCATGACACAGGGTCAGGCCATCCTTTCCGTCGACCGCCTCTGCAAGTCCTACGGGGCTCTCAAGGCGGTGGACGGGGTCGGCCTGAGCGTCGCCCCCGGAGAGATCGTGGGCCTGGTGGGGCCAAACGGCGCCGGCAAGACCACGACCATCAACATGATCCTGGGCGTCCTGGCGCCCACCGCCGGTCGCATAGTGATCGACGGCGTCGATCTGGTCGCCCACCGCGCCCGAGCCCTGGCGAGGACCAATTTCGCCGCCGTCTACGCGCCGCTGCCGGGCAATCTGACCGTGGAGCAGAACCTGCGGGTGTTCGGCATGATCTACACGGTCGCGAACCTGTCGGCACGGATCGCCGAACTGTTGGACCGCTACGACCTCGCACGGTTCCGCCGGACCCGCGCGGGGCTGCTATCGTCGGGCGAACAGACGCGCCTGTCGCTGGCCAAGGCGGTGCTGAACCGCCCCAGACTTCTGCTGCTCGACGAACCGACCGCCTCGATCGATCCGTCCAACGCGCGCGACATTCGCGCCGGCATCGCCGATTTCGTCGACGCCGGCCACGGTGGGGTGCTGTGGACCAGCCACAACATGTACGAGGTCGAAGCGGTCTGCGACCGCGTCGTGTTCCTCTCGCACGGCAAGGTGGTGCTGCAGGGCGATCCCAAGACCCTCGCCGCCGAGCACGGCGCCGCCAGCCTGGACGACCTTTTCGTCGCCATGGCCCAGGAGGGCGCGGATCGCGAGGCGAGGCCATGAACCTTTCGCGGATCGGCGCCATCGTCCTGCGCCAGGCGTACCTCTATCGCGGCAGCCCTCAACGCATCTTGCCGATCTTCGCCTGGGTGGCCGTCGACATCCTGCTGTGGGGTTTCATCAGCCGCTATCTGAACGACGTCGCCCATGCCGGCTTCAGCTTCGTGCCGGCGCTGCTTGGGGCGGTGCTCTTGTGGGACTTCCTCACCCGGGTGATGCAGGGGGTGACCATGGCCTTCTTCGAGGACGTGTGGTCGCGCAACTTCCTAAACCTGTTTGCCTCGCCGCTGAGCACGGGCGAGTACATCTCCGGCCTGGTCGCCACCGGCGTCGCCACCAGTCTTGTTGGCCTGGTGGTCATGCTGGGCCTCGCCTGGGCGGCGTTCGGCCTGTCGTTCCTGGTCTACGGGGCGGCGCTCGCCCCCTTCCTCCTGGTGCTGTTCCTGACCGGCATCGCCCTGGGCGTGGCGGCGACCGCCGCGGTGCTCCGCTTCGGGCCGGCCTCGGAGTGGCTGGTCTGGCCGATACCGTCCCTGATCTCGCCGTTCGCCGGGGTGTTCTATCCGGTGTCGGTGCTGCCCGGCTGGATGCAGTTGGCGTCGAGGGCCTTGCCGCCGTCCTACGTGTTCGAGGGCATGCGCGCGGTGGTCTCGGGCAAGGGGGTCGCCTGGGACACGCTAGCCCTGGGCGGCGGCCTGGCCCTGGCCTACGTCGCCCTCGCTGGCTGGTTCTTCGTCCGCGTCCACGACTACGCGATCCGCGAAGGGCTGATCGCGCGCTACAGCGCCGAGTCGGTCAGCTAGGGCCGGACTTTGCTACGCCCGTGCTTCCCCGCCCGTCACGTCCTCCCAGAATCTTTTCGCTTTCTGGAAAAACTTCGCCGACTTGGGATTCTGGTGTTCGCCACAGAGCCCGGCAAGGTCGCGGATCAGCGCCTTCTGCTTGGCGTTCAGATGGGTCGGGGTCTCGATGAACAGCTCGACCACCAGGTCGCCGCGCTCTCGCGAGCGCAGGGACGGCATGCCGCGGCCGCGCAGCCGGACCGTGTGTCCAGTCTGGGCGCCCTCGGGTATCTTGACCCGAATCTTGTTGGCTCCGTCACAATTCTCACCGCCCAGCAGGCAGGGCGCCTCGATCTCGCCGCCGAGGGCCGCGGTGGTCATCGGCACGGGCATCGAGCACAGAAGATCCAGGCCGTCGCGTTCGAACAACTCATGCGGGCGCACCGACAGGAAGATGTACAGATCGCCCCGCGGACCGCCCCTGGCGCCGGCGTCGCCTTCGCCGGCCAGGCGGATACGAGAGCCGTCATCGACGCCGGCAGGGATGCGCACCTGCAGATCTCGTTCGCGCCGCACTTGGCCGTGACCGCCGCAGGCGCGGCAGGGATCGAGGATGACCCGGCCCGCGCCGCCGCATCGGGGGCAGGTCGATTCCAACTGGAAGAAGCCCTGGCTGCGGCGCACGCGCCCGGAGCCGGCGCAGTTGACGCAGGTGGTGGGCGTGGTTCCGGGGCTCGCGCCGGAACCAACGCAGGCGTCGCAAACCACGGCGGCTGGGACTTTCAGTTCGACCTCGGCCCCGCTGTACGCCTGCTCGAGGGTTATTTCGTGGTCGTAGCGAAGATCCTGGCCGCGCGCCGGCCCGTTCTGCCTCTGGCCGCGGCCGCCGAAGATATCGCCGAACCCTTCGCCGAAGATGTTGTTGAAGATATCGTTCACATCGCCGAACCCGCCGCCGTTCCCCCCGTTCGTGCCATTGAGGCCGGCATGACCATAGCGGTCGAACGCCGCTCGTTTCTGGGCGTCCGACAGGACCGAATAGGCTTCGTTGATCTCCTTGAAGCGCGCCGTTGCGTCCGGGCATCCGCCGTTGCGGTCGGGATGGTGCTCCATGGCCTTCTTACGGAAGGCCGCCTTCAACGCCGCATCGTCGGCGTCTCGATCGACGCCCAGGACTTCGTAGTAATCACGCATAAGACCACCGCCCGCCGAATCCGGTTTGATTGACGTGGGACGGCGCGCGCCACAACGCAAGAGCGCTCAGCGCGGCCGTCCACCGAAAACGTAACATGCTGCGTCAGGCCGATTTTTTGGCGTCCGACACGTCCTCGAACTCGGCGTCGACGACACCGTCGTCTGCGGCCGGGGCCTCGCCGCCGGGCTCGCCCTGCTGCGCCTGGTACATCGCCTCGCCAAGCTTCATCGACGCCGTCATCAGGGTCTGTGTCTTGGCGGTGATCGCCTCGACGTTCTCCCCATCCAACTCAGACTTCAGATCGCCGAGGGCCGCCTCGATGGACGACTTGTCGGTCGCAGCCACCTTGTCGCCGTGCTCCGCCAACGCCTTTTCGGTGGAGTGCACGAGCGCCTGGCCGTGATTCCTGGCCTCGACAAGCTCCTTGCGACGCTTGTCCTCGGCGGCGTGGGCCTCGGCATCTTTGACCATCTTCTCGATGTCGGCGTCCGAAAGGCCTCCGTTGGCCTGGATGCGGATCGACTGTTCCTTGCTCGTGGCCTTGTCGCGCGCCGAGACATTGACGATGCCGTTGGCGTCGATGTCGAAAGTCACCTCCACCTGAGGAACCCCGCGCGGCGCGGGCGGCAATCCGACCAGATCAAACTGCCCGAGCAATTTGTTGTCGCTCGCCATGGGCCGCTCACCCTGGAACACCCGGATGGTCACGGCGCTCTGATTGTCGTCGGCCGTGGAGAACACCTGACCCTTCTTGGTGGGGATGGTCGTATTGCGTTCGATCAGCGGCGTGAACACGCCCCCCAGGGTCTCGATGCCGAGGGTCAGCGGGGTGACGTCCAAGAGCAGGACGTCCTTGACGTCGCCCTGCAGCACGCCGGCCTGGATCGCCGCGCCCAGCGCAACGACTTCGTCGGGGTTGACGCCCTTGTGCGGTTCGCGGCCGAAGAAGGCCTTCACCGTCTCGACCACCTTGGGCATGCGGGTCATGCCGCCGACCAGGATCACTTCGTCGATGTCCGAAGTCTTGAGGCCCGCATCCTTGAGGGCTTGCTGGCACGGTCCGACCGTCTTGGCGACCAGGTCTTCGACGAGCGCCTCGAGCTTGGCGCGCGAGAGCTTGATATTCAGGTGCAGGGGCCCCGACGCGTTCATCGAAATGAACGGAAGGTTCACTTCGTACTGCGCGGTGGACGACAGCTCTTTCTTCGCCTTTTCGGCCTCTTCCTTGAGACGCTGCAGGGCCAGTTTGTCCTTGCGCAGATCAACGCCCTGTTCCTTCTTGAATTCGTCGGCCAGGTAGTCGACCACGCGCAGATCGAAGTCTTCGCCGCCCAGGAAAGTGTCGCCATTGGTCGACTTAACCTCGAAGACGCCATCGCCGATCTCCAGGATCGACACGTCGAACGTGCCGCCGCCGAGGTCATAGACCGCGATCTTCTTGCCGTCGTTCTTCTCCAGGCCGTAGGCGAGCGCCGCGGCCGTGGGCTCATTGATGATCCGCAGCACTTCGAGGCCGGCGATCTTGCCGGCGTCCTTGGTCGCCTGACGCTGCGCGTCATTGAAGTACGCCGGGACGGTGATCACCGCCTTTTCCACCTTTTCTCCCAGATGCGCCTCGGCGGCTTCCTTCATCTTCTGCAGGATAAAGGCGCTGATCTGAGGCGGGGAATAGTCCTTGCCGTGGGCGCGCACCCAGGCGTCGCCCGTGGGTCCCTTGACGATCTGATAGGGCACCATGCCCTTGTCCTTCTCCACCATGGGGTCGGAGAAGTTCCGCCCGATCAGGCGCTTGATGGCGAACAGAGTGTTTTCCGGGTTGGTTACCGCCTGGCGCTTGGCGGGCTGGCCGACCAGACGCTCGCCGTCATCCAGGATGGCGACCACCGATGGCGTGGTTCGGACGCCTTCGGCGTTCTCGATGACCTTCGGCGTCTTGCCATCCATGATGGCGACGCAGGAATTGGTCGTGCCAAGGTCGATGCCGATAATCTTGCTCATGAACTCCAGTCCGCTCCTCTTCGTGGCAATCGCGGGCGAGGCGCTACACCCCGACCCGCCCGATGGCCTTGGTCAGTGATTGAGGCGAGGCTTCCCTATTTTTGGGAACGCATCGCGTTGCTTCTCGATATGGGAACCATGAAAGCACCCGCAAGGGCGCCTCGAGGCGCCCGCCCGCGGTAGGATCGCACAATGATCGCGAATGGCTTCACGCTTCTGCCGGAGCGTCTCGATATTGCCGACCAGCAGGCCCTGGTCGATCAGGTCATGGCCCGCGCCGACTTTTACCGGCCGGCGACGCCAGGCGGCCGGCCCATGAGCGTGGAGATGACAAACCTCGGTCCGTTGGGGTGGATCAGCGACGCGCGCGGCTATCGTTACGCGCCGCTCCATCCGATCACCGGGGCGCCCTGGCCGCCCATTCCGCCGGTGCTTCTCGCGCTGTGGGCCGATGTCGCCGACGCGGCCGCTCCGCCGGATGCATGCCTGGTCAACCTCTATCGTCCCGGCGCCCGCATGAGCCTTCACCAGGATCGCGACGAGGCGGACTTTTCGTTTCCGGTTCTGTCGGTCTCGCTGGGCGATACGGCGGTCTTCCGCCTGGGCGGAGCATGCCGCAGCGATCCGACCCGGTCGATCCGCCTGTCGTCCGGCGACGCGTGTGTCCTGGCGGGAGAGTCGCGGTTGGCGTACCATGGAGTCGATCGCATCCTTCCTGGCTCCTCGCGACTCATCCCGGGGGGAGGCCGGCTCAACCTGACGCTCAGACGCGCTCATGACTATCGCAACGGAGTGGCGCCGAAATGATCCATCTCAATCGACCCGAAGGCTCCGCGCCGGAAGATCTGACGATATCACGCCGCGCGATCGCGGCGCTGTTCTTCGCCGGCTATGCGGCTGCGGCCTTTTCGGCGGCCGCGGAACCCATTCACACCGACGACGCCGGGCTGATCACCGAAGCCGTGACTCTGCCGGCCAAGGATTTCGCGCTTCCGGCGTATCTCGCCCGACCCGATCGCCCCGGACGGTTTGCGGCGGTGATCGTCGCCTCGGAAGTCTTTGGCGTGCACGACTACATCAAGGACATCTGTCGGCGCCTTGCCAAGGCCGGCTACGTCGCGCTGGCGCCGGCATTCTTCGTCCGGGTCGCCGACCCCGCTCCACTTAGCGACATGCAGGCGGTGATGAAGATCGTCCAGCAAGCCTCCGATCAGCAGGTCATGGGCGACGTGGGCGCGGCGATCGATTTCCTGCTGCGGCAGCGCTACGTTGCGCCCGCTCGCCTGGCCATGACAGGATTTTGCTGGGGCGGAGGGACGACCTGGCTGGCATGCGAGGCGTTCCCGCAGATAAAGGCAGGCGTCGCCTGGTACGGGCGGATGGCGCCGCCCGAGACGGGCGGCGATCCGGCGCGCCTGTGGCCGTCAAAGCGAGTCGACCACCTGAAGGCGCCGGTCCTCGGCCTCTATGGAGCCAAGGATCGCCTCGCCGACAGCGTTCCGGCGATGCGCGCCGCCCTCGCCGCGGCTCACAAGGACGACAGCGAAATCATCGTCTATCCGGACGCCGGCCATGGCTTCCACGCCGACTATCGAGATAGCTACAACGCGGCCGACGCCAAGGATGGCTGGATGCGGATGCTGGCGTTCCTCCAGGCGCACGGCGTCGCTCCGGGCGCTTGACGGGTGAAGCCGCGGGCCGCGCTGCGACTATCCGCGCAGCTTCCGCGTCAGGATTTCGAGATCGCGCGCCAGCTGGGTGTCGCTGATGCGCAGCTCATCGATGCGGCGAACGGCGTGCATGACGGTCGTGTGATCGCGCCCGCCAAAGCGACGCCCGATATCGGGTAGCGATCGCGTCGTGAACTGCTTGACCAGCCACATGGCGGCTTGCCGCGGACGGGCGACCGCGCGCGCGCGGCAGGCGCTGATGAGATCGGCAGGCTTCAATCCGAAGTGTTCGGCCGTCGCCTTCTGGATCTCGTCCACCGTCAGCCGGCGCTCGCCTCCGGGAAGGTTGGCGCTCAGCAGCCTCTGGGTGTCCTCGAGGCTGAGTGACCCCAGGGCGGAGCCGGTGCGCGCGAACAGGGTGTTGAGAGCCCCTTCGAGCTCGCGCGCGCTTTCCGTGAAGCGGCCGGCGAGAAAGGCCGTGACCTCGGGTCGCAGCGTGCAGGCGAATCCCTGTTGGCGACACAGGATCTGCAGCTTGCGCTCGAGAATGCCCATTCTCAGCGTCCGATCGCCAGGTTCGATGCCGCACACCAGACCGGCCGAAAGATGCGACCTCAGATGCGTGTCGATCTCGCCTAGAGCTGACGGCGGCCGGTCGGCGGAGAACACGACGCGGCGCCCGTCCTCCATCAGCGCCGACAGCGTGTGAACCATCTCTTCCTGGGTCGATTGCTTGCCCCCGATCAGGTGTACATCATCGATGAGCAGCAGATCCGCGGACCTCAGCTCATCCTTGAAACTGGCGGCGCGCCGCTCCATCAGCGACCTTACAAAACCGGACAGGAATCGTTCGGCGGTCAGGTAGACGATCTTTCGGCCTGGTCCATTGCGGCTGGCTTCCCAAGCCATCGCGTTGAGCAGGTGGGTCTTGCCAAAGCCGTATGGGCCGTGGATCACCACGGGATTGAAGTGGCCGTCGGCCCAGGACGCCACCCGCTTGGCGACCGCATAGGCGAATTCGTTGCTGGGTCCGACGACGAAGCTTTCGAACTGGAACCGCTCCTGCAGGCTGTTGGGGCGCTCGAAAGGCGCGTCGGTCCGGGGGCCGCCCAGCCCGCCGGCAAGGGCGCCCGCGGCGGCCTTCGCGCACTCGTCTACCGCCGGAGTGGGGCCGTATTGGTTCTCGTACTCGAGCCTCGATTTCAGATGCAGCGTCCGGCCGTGAGGATCATGCGCGGCCCACACCTCGCCGATCCGCCGCCAGGCGTTTCGGCGAATCCAGTCACGGGCGAGTCCCGTGGGCGTCACCAGGCAGACTTCGCCGTCGCAGGCGGAGCGCAGCGCGGCGGGCGCAAGCCAGGAACTATAGGCGTCATCCCCAAGTTCGGTCCTCAATAGGTTGCTGGCCTGCGTCCAGACTTGGTTCGCGGGTGTATTCGCCATCGCCATTGAGAGAGTGTTGCTCGCCACGTGCCAGTACCCCACCGATTCTATTAGCTTTGGATCATCCACCAGCGCGCGAATGCGCGCGCCGCCCACCGATCGGTTGAGAAGACCTCTCCGTTCACCGGCGCCGATCGGCGCCGGTGTTGGTAAATCGTCCGTACAAGACCAAAGCGTTGAGACCCTCAGACTACCCCTGCGACTCAGGCGGTCAATGTCAAAACCCGGTTGAAAAGTGTTAAAAAATTGTTGACATGCGGAAGGTCCCGAAGCGCCACGAGAAACGTCCGGACGGAACTTTTCCTGAGATTTTGGGTGAGCTTTTGTTGGCGCGATTTGTAAAGTCGCGAAGCCCGCGAGGAGCTTGGGCGCCGACTAGTTTACTTTGAATTACAGCCGTTTACTCGAAAAACGAGAACGCTTAGGCAACTGCCATCTTCTTCAGTTGACGGTGCAATCGGGACACTTTTCTCGAACCCGTGTTGGAGTGCACGACACCCTTGCCGACCGCGCGCATGAGCTCCGATTGGGCGACGACAAAAGCTTCTTTGGCGACGGCGGCGTCACCCCCGGCGATTGCTTCTTCGAACTTGCGCAAATAGGTCCGCACGCGAGAACGACGAGCCTTGTTCACCTCGGTGCGTTTGGCGATTTTGCGGATCGCTTTCTTAGCGCCGGGGTTGTTGGCCATCGTGGTTCAGTGCCTTAGCAATGCGCCCAAGATCCTTCTGTGGACGAGGGGGCGGTAAAAACGAGAGGCGCGGATATAGGCGAACGGTCTCGGCCGGTCAATCCGATAAGCACGTCATGCCGCCAAGGTCACCCGTCAGGGTCCGTCGACTACGAAGCCCATCGCGCGCAGCCTTTCCGGGACGCCTTGCGCACCGATCAGATGACCGATGCCGACGACGACCACCACGACGCCGCGCCCGTCCCTGAGCCGTCCGCGCAGTTGATCGGCCCATCGCGCGTTTCGGTCGGTCAACAGGCGACGATAGAGCGCCGGGGACGCCCGCCTGAGGGGCTCCAGTGCGTCGGTTTCCAATTCGCCCAGATCGCCGGTCATCCACCCGTTCAACACACGGGCGAACGACTGACGGTCCTCGGTGATTTCGTGCAATGTCGCATCCAGGGAAGCGATCTGGTCGGCAAGGGTGGCGCCCGCCAGGAAACCGATCTGCTCGGCGGGTGTTTCCAAGGCCCGCCGCCGCGCGCTCATCGGGGTCAGGCCTTGCAACTGCTGTTCCACGCCGCGGCCGGCCGTTGCGCCTTCCTGTTCGTCGACGGTCAACGACAGGGTCACTTCGGCGAGCCACGGCCGCATCGACTCCACCGCGTCGTAGTCCACGCCGAGTTGGGCGGTGACGCGCTTTAGGCGCACGTCTTGATCGGCGGTCAGGTGGTTGGCGAGCCTGTCTCCGGGCTCGAGAAAGCCGTACGCCGCAGTCAGCTTTCCAGCAGCGGTATCTGTGGTCTGATCGATCGGCAGCTCAAACCAGATCTCGCGGGCCTTGGGAAGAGCGGCGACAAGCGCCTCTGGCGCCCAGTCGAATCCGGGCGGAAGCAGATGCACCGATCCGAACAGATAGAGCGTCGAATGCCGGGCGTGGACGATCCACAGGGGAGGGCGCGCCCAGGCCGTGCCTGTCAGCAGGACCAGGCAGACGGCGACGCAGGCGAACCAGCCACGCCGGATCATTTCTGGCAGATCGGGCAATAAAACGTCGACCGCCCCCCCTGGACCATGCGTTCGATGACGCCACGGCATCGGCTTCGCGCGCACGGTTCCCCCTCCCGACCGTACACTTGGAAGCTGTGCTGAAAATAGCCGAGGGCTCCATTCGCCCCCGCGAAGTCCCTCAGCGTCGACCCGCCGGCGATCAGAGCCTCATCGAGGACGGAACGCACGCTGGCGACGAGAGCGTCCAGCTTTCGCCGACCGATGGCCTCCGCCGCCCGAATCGGCGAGATGCGCGCGCGATGGAGAGCCTCGCAGACGTATATATTGCCCAGACCCGCCACGATGCCTTGGTTGAGCAAAAGCGTCTTCGCGCTTTGCCGCCGGCCTTTGAACACGCAGGCTAGATACGCCGCCGTGAACGCTTCGCCCAGCGGCTCGGGCCCCATGTCGAGGAACCTTGGATGCGTCCCGAGCCCGTTGCTCGCGCACAGGTCCATGAAGCCGAAGCGGCGCGCGTCGAAATAGGTGACCCGCGCCCCCGCGTCGGTGTGGAAGATGACGTGCGCGTGCTTGGGGTCGGCCGCTGCCGCCAGGGCGAAATTTCCTGGCGTGGTCGAACGCGGTCCGTTTTCGATCTCGAACCGGCCGGTCATGCCCAGGTGCATGATCAGCGTCTCGTCGCGGTCGAGGGGCGCCAGGATGTACTTTCCGCGGCGGTCCAGAGCAAGAATACGGGCCCCGGTGAGACGCTGGACGAAACCCTCTGGAAGCGGGAAGCGCAGGTCTGGCCGCCGCGCCTCGACGCGGGTCAGGCGGGCGCCCGAAAGCACGCACTCCAGGCCTCGCCGCACCGTCTCGACCTCTGGGAGTTCTGGCATCCCGCTTGCCTAGACGAAGCCGCTTTCCGGCGCTACGCCCGCCGCCGTCCCCTTGTACTGGCGCGGTCGAGGGAACGCGCCTAATAGGCCGTGATATGGCTGCAGCCGCCTCATTTGGTTATTCCGATGTCGATCCGGTTGAAAAGCCGCGCCTCGTGCGTGGCGTCTTCGACCGGGTCGCGGGCCGCTACGACCTGATGAATGACCTGATGAGCGGCGGCGTACACCGGCTTTGGAAGGACGCCGCGGCGGCGAGGCTCAATCCGCAGCCCGGCGAGGTGATCGTTGATTGCGCCGGCGGCACAGGCGACATGGCGCGACGGCTCGCGACGCTGGCGCGGGCGGCGGGCCGACGAAGAGCCCAGGGTGACGCCCAGGTCTTCGTGATTGACTACAATGAAGCGATGATCGCGGCCGGGCGAGTCCGCGGCTCGGGGCCTGACCCCGCCGTCACCTGGGTCGTCGGCGACGCACAAAGACTGCCGGTTCCGACGCGACACGCCGACGCCTATTGCATCGCCTTTGGCCTGCGCAACGTCACCGACATAGCCGCCGCGCTCGCCGAAGCGCGCCGGGTGCTGAAGCCGGGCGGCCGTTTCGTGTGTCTCGAGTTCTCGCGACCGGTCACCCGGTCGGTGCGGCGGGTCTACGATGCCTATTCCTTCAACGCGATCCCGCTAATCGGCGGCCTGGTGGCGGGGGATCAGGCCGCCTACCGCTATCTCGTGGAGAGCATTCGCCGGTTTCCCGATCAGACGTCTCTGGCGGCGATGATGGAGACGGCCGGTTTTTCCCGCGTCACGGTAACCAACTTCAGCGGCGGGGTTTGCGCGCTCCACCATGGCTGGGCGATCTGACCGCCGTGGGCGGGCTTTCGAGCTGGATCAGACTGGCGGGAGCGGCCTGGGTCTTGATACGGGCCGACGCGCTCGTCCCCCGCGAAATCGACTCCCTGCTGTCGGCAGGCCCTCGCGCCGTCGCCAGGACTCTCAGGCTTTTTGCCGCGCGCGAAGGGCGCGGTCGGCGGCCCGGTCAGAGGCTGGCCGAGGCTTTCGAGCGGCTCGGACCGGCCGCCATCAAGCTTGGCCAACTCCTGTCGACCAGGGCCGATGTTTTCGGCTCACAGTTCGCGGAGGATCTTTCGCATTTGAAGGATCGCTTGCCGCCGTTCCCCGACGCCGTGGCGCGTCTGGAAATCGAGCGCGCCTTCGGCAGACCCCTGGCGGAGATGTTTAGCGAATTCGACGCGCCCCTGGCGGCGGCGTCCCTGGCTCAGGTGCACAGGGCGAGGCTTCTGGATGGACGCGCCGTGGCCGTGAAGGTGCTGCGCCCCAACATAGAGCGTCGCGTCGCCATGGATGCGGACTCGCTCACGCTCGCCGCGCGTCTCGCCGTGGCATGGGTGCCCGCTTCGCGGCGGCTCGATCCCGTAGCGTTCGCCGCGGTCGTGACGCGAATGCTGCGCCTCGAGCTCGATCTGCGGTTCGAGGCGGCGGGCGCCGATGAACTGGCCGGCGTGATGGCCGGCGATGCCTACATGGAAGCGCCGGGTGTGGTCTGGTCAGGCGTGTCGCGGCGCGTGCTGACGCTGGAGTGGGCGCGCGGTGCGCCGCTTTCGGCCCCGCACGCGCTGGGGCAGCCGGGCATGGAGCGACCGAGGCTGGCCAACAATCTTGTCCGCGCCTTCCTCTCACAGGCGTTGGACCACGGCGCCTTCCATGCCGATCTGCATGAGGGCAATCTGTTCGTTCAACCGCCGGCCCGCCTGATCGCCGTCGACTTCGGTATCGTCGGCCGGCTGGGCCCTTCCGAACGGCGTTATCTGGCGGAGATCCTCTGGGGTTTCCTGCGCCGGGACTACCGTCGTGTCGCGGCGGTGCATTTTGAAGCCGGCTATGTGCCGCCCGAACAGGATCCGGCGGCGTTCGCGCAGGCCTTGCGCGCCGTGGGCGAGCCGCTCTTCGGCAAATCCGCTCGCGACGTGTCGATGAGCCGGCTTCTCAGCCAGCTGTTCGAGATCACCGCGCTCTTCGATATGCGCCTGCGGCCCGAGCTCGTGCTGCTCCAAAAGAGCATGGTCACCGTCGAGGGCGTGGCGCGCCGGATAGACCCCGGCCACGATATCTGGGCCGCCGCCGAGCCGGTTGTGCGGCGTTGGATCACACGCGAGCTGTCGCCAGTCTCCCGCGTAAGCGCCCTGGCAGCCGACGCGCGGGACGCGCTGGCCGTGCTCGCTCGACGCGATGTTCAAACTCCTCCTCCTCCCACGCATAGCCGCGCGGTTGAGGCGCCACAGGCGGGTACGCCCTGGATCGCCTATACCGCGGGCGTCCTAACGGCGGCGCTGGCGTTCGTGATCGCGGCGCTGATCCGTTGATCCGGATCGCCGACCCAGTATCAACCCTGGTCGCCGCTCGAAATCCCGCCCCCCTCGGGACGCGGGCTCTCCCGGTCCCTTTGTTGGGTCCAATAGGATACGCCGCCACGGGGCTTGAACATCGTCCTTGGCGCCCCCTCGCTCGAGACGACGGCGAACACATTCTGCTTCGGATCGTAGAGCAGGCGATCGCCGTTACGACGATCCACGGTCTGAATGTCCGTCGGCGGATGGTCGATGAACGCGTGAGCCTTGGCCACATAGTCCGCTTCGCTCGAGGCGCCGAAATCGCGCCCGTTCCTGGTGAACTGATACTGTGCGTTTTCCTCGGCGGTATGCGTGCGATTGGACGCCCACATCGGCTTGCCGTCGACCTTGGGGACGTTCGAGTCCCTCTGGCCGGTGTAGGAGGCGCGCTCGGCGTAGGCGGCCGGCGCGCTTTGTTGAGGCGCCCCGCCGACCGATTGCCCCCCAGCGCCCGCCACGGCGGATGGTTTGCCTCCGCATGCGCAAACTGCGAGCGCGAGCCCCATCGTCGCCCCGCATAAAAGCAACTTTCTCATGATCATCTCCCATCCGCGCCACAAGCGGCGTCCGGAACAAAATGCGAACATTTCGCCGAGTGTGTCCAGCACCCAAACATCAATTGTTACAAATTGTGATTTAGTGTGGGACGCGCGCATTGCTCCGGCGCCCAGTTCGTCGCCGACGCCCCCCTTCTTTATCGTCTCTCGAGATGGTGTTCCGCCAAGGTGTTTCGCGCTACATGCGG
Source organism: Caulobacterales bacterium (assembly GCA_038206535.1). Classification (GTDB taxonomy): domain Bacteria; phylum Pseudomonadota; class Alphaproteobacteria; order Caulobacterales; family Caulobacteraceae; genus Acaudatibacter. The sequence continues at coordinate 63,145 of JBBRAV010000009.1, forward strand.
AGAGGTTCGTTCACAACGGGAGGCCGTCGGCGCTTGGACAGGCAGAGGGTGCTTTTGATCGTCGGTGGCGGCATCGCCGCCTACAAGGCGCTCGAGCTTGCCCGCCTGCTGAAAAAGGCCGGCATCGAGATCACCCCGATCCTCACCAGCGCCGGCGCCAGGTTCGTGACCCCGCTTTCGCTCTCCGCCCTGACCGAGGAAGCTGTTCGCGACGACCTCTTCTCGCTGACCGATGAAGCGACGATGGGGCATATCGAACTCTCACGATCCGCCGACCTCGTGGTCGTCGTCCCGGCCACCGCCGATCTCATGGCCAAGGCCGCCAACGGTCTGGCCGACGATCTGGCGACCGCCGTGCTGCTGGCGACCGACAAGCCGGTCCTGATGGCGCCGGCGATGAACGTCAAGATGTGGCTGCATCCGGCTACCCGACGAAACGTCGCGCGTCTGGCGGCCGACGGCGTGTCGATCGTCGGCCCCGACGAGGGGGCGATGGCCTGCGGAGAATTCGGACCCGGCCGGCTGGCCGAGCCTTCCGTGATCTTCGACGCGATCCTCGAGGCCCTCGACCCGTCCAGGCGAACCCTGCGCGGCCGCCACGTCCTGGTCACCGCCGGCCCGACCGCCGAGCCGATCGACCCCGTGCGTTTTCTCACGAACCGTTCGAGCGGAAAGCAGGGCTATGCGATCGCGCAGGCCCTGGCGGCGGCGGGCGCGCGGGTGACGCTGGTGTCGGGGCCGACTTCTCTCGCCACGCCGCCCGGCGTCAACCGGGTCGATGTGGAAACCGCATGTCAGATGCTTCAGGCGTGCGAGGCGGCTCTGCCGGCCGACGCGGCGGTTTGCGTGGCGGCGGTTTCCGACTGGCGCCCGGACGCCGTGTTTGGCGTCAAGATCAAGAAGGGCCGCGAGGGTCCCCCGACGCTCACGCTGGTCGAAAATCCGGACATCCTCGCCCGGTTGGCCGCGCCCGGCCAGGCCCGGCCGCGGCTGGTGGTCGGATTCGCGGCCGAGACCAACCATCTCGAGGAGAACGCCCGCGCCAAGCTGGCGCGCAAGGGCTGCGACTGGGTGGTCGGCAATGACGTGAGCGAGGCGGCGATCATGGGGGGAGATGTGAATGAGGTGCTGCTGGTGACCGCCGCCGGGACGGAGCGTTGGCCGAGGGCCGCGAAGTCTGAAGTGGCGCAGCGACTGGCCGCACGCATTGCGGAGGCGCTCGCATGAGCCCGGACGTCGGTGTCATGCGCCTCGAACACGGCCGCGATCTCCCGCTCCCCGCCTACGAGACAGCCGGCGCGGCCGGCATGGACCTTCGCGCGGCCGTGGCGGAGGATCAGCCGTTGGTCCTGCGCCCGGGCTCCCGCATGGCCGTCCCCACCGGGCTGGCGATCGCCTTGCCGCCCGGCCACGAGGCTCAGGTGCGTCCTCGTTCCGGCCTCGCGCTACGCCATGGCGTGACGTTGTTGAACTCCCCCGGCACCGTCGACGCCGACTATCGCGGCGAGATCAAGGCGACACTGATCAACCTTGGTGAAGAGGATTTCATCATCCGGCGCGGCGATCGCATCGCGCAGCTGGTGATCGCGCCGGTCGAGCAGGCGACTTGGCGGGAAGTGGACAGTCTCGACGGGACGGCGCGCGGCGTCGGTGGTTTCGGATCGACCGGGCATAGGTAAGGTCGCCAGCTCGTGTCTGGCGGCGTGGCGCGGAGCTTCCCAAATCGGCGAGCCGCTTCCGCCCGTTGGACCGGCACGATCGAGCCTGGACCGGCTTGGTAATCGGCGATGGCTTTCCGAACAGCACGACGCGTTCGAGCCGTTGGCCATTCAGTTCCGCGAGCGTGTTGCGGAATCGCATAAGGATTAGGATCGCTGGCAATCCCGCCGTTCATGTCTTGTTCCTATGGCAACGAGCCGCGGAAGCCAATCAGTCCCGGAACCCTAGCACGTCGGCCATGGCGTAGAGGCCGGGTCTTCGTGTCGACACCCACAGCGCCGCGGTGACCGCACCGCGCGCGAACAGGCGCCGGTCGCGGGCCGAATGGGACAGGGTGACGATCTCATCCTCCGCGGCGAAGACCACGCTGTGCTCGCCGACGATGCCGCCGCCGCGGAGCGACGAAAAGCCGATCTCGCCACTCCGGCGCGGTTCTCCGACGCCGTCGCGGGCTCGCGCCATCAACTGGTCGAGGGCGACGCCCCTGCCTGCCGCCGCGGCGTCCCCCAGCATCAGGGCGGTGCCGGACGGCGCGTCGCGCTTGCGTCTGTGGTGCGCCTCGAGGATTTCTATGTCCCAGTCTTCCGCCGAGAGCCGGCGCGCGGCTTCTTCGACGAGGCCGGCGAGGACATTCACGCCGATCGAGAAGTTGCCCGACTTGACGATGGCTATACTCCGCGACGCATCGAGGATCGCGGCGCTTTCTTCCGCGGAGAAGCCGGTGGCGCCGATCACCAGGGCGGGGCCGCCTCTCCCCGCGGCCAGGCCGGCAAGCTCGGTTGACGCGCCTGGCGTCGAGAAGTCGATGATGACGTCCGTTTCCGCCAGAGCCTCTTCGATTGTCGCCAGCGTTGGGTCACGCGCCACGCCGTCGCCACTTGGCCGGCCCAAGAGCAACCGTATGAGCACGTCGTCGCACTGGTCCGCGACGTCCGTCACCGATCGACCCATGCGGCCCATGGCCCCGGCCACGCCAATCCTGAGTATGCCGGCCATGTGTCGACGCGACCTTGGAAACGTGCGACCTTGCCCCGATGGCGTTTGTGTCGCGCAGCGATTCCGCGCCTATGTCCCTCGCCGATCCCGGCCCGGTCAACCACCAACGCGCATACCGCTCACGACCGCGGCTTTGCGTTGGATCAGAGGTTTTTGCAATTATCCTTGTCGTCGACCGCCCTTGGCGTCGATAGGGGGCGTGATCCGATCAAACGACGCCCCGGAGGCGCAAGCGAGTCAGCGGAAGACCATGAGCGAGCCTGAAAAAAAGACATTCACCGACGAGGAGGCGCTGGCCTTCCACCGCTATCCCACGCCTGGAAAGATCGCCGTAGTGGCGACCAAGCCCATGGCGACTCAACGTGATCTTTCGCTGGCCTATTCGCCGGGCGTCGCCGCGCCGGTTCTGGCGATCGCCCAGGACCCCGACCTCGCCTATGAATACACCTCCAAGGGAAATCTGGTCGCCGTGATCACCAACGGGACGGCCATTCTGGGTCTCGGGGATCGGGGCGCGGCCGCCGCCAAGCCGGTGATGGAAGGCAAATCGGTCCTCTTCAAGCGCTTCGCCGACGTCGACAGCATCGACATCGAGGTCTCCTCCCGCGACCCCGACGAGATCATCACCGTCATCAAGAACATCGGCGTCACGTTCGGCGGCATCAACCTCGAGGACATCAAGGCGCCCGAGTGTTTCCGGATCGAGACGGAACTCCAGGAGCTTCTGGATATCCCGGTCTTTCACGACGACCAGCACGGCACGGCGATCATCTCGGCGGCCGGCCTGATCAACGCCTGCGCGATCACCGGACGGCGACTGGAAGACGTGAAGATCGTCCTCTGCGGCGCGGGCGCTGCGGGCATCGCCACGCTCGACCTGGTCAAGGCCATGGGCGCGCGACACGAGAACTGCATCGCCGTCGACAATACCGGCGTGATCTATCGCGGCCGGGTGAAGGGCATGAACCAGTGGAAGTCCGCGCACGCCGTGGATACCGACGCGCGGACATTGGCCGACGCCATGGTGGGCGCCGACGTGTTCCTCGGCGTTTCGGTGAAAGGCGCCGTCAGCCAGGACATGGTGCGGACGATGGCGGACAAGCCGATCGTCTTCGCCATGGCCAATCCCGATCCCGAGATCACGCCGGAAGAAGTGCACGCCGTACGGCCCGATGCGATCGTCGCCACGGGACGCTCGGACTATCCCAACCAGGTCAACAACGTGCTGGGCTTTCCCTATATCTTTCGCGGCGCTCTGGATGTGAGAGCCCGGCGCGTGAATCTCGAGATGAAGATCGCCTGTGCGAACGCCCTTGCCGCCCTGGCGCGCGAGGACGTTCCCGACGAGGTGTCGGCCGCCTACCAGGGCCAACATCTCAAGTTCGGCCCGCAATACATCATCCCCACGCCGTTCGACCCGAGGCTGATCCATTATATCCCCCCGTTCGTGGCGCAGGCGGCGATGGACACCGGCGTGGCGCGCCGCCCCATCCCCGACATGGACGCCTATCGCGACAGCCTGGCCAGGCGCGCCGATCCGACCGCCGGACTGCTGCAGAAGATATCGATGGCGCTGCAGTCGGGTCCGCGCAAGCGCATCGTTTTCGCCGAGGGCGAGGAAGCCAGCGTCATCCGCGCCGCCCATGCATTTCAGAGTCAGGGTCTGGGCACGGCCATCCTGGTCGGTCGCGAGGAACTGGTCGAGCACAACATGCGGCTCGCCGGGCTCGATCCGGCGGAGACGAAGCTGGAAGTCATCAACGCGCGCGTTTCGGTTCAGGGATCGGACTACATCGACGCGCTCTACGGCCGTCTGCAACGGCACGGCTATCTCAAGCGCGATGTGCAGCGCCTCATTCACCAGGACCGCAACTCGTTCGCGGCGTCCATGTTGGCCGCGGGCCACGCCGACGGCATGGTGACCGGCGTCACCCGCAACTTCGATCAGGTGCTGGTCGAGGTCATGCGGGTGATTGATCCCGGGCCGGGTGGGAGGCTGATCGGCATGTCGATCGTGCTGGCCAAGGGTCGGACATTGTTCATTGCGGACACCAATGTCACCGAAATGCCTGACGCCATCGACCTGGTCGAGATCGCCTGCGAAGCCGCGCGGACCGTCCGCAATCTCGGGTTCACGCCGCGTCTGGCCTTCATGTCCTATTCGGCCTTCGGCAACCCGATGGGCGAACGCGCCGAGAAGGTCCGCGAGGCGGTGTCGATGCTCGACGCCCGTGGCGATATCGATTTCGAATATGAAGGCGAGATGCCGCCCGAACTGGCGCTCGATCCAGCGTCGCGGGCGAACTATCCCTTCATGCGTCTGACCGATGAAGCCAATGTCCTGATCATGCCGGCGATCCATTCGGCGTCGATCTCAACCAAACTTCTGCAAGCGCTCGGCGAGGCGACCGTCATCGGGCCGATCCTCGTGGGCCTCTCGAAACCCGTGCAGATCTGCCCGTTGTCGGCCTCGGTTTCGAAGATTCTGATGATGGCGCAGATGGCCGCCTATGAGAGTCCGCTCGCCGACCTGCCGCACGTGGTCGCCGTTTCATGATAACGCCCGCGCCTTCCAACTGACGTCCGGCTAGCCTTGTTTCAACTTGGCTACGGTCGGGCGAGCCCCGAACCAGGCTGTCAAGGAGAGGCTCATGTCGCACGTCGCGCGCGGCGCCATCGGAATTGATTTTGGGACGACCAACACGGTGGTGTCGCTGATCGGCGACGACGGCCGGGCCCATCTCGTCGCGTTTCCCTATCTCGACGAGGAGATCGTCGCGTTTCGCTCGGCGCTGAGTTTCCACGCGCCCGCCGATGATCCAAGCGGCCGGGTCGTGGAGGCGGGGCCATGGGCCATCGACGCCTATGTTGAAGAACCATTGGAGACCCGCTTCATCCAGTCGTTCAAGAGCTACGCGGCCAGCCCGCTGTTCCAGGACACCCGCGTGCTAGGCCGCCGCTATCAATTCGAAGATCTCCTCTCCACGTTCCTGTTGCGCCTGCGCTCGCACGCCGGTCTGGCCATGGAGAACTTGCCCCCGACGGCGATAATCGGCCGGCCCGTCACCTTCGCGGGGGCCCGACCCGATGCGTCGCTCGCGCTCGCGCGATATCAGGCGGCGTTCGCCCGTCTGGGTTTCAGCGACATCCGCTACGCCTACGAGCCGGTCGCGGCGGCGTTCTTTTTCGCCCGCCGGTTGCAAGGCGAGGCGACCGTGCTCGTCGGCGACTTCGGCGGCGGCACCAGCGATTTCTCCGTCGTGCGGTTCGAGGCGGACGACGGCGCGCTGCGGTCGACGGCGCTGGCCAACGCCGGCGTCGGGGTGGCGGGAGACGCCTTCGACTACCGCATCATCGATCATCTCGTCTCGCCTGAACTGGGTCGCGGCTCGCGTTACAAGGCGTTTGACAATATCCTCCCGGTCCCCAACCGCTACTACACGGCGTTCGCCAGATGGGAGCAGCTTGCGTTGCTCAGAGCGTCCCGCGACATGCGTGATATTCGAGGATTGCTGCGAAGTTCACTGGAGCGTGAGAAAATCGCTCGTCTCGTGGAGGTCCTCGACGGCAATCACGGCTACCGTCTCTACCAGGCGGTGTCGCGTTTGAAGGAGACGTTGTCGGTGGCCCCCCTGGCGACGTTTCTGTTCGAAGCCGGCTCCGTCCGCATCGAAAAGCCGGTGGCTCGCGACGAGTTCGAAGTCTGGATAGCGCCCGAGCTCGCCGCCATCGAAGCGGCCGTGGAAGAGGCGTTGCAACGCGCGGGCTTGGAGGGGGAGGGCGTCGACCGCGTGTTTCTCACCGGCGGCTCGTCCTTCGTCCCCGCTGTGCGCCGTTTGTTCGCCCGTCGCTTCGGCGACGACAAACTCGAGAGCGGAGGCGAGCTCGTCTCGATTGCTTCAGGGCTGGCCTACATCGGCGCGCGCCAGGATCTCGAACGCTGGTGCGAGACAGCAGCGTAAGAATGGGCCGCGGGCCGCACGAACGCTTCGGGGGAAGCTTGGAAGACTTTTGGGGCGCGCGACGGCGCGCAATCGATGCGCCGACGGCCGCCACTGGGCAGAGGCGCCGTTCGCGGTCTAAACAACAAAACGCTCACTCTTTGAGCCGGTACGCTTCTCCCTCGCGCGTCACCCAGCCGGCGGTCGGCGCCGCAAAATGCGTGCCTATAAACAGGATCGGTTGGTCCGCGACCTCTTCAAGGAGAGCGCTGCGGGTCGACACGGCGCCAGCTGGATCGGTGTCGAAGGGCAGTGTCCACTCGGGATGCGCCATTTGACAGGGATGGTGAATCGCGTCGCCGCTGATGATCGCGGTCTCGCCCTTGGACTGAATGACCACGCTCACATGCCCAGGCGTGTGACCAGGTGTGGGCTTGAGGCGGATTTCATCGGAGAGGCGATGGTCCGTCTCCACCAGGTGTGCGAGACCCGCGTCGAAGAGCGGCGTCACGGAGTCGGTCAGTACGGTCTGCTGCTCCTCGTCCGCCGCTGCGCTCCAATGTCGAAACTCTTCGCGGCCGATCAGATAGCGCGCCCTTGGAAAGGTCGCGACCCAGCGACCATCTTCGAGCATGGTGTTCCAGCCCACATGATCGACGTGCAGATGGGTGCATACGACCGCGTCGACGCCATCGCGCGTCCAGCCGACATCTGCCAGGCGCTCCAGGAAGCCGGTCGAGAGGCTTCTCCCACCCAGCATCCGGCGCGGACGGTCGTTGCCCACACAGGTGTCGACCACCAGCCGCAACCCAGGCGCGTCCACCAGAAGCGCGTGGATGGAAAGGCGCAGATAGCCTTCGTCGGTCACATAATGGGGATGCAGCCAGGGGACGGATTTCAGCGCTTCGGGCCGAGCCTCGGGCATGAACGGGTGTTTGTCGCTGTAGACGACCGGAAACTCCTGTTCCAACACGCGCGTGATCGTCACGTCGCCGATCTTCCAGCTCAGCACGAACGTCCTCCGTCTATAGGTTACCGGGCGCGCCCGTTCCGCAACGTCATGCGTCGCCCCGACCCTTTGCATGGTCGTCCGCCGCAGGCAAACGCTGGACGCTAGCCTTCGGAACGGCCGCGAAGCCGAGCGAGCGCCTCGTCGAGGCGGCTGGTCGCCGATCCTCGTTTCAGCGCCTTCGGCTGATCGGGATGCGGCGCCCACCCGGTCAGCCCGATGATCTCGAAGGTCGCCGGCGCCCGGCCGTCGGAGCCGGCGAAGCGCTCGAGGTAGATCTCGGCGGCGCGCGCTAAGACCGACCGGCTGAGTGGCGCCAGGGATCGCTCGTACAGCGCATTGGTTTCACCCATCGCCCGAAGGTCGGCAAGCAGTTCAAGGGGATGCGCGTAGCGGACGGTGACGCGATCGACATCGACGACCGGAAGGGCGAAGCCGGCCCGACGCATCAGATCGCCCGCGTCGCCGGCGTCGATGAACGGAGAGACGCGCGGGCCGGCGCCGCCGGTCTGCTCGAGATCGGCTTCAGTCAGGGCCAGGCGCAGTTCGTGCAGGGTGGCGCCGCCCAGGAGCGCTCCCAGAAACAGGCCGTCGGGTTTGAGGGCGCGGCGAACCTGGATGAGGGCCCCGACCAGATCGTTGACCCAATGCAGCGCCAGTGTCGAGACGATGAGGTCGGCGGACGCGTCCAAGAACGGCAGGATTTCTTCGTCGAGCACGACTCTCGCGCCGCCGCGCCGCGCCAGCATCTTCCGGGACAGGTCCGACTCGATCAAATACCCTACTTGGCCAGGACGCCCGCTCCGCCTCAAAGCCTCGGAAAGCAGGCCAGTTCGCGCGCCCAACTCAATCGCCGTCGCAAAGTCCCGGTTGATGCCTCCGAGACGGTCGACAACGTCGTCGACGGCCCGGCGTTTCAGAAATTCGGCATGCGCGAAGCGCGGGGCCGCCCGAGAGAGGCGCGTTCGATGCAGGGCCCGGTCAAAAAGGCGGGGAGGAGAATTCGTCACGCGCGAAAGGCCTACTGCAAGCGGCGCGGACGTGCAAAGCTTGCGCGTCGAACACAAGCGAGGGGCCGTGATTTCATTCGAAGCGCGCCAATCGGGCGCCCGGGCGCTGGCGCGGGCCGGCTCGGGCCTGCTTGATCTGATCATTCCACCGCGCCCGCTGAACGAAGGCGCCGGATCGGTTCAGACGCTGGGACTGACCGCCGAGGCCTGGGGACGAATCAACTTCGTCGAGGCGCCTTGCTGCGACGCATGCGGCGCGCCATTCGCCTATCACCAAGGCGAAGGGGCCTTGTGTCCGGCCTGCCATGCGCGCAGGCCGGCCTTCGATCGCGGTCGGGCGGCGTGCGTGTACGACGAGGCTTCGCGCGATCTGATCCTGAAGTTGAAACACGCCGATCGGTCCGATCTGGCCGTACTGTTCGCAAGCTGGATCGCGCGGTCGGCCGGCGACGTCATCGGCGATGCGGACGCTTTGATCCCGGTTCCATTGCATCGCCTGCGTCTTCTGCGCCGACGCTACAATCAGGCCGCCGAGATCGCGCGCAGACTGTCGTCGCGCACCGGTGTGGCGTATTTTCCCGACGCCTTGGTGCGCGTGCGCGCGACGCGAGGGCAGGGCGGCCAGTCGGCGGCGGGCCGACGCAGGAATGTGGCCGGCGCCTTTCGCGTGGCGCCCGGCTGGCGCGGGCGGGTCAAGGGTCGCCGGCTTGTCGTCATCGACGATGTCCTCACGACGGGCGCGACGCTGGAAGGGTGCGCTCGCGCCCTGAAGTCGGCGGGCGCGGCAAGCGTCGATATCGCGGTCATTGCGCGCGTGAAAGAATCCGCGGCGCGCGCTATATGAGACGGGTCTGCTTCGCTCCGCTTTTGTTCAGGAACTTCCGATTGGTATGGCCCAGGTCACCATCTACACGCGTCCCTTCTGTGGCTACTGCGCGCGCGCGCTCGCCTTGCTTGCCGACAAAGGCGCGGAGGTGAATGAGATAGAGGCGGGATTCGACCCTGCCAAACGCAGCGAGATGGTCGCCCGTTCGGGCGGTGCGACCTTCCCTCAGATCTTCATCGGCGAGCGCCATGTCGGGGGTTGCGACGACCTCGTCGCGCTCGATAAGCGAGGCGAACTCGACGGTCTGTTGGCCGCGTGACAATCGAGGTCTCCCTCGTTCAATTGCGGACTCCGTCCTCTCAGGCCGAGGCCCTGCGTCAAGCGGCGCCACTGGTGCGCGAGGCTGCGGCGGGCGGCGCCCGGGTGATCGTCACACCAGAGGGAAGCAATATCCTGCAGCGCAATCGCTCCCTATTGTTCGACGCGCTGGCGCCGATGGAGAGCGACGCGGCCGTCAACGGGTATCGCGCCCTGGCGACGGAATTGAATGTCTGGATATTGATCGGATCGGCGATGGTCCTGCGTCCCGACGGCAAGGCGGCCAACCGCTCGATCCTCGTCGATCCACAAGGGTCCGTGGCGGCGACCTACGACAAGCTTCACATGTTCGACGTCGACCTTCCGACCGGAGAGAGGCACCGGGAATCCGCGGTCTATGAACCTGGGCTCGCCGCCGTCGTCGCCGAGGCCGCAGGCGCGCGCCTGGGACTGACGATCTGTTACGATTTGCGCTTTCCCGCCCTGCATCGCTCGCTCGCTCGGGCCGGCGCGCACGTGCTCACCACGCCCGCCGCATTCACCCGGCCGACGGGCAAAGCCCACTGGGAGGTGTTGCTGCGTGCTCGCGCCATCGAGACCGGCTCGTTCGTTCTGGCGCCGGCGCAGGGTGGGGCGCACGAGGACGGTCGCGAGACGTGGGGGCATTCGCTCGTGATCGGCCCCTGGGGAGACGTACTGGCTCACGCCGACCACGACGAGCCCTGTGTCATATCCGCGACGCTAGATCTGGCTCAGGTCGAAAGGGCGCGCGCGGCCATACCCGTCCTCGAGAACGCGCGGGCGTTCACCGGCCCATGATACGCTACGCGCTCGTTTGTGACTCCGGCCATGATTTCGAAGGATGGTTCGGCGCGTCCGCCGACTTCGACGATCAAGCCTCGCGCGGCTTGCTGGCGTGTCCGGTGTGCGCCTCGCCTGACGTACGCAAGCAGATCATGGCGCCCGCAGTAAGCGGAACCCGCAAGCAGAACGCCGCCGGTCTGCCCGCGAACGCACAGGCGATGATGATGGAGGCGCTGGGTCAGGTGCGCCGCCATGTCGAGGAGAATTTCGACTATGTGGGCGACAGCTTCGCCAGCGAGGCGAGGCTGATCCACGAAGGCAAGTCCGAGGAGCGAGGCATTTACGGAGAAGCCTCCCCGACCGAGGTGAAGGCTCTGCTTAGCGATGGCGTGCCCGTGGCGCCATTGCCACCCGCCGCGCCGAAGAAGACGCAGATCAACTGACGTTCCAACGGCATCCCCGCTTTCCCTCCCCTTTATGAGGAGGGACAGGACGCGAAGCGTCCACGGTGGGGAAGTGCGGCGGACTTGGCGGCTGTGCGGAGTTTCATAGAGACTTCCCCACCCTGACGGCTTCGCCGTCTGTCCCCTACTTCGGGGGGAGGGAGGGACGACTGCCGCCGTTACTGGAACAGGTATCGCAGAGACACCCCGACATCGTTGGTCGTCCCCCAATGGTAGCCATCCAGGGCGACATCCTCAGGATAAGTCACATTGGTGTGGTCTCGGAACGTGTGGTTGTAATTGACGCTTCCGACGAGTCTGTTCGGGATCAGGTGATAGTTCAGCGAAACGCCCACGTCGGCGGTGTTCCCGAGATTTTCCCTATGGAAGAGATAGGGCAGGTTGTTGCTCACGGTCGGACTGCCGTTAAAAGTATAGCTCGCGTTCACGTTGGCCGAGAGCCTGTTGGTCAACCGGGTCTGGGTCTGCAGTCCAAGCGTCGGCGCCCAGTATGAACTCGTGTTGGCATAGCCGCGCTGCGGCGAGGCGGTCTGCTGGGTCGAGGAATCGTAATAGTTGGCCGTCACCGATCCGCGGAGCGTGAAGAACCGGGTTTCCCGCGCGATGGCCAGACCAAAATCGGCTGCGGCGCCGCCGCGCGCGACGGTGGCGTCCTCGCCGTTGATCGCGGCGCTCGACGAGAAGGCGTCCGGAGAATAATGGCCGAACACATCGAGCATGAAGGGCTGCTGTTTCTGATCGATGAGACGGTATGTGAGGCCGAAGGCCGGGTCATACCATCCGCTTTGGCTGGTCGACCTCGCGCCCGTCGCGGTCGTGACTTTGGCGTTGCCGGAGAAACCGTAGGCTTCGCTGACGTTGATCGACAGGCGGTCGGAGACGCCGAACGCGAAAGTCTGGGTGAGGGTGTTCAGAGTACGACTCGTCGATGACAAGTTTGCTCCGCTCGCATTGAAGCCCTGTGACTGTGTATCGCCGTAGTTGTACGAAGACTCGCCGTAGATCTGACCCTTCAAGGGCAGGAAGGCCGGATCGCTCAGAATGCGATCGCTTATGGGCGTGAAGTCCTCTGTCGCGGCCGCCATGGGGATCATCAAGGTGGCGGCGATCGAAAGGCCGATAACGCTGCGCGTCAGCATGGTTGGTGGCTCCTTGGGGTTTCAGGAGCGGTGCGGATCGCTGAACAATGTGCCTGGGCGATGTCAATCGAGCCACGATCCGGCCAAATTCACTTCTTTGTCGATAGTGGGCTCGTCTGACGGGCGGTATCATCCAGCTCTGTGGCCGGAATGCAACGCTTAGAGCGACGCGCCGTGATCTTCCCGCCGGCTCATGGCCATGAAGTAGTTGATCGACACGTCGGCCGATATCGACCATCGCGCGGTCAGCGGATCAAGCTTGGCGCCATAGGGACCATCGACGGTCACGCCCGAACCGTCGAGGTGGGCGCGCATTTCGTCCGGCCGCACGAATTTTCGCCAGTCATGCGTGCCCATCGGCAGCCAGCGCAGCAGGTGTTCGGCGGCGACCTTGGCCAGCGCCAGGGACTTGAGCGTGCGGTTCAAGGTCGCGACGATCATCAGACCGCCAGGGGCCGTGAGGCGCGCGCAATCCCGCAGAAAGTCGCCTGGGTCCGTTACGTGTTCGACGACTTCCATGCTGACGACAAGATCGAAGGCCGGCTCCGCGCGGGACAGCAACGCCTCGACCGTGCCGGCGCGATAGTCGATGTCCAACCCCATGGCCGCCGCGTGAAGCTGGGCGACAGAGACGTTGCGTTCCGACGCGTCGAGACCCGTCACGCTGAAACCCAGTCGCGCCAGGGGCTCACAGATCAGCCCGCCGCCGCAGCCGACGTCCAGCGCTCGCAAACCAATGAAAGGAGTCCGCTCGCGCTCTTGCCTCCCAAACCGCGTCAGCGCCCGATCGCGAATGAATGCGAGACGAACCGGATTGAGCGCATGCAGCGGCGCGAATTTGCCGCGGGGGTTCCACCAGTCCTCGGCGATCGCGGAGAACCGCGCGACATCGGCGGGGTCGATGCTGGTGCTGGTCGAGGCGGGGGCGGACATTGGCGCAGACTAGCGATCGCGGCCGCGCTTGTCGCGTGAGGATCGCGTCGCTAAAAGCGCGCTTCGCGCGGAGGGCGGACCCGATTGTCTCGGCTTGTCATGAAATTCGGGGGAACGTCCGTCGCCGATCTCGAACGCATACGGCGGGTCGCCGGCCTGGTGATGGCCGAGATATCCTCTGGCCATAGTGTCGCCGTCGTGGTGTCGGCCATGGCTGGCAGGACCAATGAGCTCGTCGCCTGGACCGACGCGGCCGGGCCGGCCGCGCAGGGGCTCGCTTCCTCGGACGACGAGTATGACTCCGTGGTGGCTTCTGGCGAGCAGGTTACGGCAGGACTGCTTGCCATGAGCCTGCGTAATATGGGCGCAAGGGCGCGTTCGTGGCTGGGTTGGCAGATCCCCATCATCACCGATGAGTCGCATGGCAAGGCGCGCATCGAGGAAATCCCCGCCGTCAATCTGGATCGCGCCCTGGGCGCCGGCGAGGTGGCCGTGATCGCCGGTTTTCAAGGCGTCACACGAGGGGGCCGGCTCGCCACGCTGGGACGCGGCGGCTCCGACACCACTGCTGTCGCGATCGCCGCGGCGATCAGAGCCGACCGATGCGACATCTACACGGACGTGGACGGCGTCTATACCACCGACCCGAGAATCGAGGCCAAGGCGCGCCGTCTGGCTCAGATAAGTTACGAGGAAATGCTGGAGATGGCCTCACTCGGCGCCAAGGTGCTGCACACCCGCTCGGTGGAGATGGCGATGGCCCACGGCGTGCCGGTCAGGGTGCTGTCGAGCTTCGTCGACCCTGGACAAACAGGCGGCCGGGGCACCATGGTCTGTGACGAGGAGGAAATCGTGGAAAAACGGATCGTGAGCGGCGTGGCCTACAGCCGTGACGAGGCGAAGATCAGCCTGTTTGGCCTGCCCGATCATCCAGGCGTGTCCTCCGAGATCTTCGGGCGCCTCGCCGACGCGAACGTCAATGTCGACATGATCGTCCAGAGCCACGCCCATCGCGAAGGCTCGGCGAACATGGAGTTCACTGTCGGCAAGCGCGATGCGCAGCGAGCTGTCGAGATCGTGCGGGGGGCGCAAGGCTCCATCGGCTTCGACGATGTCGCCGTCAACGAAGATGTCGCCAAGGTTTCGGTCATCGGCGTCGGCATGCGCAGTCATGCGGGGGTCGCCAAGACCATGTTCGGCGCCCTCGCGGAAAAGGGCGTCAATATTCAGGTGATCTCTACATCCGAAATCAAGATAAGCGTGCTTATCGACGCGGCCTATACCGAGCTGGCCGTGCGCGCGTTGCACGCCGCCTATGGCCTGGACCGCCTTTAGGCATTCGCTTCAAAATCGATTGAGCCAGGCTTCGCGCCGAGCGCACGCGCGGCAAAACCTGTTATAGGCGCTTTGCGCGCCGGCGGCGCGACAACGCACAAGAGGAAGGAGCGCGTCAGAAGTCTCATGCCATCGCCAGGGCTCATTACCCGCGGACCGCGCAGTCTGCTGCGGCAGATTCGCGAGGCCATGGCTGGAACCAAGCCGACCCAGGGCAAGCTGGACATGGTCGTGCGCACCATAGCCGGCTCGATGGTGGCGGAGGTGTGTTCGATCTACCTGCGCCGCGCCAACGGCGAAATGGAGCTGTTCTCGACGGAGGGTCTCGATCGGGGCGCCGTTCACGTCACCCGCATGAAGCCCGGCGAGGGGCTCGTCGGAGAGATCATGCGTCAGGGACGGCCGCTCAACCTGTCCGACGCGCCGGCCCACCCGGCGTTCTCGTACAGGCCCGAAACCGGCGAGGATCCCTTCCATGCCCTGTTGGGCGTTCCCCTTTTACGGGGCGGCCGCGCGATCGGCGTGCTCGTGGTGCAGAACCGCACGAGCCGCGTCTATGCCGAGGATGAGGTCGAGGATCTCCAGATCATCGCCATGGTCCTGGCGGAGATGGTCGCCACCGGCGATCTGCTTTCGCTGGAGGAGCTCAAGGACGTCGAAATCGCACCCATGCGGGCCGAGCGGCTCAAGGGGGCGAAGTTCGCGGACGGTCTCGCGTTCGGGGTCGCCGTGCTGCATGAGGCGCCTGTGGCCGTCGGACGCCTGCTGGCCGACGACGTCACGGCCGAGGAAGCGCGGCTGGCTTCGGCCATCTCGGCCTTGCAGTCACAGATCACTACCATGCTCGCGGGCCACGAAGGCATTCTGGGTCCTTCGTACGATGTTCTCGAAACCTATCGCATGCTCGCGCACAGCCGGAGTTGGAACCACTCGCTGCAGGAGGCGGTGCGTTCGGGCCTTACCGCCGAGGCTGCGGTCGAGCGCGTGCGATCAGAGCACCGCGCCAGTCTGGGTCAGGCCCGCGATCCGTACATCCGCGAACGGGTGCACGATCTCGAAGACCTCAACGATCGTTTGTTGCGGCACCTGACCGGGGAGGGCGACAGGAAGAGAACGCTTCCCGACAACGCCATCCTGATCGCCCGCAACCTGGGTCCGGCCGATCTGCTGGAGTATGACCGTTCAAAACTTCGCGGGTTGCTGCTGGAAGAGGGCTCGTCGGCAAGCCACGCGGTGATCGTGGCGCGCGCGCTCGACATTCCCTGCGTCGGTCGCATCGCGGGCTTGCGTGATCGGGTCAACCAGGGCGATCCGGTGATCGTCGACGCGGAGACGGGCGAGGCCTACCTCCGGCCCAGGCCCGATGTCGTCAAGGCCGTTACGGCGCGGATCAGCGTGCGCGCGGAGCGGCGGGCGGAGTTCGCGCGTCTGCGCGACACGCCGGCCTTCACCCGCGATGGCGTGAAGATCACGCTGCTGATGAATGCGGGACTGGCCGTCGACCTGGACATACTCGCCGAGACCGGAGCCGAGGGGATCGGCCTGTTCCGGACCGAATTCCAGTTCATGGTCTCCGAAGACCTGCCGCGTCTGACGGCGCAGTCGACTCTCTATTCGAAGGTCCTCGAGGGCGCCGGGACGCTGCCGGTGACGTTCCGCACGCTCGATCTGGGGGGCGACAAGGTGTTGCCCTATCTCGAGGCCGAGCGGGAGGACAATCCCGCCCTGGGGTGGCGGGCCGTGCGCATGGGCCTGGACCGGCCCGCTTTGTTGCGCATGCAGCTGCGGGCCCTGATCGCGGCAGCCGCCGGCCGGCCGCTGCAGGTGATGTTCCCACTTGTCGCCACCGTGGACGAGTTCCGCCATGCGCGCGCCCTCGTCGAGCGCGAGGTCGCCTGGGCCGAGCGCCGTGGTCGCCCGGCTCCAGCGCGCCTGGAGGTCGGCGCAATGATCGAAGCGCCGTCGCTTCTGTGGCACCTGGACGCGCTCTTGCCGCTCACCGATTTCGTCTCCGTCGGCACCAACGACCTCATGCAGTATTTGTTCGCCGCCGACCGCGGGAACCCCCGCGTGTCGGAGCGTTACGACCCGCTGTCGCCGCCGGCGCTACGCGCCCTGAAATCGATCCGCGATGCATGTGTCGAGACCGGCACGCCGGTGTCGGTGTGCGGGGAGATGGCAGGTCGTCCGCTCGAAGCCTTCGCTCTGGTCGCGCTCGGGTTCGAGCGCCTGTCCATGCCGCCGTCGGGGATCGGGGCGGTAAAGCAGATGGTCTTGTCGTGCGATCGCGGCGCGGCGCGCAGAGGGATTGAGGGATTCCTGCGCAGCGCCGGAGGGTCTCTGCGCGGTGAGATAGAATCACTGGCGCGAAAGCTGTTTGTGGCGGTTTAATTCATTGAATTTGCGCGGTTCAGCGGCTAACGGCAATCCGGGACGGAAGCTGGCGCCTGGGGCGTTTCTCTTCCGGTGGCGGCCCCAGCCAAGGACCAGGTCAGACATGCCTTTGGACTCGGGCGCATTTGCCGAAAACAAGGACCGGCCCGCGAGCGTGGACGGCCTGGGGCCGCTGCGACCGCTTCCGGTACGGCTCAATGCTTCTGGCAACATAGGCGCGGCGTTGCGGGCGGCGCGTGAGTCCCTTGGCCTGGCGGTCGAGGACATCGCTCAGGCGACGCGGGTCCGGGCGGCGCACGTCGCCTCGCTCGAATCCTTCAATCTTGACGCCCTGCCGGCGCGCCCCTTCGTCGTCGGATACGTCCGCGCCTACGCCCGCGCGCTCGGGCTGGAAACCGAGGCCGTCGTCGCCCGCTTTCGCCACGAGGCCCCCGACGTCGACGACACCTTGAGAGCGCCCTCCGGGCTGCGCGGCCACGGACGCCGTTTCGGCGCTCTCGCCTTGGGCGTGGCGGTGCTGATCGCGGCCGTCGTCGGTTGGAATATCGTGCGCCATGCCGCCGCCGCGCCGCGACATGTCACCAGAGCGGTCATGCATCTGGAGCCCCGTAGCGCCGACTCGGGGCCGGCCGTGCTGGGCGCGCCATTGCCCGCGCCGCCGGAAGCCGCCGCTCCGCCGACCTATGAAACGCCCGGCCTCGCATCGTCCGCCGAGGCGCCGGACGCCGACCCTGTCGGCGCGTCCTTCGTTCCAAGCGGCGCTGTCTACGGCGCCCCCGCAGGTGGCGCGCGGTTGATCCTGCAAGCGCGCAAATCGACGTCGGTCGTCGTGCGCGGCGACGGTGGGATCGTTTTTGCGCGACAGATGGCCGCCGGCGAGGCATGGCGCGCGCCACCGTCGGCGGGTCTGCTCGTCGATGTCGCCAATCCTGCTTCGACAGAGGTGTTCGTCGATGGATTGTCGCGCGGGAAATTGACGCAAGGCAGGACGCCGCTCGACTCCCTGCTGGAGCCACCGGCCGCGCGCTGAGCGGCGTGCCGGACGGGCGGCCGTTTCTTTCACGGCTTGGGCTGGCCGGCGAATTGCCCTATGTTGAGGCTACCATGACCGCACAAGATCACACGCGTGTTCGCCCCTGGCGGGCCATCGAACGGCGCAAATCCCGCCAGATTCACGTTGGCTCGGTCCCGGTGGGCGGCGACGCGCCGATTACCGTGCAGTCCATGACCAACACCGTGACGGGAGACGCCGCGGCGACGATCGACCAGATTCGTCAGCTGGAAGAGGCGGGCGCGGACATAGTGCGCGTGTCCTGTCCGGACGAAGACGCCACGGCTGCGTTCAAGACGATCGCGAAAGCCTCGCGCGTACCGCTGGTCGCCGACATCCACTTTCACTACAAGCGCGGCATCGAGGCGGCCAAGGCCGGGGCCGCGTGCCTGCGCATCAATCCGGGAAATATCGGCTCGCCCGCGCGCGTTCGCGAGGTCATTCAGGCGGCGCGCGACTATGGTTGCTCCATGCGCATCGGCGTCAACGCCGGCTCGTTGGAGCGCGAATTGCTCGAGCGCTATGGCGAACCATGCCCGCAGGCGATGGTCGAAAGCGCGCTCAACCACGCGCGCATTCTTCAGGACCACGATTTTCACGAATTCAAGATCAGCGTGAAGGCCTCGGACGTGTTCATGACTGTCGCGGCCTACCAGATGCTGGCCGACGCGGTGGACTGTCCGCTACATCTGGGGGTCACCGAGGCCGGTGCGCTGCGGTCGGGGACCATCAAGTCGGCGATCGGCATGGGGGGGCTGCTTTGGGCCGGCATCGGCGATACGATCCGCGTCTCGCTCGCCGCCCATCCGGTGGAAGAAATAAAGGCCGGGTTCGATATTCTCAAGTCGCTGGGTCTGCGCCATCGCGGCGTCAACATAATCGCCTGCCCGTCATGTGCACGGCAGGGTTTCAATGTCATCGACACCGTCGAGAAGCTCGAGGAACGCCTCAAGCACGTCACCACTCCCATGAGCCTGTCGATCATCGGCTGCGTGGTCAACGGGCCCGGGGAAGCGCTGATGACCGATGTCGGGTTCACCGGCGGCGGGGCCGGTTCGGGCATGGTGTATATGGCCGGAAAGCCTGACCACAAGATGGACAACGCCCACATGATCGATCACATCGTCGAGCTTGTCGAGGCGAAGGCCGCCGAAATTGACGCTGCATCCGTGGCGCAGGCTCGCGCAGAGAGCGGCGCGCTGCAGGCGGCGGAATAAGCCTGCGGGCGGGCCGGCGTCCTTGACCACGCTCGTTTCCGCCTGGAAGGCGGCCAAGGCGCGTCTGCAGGCGGCCGGCGTCGACGGTCCGGTGATTGACGCGCGATTGCTTGTCGAGGCTGCGTCGGGAGCCAGTCGTGTCGATATCATCACCGATCCGCAGCGTCCGCTGACCGACGACCAGGCGCAGGCGCTCGAGGCGCTGGTGTCTCGGCGTGAGAAACGCGAGCCCGTCAGCCACATCCTGGGCGTGCGCGGCTTCTGGAAGATCATGCTCAAGGTGACGCCCGATGTCCTGACCCCGCGTCCGGATACTGAAAGTCTTCTCGACGTCCTGTTGCCCAGAATTCCTGCCGACCACGCCGTCTCGGTGCTCGATCTCGGCGTTGGATCGGGGGCCATCCTGCTGGCCATTCTCTCGGAGAGACCCGCGGCGAGGGGACTTGGCGTCGACGTATCGGCGGAGGCCGTGGCGGTGGCGCGCGAGAACGCCGCGAACCTGGGTCTTGGATCGCGCGTGGCGCTGCTGCGCGGCGACTGGACCGGCGGTCTGGCCTCCGACAGCTTCGATGTCGTCGTCGCCAACCCTCCCTACATTCCGACCGGCGAAATTGCCGGCCTCGCGCCGGAAGTCCGTGACCACGAACCCTTGCTGGCCCTCGACGGCGGACCCGATGGGCTCGACGCCTTTCGCGAGCTCGCGCCGCAGGTGATGCGCGTGCTTCGGTCCGACGGCGTCTTCGCGGTCGAAGTCGGACTTGGCCAGGCCGCCGAGGTCCAGAGACTGTTCCAGGACGCGGGGGCTGGGAGCGTCTCGATCCACAATGATCTGACCGACAGGCCACGCATCGTCGCCGGGATGAAGAAAGCACTTGGAGAACAGTTGCCGACCGGCTAGACCAGTGTCGTCTCCACCTGATTTTCCGGAGTAAGAGGCCTCGGCGTTTCGCCCTGATGGGGCGGCGCCCAAATCCTCGCCGGGCGCGCGGTCGACAAAATCCTTGCGAATGCGCTCTTTTGGCTGGCCGGTGGAGATAAGGGAACAAACGCGTCGTTGAGCCGTGGTCTGACGAACGCGACCTCGGAGACAAGTACCGCAAACCGCTGGGAACCACGTCGGGAACGACACGTTGGCGGTCCGCAACAGGTCGAATAACATGAGAGATTTCAAGGGTATGAAGCGTCAGCGCGGACGCAACCGCAGTAGCGGTGGCAATAGCGGAAAACCGCAACACAATACAAATCGGGCGTTCGATTCCAACGGTCCCGATGGCGTGAAGGTCCGTGGCGCGGCTCAGCACGTGTACGAGAAGTACCAGCAGCTGGCCCGCGACGCGCATACGGCCGGCGATCGGGTTCTGGCCGAGAACTATTTGCAGCACGCGGAACACTACTTCCGAGTCATGCGCGCGATGCAGCCCCAGCGCCCGATCTCCGAGATCATCGGGCGCGATCAGTTTGTTTCGGGATATGACATCGACTTCGAAGACGAGAGCGGTCAGGGCGACGCGGGAGACTCGGATACGGCCGACGGCGCAACGGGCGAAGGCGGCGATGGCGGCGAGCGGTTCGAAACGCGGCGCGACGAGAGGCCGCGTGACGACTATCGTCCACGCGAAGAGACGCGCTATTCGGAGCAGCGTTCTCGGGACGATCGGAATCAGGGGGATCGCTATCAGGCAGACCGTGGCGCGTCGGAGCGGCCGGCTTCTGATCGAGCGATCTCCGATCGGACGGCTTCCGAAAGACCTCAAGCCGATCGGACGAGCTCCGAAAGGCCGCAAAGCGATCGCACGCAGCAGGACAGGTCGAGCGGCGAGCGCGCCAGTCGCTCCACCCGCGAGGAACGTCCCCGCAACGGTCGCGATGATCGCCCTCGCGGCGAGTCGCGCGCGGGCCAGGCCGAGCGCCCCGCCGTCGATCCGATGACGGTGGTCGAGCCGCAGGCGACGCCGTTGCCGGCTTCGGTCGCCGCGCCGGCGCCTGGCAACATGCTCCGAGCGGACGATGGCGACGTGAGCCACGCTCCGGCGTTCTTGCAGGTGCGTCCCGCCGAACCCCGTGACGAAGGAACGGCGGAACCGCGCCGCCCACGCCGGCGCCGCACGCCGGCCAGTTTCGAAAACAGCGACTCTTCGAAGAGCGCGACCGCGCCGACGTCCGAAGAAGTCTAAGCCGCGGAGAGGCCGGGGGCCGTTTGCCGACGGTCGAGCCCCAGCCACCGAGCCAGGCCCGGAAGGATGGGCGAACGCGGCCTTGGGATGCACGCTTCGATGTGAGCCCGCAATGGCTCGACCGGCCCGTCGTTCAGAAAGTGATCGCCTCCGGGGATGGCCTGGAAGCGCACGGAGCGCACGCTCGTTAGCGCCGCGCCGCCTCGATCGGTGCGAAGTCGTCGGCGTCGCCATAGACAATATGAACGGGAATCCGCAGGCGGCTCAGTGCGCTGCGTACGTGATCGAGCTGCGCGGGTTGTCCGTGGATTTCCTTGACGGCGTTCTGCAGGTCGCGCGGGATCACGCCGCCCAGCCGCGCGCCCAGCTGCAACAGGCGCCGCGCGGTGGGACCTGGCTCACCCAGGTAACTCGACAGCAGCATCAGGCCGGCGACTCGCGCCGGTTGCGCGTGCGCCATCATAGTCGCGATCGCGCCGCCATAGGATTGACCGATAAGAATCACCCCATGGTCTCTCGCTCCCTCGAGAAGCGGCGCCCGGGCGCGCGCCTGCAGAGCGACCTCCGCCACACAATAGCCCAACCGACGCCGAGGAGACCTTTGGGTCGATGGTTCGACATTCCGGGCCTCCAGGATTCACCGCAGCGATCATTCATCCTCCGATGATCGTCACGATCGCCAATAACGCGGTGATCTTGGTTCCGCCGCACTGAACGGCGGATGAACTCTTTGATCTACGCCAAGGCGCCACTCTTGTGTGGTGTTTAAGCCACACTACATCGGTCTCAACATCGTTTCGCGAGGTTCCATGAACATCGATCTCTATTCCGACCGCGCCAAACAGGCGATCCAGTCGGCTCAGTCGCTGGCCCTGGCCCGCCGCCATCAGCAGCTTGGGCCCGAACACCTGTTGAAGGTGCTGCTGGAAGAGAAGGATGGCCTCAGCCGCGCCCTGATCCAGAACGCCGGCGGCCGTCCCGACGAGGCCGATCAGGCTGTCGAGGCCTTGCTGGCCAAGACGCCGAAGGTCGAAGGCGGTAGCGGACAGCTGTATATGAAACCCGAGACCGCCAGCGTGTTCGCGGCGGCCGAAGAGGGCGCGAAGGCTGGTGGAGACGCGTTCGTGACCACCGAACGCCTGCTGATCGCGCTCGCCAAGGAAGGCGGAGAGGCGTCCAGGGCGCTCAGCGGGGCCGGCGCCAACGCCAAGGGCCTGGAAGCCGCGGCCCAGTCCCTGCGCAAGGGGCGGACCGCAGACAGCGCCTCCGCGGAGGAGGGCTACGACGCCCTCAAGCGGTATGCCAGAGACCTCACCCAGGCGGCGCGCGATCAGAAACTCGATCCTGTGATCGGCCGCGACGAGGAAATCCGGCGCACAATCCAGGTTCTCGCTCGTCGCACCAAGAACAACCCGGTCCTGATCGGCGAACCGGGCGTCGGCAAGACCGCGATCGTCGAGGGCCTGGCCCAGCGGATCGTCAATGGCGATGTGCCCGAAAGCCTCAAGGACAAGAAGCTTCTCGCCCTCGACATGGGCTCCTTGATCGCAGGTGCGAAGTATCGCGGCGAGTTCGAAGAGAGACTCAAGGCGGTGCTGAACGAAGTCACCGCGGCGGAGGGGTCGATCATCCTCTTCATAGACGAGATGCACACCCTGGTCGGCGCCGGGAAATCCGAGGGCGCCATGGACGCCTCGAACCTGCTGAAGCCGGCCCTCGCGCGCGGCGAGCTGCATTGCGTCGGCGCCACCACGCTCGATGAATACCGCAAACACGTCGAAAAGGACGCCGCTCTGGCCCGCCGGTTTCAGCCGGTGTTTGTCGGCGAGCCGACGGTGGAGGACACCGTATCGATCCTGCGCGGCCTTAAGGAAAAATACGAGACCCACCACGGCGTCCGCATTTCCGACGCCGCCATCGTCGCCGCCGCCACGCTGTCGAACCGTTACATCACCGACCGGTTCCTGCCGGACAAGGCGATCGACCTCATCGACGAGGCCGGCAGCCGCGTGCGCATGGCCGTCGATTCCAAGCCCGAAGAGCTCGACGAAATCGATCGGCGTATCGTCCAGCTGAAGATCGAGCGCGAGGCGCTCGCAAAGGAGACCGACGCCGCCTCGAAGCAGCGCCTGGAGCATCTCAATAACGAACTCGAGGGGCTCGAAGCCGACTCCGAAGAGATGACCGGACGTTGGCGCACCGAAAAGCAGAAGGTCGGCCAGGCAGCGCAAGCGCGCGAAGCGCTGGAGCGGCTGCGCGCGGAACTGGCCGCGGCGCAGCGCCGGGGCGATTTGCAACGCGCCTCCGAAATCACCTACGGCGAGATTCCCCAGCTCGAAAAGCGGCTCGCCGAGGACGACCGCGTCGCCGACGAACAGGCTTTGACTCCAGAGGTCGTCGACGCCGAACAGATCGCGTCGGTGGTGTCGCGCTGGACAGGCGTGCCGGTCGAGAAGATGCTCGAAGGTGAGCGCGAAAAGCTGCTGCGCATGGAAGATTCCCTGCGTGGACGTGTCGTGGGCCAGGAAGAGGCGCTCGAAGCCGTTTCCGACGCGGTGCGCCGCGCCCGCGCCGGGCTGCAGGACGCCGGCCGGCCGATCGGCTCGTTCCTGTTTCTGGGACCGACCGGCGTCGGCAAGACCGAGCTGACCAAAGCCCTGGCAGAGTTCATGTTCGACGACGAGGCGGCGATCACCCGCCTGGACATGAGCGAGTACATGGAAAAGCACTCGGTCAGCCGGATGATCGGCGCGCCCCCGGGTTATGTCGGCTACGACGAAGGGGGCGCCCTCACCGAGGCCGTGCGGCGCCGACCCTATCAGGTCGTGCTGTTCGACGAGGTCGAGAAGGCCCATCCCGACGTCTTCAACGTGCTGCTGCAGGTGCTGGACGACGGGCGGCTCACCGATGGCCAGGGGCGGACGGTCGATTTTCGTAACACCCTGATCATCATGACTTCGAACCTGGGTTCGGAATTCCTCGCCGCCCAGGGCGAGGGAGAAGAGACCGAGGCCGTGCGTCCGATGGTCATGGATGTGGTGCGCCGGCACTTCCGTCCGGAGTTCCTCAACCGCATCGATGAGATCATTCTCTTCAAGCGACTCGGCCGCGCGCAGATGGACTCCATCGTGACGATCCAGCTGCAGCGGGTGGACAAACTTCTCGAGGCGCGCCGCATGACGATCGCGGTCGATGCGCTCGCCCGCCATTGGCTGGGCGAACGCGGCTATGATCCGGTCTATGGCGCGCGTCCGCTCAAACGTGTCATCCAGAAGGAGCTGATTGACCCGATTGCGCGCAAGCTTCTCGCGGGCGACTTCACGGACGGTTCTGTGATCCAGGTGGGCGTCGGCGCCGACGGTTTGGAAATCGGCCGCGCGACTATGAACTGACACGAAAGACCCCGCGCCAGGGACTGGCGCGGAGTTGTTTGGGCCCGCGGTTTAGCGGATCGGGTGGCCGATGCGCACGGCGTGATGATAGCCTCCGTGATAAAAGCCGCCGCGGTGGTAACCACCCCAGCCCCAGCCCCGACCATAGTAGGCGGGTCCATAGTAGGCTGGCGCGTAATAGGCTGGTCCATAATAGCCGGCGTATGGAGCATAGTAGCCAGCGTCATAGGCGTAGGCGGCGCCCAGGGCGGCCCCGGCCGCGACACCCCAACCCCATCCGCAGCAACCCCCGCCACCGTGGTAGCCGCCTCGATATCCGCCCCAGCCGCCGTGGTAGCCACCGCCGCCATGGTAACCGCCGCCGCCGTGGTTACCGCCTCCGCCGTGGTTACCGCCTCCGCCGCCGCCGTTGAAACCGCCACCGACGCGGTGCACGCCGCCGAGGCCTCCGCCCGCCAGCCCGCCGCCGCCGTGCGTGGCGGCATTGGCTGCTAATGGTGCTGTAGTGGTCAGGACCGAGCCGGCAATCGTAAGAGCCGCAGCGCCTGCGCTGAGTAGCTTGTTCATGTTGAGTCTCCTGTTCCAGTCGTTGACGGCTCTGACGGACAGTCGCGCCGCCGTTCACCGAGATCTGATCTGGAAACTATCCGGTCGCGCCTGAACCCAATTTGAACGAGATTGACAGGTTCCTAAAAAGGAACGGAGGGCCGGCGTCGCTTAATTCAGCGTCACCGAACGCGCGCCGCCACGCGTTTCCACCCGGCGCATCACCGCGATCGGCTCTCCTCGCATATCTGTCGGTTTTGCAAGGGTGATGACAAACCAGGCGCCGTCCGGCAGCCCGGTGAAGCCGAAGCGGTTATCCGCGTCGCATATCGTCTTTTTCGCGAATCGCGCATAATCGCCCGAGGGCGCCGACGGCGTCCTGGCGCGCACGATGTCGAGAGGCACCGCTGCGGCTACCGGCGAGCCATAGAGAATGAACATCCGGCGGCGCGTCCAGGTCGTCTCCGGCGTGAGGATAACATCGCCCCCCTGGCAGGTGTAGCGCGAGGCGGGCGTATGGAAGCCAAGAGACCCGGCAATGGTCCCCGACCCTGGCCGCGTGGACCACGCGAAGTCTTCGGCCCGGAAATCGCTGGCCGAACCGGATAGGGGGGGGGAGGGATAGGGCGCGACAGGACCCATCGGCTCCTCGGCGCAGGCGGCCAGTGAAGCGGCGGCGAACGTGATGAGGGCAAAGCGTTTCATGCCTCTCAACCTACGGCGGACCGGCAGCGCGGGCAACGGCGGAACGCACGGCGGCAAGTCACGCCCGGCGATTGTCGTCAGGTTTACCCCTTGGCCGGTGCAGACTTAGCGGCGATAACCTGCCGCGACGACCGTGCGACGGTCGCCGATCGATAGAGGGAACTAGACATCATGAAGGCCGCCGTCCTGCGCGCAGTGAGAACGCCGCTCCAGATCGAAGACGTGCAGATCAGCAAGCCAGGCCCGCACGAGGTTCTGATTCGCACCGCCGCGGCCGGTGTCTGCCACTCCGACCTGCATTTCATCGAAGGATCCTATCCCCACCCTCTGCCGGCGGTCCTGGGCCATGAAAGCGCGGGAATCGTCGAGCAGGTCGGTTCGGAGGTGCGGACAGTTAAGCCGGGCGACCACGTGATAACCTGCCTTTCGGCTTTCTGCGGTCACTGCGAACATTGCGTCACCGGTCATATGAGCCGTTGCATCAGCTCGGACACCCGTCGCGCCAAGACAGATGAGCCGCGCCTGTCTCAAGAGACCGGACCGATGATGCAGTATCTGAATCTGTCTTCGTTCGCGGAGCAGATGCTGGTCCACGAACATGCCTGCGTCGCCATCCGCAAGGACATGCCGCTCGACCGCGCGGCCTTGATCGGCTGCGGCGTGCTGACCGGCGTGTGCTCGGTCTTCAATACCGCCAAGGTTCGGCCAGGCGATACGGTCGCCGTGATCGGCTGCGGGGGGGTCGGCCTGGCGGCCATCAACGGCGCTGCGATCGCCGGGGCGAGCCGGATCATTGCTGTGGACATGTCCCCGGCAAAGGACAATCTCGCCCGCCTGTTCGGGGCGACGGACTTCGTCTGCGCGGCGGATGGCGACGCTGTGGTGACGGTCCTCGAAATGACCCGCGGCGGCGTCGACCAGAGTTTCGAGGCGGTCGGCCTGAAGGTCACCACCGAACAGGCCTTCGGCATGCTCAAGCGCGGGGGCACGGCCAACATCATCGGGATGATCCCGGTCGGGCAGACCATCGAGATTTCCGGTGCGGCGCTGCTCGGGGAAAAGAAGCTTCAGGGCTCGCTGATGGGGTCGAACCACTTTCCGGTCGACATGCCCAAGCTGGTCGACATGTATCTTTCCGGTAAGCTGAAACTGGATGAGATGATCTCGCGGCGGATCAAGCTTGAAGACGTCAACGAGGCCTTCGTGGAAATGAAGACCGGGGAAATCGCCCGCTCGGTGATCGTGTTCGACGCCTGACGCGCTGGGCTCGCGCGCCGCGAACACTCGATTTATGGAGGCGACGGGCCGGTGGTGAAAAGGGCGACGCCTGCTGCGCCGGGCAGACTGCGGACGGCTTCATCATGACACTGCTGTTCACCCTGGTTGCGCTCGGTGCGGCGTTTACACTCGCCGCCGGATGGGTGAGCACCCTGCGCGAGAGGCCCGGCTGAAAAGGCGATGGCGGAGAAGTAAACATGGGTGGAGGCGTTCCCGTCCTGCGCGTGGCGCGGCCGACCGACGACATCGAGCGCCTGCTGCCATTCTACCGCGACGGCCTGGGTTTCACCTTGCTCTGTCGCTTTGAAAATCACGACGGCTTCGATGGCGTCATGTTGGGCCGCGAGGGCGCGCCCTATCATTTCGAGTTCACCAGGGCGCGCGGCCACACCGTCGGCATAGCGCCGACCAAGGACAACCTGCTGGTCTTATACCTTCCCGACGAAGAGGCGTGGCGCGCGGCGATCGAACGGATGCGCGGCGCCGGGTTCGCGTCCGTGCCGGCGTTCAACCCCTACTGGGACCGCGACGGCGTCACTTTCGAAGACCCCGACGGTTACCGGATCGTCTTGCAGCAGGCGGCCTGGTCCATATGAAGGCGCTCAATCTCACAAAAGGGTCCGCACTTTTTCCGCCGGCCGACACAGGGCCACGCCCTTTGGGGTGACCACGATGGGGCGCTCGACGAGGATTGGGTGGGCGACCATGGCATCCAAGAGGGCTGCGTCCGACATCCCCGGCGCGGTCAGTCCCAACACCTCGGCGGAGGCGCCGCGGACGCGAAGGACGTCACGCGGTCTTGCGCCCATGCGTTCAAACAGATGGACCAATTGATCGCGCCTCCATCCGATCTTCAAGTACTCCACCACCTCGGGGACATGGCCCGCCTCGAGAATCGCCGCGAGCGTATCGCGCGACGTACCGCAACTGGGGTTGTGGAAGATGGTGATGCTGTTTCGCGCGGCTACATTCCCTGGCGCGCCGGCGGCATGCGATTGCGATTTCATGATCCCCCATACAGGTTCAAGCGAACAGCCGACACATAAACCGTTGCGTGCGCGCACCTCATGTGTCGACCCCGGGGCCGGCGACCTATGGCCCGTGGAAAGTTAGCGATCGGCGCCGGAACGCTCGTCTCTCCGCGTCGTTAGGGCCACGGCGCCGCCTCGCGTCGGGGACATCGCCGCCATGCCGATCACCACGCTTCCGCGCTTCGTGCTTTCATTGGTTTCGTTGGCCCTGCTCGTCGGGGGGATCTATCTCGCGTGGAGTTGGTACGAAGGCTACGACGTGCATTATGGAGATGGCCTGATCCGGCATGTCAGGGGCGAGTCCTGGCGACTTTACGGCGCGCTGGCGCTGAGCGGCTGGTCTTTCCTCGGCCGCTTCGTGGTCCTCATGTTCATCCCGGCCGGGCGGACCGAGCCGCGTGACGATCGCGGAGAGTCCAGCATCGTGACGGCGCCGGACGGCTCGGCGCTCCACGTCGAGACTCTCGGCGCGCCGGACGGGCCCACCATCGTGCTGACGCATGGCTGGGGCCTGAACTCCACGGCCTGGTGGTACACCAAACACGCCCTGGCCGATCGCTTTCGCATCGTGGTCTGGGACCTGCCCGGTCTGGGACGCTCAAAGTCGCCGAAGGATGGCAGGTTCACTATCGATCGGTTCGCCGAAGCGCTGGGCGCGGTGGTGCGCTCGACCGGATCTGACCCGGTGATCCTGGTGGGGCACAGTATCGGCGGCATGACGACACAGACGTTCTGGCGGGCCTGCCCCGAAGCGCTGCGGCGACAGGTGGTCGGCGCCGTGCTGGTGGACACCACCCATGAAAACCCATTGCGCACCATGTGGCTGAGCCCGCTCTGGCGGGCCCTGCGCTGGCCGCTGATCGAGCCGATATCCCGGCTGACCATCCTGCTGTCCCCGCTTGTGTGGCTCTCTAGCTGGCAGGGCTATCTCAACGGTTCGAACCAGCTCGTGATGCGTTTGACCGGCTTCGGCCGGTTCGCCACGCGCGGTCAGGTGGATTTCACCGCACGCCTGGCGGCCAAGGGGTCGCCCGGGGTGCAGGCGAAGGGCAACCTCGCCATGTTCCGCTGGAGGGCGACCGAAGTGTTGCCGACCGTCCCCGTGCCGATGCTGGTGCTTACCGGA
This sequence comes from Caulobacterales bacterium, assembly GCA_038206535.1. Taxonomy (GTDB): domain Bacteria; phylum Pseudomonadota; class Alphaproteobacteria; order Caulobacterales; family Caulobacteraceae; genus Acaudatibacter. The sequence continues at coordinate 92,553 of JBBRAV010000009.1, forward strand.
ACAAAGGACATCGTCACGCTTCCGAGCGCCAGCGATCTGATCGCTCAGTCCGCGAAGCGCGTGAGACTGATCAAAGTCGAGGGCGCCGGGCACATGGGCTTCATGGAACGGTCCGAGGTCTATAATGAAGCGATCGGCGCCTTTGCAGACGATGTCTTCGCAGCCTCACCGCCTTCGCGCGCCTAGAATTTCACCATTTCCGCCCCCACCACGACGGTCGATCCGGCGAGGTCCCAGGCCATCACGGTTGGCGGCATCGGCGGCGGAGGCTTGGCGTCGCGCGGCCATCCTCTGAGATATTGGGCCCACCGCAGATTGAGGCGGCCGGGTCCGATCGTTTTGAACGATATGGTGAAACCTTCGGGCGCCGCTTCCCAGCGGATACGGGTCCAGCGGCCCGGCGCGGCGAGTGCGACGGACTTGCCGTTGATATCGGCGGCGGCGAGAACCGTGTCGCTCTGCAGATCGAGGCGCAAGGTCTGCGCGCCGGCGCTGGGCGTGGCGCGCAAGACGACGGCGCCGTCGGCGGCGCGCGTGACGGTGACAGAGGGAGCGGGCGTGTAGACCATGGGCGCGGGCACGGCCGTGACGGGCCGGATCAGCCCTGGCAGAATCAGTGGGCCGGGTCGCCCGCCGTCGGCGGTCAGCCAGGCACGGCTCCAACCGCCGGGCTTGAGCTGATCGGCGCGCCAGGCCCGGTCGTTTCGCGGAGCAACGACGTACAGCGGCTCGGCGGCGTCCGGGTGGCGGGGCGTCCATGGGCTCGTCGAGCGCAGGAGCAACGCGATGGCCAGCCCGACGAGCAACATCCCGGCGCCGGGGATGAGGCGGTGGGCAGCGGTCCCACCGGGCCATACCAGCGGCCAAAGGCTAAGCGCCGCGAGCCACGCGATCGCCGCCGGCGCGACGGAGATGTCCAGGCCCTGCATCAGCAGATGCAGGAATACGCCCAGCCATGCCGTGGTCGGGACAATGACCGCGGCCGCGGGGACCCACAGCAGGCCGCCACGCGTTCCCGCCCCCGTCAATGCGCAGACCAGCCCCGCGGCGATCAGCGGCCACGCGATCAGGAATGCAATGGTTGGCGCGATCGCCTGCGCCACCGCGCCCAGCAAGAGGGCGCTCAGCAGCAGGCCGCACCAGACACCGGCGAGTCGCGCACCGCCGCCGGCCACCACGCCGGCGGCCAGCAACAGCGCACCGATCGCACTGGCGGCCATGGCGGCCTCAAACTGGGCAAAGCGCGCGAGCAGAGGCCGTTGCGCCATGAAACCGAACCCGGCCCCGGTAAGATGGCGGGTCGCCATCAAAACGCCGGCCGCCAGCGCGAACACGATGAGCGTGGCCGCCACGCCCTTGGCTAGATCGGTCGCCCTCAGCTCGCCCGTCCGCCCGGCGCGCCACGCGCCCGCCAGGATCAGCATGCTTGCGGCGGTCAGCGCGATCCAGCCGGCCCAGGTCGGATAGCCCATCACCCTCAGGCCCAACAGGTCGGCGTAGACCTTGTCCGGCGCGCGGGCGGGCAGGGCAAGAGCGAACGCCAGAGCTCTGGCGGTCCCGAGCACTTCATCCCCCATGTGCTGCACCGAGCCCGGGTCGAGGGCGGCGATGGTCGAACTGGGCGAGTGATAGTCGAATTGCCGCCCGATGAACGCGTAGTTGAAGCCGGGCAGGCCCTCGGCCTTTGCGATGGTGAAGTCGGTGTCGTTGGGCAAGAGCTTGTAGATGAACACGGAAAGGGAGGAGCTAGCCGGACGCTTGACCGTACGCGCGAAGACGTCGATCGCGCCTCCATTGTCGGCGCCGGTTTCGAACATGGCAGCCCGCCCGCCCCCGCCCCGCGCTTCCAGGTTCAGGACGAAGCCGGTATGCGCGGCGAGCAGATCGGCGGCGAAGAATGCCTTGGCCCCGAGCAGCCCCGGCTCCTCGCCGTCGGTGATGACGACCATCACATCGCGGCGCGGGATGCCCGACACTTCGATGGCCCGCACGATCTCGAGCACGCAGGCGACCCCGGCGATGTCGTCGGCCGCGCCGGGGGACCCTGGGACGCTGTCGCGGTGCGCCATCAGCAGCAGGGCGGGCAGGGCGTGGTCGCGTCCGGGAATCACGCCGACCACGTTCTCGATATCCGCGCCGGCGACATGGACGTCGCCGCCGACGGTCTCCTCACGGTGACTTTCCTCGCGCCGCACCCGAGGCGAAAGCCCCAAGGCGGTCATGCGCGCGACCAGATGGTCGCGCACCCGCATGTCGGCCGCCGAACCGACCGGGTGGGAACTCGCCGCCATCGCCGCGACATCGGCCATCGCGCGTCCAGCGGAAAAGTCGGCGGCCCTGGTCTGGGCCGGTCTGGGAGGCGGCGTTGCGGTGGAAAGATAGAAAAGGCCGAAGGCGGCGAGGAGGCAGGCGAGGAAGGCCGTCAGCCGAGCCAGGCGTGGCCTCATCGGAGGCCGGCGCCGCGAGATTTAGGCCGCGGCACGGGCCTCCTGCGGGTCATGCAGCATGTAGCCGTGGCCCCAGACGGTCTCGATATAGTGGTCGCGGGCGACAGCCTTGAGCTTCTTGCGCAGCTTGCAGATGAACACGTCGATGATCTTCAGTTCCGGCTCGTCCATCCCGCCGTAGAGATGGTTGAGGAACATCTCCTTGGTGAGCGTGGTGCCCTTTCGCAGTGAAAGCAGTTCCAGCATCTGGTACTCCTTCCCCGTCAGGTGAAGGCGCGCGCCGTTGACCTCCACGGTCTTGCCGTCCAGATTGACGCAGATTTCGCCGGTGCGGATCACGGATTGGGAATGGCCTTTTGAGCGCCGGACGACCGCGTGGATGCGCGCCACCAGTTCCGACCGATGGAACGGCTTGGTCATGTAGTCGTCGGCCCCGCCGGATAGCGACTTCACCTTGGTTTCGATTTCACTCGAGCCGGACAGGATCATGATCGGCGTTTCTATGCGACCGACCCTGAGATTGCGCAGAACGTCCATCCCGCTCATGTCGGGCAGATTCATGTCCAAGAGGATCAGGTCGTAGTCGTAGAGCTTGCCAAGATCGACACCCTCCTCGCCAAGTTCGGTGGTGTAGACGTTGAAACCCTCCGTCTTCAGCATCATCTCGATGCCGCGCGCCATCGCTCGGTCGTCTTCGATCAACAGTACACGCATCGCGATCTCTTTTCCTCGCCTTGAAATAGCCGCCGTCGGCGCGCGCCCGGTGATATGAACTCTAGCCGCCCAAATGGTTAACGCTTGGTAGCGAATCGGTAGGCTGATTTGCGAATCGACGGCAAGCGGCATCGGCGCCACACCTGAAGTCGAGGGTGACACCTCCGTGATCACGCGGGCTGGTGACTCGCGGGCGTCGAGGTGGTTAGAGTCGCCGGCGTTGGCCAGAGGACATAGACCCATGCTCTATCGATTGGTCATCCAGACTGCGCTTTGGCTGCTTTCCATGGCGCTGGTGCTGTTTCTCGCCGCCGGCGATCCGTCCTGGAGCGCCGCCTGGGCCTTCCTGTTTGAAGTGGGACTGCTCTCGCTGGCCGTCGGCCTTGTGTTGAACGCCCGCGATCCCCGGCTGTTGGCCGAGAGATTGAAGGCGCCGTTTCAGCGCGACCAGATCGCCTGGGACAGGCGGTTCATGCTTGCGATCCTTCTGAGCTTCTATCTGTGGCTGGCGCTCATGGGGGTGGACGCATGGCGCTTGCGATGGTCGCATCTGCCGCAATCGATGCAGGGCGTCGGCCTGCTGGCGGTGGCCGCGACCTTCTGTGTCACCTGGCTCACATTCCGGGCCAACCCCTTCGCCGTCACGACCGTGAGACTGCAGACCGGTCAGAGTGTAAGCGACAGCGGCCCCTACGCCGTCGTCCGGCATCCGATGTACGCCGGCGCGATGGCCTTTTTCATCGGCGCGCCCCTGATGCTTGGATCTTGGGTGGGACTGGCGCTCGCACCGCTGTTCATCATCGCCATGGCGATGCGTGCGCTCGGCGAAGAGCGCCTGCTCCACGAGCGCCTGCCCGGCTACACCGACTACGCCTCGCGCGTCCGCTACAGGTTCGTACCCAAGGTCTGGTGAGGCCGCTCGGCGCGCTCGGCCTCGGCTGCGCGCCGCAAAGCCGACAGGTCCTCGCCGATGCGAAAGATGGCGACGTAGAACTCGCACATCGCCCGCCAGATCAGGCCCATGGCGAAGACGGCCAGCAGGCCGCCGACGAGGACGGGGATCGCCAGCAGGACCGCCGCCCAGCTGCCTTCCCGCAACGCCACGCCGATCGCCGCGCCGACGACCGAAAAGGCGATGATGACGATCACGCCCAGCCCGGCCCAATAGACGAGATGAATGACGGGCCCGGTGATCATGCGGTCGAACGCCAGGAACTCCCACAGACGGCTGTGACGCTCGCCGCCGTCCGGCCTGGCACTGCGTGAAGCCATGATCGCTCGTTCCCTTCCACGCTCGTCGCGCCGCTGTCGAGGCATGGCTACCAGCGCCGGCCCCTCGCCGCAATGGTTCCGCGCTCGTCATCGCGCGCCGCCGCCCCCACGCAGCGAGGGTCACGCCGGTTCCCGTGCGCGACGCGCGGCGGCTCGCTGGGATCGCCCTGAGAGCCGACGCCGCCGCGGCCGCGGCAAAAGGGCCTGACGCGCCTGGACGATGCGCCGTCTCGCAAAAATCGGCCGGAGCGCCTACATTCACCGACCTCACTCCTCGCGGACGGCGCATGCTCGCAGACCTTCTCCCAGCCGACGATGTCGCGGCGATCGCGCGCGAAGCCACCCGACTGCCGGCCGGTTCTCGGGTCGTGGCGGCGATGTCGGGCGGCGTCGACTCGACCGTCACCGCCGCACTGCTCAAGCGCGCCGGCTATGACGTCGTGGGAGTCACCCTGCAGCTCTACGATCACGGCGCGGCGGCAAAGCGCAAGGGCGCGTGCTGTGCGGGGCAGGACATCCTCGACGCGCGCTCGGCCGCGGAAGCGATCGGCATTCCCCACTATGTGCTCGACTACGAAAGCCGATTCCGCGAGTCGGTGATCGAGGATTTCGCCGACGCCTATCTGCGCGGCGAGACGCCGATCCCCTGCATCCGCTGCAATCAGACCGTCAAGTTTCGCGATCTGCTCGATGTCGCCCGCGACCTCGGCGCGGCCGCCATGGCCACCGGCCACTACGTCCGCCGCGAAATCGGCGCGAACGGCCCCGAACTCCATCGCGCGCGCGATGAAAACCGCGACCAGAGCTACTTTCTGTTCGCCACCACGCGCGAACAGCTCGACTATCTGCGCTTCCCACTGGGCGGGCTGGCGAAGCCGCGCGTGCGGGCTGTCGCCGCCGAACTCGGCCTCGCGATTGCCGACAAGCCCGACAGCCAGGATATCTGCTTCGTGCCGGATGGCCGCTACACCACAGTCATCGACCGCCTCCGCCCCCACGGCGCCCTGCCCGGCGACATCGTCCATGTCGACGGCCGCGTGCTCGGCCGCCACGACGGCGTGACGCGCTACACGGTCGGCCAGCGACGGGGGCTGAACGTCGCCATCGGCGATCCGCTTTTCGTGGTCCGCCTGGACGCGCTTCGGCGGGAGGTGATCGTCGGACCTCGCGAGGCTCTGCTGGCCGGCTCGTTGACGCTGTCGGAAACCAACTGGCTTGGCGGAGAACGCACACTCGCGGGAGCGGCGCTGTCGGGCCGACGCGTTCTGGCCCGGGTGCGCTCGACCCGCGAGCCCACGCCGGCCTATCTTTCGATCGTCGGGGAAACTCTATCGGTCGTGTTCGACGCGCCGGAGGAGGGCGTCGCCCCCGGTCAGGCTTGTGTCCTCTATGACGCCGAAACACCCTCGCGCGTGCTGGGCGGAGGGTTCATCGCGACAACGGCGCGGACGCGCGGCAAAACGTCAGCCAGCGGTTGAGGAGTCGGCGCTGGCGCGAAGGCATGACGCCGCCAGCACGCCACCCAGGCCTATCAAGCTAAGCGCGGCCCAGCAGGCTGGGCAGTGCGCGCCGGCAAAGGCGGTGTGGCTGCAGATCGGCGTAGACGCCGACGCCGCCCAGCGTGGCGCCATGAGCCAACCCAGCCACACCGCCCCAAGAGAGATCATCGAAACGAAGCCCGCGATCCGCTCTGGGCAGTCCATTCCAAGAGCTTCAACGCGACCCATTTCGATGACCTTTTCGCGCCAACGGGCGCTGACGTCACCTAACGCCAACGCCGCCGCCGCCTCTTTGATCTCAATCAAAGCGCGCGCGCCTGAAGACGGCGATCCGCAGCGGGTCAACACCCGGTCGGGGCAAAGTCCAAACCATGAGCATCATCAGCAGCCCGCCGCGCACACCGCGGTCGGACGGTCCGGTTCTACTCATCCTGTGCGTCTTCGGCGCCCTGGTCGCGACGGTGGCGACGGCGCTGTCGGTTGACCCCCTGTTTCAGTTTCAGGGTTTCATCTTCATGATCGCGTTCGTCCTTGGGGCGTACGGACTGCTGCTGGGCGTCACCTCCGGAGCGCTGCTCCCGCAGCCTGACAAGTACATGGACGGCGTTGTTCGCGCGGGTGTTATCGCGACCTTGTTCTGGGGCGCGGCGGGGATGCTGGTGGGCGTGATCATCGCCGCCCAATTGGCGTTTCCGCGAATCTTCTACTTCCCCGACTTCGGCTTTCTCAATTTTGGCCGCCTGCGGCCGCTGCACACCTCGGCGGTGATCTTCGCCTTCGGCGGCAATGCGTTGATCTCGACATCGTTCTACGTCGTGCAGAGGACCTGCCGCGCGCGACTGTTCGGCGGCGTCACCCCATGGTTCGTGTTCTGGGGCTATCAGCTGTTCATCGTTCTGGCCGCGCTCGGCTATCTGGTCGGCATTACCCAGAGCCAGGAATACGCCGAGCCGGAATGGCTCACCGACCTGTGGCTCACGGTGGTGTGGGTCGCCTATCTGATCGTGTTCCTGGGCACGCTGTGGAAGCGCAAGGAACCTCACATCTATGTAGCCAACTGGTTCTACCTGGCCTTCATCGTCACCGTCGCGATCCTTCACATCATCAACAATCTCGCGCTGCCGGTGAGCTTGCTCAATCATCGTAGTTATGAGGTGTGGGCGGGCGTCGAGAGCGCGCTGGTGCAGTGGTGGTACGGCCACAACGCCGTCGGTTTCTTCCTGACGGCCGGGTTCCTTGGCATGATGTACTATTTCATTCCCAAGCGGGCCGGGCGGCCAATCTATTCTTACCGACTTTCCATCGTTCACTTCTGGGCGCTGATCTTCATCTACATCTGGGCCGGCCCGCATCATCTGCACTACACGGCCTTGCCGCAATGGACGCAGACGTTGGGCATGACCTTCTCGATCATGCTGTGGATGCCGTCGTGGGGCGGCATGATCAACGGCCTGATGACGCTCTCGGGCGCCTGGGACAAGCTGCGCACCGACCCGGTGATCCGCATGCTGGTGGTGTCGTTGGCCTTCTACGGCATGTCCACCTTCGAGGGGCCGGTGATGTCGGTGCGGACGGTAAACGCCCTCTCGCACTTCACCGACTGGACCATAGGCCACGTCCACTCCGGCGCCCTCGGCTGGGTCGGCTTCATAACCTTCGGCGCCGTCTACTGCATGGTGCCCTGGCTATGGAAGAAGGACCGGCTCTACTCCAACCGTCTTGTCGAGTGGCACTTCTGGATCGCGACCACCGGCATCCTTCTCTACATCACGTCCATGTGGGTCTCGGGCATCACGCAGGGCCTGATGTGGCGCGCCTACAATGCGCAAGGCTTCCTGGCCTACAGCTTCGCCGAAACCGTGGCCGCCCGGCATGTCGAGCTGGTGGTGCGTGTCGTGGGCGGTCTTCTCTATCTGTCGGGGTTCTTGATCATGATTTACAACGTGGGGCGCACCATCGCCTTGCCGTCGGTGGTGCGGGCGCTCGCGCCCGCTCAGCTGCCGATGCCCACCCCTGTCCTCGCGGCGGCGGAGTAGGGGCATGGCGTTGCTCAGCTGGAAATCTCACGGCAAGCTCGAGCGTCACTCGCTCCTTCTGCTGATCGGCATCATCCTCGTGGTGTCGGTCGGCGGCTTGGTGGAGGTCACGCCCCTGTTTTTTCTGCAGAACACCATCGAGCCGGTGCGCGGCATGCGCCCCTACACGCCACTCGAACTGGAAGGCCGCGACATCTACATCCGCGAAGGCTGCTACGTCTGCCACTCCCAGATGATCCGCCCCCTCCGCGACGAGGTGGAACGCTACGGCCACTACAGCCTGGCCGCAGAAAGCATGTACGACCACCCCTTCCAGTGGGGCTCCGAACGCCAAGGTCCCGATCTCGCGCGCGTCGGCGGCAAGTACTCGGACGGCTGGCACCGCGACCACCTCACCGACCCGCGCTCGGTCGTGCCGGAATCGATCATGCCACCCTACAAATTCCTCTCCGAGGCGGATCTCGACTACCGTGATCTGCAGGAAAAGCTGCGCGCCCAACGCGCCGTCGGCGTTCCCTATACCGACGACATGATCGCCAACGCGGTCGCCGATCTGCAGGCTCAGGACGATCCCGCCGGGGCGTCGCAGGGGCTGCACAAGCGCTACGGCAAGAACCTCGCCGTCCGCAACTTTGGCGGCGATCCAGGTCGCGTCACCGAGATGGATGCGCTTGTCGCCTACCTGCAGATGCTCGGCACGCTGGTGGACTTCTCCACCTACAAGGCCGGCGCTCCGGCCAACCAAAGGTGATGCGATGACCTACGAAACCGTGGCCCGGATCGTGCAGCAGGGCGGGACCGTCTATTTCGTCGTCCTTTTCGCCGCCGCCGTCGCCTACGCCTTCTGGCCGAAAAAACGCGAAGAATTCGAGAAAGCGGCCCGCGCCGCTCTCGACGCGGAGGAATAGTCATGGCCGAGCGCGAAACCGACGCCCACAGCGGCGTCGAGACCACCGGTCACGAGTGGGATGGCATCAAGGAACTGGACAATCCGCTGCCCCGCTGGTGGCTGTGGATATTTTACGGCTGTATCGCCTTCTCCGTGGCGTACTGGGTCCTGATGCCGGCCTGGCCGTGGTTCGGCGGGCCGACGAGGGGCGTGCTGCATCGGTCTGACCGCGCGCAGGTCCTGGTCGAGCTCAAAGCGCTCGAGGCCAGGCGTGGCGCCCAGGGCGCTCAACTGGCCAACGCGTCGCTCGAACAGATCGAAAAGGACCCGGCGATGCAGAGCTTTGCGCTCAGCGTCGGTCAATCGATCTTCGGCGACAATTGCGCGACCTGTCATGGGGCCGGCGGCACGGGCGGCAAGGGCTATCCCAACCTGCGCGACGACGTCTGGCTGTGGGGCGGATCGCTGGAGGACATCCAGCGCACCATCACCTACGGCGCCCGCTCGGGCGACAAGGATGCCCGCACCTCGCAGATGCCCGGCTTCGGCAAGGACGAGATTCTCAAGCCAGAACAGGTCGCCGACCTGACCGAGTACGTTGTCGCGCTTTCGCACCGCAAGGCCGATCCCGCCGCCGTGCGGCGCGCGACGCAGCTTTTCGCCGACGATTGCGCCGTCTGCCATGGCGCCGACGGCCTGGGCAATCAAAGCCTCGGAGCCCCCAACCTCACCGATCGCGACTGGCTGTATGGGGGGGACCGCCAGGCGATACACGACCAGATCTGGTTCGGTCGCGGCGGCGTGATGCCAGCCTGGGGCCACCGGTTCGACGACAACACCCTCAAGGCTCTGGCGGTCTACATCCATGTCAATGCGGGCGGCGGTCAGTAGCAAGGGCGTGACGCAGGCAGTGACAGAAGTGGATCGAACACGTGATGGCGCCGAGGCGGCGTCATCGGCCGCCAGCATCGCCCGCGACAAGGCCTCACGGGGCGGCGGCGGGCTCTACAAGCCACGCACGCCGATCTACCCCAAGCTGGCGCATGGTCGCTGGCGCAATATCAAATGGGTGCTGCTGATCGCCACCCTGGCCGTCTACTACGGTGTGCCCTGGCTGCGCTGGGGCAGGCCCGACGGCGCGCCGCAACAGGCGGTGCTGGTCGATTTCGCGCATCAGCACTTTTATTTCTTCTTCATCGCCCTGTGGCCGCAGGAGATAGTCTTCGTCACCGGTCTTTTGATCATGGCGGCGCTGGCGCTGTTCTTGACCAGCGCCCTTTTCGGGCGCCTGTGGTGCGGCTACGCCTGTCCGCAGACGGTGTGGACCGATCTCTTCATCGCCGTCGAGCGCGCCTTCGAGGGCGATCGCAACGCCCGCATGCGGCTCGACGCCGCGCCGCTGTCGCTCGACAAGGTCTGGCGCAAGGCCGGCAAGCACATCGCCTGGCTGCTGATCGCCATGGCGACGGGCGGCGCCTGGATCTTCTATTTTCAGGACGCCCCCAGCCTGTGGCACGAATTCTGGATCGGCCAGGCGCCGGCGAGCGCCTACGTCTCCGCCGGCGTGCTGACCTTCACCACCTATGCGCTCGCCGGCCTGATGCGCGAGCAGGTCTGCACCTATCTCTGCCCATGGCCGCGAATCCAGGGTGCGATGTTCGACGAACATACGCTGCAGGTGACCTACCGCCGCGACCGCGGCGAGCTGCGTGGCCCGCATAAAAAGGGCCAGGCTTGGGAGGGTCGCGGCGACTGCATCGACTGCGGACAATGCGTGGTCGTCTGTCCGATGGGGATCGACATCCGCCACGGCTCGCAGTTGGAATGCATCAATTGCGGTCTATGTGTCGACGCCTGTGACGAGGTAATGTCGCGCGTCGGCCGGCCGCCGAGCCTGATCTCCTACGACACGGACGCGGCTGTCGAAGCGCGTGTGCAGGGGCGCAAGCCGGCGTACCGTCTCGTGCGCCCACGGACAATCTACTACGGCGTCGCCCTGGCCATCGTGACCGGGCTGATGATCTGGGGGCTCGCGACCCGCCAGCCCGTGGCGCTCGAGGTGCTGCGCGACCGCAATCCGACCTTCGTGCGGCTCGCGAGCGGCGCGATCCGAGACGGATACACACTGAAGATCGACAACCGGAGCTTCGAGCCGCACACCTACAGGGTCGCGGTGTCCGGCATTGCCGCCGGCTTGCTGACAAGCCCCGGCGCCGCAATGACCAATGGAGCGATGAGGGTCAGCGTGCGGCCCGACGAAGTACGGGCGCTTCGCGTTTTCGTGATCGCGCCCCCCGCCGCCGCCGTCCAGAGCCTGCCGGTGGATTTCATCCTTGCGCGCCCGGGCGAAGCGCCTCTGCGGACGCGATCGACCTTCCTCTTCGGAGACGTGACGCCACAATGACTTCCAGCGTTCGCCCTCGCGGTGTCCGAAACCGGGGTCAGCTGACCGGCTGGCACGTGCTGGCCATCCTCGTTGTCTTTTTCGGCGCCACCTTTGCCGTCGACGCCGTGATGATCGGCGACGCCTACAAGACCTTTTCCGGCGAGGTCGCCACCTCGCCTTACGAGGACGGTCTCGCCTACGACAGCCAGCTCGACCAGCAGCGCGCGCAGGCCTCTCTCGGCTGGCGAATGACCATAGGTCTGGCGGGCCGGGTGATCCGACTGCGCGCGGCGGACGCGCACGGCCATCCATTGACAGGCCTGCGGTTCGCCGCGAGTCTCGAACGCCCCGCCACCGAGCGGGGTCACCGCGCGATCGCGTTCAAAGGCGTCTCGCCGGGACTCTACGAAGCCGACGCCGGCGCGCTGTCGGGCGCATGGGACATCCGCGTCAGCGCCGTCGATGCGGCTCACCGTCGTTTCGATGCCGAGCGGCGGCTGATCGCGCCATGAGCGTGGTCGATTGCGATCTCTCCGGCTACGTCGGCCACGCGCCTGGCGGTGAGGCGCGTGTCGAGCTGCTCGTCCGCGGCGCGCACTGCGCCGCCTGCCTGTCGAAAATCGAGACCGCGGCCGCCGGGCTCCCCGGCGTACGCGCCACGCGCCTCAACCTGACGACCGGCAAGCTGACCGTGATCTACGACGGGGGCCGGGCCGATCCGGCGGCGGTGATCGGCGCCCTCGGCGCGGCCGGCTATGACGCCACCCTGTTCGATCCCGAGGCCGCCATCGCGGTGCGCGACGCCGAGGGCCGGCGACTGACGATGTCGCTGGGCGTGGCCGGCTTCGGGGCGGGCAATGTGATGATGTTTTCGGTGCCGGTGTGGGCGGGATTGTTCGGACAGGAACTCACGCCGAGCGCGCGGGCGCTGATGATCTGGCTGTCGGCGATCATCGCCGCGCCATGCGCCCTCTACGCGGGCATGGTGTTCTTCCGTTCCGCCTGGGCGTCGCTGCGCCGCGGCCGCGCCAACATGGATGTGCCGATTTCCATCGGGGTGATCCTCACCCTGATCGTCAGTTTCTCCGAAACGCTCCAGGGCGGCCGCCACGTCTACTTCGACGCCGCGGTGACTCTGCTGTTCCTCCTGCTGATCGGTCGATGGCTTGATCACAAGCTGCGCGCCCGCGCTCTCGATGCCGCCCGAGGCCTGCTCGCCCTGCAGGCGCCGGTCGCCATGCGGCTGGACCACGCCGGCGTCGCGCATGGCGTCCCGGTGGCCCGGGTGGCGGTCGACGAGCTCGTGGCCGTCGCGCCGGGATCTCGGGTCCCGCTCGACGGGCTGGTGATAGAAGGCTCGAGCAACCTCGACAACGCGCTGATCACAGGTGAAACCACGCCCTCGGCGGTCGGGGCTGGGTCCTTGATCCGCGCCGGTGCGTTGAACATCGACGCTCGCCTGGTGATGCGGGTGGCGGCGCGCTCGGAGGATTCGGCGCTGGCGGCCATCGCCCGCCTGATGGAGGCCGGCGCGCAGTCCAAGTCCGCCTATGTCCGCCTCGCCGATCGCGCCGCCGCGATCTATGTGCCGGTCGTGCATTCGCTGGCGCTGGCCACTTTCGTAGGCGTCTGGCTCGTGGGCCTGGGGCCGCGCGAGGCCTTGCTGCGCGCGGCCGCGGTGCTGATCATCACCTGTCCCTGCGCCCTGGGCCTCGCCGTGCCGGCGGTGCAGATCGCCGCCAGCGGCCGGCTGTTCCGCAAGGGGGTTCTCGTCAAATCGGGCGCGGCGCTGGAGCGTCTGGCGGAGATCGACACGGTGGTCCTCGACAAGACCGGGGTTCTGACGGTCGGACGTCCGCAGGTCATCGACGCGGATGCGGCCTCGCTGGCGTCGGCCGCGCCCCTGGCGCGCGCCTCGCGCCATCCGCTTGCCGTCTCGCTGGCGCGGCTCGCCGGTCCAGGTCCGGCCTGCGAAAGCGCCAGGGAAGTTCCGGGGATGGGCGTCACAGGCTTCTTGGGCGGACGTCCGGCGCGCCTCGGCCGGGCCACGTTCCTCGGCCTGGACGCCACGGCGTCGCCCGAAAGCGAATTGTGGTTTGGCTTCGACGGCGAAGCCCCGGTGCGGTTCGCTTTCGCCGACGGCCTGCGCGCCGACGCCAGGGCCGCGGTCGCGGCGTTGCGGCGTCGCGGCCTCGGCGTCGAAATACTCTCCGGGGACGTCGAGGCGGCGGTTCGCCGCGCGGCTGGCGGTGTCGGCGTCGCCGATTGGCGAGCTGGCCTTACACCTATGGAAAAGGCCGCCCGGATCGACGGTCTCAAGGCTGCCGGCCGCAAGGTGCTGATGGTCGGCGACGGTCTCAACGACGCCGCCGCCCTCGCCCGCGCCGATGCGTCGATGGCTCCGGGCGCGGCCATCGACGCCACCCAGAACGCCGCCGACCTGGTGTTCGAAGGCGAGGGACTCATGGGCGTCGTCGACGCCGTCGATATCGCCCGCGCCGCCCGGGCGCGGGCTCTGGAGAATTTCGGCTTCTCCGCGCTCTACAATTTGCTGGCGGCGCCGCTGGCGGTTCTGGGGCTGGTCAATCCGTTGATGGCCGCGATCGCGATGTCGGGTTCGTCGCTGGTGGTCACCCTGAACGCCTTGCGCATGCAGTGGAGCGGACGGCGTTGAACATTATATTTCTCCTCGCGCCGGCCTCGATCTGCCTGGCCCTGATCGGACTGGGCGCGTTCATCTGGAGCGTGAAGAGCGGCCAGTACGACGACCCGACGGGCGACGCCGCGCGGATACTCAACGATCAGCCCGACGACGGGCCGCTGCCGTGATTCCGTTCAGGCGGCGGTCGACCGGCAGGGCCGGGCGCCGGTCAACCGCCGCCTAGCGTTTCGGCGACGGCGCGCAAATGGTCCATGTTCACCTTCATGCCGTTGGCGATGACGACTTCGCCAGGTTTCATACCGGCGGGGCATGGACCCAGGTAGCTGGCCTCCAGGTCGATCGTGTGCTGTCCGTTCATCGACGCCAGGACGGCGCCGCTGGTGTCGGTGCGCGAGCGCACCCGGTAGCGCCTCGCCAGGTTGCCGGTGAGCTCGCCCTGAGTGACCACACGGCCGCCGGGCCCGAGATTGCAGGCAGAGCTGAAATGGTAACCGCCGTCGATGTCGCGCGACACGGCGAGGCTGCGACACATGGATTTCCCGGCCTGGCCGCCCATGGCCGACAGTCGGGCGCGGGCGTCGGAGTCGAGGCAGGCGCGCATTTCACCGATCAGCCCCAACCCGCGGCCATCGCGCAACAGGCTCTCGCGCCACAGTCCCGCCTTGGGCGCCGGCAGGACGGCGGCGGGCTGGACCGATTGCACCCTGTCGCCGCAGGCGCCCAGCAGGGCCACGATCGTCATCGTCGCGCCTCCAACAACGACTTGCGTGCGCATGTCTCAAAACTCCTCCGGGGGGAGGTGAGACTAGTCTGAGCTGTCAGGCAACGGAATATCCGTGTGACGGCGCAACTTTGTGCCCGCGGGCACAAAAAAGGCCTCCCGGCAGGGCGGCCTTTTCCGTTCCAGGTGCTCGCCTGTGTAAGGCGTTTACGGCTTCGGCGCGTTGGCGGCGGGAGCCATCGCGTCGGTCGCGGGGGCCATCGCGTTGGTGTCCGCGGCGTTGACGGCCGGGGCGGCGTTGGCGTCGGCGGGCGCCATCGCGTTCGTGGCCGGCGCGGTCGCGTCGGCGACCGGGGCGTTGTTGGCGTCGGCGGCGGCCGGCTTCTGGCAGGCCGCGACGGACAGGGCGGCGACGGCGGCGCCGGCGACGAGCAGCTTGCGGAGGACTTCCGAGGTCATGGGATTTATTTCCTTGTGAGTGAGAAAAGGCGCCGCGCGGAAGCCGGTTCCGACCCCGGACGCGCTGCGAACCTACTCATCCTCCGGCCGTAAAATCAAGAGGCGCGCTCGGGCCAGGGCCATTGGATCAGCTGTCTGTCCGTCTGAGGGCGCGGCCGCCCCCTCAGCCCGCCTTCCGGAACTTGAACACGAACTGATCGGTGTGGCCGCGGATCGACGGGTCGAAGACCACGGCGGTGTGCGGATCGGCGTTGTTGCGCAGGGCGCCGCTCTCGCTGTCGAACACGAACCCCGCCCCTTCGATCTCCGCGCGCGCGGCCGCCGGGTCGATGCGGTGAAGTGTGTCGGCGGTTTGCGTGACCGGCGCTCCGGCCGCCGCGACGTGGTCGATGACGATCAATTCCCCACCGGGCTTGAGAATCGACAACCACAGCTTGTCGAGGGCCGGAACGTCCACCTTCAACGCATTCATGTGCATGTCGTGGTAGTTCTGGGATGTCCAGATCACGTCGAGCGGCGGCAAACCGTGCATGCCCCCCATGATCGGGATGACGCTGACGTTAGCGTATGCCGGATCGGCGGCGATCGCGTCGGCGGCAGGCTCGGCGAACGCCGACTTCGGATCGGGAGTCGCCAGATAGACATGACCCTTGGGCCCGACGGCCTTGCTGAGCATCCGCGAGAAATAGCCCGACCCGGGCAGGATCTCCAGCACGCTGTCGCCTGGCCTGATCCCGGCGAAGGCCAGCATCTCCGCGGGTTTGCGCGCGCCGTCGCGCGCGGTGTCGGCCGCCGGGCGGTGGGCGTCGGCCACGGCGGCGGCGATCGGGGCGGGGATGTCGGCCGCCCGCGCGGGCAAGGTGATCGTCAAGGAGGCGGCGAGCGCCGCCCCGGCCAGCCAGCAGTTCATGGGTCGTCCTCCTCGGTTCGTTGGACGGACATTCGGTCCTCGGCCCGCGCCCGTCAAGCGCGCGCGGGTCCTTCAGGTCGCGCGGCGATTGGGATAAGAAGGGGACATGGCCGCCCAGCTACCCGCCCTCGCCAGCCTCGCGCCCCACTACCCGCGACCGGCGGAGCGCGTGGCCGACGCCTGGGTGCACGTGGTCGGCCTGGCGGCGGCCGGCGCGGGGGCGGTCACCCTGCTGATCCTGACGCTGGTCGGCGGGCGCTTCGCCGCGACGGCGGCGGTCGGGGTGTATGGATTGTGCCTGGTCGCCATGCTGCTCTGTTCTACGCTCTACAACATGTCGGGACCGCGTCACCGTCCGGTCCTGCGCCGGCTCGATCACGCCGCCATCTTCCTGATGATCGCCGGATCCTACACGCCGTTCACCACCCAATGCCTCAAGGGGCGCTGGGCTTTCTGGATGACGCTCACGGTATGGACCTTGAGCCTGGTCGGCGCGGCCGCGAAACTGTTCCTGCCGGGCCTGTCCAAGGGCTTCTGGGTCGTGCTTTATCTGGCGGTCGGCTGGCTGGTGCTGATCGCGGTCAAGCCCTTGCTCGCGACCGTCTCCCTTTTCGCGCTCGCCCTGCTGCTGGCCGGGGGCCTGGTCTATTCGCTGGGCATCGTCGTCTACCTGCGCAAGACCCTTCCCTTTCGCCGCGCCATCTGGCACGGTTTCGTCGTCACCGCCGCGGCAAGCCACTATGTCGCCATCCTGACCGGCGTGGTGCTGTCGCCCAGTGCATAGATCGCAGGCGGCGAGGCAAGTCGTGGATCGGCGGGTATTGGGGGCCGCCGCGTCCGCCGATCAACCATCCCAAGGAGAGACTGTCCATGGTTAGGAATTCCTGGCTCAAGACCGGCGTCGTCGCTGGCCTGGCGGCGTTCGCCGTCGCCTCCGTCACCGCCGGCGGCGCTTCGGCCTATGTGGCGTGCAATCGCTACGGTGAGTGCTGGCATGTAAAAGCCCGCTGGGCCTACCCGCGCACCGCCGGCATCGTCTTTCACGCCGACGGCTGGCGTTTCGCCCGCCCGGGCTATCGCTGGGCCGGCGACCACCCCGGCCGCGGCTACTGGCGCCACGGCGCCTGGGTGAGGTTCTAAGGACCTGTTCCCCCCGCCCTCCCTCCCCTTTATGGGGAGGGACAGACGGCGCAGCCGTCAGGGCGGGGTTCTTCCAGGAAAAGGCGCAGGCGGGCGTTGCGCGGCCGTACCCCACTCTGGACGCCTCGCGTCGTCTCCCTGCCTATGAAGGAGAGGAGGCGGCCTTGCCTTTCAGCCAAGCATCGGAGTCCGTCTTGAGCATCAGAACAGCCGCCATCGCAGCCATGCTGTTGCTCGCGGCGTCGGCGGCCCTCGCCGCGCCGATCTCCGATGAGCCCTCCCGTGTCTTCGAGGCGAAGGACGTATTCTCCCTCCGCTCCGCGGATGACCCCCGCATCCGGCCCGACGGCGCCCAGATCGTCTATGTGCGACGCGCCTACGACATCATGACCGACCGCGCGGCTCGCTCCTTGTGGCTGGTCGACGTCGCCAGCGGCGCCCAGACCCCGCTGGCGGAGGGCCCGTCAGCCGGCAGCCCTCGCTGGTCGCCGGATGGAACGCGCCTGGCCTATGTCGCCCTCGCCGACGGCGCGCCGCAGCTGTTCGTGCGCTGGATGGCCAGCGGCGCCACCGCCAGGGTCGCGACCCTGCCCCAGGCGCCGCACGACATCGCCTGGTCGCCGGATGGCAGGTCGCTGGCCTTCCTCGAATTCGCGCCCGCGGAGGCGGCAACTCTCGGCGAAGCGGTCGCCAAGCCCGAGGGCGCCCGATGGGCCGAGCCGATCAAGGTCATCGACAAGGTCACCTTTCGCGCCGACGACGATGGCTATCTGAAGCCAGGCCACGACCACGTCTGGATCGTCGGCGCCGACGGCGGCGCGCCGCGCCAGCTGACCTTCGGCGACTTCGACGACGGCGGCTCGCTGTCGTTCACCCCCGACGGGCGCTTCATCCTGTTCAGCGCCAACCGCGACAAGGGCTGGGAGCGTCAGCCCACCCAGTCGGACATCTGGCAGGTCGCCGTCGACGACGGGGCCGTGACGCAGCTGACCCACGTCGCCGGCCCGGCCGGCGATCCGGTCGCCTCGCCGGACGGGCGGCAGATCGCCTATGTCGGCTTCGTCGACGCCCACAAGCCCTACCAGGACAGCCGCGTCTATCTGATCGACCGCAACGGCGGGCCGCCGCGCTCGCTGACCGACCGCCTCGATCGCCCGGTCCACGCGGTCCGCTGGTCGGCCGATGGCAGGAGCCTGTTCATCGAATATTCCGACCGCGGCGAGACCAAGGTCGCCAGGCTCGGTCTCGACGGCGAGCTGCGCGACATCGTCTCCGGCCTCGCCCCCGGCGGCGGCCTCGACCGCCCCTACACCGGCGGCGCCTTCTCGGTGTCGAAGGCCGGCGTCGTCGCCTTCACCCAGGGCGACGCGACCCACCCGGCCGACCTGGCGGTCACGACGCCCGGCGGCGCGCGCCGGCTCACCGACCTCAACGCCGACCTGCTGCATGGCAAGACCCTCGGGCGCCTCATCGCCCTTCCGGTCGCCTCCTCGCACGACGGCCTGGCCATCGACGCCTGGCGCCTGGATCCGCCGACTTACGATCCGGCCCGCAAGTATCCGCTGATCCTGGAGATCCACGGGGGACCCTACGCCGCCTACGGGCCGCTGTGGACATCGGACGATCAGCTGTACGCCGCCGCCGGCTATGTCGTCGCCTACGCAAATCCGCGCGGGTCGACGGGGTATGGCCAGGCCTTCGCCGACGGCATAGCCCACAACTATCCCGGCTACGACTTCGACGACCTGATGAGCGTCGTCGACGCGGCCATCGCGAAGGGCGGCGTCGACGCAAACAATCTCTACGTCACCGGCGGGTCGGGCGGGGGCCTGATGACCGCCTGGATCGTCGGCACGACCGATCGATTCCGCGCCGGCGCCGCGCAGAAGCCGGTGATCAACTGGGTCAGCGAGACCCTGACCACCGACGGCTATGACTACATGGGCCCCTACTGGCTGGGCGCGACCCCATGGGACGATCCGGACATCTACTGGAAGCACTCGCCGCTCTCGCGAATCGGCCACGTGAAGACCCCGACCCTGGTCATGGTCGGCGAAGAGGATCACCGCACCCCGCCCAGCGAAGCCGAGCAGTTCTACGCCGGCCTGCAGCTGCGCGCGGTGCCGACGGCGCTGATCCGCGTCCCCGGCGCCTCGCACGAGGCCTATGCCGAGCGGCCCTCGCAAAACACCGCCGAGGTTTCGGCCATCCTCGCCTGGTTCGACCGCTACAAGGCGAAGTAGCGGCCATTTCCCCGGGCGTGGTTCAGACGATGGACCGCACCACGCCGCCGTCCACGCGGAGGGCCGCCCCCGTCGTCCCTGACGCCTGTTCCGAACAGGCGTAGACGACCAGGTTCGCCACCTCCTCGCAGCTGGTGAACCGGCCGAGCAGGGAGCTTGGCCGCATGGTGCGCAGGAATTCCTTTTCCGCCGCCAGCTGCGTCATCGTCCCGCCGGCGGTCATGGCGTCGATGATCTTCATCACCACTTCGGACCGCGTCGGCCCGGGCAGGACGGAATTGACCGTGACGCCCGTCTCCGCCACGATTTCGGCCAGCCCGCGCGCGATCGCCAGCTGTGATGCCTTGCTCCAGCCGTAGTCGATCATATCCCTGGGGATGTTCACGCCCGACTCGCTGGAGATGAACACCACCCGCCCCCAGCCGCGCGCGACCATGCCGCCCAGATAGTGGCGCGACATCCGCACCCCGCTCATCACGTTTGTCTCGAACATCATCTGCCACTGGTCGTCGTCGATCTGGTCGAACGGCTTGGGCGCGGCGACGCCCAGGTTGTTGACCAGTATGTCGGCCTCGCCCACGCGCGTCGTGAAGGCCGCCACGCCCGCCGCGCTCGCCAGGTCGTCGGCCACCCCTACCAGTTGCGCGCCTGGAACCGCCGTCCGGATCGAGGCCATCGCCGCCTCGACCCGCGCCTGGCCACGGCCGTTGACCACCACCCGCGCGCCGGCCCGCGCCAGCCCCTGCGCGCACGCCAGCCCGATCCCCGCCGTCGAGGCGGTGACGATCGCGGTCTTGCCGGTCAGGTCTATGTTCATTGTCTGGCCCTCTTTGATTGTCGTCGTGTCAGGTCATGGTCGGCGCCATCCTGAAGGGAGGTCCATCATAACCCTCCGTCCTCGCCATGGGGAGGGAGGCTTGGATCTGGCCTCGAGCCATCGCGTCACCCCCCGCCAAGCAGCGCCTGGCGCCTGGCCAGGCTCTCTTCGGGCCATTCCTCGGCCATGTCGTAGTAGACCTCGAACGTGCGCGCATCCCCCGGCAGAGCCACCCAGGCCTGTTTCGAGCGCGTGAAGATATGCAGGTCGGGCGGCAGGGCGTCCGGATCGTCGAGCGTGCCGGCGCGCACGAACAGCATCACCTCGCGCCGCCCATAGTCGCACCACACCGACACCCCGCAGTCGGCGCACACATAGTCGTCCAGCGGCCGCCCGCTCTCTGTCGGCAGGCTGCGCCGCACCGGCGTCCCCGCCGTCAGCTCGACCCGGTCCGCCTCGATCAGCGCATTGACCGCGAACGCCGTCCCCCTCTGCCGCTGGCACATCCGGCAATGACAGCAGTGCGTGATCATCGGCGCCGAGCGCAGCCGATACCGCACCGCGCCGCAACTACAGCCGCCTTCAAGGGGAAGGACAAGGAAGGTCATAGTCCACCTTTCGAGCTCGATGAGGGAAATCTCGGACGATTGTAGCGAAAAAGACTTCAACGCAAAGGCGCAAAGGAGACACGCAAAGACGCAAAGAGAGACGTTGCTCGGAGAAGGCTACGGGTCATCGACAATAGCGCTTCGCGTGGAGCGCAATCCGCCAAAGACCAAAGCTTTCGCAAAGCAACGTCTGCGTTTGCGTCTTTGCGCCTCTCCATTGCGCCTTTGCGTTTAAACCTTTCCCTCCGCCCAGCCTCACCCCGCCTTTGTCGCCGCGATCCAGGCGTCCACCACCGTCTCCAGCACCGCCAGCGGCATAGCCCCGTTCAGCAGCGCGACATCGTGGAATTTGCGGATGTCGAACCGATCGCCCAGCGCCGCCTTCGCCTTGGTCCTTAGGCGAAGCCACGTCAGCTTGCCGACCATGTAGCTGCACGCCTGACCCGGCGCGACGCAATAGCGCTCGACCTCGGTGATCGCCGAGGCCTCCTGGTCGCCCAGGGTGTCGACATAGTACTTGACCGTCTGCTCGCGGCTCCAGCGCAGGTCGTGCAGGCCCGTGTCGACCACCAGTCGCACGCCGCGGAACAGGGCGTCGTGCAGATAGCCGATGCGCCCGAACGGATCGTCCGCATACATGCCCATCTCCTCGCCCAGCTGCTCGGCGTACAGCGCCCAGCCTTCCTGATAGGCGTTGAACCCCAGCACTCGCCGGATGATCGGCAAGGGCGCCTCCTGCGCCAGACTGATCTGCAGATGGTGGCCCGGAATACCCTCGTGGTAGGTCAGGGTCGACAGTGTCCAGCTGGGAACCTCGGCCGTGTCGCGCAGGTTGATGTAGTACATCCCCGGCCGCGAGCCATCCAGCGCCGCGCCGTTATAGTATCCCCCCGGCGCCCCCGCCTCGGTGGTCTTGGGCACGCGCTTGATCAGCAGCGGCGCCTTGGGCAGGGTCCCGAAATAGTCGGGAAGCTTCCTGGTCACCGCCGCCACCTTGGCGTTGAGGTCGGCCAGCAGCTTCTCCTTGCCCTCGTCCGTGTTCGGATAGCGGAACTTCGGGTCCTGGTAGAGCGCGCGCAGGCGCTCGCCGACCGTCCCCTTCGCATAGCCCTGCTTGTTCAGCGCCGCATCGAGCTCGCCCGACAGCTCGGCGACCTTCTCCAGCCCGAGCTTGTGAACCTCCGCCGGCGTCAGGGACGTGGTCGTCGCCTGAGCCAGTGACTGGCGGTAGTACTCCGCGCCCTTGGGCAGGCGCCACACCCCCGCGTCGTGCGTGGCGCCGGCCCGCATGCCCGTCAGCAGGTCGATCTGCCGCGTCAGCGCCGGCTGCACCTGGCCGCTGTAGATCGTCCCCGCCGGTCCCGCCCAGTCGCCGTCGATCCCCGCCGCCTTGGCCCGCCGGACCAGCGAGCCGACCAGGTTCGATGTCTCCGCCGGCGCGTCGCGCAGGGCTTTCAGCTGGATCAGCGTCTTGTCGATGACGAAGTCCGGCGGTGTGCAGCCCAGGCCTCTGTCGTGGCGGATCCGCTCGCTCTCCTGGTCCAGCGCCGTGGCGAACGCCCCCAACCGCGCCAGATAGGCCTCGGCGTCGGTCTTCACCTTCACCGGGTGCTGGCTGTCGAGAAAGTCGGGCACGCCCTGGTAGGCGCCCGACAGCTGGCTGACGACATACGGGCTCTGCAGCTGCCCGCCATCGTAGTCGAAGGTCTGCTCGCCATGCACGGTGGCGGAGAACACGAAATCGACGACGTCGTAGCTGACCATGTCCGCCGGTGTCAGGATCGCCCGGTTGATCGCGTGCAGCTTTCCCAGATCGACGCTGTCGGCCGCCTTGAACCTGGCCAGCGCCGCCAGCGAGCGGTCGTCGAGCTGTGAGCGCTGCGCCGCCCGCGGCCCACTGTCGAACCCGACATTGGTCGCCAGCTCCGGCGAGCGGTCGAGGTATTCGTTGACGAACGCCATGAACAGCGCCCGCATCCTGTCCCCCTCCGCCTTCCCCGCATCCGCCCCCTGCGCCAACCCCAGCCCCGGCGCGGCGGCGGCGGCCACGGTGGCGAACAGCATTCGACGACGATCGAGCATGGCGCTTATCCCTCAAAAACCTTGCCCGAGCGTGCCGCCCCCCGCGCCCCCACGCAACCCCCCGCCCCGTTAAACCATCGTAATGAAACCGGATTTCCCCGATCGGACCGGCGACGTCCCCGTCGCCGCCTCCGTGCTCCGCCCTGTCCGAAGCTTCTGCCATCTTGCCATCAGATGCCGTCAAGATTACACCCGCTCTGAATTGGAAACGCCGACGCCATGCCTGAACCGCAACTTTCCGTCCGCAGCGCCAAGGCCCGCGATCTGGCCCACCGTCTCGCAAGGCGCGAGCGTCGCACCGTGTCGTCCGTCGTCGAACGCGCGCTCGAGGCTTACGAGAGCCGGGAAGCCGGGCGCGAACCGGCCGCCGACTTCTATGCGCGCGTCAGCGCCGACCACGGCGAAGATGTCGACCTGGAAGCGCTGATCCGCGCCGACCGACGGCCAAATCCCGGCCCCGACCTGTGATCTTCCTCGACACCAACGTCGTCTCCGAAACCCTGCGCAAGGCGCCGGACCCTTCCGTGATCGCCTGGCTGGTGCGCCACGACGCCGAACTGGCCCTGCCGACGGTGACCATCGCCGAGATCGCCTACGGAATCCGCAAGATCGATCCCGATCAGCGCGCCGCGCGCCTCCAGCAGGGCCTCGACGAATGGCGCCGACGGTTCGCCGACCGCATCTTTCCCCTGACCGAAGCCGCGGCCCTGGCTTATGGCGATATCATGGCGGCCGCCTCTCGCCAGGGACGCGTCATGTTGGCTCCGGACGGCATGATCGCCGCAATCGCCCGCCTCTGCGGCGGCCGCCTCGCCACCCGCAACACCGCGGACTTCTCCACCACCGGCCTCGACCTGATGTCCCCCTGGGATTTCTGACCCCGACGGTCGACCGCCCCCAAACGTGCGTTCGTGAGGTTCGTGGTTTTAGGTCTTCCCCTCCGGCGCCGTCTTGGAACACGCCCGCGGCCTCCTATCTCGGAGAACAGGCCCGACAAGCAAAAGGATGGATGACATGGATGGACGAACGGAGCGGGCGGTGCTCGCCGGCGGGTGCTTCTGGGGTGTCCAGGACCTGATCCGCAAATATCCCGGCGTGATCGCGACCCGCGTCGGCTACTCGGGCGGCGATACGCCCAACGCCACCTATCGCAACCACGGCTCCCACGCCGAGGCCATCGAGATCATCTTCGATCCGGCCAAAATCTCCTATCGCCGGCTGCTGGAGATCTTCTTCCAGATCCACGATCCCTCGACCCTGAACCGCCAGGGCAACGACCGGGGCGCCAGCTACCGTTCCGCGATCTTCTACACAAGCGAAGATCAGAAGCAGACCGCGCTCGACACCATCGCCGACGTCGACGCCTCCGGCCTGTGGCCTGGCAAGGTGGTGACCGAGGTCGCCGCCGCCGGGCCGTTCTGGGAAGCCGAGCCCGAACACCAGGACTATCTGGAACGCATCCCCCACGGCTACACCTGCCACTTCGTGCGGCCCAACTGGGTGCTTCCCCACCGGGCCAACGCGGAAGCCGCCATCCACTGAGGCCGGAGCGGCGAGGGGCGTCAGCCCTTCGCCAGCTGGCTCGCCAGCTTGCCGTCGTACAGCCCGGCGTGGTTGGCCTTGAGAAAGGCCATCACGCCGCCGACGTTCGCGCCTGGACTGTCGCGCCTGAATCCTTCAATGGCGGCGCGCAGTTCCGCCTCCGTCATCTGCCGCGGCAGATAGGCGCTCAAGAGTTCGATCTCCCGCTCGATTTTCGCGTCCGACGTCTTCATCAGCTCGCGGTTCGCCTTGGCGTTCTTCAGGAACTTGACGATCGTCGCCGTCACCTTCTCGTCGGTGATCGGCACGCTCACCGCCACGGCGTCGCTGTCATCGCCCCGCGCCGCCTCGGCTGCGGCTTTGAACTCCTCCTCGGAAACGGAGGTCGCCTCGCCGATCAGCGTGGTCAGCAAGCCGGCGGCCACACCGTCGCGCGCCTTGCGGGCGGCCAGCTGATCCGCCCGGATCCTGTCGATGAGCATGCTCGCACCCTTTCCAACCCAAGCCCCATCCGCATGACAGATGATGCGCCGACCCCGCCTTTTCCAGCGCCCATCCCCCGATCGGACCGGCGACGTCCTCGTCGCCGCCCTCGACCGCATCGAACCCCGCGCCGCGCGATCAATCCTCACCCGGGCGGCGGGGGAGGGGGCGGGTGAGCGACGTCCTGAACGATTGCTTCCGCTCCAATGCGGGGGACTCGGGCGCGGTGGCGCCGGCTGGTCGAGCCCTGGAATCTGGCAGCGAAACATGTCTGCATGCAAAAAAGGATACAGCAGACCATTGAACCGATTCAGGGACGCATCATAATCCTGAGATGACCGGGATGAAAGAAATCGCGCTTCGCATCAGCGGTCCATTGTCACGCGTCGCGATTGCGGACGTCGCGACTTTGCTGCCGCGGTTCGAGTTGAAATACCCCGGTGGCTGGGAGTGGTTGGATCGCCGCCTCGCGGATGCCGACAGCGGTGAGACACGTCTGTGGCTTTCGATCGTTGGTCGACAGATAGCGGCTCTCGCGATCGAGGCTCCAAAAGGCGCGCGCCGCAGCAAGTTGTCGACATTCGTGGTCGGTTCGCGATTTCGGGGACGAGGCGTCGGTTCGTTGTTGATTGAGGCGCTCCAGTGCGACTGGCTCGTGCGTGATGTCGAGGACGTTCACGTGACAATCGATCGTGGCGATCGGCCAACGCAGACCTTTTTTGCGCGCAGTGGCTTTGCGGCTAACCCGGATGTGCTCATCCCCTATGGTGAAAACCGCTACGACGGCCTCTGGAACTGGTCCGCGTCAAATGATCGACGTGTGGATGCTGCTGCTGTCCATTAGGTCACGTTTCGCTGACGCCATCTATTCTGGCGCGAAGCGCTTCGAGTTTCGACGGTTGACGCCAAAGCGTGCGATTCCCGGTCTGGCGCTCATCTACGAGACCTTGCCCGTCGGCATGGTGACTGGCGTCGCCCATGTCGCGAGTGCGTTGTCGGTGACTCCGCAAGGCGCCGCCCGTGTCGCGGGTTGCGACGACCCGTTCGCCAACGCCTATGAAGCGTATCTGCAAGGCGCAATGTCTCCATGCGCCTTGGCCATGGTGCGACCGCGCCGCTTCACGGCGCCCATAGGCCTGACGCAACTGACGAACCTCCGCCGGCCGCCGCAGTCATTCGCGTACGTCGAAGTGGCTTCGGCGCGACTCACCGCCCTGCTCCCTCCTGAATCTTGTCATTCCACTGCATCAGCTTCTGCAGACGGGACAGCCGCTTTCTCAGGTTTTCCTTGACGGCATCGTCGAGCTTTGCCCAGATTTCGTCGTAGGCGAAGCGGTCGGCGCTCGAGCAGCCGTTCTTGTCCGGATCGTCGATCGACAGTTTCGCCGCATGGTTGGCCGGGTGGAGCTGATCTCCGCCCTCTGCTTCGATATAGATGACACCCAGCGGAGGCGCGTCTCCGACGTCGCTGACGGAAAAGGCCATGAGCGAAGCGGAGGGGCCGGTCGGCACGGAAGCCGAATAAGGCTTGGCCTCTTCGCCTGTGAAACCCCAGTCGCGAACAAGGTTGTTGTTCGTGTTCTGCACATTTGGATAGTATAGACATGTCTTCAGGCGCCAAGCCTTGCCAATGATGCCGTAACGCACAGAAAATCGTCGGCCGATTTTCGATTCGTCACCGACACGGTCGGTCCCATCGTATCGCGTCGCCTGCACCAGCTCCTGCCCGACAAAGCCCGGTACGAACAACGTAGCGCGGTATTTCAGCTTTTTTAGATCAACCCCGGCGCCCTTGAAGATGACCTCGATCTGCCTCATGAGCCTGAGGAATTCCGCCGCCAATCCCGAGTCCCTCAAAGTTCGCGCGTAGATTGACTTGACGTCGGTTTCAATCTGCAGTTCTCGCGTCGTCACGTTGGCTCTCACCGACTGCAGATCGCTGAGGTTGATGGAGACACCGAAGGCGGAGATGGTTCCCGTCCGTGCGACGATCTTGCGGAAGCCAGGGTTGCAGAGGGCCAGGCTGATCAAGGCGATGGCCATGATTGTCAGGAAACTGATGGCCCCGATCCATTTCAAAAATCGCTTGAACTGATCATAATAGATGGATTGCCAGTCGGATGATGCTTCCGCCTGGTTCCTGACCCTTTCCTCTATAGACTGAAGGCCGACGAGATCTGCATTGATTTTTCGGAAATACGCGAGGTTTTCGGAGTCGATTGCCTTGTGCAACGTTGTGGAAGCGACTGTGACCGCCCCCAGGCTGTCGTTGAGCGCGGCGTTCTGGCTCGCGGTGCTGGTCTTCGCCACGAGCGCCGCCGTTGCGGCGCTCGCCTTGTCCAGCGCCGCGACCTTGTCGTCGAGATTTCGAGCCTGCGTGGCTTCCGCCGTCAGAAGGAAATTTCGCAGGTCGCGTGTCTCCTTCAGGAGTGTGGCCGTCGAAGACATCGTCAGGCTGGCTTGGCGGACGTTGAACCCCGCGACGAACCCCAAGGGTGCGAAAACGATCAGCGCCAGCAACAGCGGCCATGATTTGAGCACCCGGCGGACTACGGCCACTGCTGCTTTCCAGGTTCCGTGAAGCGACGCCATGATCCCCCCTGTTCGAGACTTGAGACGTTGACCCAAGTCAAATCATCAATTCAACCCCAACGCCCTGTACCGCTCGCCGCCTTATCGATCCAAACCGCCCAGTCCCGGATCAGCGCGCGCGGCGGCAGGATGATCCACCCATCCTCGTCGCCTACCGCGACAAACTCCCCGCCCGCGACACAAAGCGCGGTCAGCGCGCAGACCAGGCCCGCGCGATCGTCGTGGTTGGTCACCGCGCCGAACGGCGCCGCCAGGGCGCGCCCGGGCAGGAACCGGCCGACCAGCCCTTCCAGGCCGCCATCCTCCGCCAGCCGCCGGTAATAGACATCCGACCGATCGCCCCGCCGCGTGACCAGCGCCTTTGGATCGTCGATCATCAGCCCCAGGAACGAACTGGGAAACGCCTCGACGACCGCGCGCCCGTGGATCGCCGGCTGGTGGGTCGCCGACCCGACGCTCGCCTGCGCCAGCACCGCCGCCACGCACACATTCGTCTGCCGATGCAGCGCCAGTCCGACCGGAGAGTTCGAACCGCCCGGCTTGCCGATGAAGGGCTGAAAGCCGACCGTCAGCAGGCGCTCGGCCCGACGATACCGCGTGATCTCGCCGAGCCCGACCTTCAGCGGCCCATCGAACGCGGCCGCCATCAGCGCCACGCCACCCGCTGTCCCTCGCACGGCGGCCCTCAGGTCCTCGGACGTGGCGCGGAACCGCTCGATCGACCAGGACACGCGGGTCTCGCTCCAGTCGAGCCGGCAGATCGCGCTCGATCGGCGCTTGGGCGAAAAGCCGACGTCGACGCCCAGGACCGAGCCGGAGGCGGGCAGGAGGCGTCGGTCGGATACGCTCAGGAAGGTCACGGCGCTTCAATCCTCACCCGCGCAGCGGGGGCGCGCGAGCAACGTCACGAACAGGTCTTGGAGCTCAGCTTCGGTACACATCGCGGCGATTGCCGATTCGCACCACGAGAATTCGCACGACGACGTCTTCGATGCTGGCGATGATCCGATAGTCGCCCACGCGGTATTTCCAGAAGCCTCCGAGCCGCGAACCCTTGAGCGCCTCGCCGATGCTGCGAGGATCGTCCAGGGCG
The DNA here is from genome assembly GCA_038206535.1 of Caulobacterales bacterium. GTDB lineage: Bacteria > Pseudomonadota > Alphaproteobacteria > Caulobacterales > Caulobacteraceae > Acaudatibacter. The sequence continues at coordinate 121,148 of JBBRAV010000009.1, forward strand.
GCCACCCTGTCCTGCAGAAACCGCAGGATTCGGACGGCGTTCTGATTGTCGATGGCGCGGAGGTTCTTCTGGGCCAGCCCGGAGAGCTCAATCTTCCAGGCCATACTCGCTCATGGCCTCTTGCAGCGAAATCGGCACGCTGCGGCCTGCGCGCACCTCGACCAGTTCGCGCTCCGCCAGATAGAGGTCTTCCAGATCGTCCAGGTGCTCACAGATGGCCTCGGTGACGTAATAGGTCTTGCTGCGTCCCGTCTTCGCCGAAAGGGCCGTCAACCTGGCGTCGACATCGTGGGGGAGGCGGATGGAAATGGGCATGAGAAGACCCCAAACTCAGTTGCGATACATATATCGCATACTTTGGAAGTCGGCGCCATGGCGCCCAGCGGGACCAGCTAGGTTTCCTGCCGCGCCGGCCGAGAAACGGTCGAGAAGACACGAGTACCGAGCCGCCGCCCCAGCCTGATCCTCACCCGCGAAGCGGTGGAGGGGGCGCGTGAGCAACGTCTGAGACTGATTGGCCCACTTTCTATCGCGTCGTCGAAACCACGCTCCCCTCGCTTTCGAACTCGATACACCGCCCTATCCCGAACCCCAGCCCTCATGTTACATATGCGGTTTGCAAGGTGACCCCTGTGACCAGCACCGTCGTCATCGTCGTCGACTTCGATCAGACGGTAGCCCCGCCTGCGAGCGACAGCGTGCATCAGCTGCTTGCCCTGATCGACGGCCTTCCCACCGAGGGCGGTGATCTGGACTGGCGATTGATCGCCGTCTCCGTCAATTCCCCGCTCCGGGAACTGCGCGCCTTCACCCGCACGGGCGAAGAGGTTTCCGAGGCGCGGGTTGTCGCCGCCGCGCGCGAAGGTTTCGACGTTCTGGGCGCGGTCAACGACAACGCCGATCCGCAAGCGCTCGTGCGGCGCATGTCCGAACCGGAGCGGCGAAGACTGAAGGCTCTCGTCGCGCCGATGAGGGAGAAGACCGGACGCGTCCTAGTCTCCGTGCCGGGTCGGTTCGAACACACCATGACCGCCGACCGGGCCCAGGCCGTGCTGCAGGAAATCGGACGGGCGCCCAAGAGCAGGCGACCGGAGCTCGGCTCCGTGGAAGGCCAATTTCTCTCCGCGACCACCCACTACGGCTCTCCGGCCGTCCGCGTCCGCAGGTTCCTGTCGGAAGAAGATGTCCTCTGCGTATTCGAAAAGGGCGCCGAGATGGACATCGGCGCCAGCCACACCCTGGCCGAAGTGTGGACGGGCCGGCGCGTCGTCGTTTCCGGCCTGCTCACCTTCGACGGCTCCGGTCGCGTCGTGCAAGTCAAGGCCGCCACGCTGAAGACCCTGGGGCCATCCCCGGACGCCACAGCGGCGATCCGGGACGCGCAGGTCCGTGGAGAGGTCGCCGACGACCCCGCCGCTTGGGATGGCGATGGTAGGACGGCCTGTTCCTGTCGGGCGATGTCGGGCAGCGCATTTTCCAGCATCCCTTTTCGTGGGCGAGCCTTGGCGTCGATGTGCGGGGCCGCTCGTACGCGCTGAAGGTCTGCTACCGCACCTCGCAACAGATCCGCCGCGCCGCCGACAGGCTGTTGCCGAGCGTGCTGCGTGACACCGATGGGCTGGAGGACGAGCGACGCGGCGTCATATCCGTCTTCGACGGACCACCACCCGAGGTGAAGTCTCTCGCCGACGTTGCCGCTGAAACCGACTTGGTGCGCCAGACCGTCACCGCTTGGCTTGACGATGGAATAGGACCTCACGAGATCGGACTCTTTGTCCGCACGCCCCAATTGGTCGTGCGCGCACGGGCCGCCATCGCCGGCCTAACCGGCGAGGGTGAGATCACCACCACCCCAATGAGCCTGGCCAAGGGACTGGAATTCCGCGCGGTCGCCGTGATGGCGTGCGACGAAGGCGTCCTGCCGCTCGACGAGCGCGTCTGCGCGCTCGTCCTCGAGTATGGCGGCGACGACGACCAGGCCATTGCCGGCCTGTTGCATGACGTCATCGAGGATTGTGGAGAGCAGCACCGCGCCGTCGTGCGCGCCACGTTCGGCGATCGCGTCGCCGACATCGTCGAGGGCTGCACCGACGGCGTCCCCGACAGCGAAGGCGTGAAGGCGCCCTGGCGGCAGCGGAAGGCGGCGTATCTGGCCCACCTGCGCGATGCGCCGCCCGACACCCTGCTGGTCTCGGCCTGCGACAAGCTCCACAACGCCCGCGCCATCGCCGCCGATGTGCGATCGATCGGCGACGAGGTCTTCACCCGCTTCAAGGCCGGGCGGGAGGGCACGCTCTGGTACTATGGGGCGCTGCTCGATGTGTTCGGCGCGCTGTCCAGCGGATAGTTGGGTGACATAATGTACCGGATAGATAGGTTACACATTTGCCGGTTCGTTGGCCTGCGCCGCATTGCCGTGGCCGAGCTCGGCCACGGCAATGCGGCGCAATCTTTGATTTTTTTCGTCGATC
>JBBRAV010000010.1:0-89295 GCA_038206535.1 Caulobacterales bacterium
CCGCCACAACGAAGACTTTAGAGACTTCCACCAGAGATTGAGCGTCGGCGACCGCACCAAAAAGTCTGTGCGCATCGCCCTGGCTCGGAAACTCCTCGTAAGACTCAACGCAAAGGCCAAAGAAATCCGTCTCGCGATGGCTATTACAACTTGACCATCCAGACAGTCGCTCATCCGGCCCTTCGGGCCACCTTCTCCCGCTAGGGGGAGAAGGATCCTATTTCCACCATGGATAGAGGGCCGGCATGTCGGCGGACGCGCGGCCGGGGAAGTTCGGGGGGCGTTTTTCGAGGAAGGCGGAGACGCCTTCCTTAACGTCGTCGGACGCGCCGAGCGCCATGACCAGCGGGCCGTCGACCTTCAGCAGGTCGAACGGCAGGTCGGCGCCGGCGAAGCGCCAGAGCAGCTGGCGGGTCAGGGCGATGGCCACCGGCGCGGTGTTGTCGGCGATCTCCATGGCGATCTCGCGGGCGCGCGGCAGCAGTTCGTCATGGGCGACCACTTCGCTGACAAGGCCGCCGCGCAGGGCCTCCTGCGCCTCGAAAACCTTGCCGGTCAGGCACCAGCGCAGGGCCTGGGGCAGGCCGACGATCTGCGGCAGGAACCAGGCGCTGGCGGCCTCCGGCACCAGGCCGCGCCGGGCGAACACGCAGCCGAAGCGGGCGCGCTCGGAGGCGATCTTGATGTCGGTGGGCAGGGCCAGGGTCAGGCCGACGCCGACGGCGGGGCCGTTGAAGGCGGCGATGGTGACCTTGCGCGAATTGAACAGGGCGTCGATGAAGCTGGCGCCGCCCCCCTCCTGCCGCGCGGCCGGGTCGCCGAAGTTCTTGCCGCCCGCGCCTCCGTCGGTGGTGTCGAAGCTGTCGGCGCCGCTTGAGATGTCGGCCCCGGCGCAGAAGGCGCGGCCCTCGCCGGTGATGATCACTACACGGATGGCGTCGTCGGCGTCGGCGCGGCGCAGGGCGTCGGCCAGTTCGACCCCCATCCTGGCGGTGTAGGCGTTGAGCTTTTCCGGACGGTTCAGCGTTACCGTCAGGATCGGCCCTTCGGTCTCGTAGCGGATGGCTTCGTGAGTCATGCCGGTCCTTCGGGAATCTTCAGGCGTTGAAGTTGAGTTTCAGGCCCGGGCGCGGCCAGCGGCATTTGTAGAGCTTGCCGGTCCCGGACGCCGTGATCCAGGCGTCGCGCATGTCCTTGCCCCCGAAGCAGATGTTGGTGACCAGTGGATCGGGAATGGCGACGTGTTCGAACCCGCCCTGCGGATCGAACACGGTGACGCCGCCGTTGACCAGAGTGGCGACGCAGACCCTGCCGCCGGTTTCGACGGCCAGGCTGTCGAGCAGCTGATAGCCCGGCAGCGGCCCAAGCACGCGGCCCGGCGTGAACAGCCCGCCGGCATGGGAGATCTCGCCCGGTCCGGCGATGTCGAACGCCCAGACCCGGCTGGTGAGGGTCTCGGCGACGTAGACCGTGGCGCCGTCGGGCGAGAGGCCGACGCCGTTGGGCGTCACCATGCCCTCGCGCGCGCGCCGGATCATCGAGCCGTCCGCACGGGCGTAGAGCAGATGGCCGTGATGCATCCATTCGGCGTTGGACTTGCCGAGGTCGGAGAACCAGAACCCGCCGTCGCGGTCGAAGACGATGTCGTTGGGACCGCGCAGAGCACGCCCATCGCATTCACGGTAGACCACTGTCACATCGCCGGTCTGGAGGTCGACACGCTGTATGGAGCCGCCGGCGTAGTCGTGCGCGACGCCATGCGGCGCGACGATGCCGCCGGGCCCGTCGATCCATTCGAACCCGCCGTTGTTGCAGACGTAGACGGCGCCGTCGGGGCCGACGGCCGCGCCATTGGGGCCCCCGCCCAGATCGGCGATCACGTCGATGCGCCCATCGGGCGTCACCCGCGTCAAGGTGCGGCGGCGGATCTCCACAAGCACCACCGACCCATCGGCCATGGCGATCGGCCCCTCGGGAAAGCCAAGACCTTCGGTTACGAGCTCAAGATCCACCGCGCGCCTCCTCGACGTCTCATCCGCCCGCTGGCGTTTATTTTTGCGCCCCCAGCACGTATGGCGGCGCTATAAGCCTATAGCTTGTTATAAGTTAGGAAGCCGCGTCAAGGCGGATTCCCGCCCACGTTCGGTCATGGTTGCGCTCAACTCCTGAACGCGTATCGTATTTTACGGCGACAGCCGAGGGCCAATTCAAGCAGGAAGTTGTGATTGTCGGACACGCGGGAACTTCGTCCGGAGGCCGACGCCCGAGGCACGGCGCCTTCGGGACGGCGCGAGGCGGGCAAGACCGAGCGCAGACAGCGGATCATCCGCGCCGCGCGGCAGCTGATTCGCGAAACCGGCAACGCCGGCCTTTCCATGCGCGCGCTGGCGGTGCGCGCCGGCGTAAGCCTGGCGACGCCGTACAATCTGTTCGGGTCCAAGCGCGCCATCGTGCTGGCGGTTCTCGAAGACGTCCGGGAATTCCAGCAACGCTTTTCCAGCGTACAATCAGTGGATCCGCTCGAGCGAATTTTCTCGGCCGTGGACATAGCCATGGACTTCTACATCGCCGATCCGACCTTCTATAAGACGCTGTGGGCGGCGGTGTTCGACACCAGCGACGAAGTGCGTGACGCCATCCTCAACCCCGCGCGCCATGCTTTCTGGCAGGGGCTTCTCGACAATGCGGCCGCGGCCGGCGTGCTGACGCCAACCCTGGACCGTACGCTGCTGGGACGCCACCTAGACTCGCTGTTTCGCGCGGTGATGCTCGACTGGGTGGTCGGCGACATCCGACCCGAAGCGCTCGCCGCCACGGCGAGGATGGGCTACGCTCTCATTCTCAATGGGTCTTGCACCCCCGAATGGCGCGGGCCGCTGCAGGCCCGCATCCTCGAAAGCCAGGCTGTCGCCCTGGCCGTGGCGCGAAGCGGGCCCCCACAGGCGCAGGAGAACACGGTATGAGCGAGACCCAAACTGGCCAAAGCGTCCTCTATGAGGTCGAGGACCATGTCGCCACGATCACACTCAACCGGCCGCATCGACGCAATGCGCTCAACTTCGAGGCCTATGACAGGCTGGAGGCGGCGTTCCGTCGCGCGGTGAGCGATCCGCAGGCCCGGTGCGTCATCGTGACGGGAGCCGATCCCGCCTTCTGTTCGGGCGACGACGTGCGCGAGATCATGTCCGGACCCAAGGCGCTCTCGGCCGCCCCCCCGCCCGAAACGGTGCGCCACAAGCCGACCCCGGCGGCGATGGCGGCGCTGGAATGCGAAAAGCCGGTGATCGCCGCGGTCAACGGCGCGGCGATGGGATGGGGCATGGAGCTTGCTCTGTATGCGGACATCCGCATCTGTTCGGAAAAGGCGAGCTTCGCCGAACTGTTCATAAAGCGCGGCCTGGTCTGCGATGTCGGCGGCTTCTACCGTCTGCCCGCGATCGTGGGGCCCGCCCGCGCGGCCGAACTGCTGTTCACCGGCGATGTCATCGACGCCCAGACGGCCCTACGCTATGGGCTGGTCAGCGAGGTCACCCCCCACGGGGCCCTGATGAGCAGCGCCCGGGCCCTGGCCGGCCGCATCGCCGCCAATCCGCCGATGGCTTTGCGCTACATGAAGGAGGGCCTGCGGCGCGGCGCCTATGGCGATCCGCGCGAACTGGGCGGCTGGGCGATCGAGATCATTCGTAAGCTGATGATGACCGAGGACCACCGAGAGGGCGTGGCCAGTTTCCTGGAAAAGCGCGCGCCGGTGTTCAGCGGTCGCTGAGCTCGCGCGATTCGGCCGCGCGGCGGTAGGTCGCGTAATTAGGCTGATCCACCGACAGCGTAGCGAGCGTGGTCGCCCACAAGTGGTCGATGAGCCGAGAGTCGGTCCGCGCGATGGCGTCGCTCGCGATCAGGTCGCAGAGTTCGGCGTTGAGCGCTTCGCGCTCGCCGTCATGGCCGACAAGGGCGCGCAGCCGTTCGGCCTCCGAACGATCGGCGTCCGGCCCCTGCGTCAGTTCGCGGCGGACGATATCGAGGACATTGGCCGCCACGCGGCTATGAAAGGCCACGCGTCCGGCAATCGCGGGAAGAGTCTCGGCGCGGAGGAATTCACCGACGGCCTCGATGAGTTCGAGGGCGGTCGGCTGTTCACGCATGGGCTCGCCCTCGAAGCGGCGCGAGCATGGCCAACAGATCGATTTCGGTCTCCGACGCGCGTCGCCCGATCGCGGCCCGTTCCACCGACCGGTCGCCTTGTTGAAACTCGCGCGCCATCAGGGCGCAGCTGAGCCCCCACCGCAGCACGCCCAGGGTCTCCCAGAAGCGCACTCGCGCGGCGTCCGCCGGTCCTCCGCCCGCCGATTCATAGCCGGCGAAAAGGTCCGCCCGCGAGCCGAAGCCTCCGGCCGGCTTGTCGATGTCGCCGAAGCGCCAGGAGGTCACGCAGATCCAGGCGAGGTCCTCCATCGGATCGCCTATGTGCACCACCTCCCAGTCGAGGACGGCGCGCAACCCCTCGGGCCCGACGACGACGTTGCCATTGCGCATGTCGCCGTGGACCACGCAGGGGCGCGCATCGATCGTCGGCCGCATCTGCTGGAGGCAGCGGAACGCCCACTCGACAACCGGACGCCGCGTGCCGTTGGCGCGGTAGAGCGTGTAGGCGCCATCGAGCGCGCTTTCCACGGTGACCCGCCGCAGATCGCCGGCGCGAGCGAGGTCGACGCGATGGATACGGGCGGCGGCCTCGCCCATCTGCCGGGCCAGCACCGTGCGGGCGTGGCTGAATTGCGCATCGCGCAGGATGCGTCGCGCCAGGGTCTCGCCGGCGACCCGCGACATCACGAAACCCGATCCGAGGCCTTCTTCGGGCGAGAGGACATGCTCCACGCGCGGAACCGGAGCGCCCGCCGCCAGCGCCAGGCGCATCAGACGCGCCTCGGTCTCCATGCCCGCTGCGGTCTCGCGCTTGACCGTCCCGCCAGGATTACGGCGCAGGATGAGTTCGCGGCGCTGGCCCGAGGCCTCGACGTCGAACGACCAGAGCTCCTGACTGGCGCCTCCCGAGAGCCGGGAGAGATCGAGCACCCGCGCGTCGTCGCCAAATCGCCGCACGGCGATACGCGAAAGCCCCGGGCCGATGTCCGGTCCGGGGCTCGCGTTCGTTGCATCGGAGGGGACCGGGGCGGCCGCCGCCGACAGGGACATCAGCGGAATTTGACGTTGAGCGTCGCCCCATAGGTTGCCGGCATGCCGGTATAGCGAAGCAGGACGTCGTTCACATGGTCGGCGGCGGTCCAGTACCAGGTATTGCCCACGTTGCGGCCCCAGACCTGGAAAGACCAGTTGTCCCGCTCGACGCCAAGCCGCAGGTCGACGAGCGTATAGGCCGGGACTTTGAGCGGGTCGTTCGGGTGATTCGTGGGGCAAGGTCCGACTGGCGTCGCCGACGGCGAGCCGTTGCACGTAACATAGCCGCCAAAGGCCGGATCGGGTCCGTTGGGACCCACGTTGTTGAACGCCGGCGTCGGGCTGTTGTTGACGAAGAAGGAATTCGTCGATGACGTGTACGACACGGTGGCGCCGAAAAAGGCGGTCATGCCGTTCGACAGTTTCCAGTCATACTCGCCGTCGACGTGGGCCCCGAACACCGGCGCGGACGGGAAGTGTTGGCCGGTGAAGTTCCCATATTCGCCGAACGCGTCGAAGCCATAGAATTGGCCCGCCACGCACTTGATCAGTCCCGGCACGCCCGAGTTTGGCCCCAGACCAAACGGCGGCGGCGCGTCGCTTTGAGCGGGGGGCGGATTGCACGTGTTCTTGGAGGAAGTATCCACGCGGCTGTTCTGATAGCTGGCCGACCCCGACAGCGTCAGACCCTGGACCCAGTTGGGGGTATAGGCGCCGGACACTTCGAAGCCGATGACATGCGACTTCGGAACGTTCACCAGCGATGGCAGCGCTCCGTAGACGACGTCGGCGACCGCGCCGAGGATCTGCTTGTCGGTATAGTCATAGTAGAAGCCGGCGGCGTTCAACTGCACCTGATGTTCGAGCATGGTCGACTTGAAGCCGACTTCATAAGAGAGCAGACCCTCCTGCACGACGGGGTTGGTCTGAACCAGCGAAGCCAAGGCGACGGTGGGGTAGGATCCGCCCTTCCAGCCCTGGCTGATGTTCGCGTAGATCAGCGTGTCGGGGATCGGCTTCCAGTCCAGGCCGACCTTCCACGAGACGTTGTTCTGATTGAGGTTGCTGTAGAAGAGGCCGGGGGGTGAGTTGTAGGTCGGGCCCGCGCCGGTGCTGCCGCAGGCGCCGGGCGCAACCGCGCTCGGCGATGTGCTGGGCGGGATGTAGAAGCCCTGAAGCGTATAGGCGACTTCCGCCCAGGTTCCGTCGCCGCCATCGTTGCCGCAAACCCCGCCTCTCTTATTTTCCTGGGTGAAGCGGACGCCGCCCTCCAGGTTCAGGTTATGCAGGATAGGATAGTCGCCGCTCACGTAGACCGCATAGGTGTTGGTCACCTGGGAGTCCTGCGGACGCGTCGGGCCAAGAACAACGCCGTTGTTGCCGTAGCCGATAGGCAGGATGCCGCCTGGCGGAACGATGTTGGGCGGGCCGCCGCCGAGCGAAGGAAGCGTGAGAGTCTGTCCGCTCATGTTGACGTTGTTGGCCGCGATGTTCGAGCCGCCCGGGCCGTTGGGACAGAAGGACAACCCATAAAGCGGGGAGCCCTGGGTATAGAAGGCCGCCGTCGGCGCGCCGGTGCACAAGGCTCCGCCCAGGAAGTTCGGGTTGAGGAACATGGTCGGGCTGGCGGACGACCCGTTATACGTCTGCAGGAAGGAGTCCCATGTATTGTCGTGCTCGAAGTTGGCGCCGAAGATCCAGCTACCCTTGCCGCCCCAGTTACCGGCGATGCGGACTTCCTGATAGACATCGCTGATCTTGCCACGCTGATAGGACTGGTAGTCCTGAATCGCCATGCCGCTACCATCGATGCCGTCGGTGCGATTGAACTTCTGAACCTGAGTGAGCGACGTGAGCACCACGTTGTTGCCCAGATCGAGGTCCATTCTAAGAGACGGATTGAAGAACCACTCGTTCTTACGCGGGGCCACGCAATCTGCCGGTTGCCCGCCCGCCTGCGCGACCGAGCCTGGCCCCTCTGACTCGAGCGGCCCGGTGGGCTTGGCGTTGGGGCCAGGGTTTGGAATGGTGCCGTACTGCGTGCCCGCGGCCTGGCCGGCGATCGGATCGAAGGGCGAGACGTTCACGCACTTATTCCAGCCGGCGGCCTGGTCGTTGTGCGGCGCGAGTTTATAATTGGCGATGTAGGGCGATAGCGGCGACAAGGGACTGAGTTCGGCGATGCCGAACAACTGGCCCATCTGAGTGTAGCCGGTGTCGTGCCAGCCGTTGACGGTCAGCAAGGCCTTGAAATTGGTGGTCGGCTTCCACAAGACCGACAGGCGTCCGTCCCAGAAATGCTTTCCGCCGATGGTCTGGCCGGCGTTGTCGGCATAGCCGTTCTGCCAGGCGCCACTCTCGTTATAGCGGCCGGCGAGCCGGACATCGAGGGTGTTGCTGATCGGCCCATTGATATAGCCGGAAATATCCGCGTCGTTGAACCGGCCGTAACTGGCGTTGAACCCAGCTTCGAAATGGTCGGACGGCTTGTTGGCGATATAGTTGATCGCGCCGCCGGTGGCGTTTTCGCCGAACAGGGTGCCCTGGGGTCCCTTCAACACTTCCAGGCGCTGCAGATCGAGCGTCGCGCCCTTGGTCAGGATGGAGAACGGCAGAGGCTGCTCGTCGAGATAGACACTCACCGTGGGACTGCCGGCGAGAGACGTATCCTGGAAGCCGACGCCGCGAATGGTGAATACGTTCGTGCCGTAATAGTTCGGCGTGGCCGTAAACCCAGGAACGATCTTCTGAAGATCTTCGGTGTTCGTGATGCCGAGTTTTTGCAGACTGGCGCCGGTCGCCGCTTGAATCGACATGCCGACGTTCTGGATGTTCTGTTCGCGCTTCTGTGCGGTGACGACCAGTTCCTGGACCGTGACTCCGGCCGGCTGCGTCGAGGCCGTGGCGGTCGCATCGGCGGCGAAGGCGGTGTTACTCAAGGCGGCAAGTAACGTTGCCGACACCCCACACAACGCCACAGAACGGACAGACATGCGCAACCTCCCTGGTTCGCCGCGCGTTTGGCGGCCGTTATATTTCGGGCCCCCTTATTCGGTCGGCCGATGGACAGAGTTATACCGGGTTATAAAGATCGTCTAGGCCGTCGCCATCAAAAAGTCACCCGGTGGCAGGCTTGCAACACGCCGCCCTCAGTCCGGCCTCCGCGGAAGTGAAACTTGCCACGGCGCTCACGATTTGGCCAAGTGCGGGCATACAGGAGGCTTCATGACCGACCCATCCGGTTCCATAGATCCGACCCGAGCGCAGTTCGACGCCTTCAAGGCCCTGCCCCGCGACACCACCATCCACATGCTCAATCTGATTCGATTGAAACCGCTGGCCGACTATCCCGCCGATCACCCGAATCACGGCCGCGGGATGAGCGGCCTGGAAGCGTATCGCGCCTATGGCGCCGGGATCGCTCACATCTTCGCTCGACTGGGCGCGCGCCAGATCTGGGCCGGCCGCCCCGAAGGGGTGGTGACCGGTCCGCCCGACGAACAATGGGACCTGGCCTTCATCGCCGAGTATCCGACCGCGGGCGCCTTCCTGGCCATGGTCACCGATCCGGGCTATCGCGAGCTCGTCAAACACCGCACCGCCGCCGTCGCGGACAGCCGACTCATCCGGCTTGCGCCCATGCTGCCGGGGGCGGGTCTGGGAGAATAGATCCCATGACCCTCGCCGCAGTCGTGGGGCGTCCTGGAGCGCCCGCGGCCTCACCGGAGGCACGAACCAAACGATCACTGGCGCGTTGTTGGCCAAGCGGGACATTGCCTCGCCATCGGAATTGGGCTTTACGGACGCCTCATTCCTACGCCCCCAGATAAGGACACATGAAAGACCCTTTGAAAACCGGCTTCGCCGAGCGGATCGAAGCCGCGAACGAGGCCAAGAAAGCGCTTGTGGCGAAACTGAAGCCCAAGCCGACCGTCGTCGCCGAAGTGTTCGAGAGCCGCGATGAGATCAAGGCCAGGGAACTGGCCGGCGTCCGCCAGGCCCGCGCCGAAGCCAAGGAAGCCGCAAGGCTCGCAGCCATCGCCGCCGAAGAGGCCGCCCTCGAAGCCAAGCGCGGCGAGCGAAAAGAGCGAAAGGCGCTGACCAAGTCCGAACAGAAGGCCAAGCGCGATGCGAAGTACGCCGCGCGCAAAGCCAATCGGAAGTAGCTCAGCGCCCTATTCGGCCGCCATCGACATCGGCGACGGCTGGCCGCCACGCAGCAGGCGGCCGGGCAAGGCGCCGGTCGGTTCACCGTCGCGGTAGGTGACCTCGCCGGCCACGATCGTGGCCACATAGCCGGTGGCCTTCTGGATCAGCCGCCGCCCGCCCGTGGGCAGGTCGTAGACCACCCGCGGCGCATGCAGCGTCAGGCCGGCATAGTCGATGACGTTGAGATCGGCCCGGTAGCCGGGCGCGATGACGCCGCGGTCGTAGAGACCGACCGTGCGGGCGGTGTCGCGCGTCTGCTGGCGGATGACATAGGAAAGATCGAGCTTGGGGCCGCGCCTTCGGTCGCGCGTCCAATGGGTCAGCAAGGTGGTCGGGAAGCTGCCGTCGCAGATCATGCCCACATGGGCGCCGCCGTCCGACAGTCCGGGCACCGTGTTGGGATTGGCGATCATCTCATGCACGGCGTCGAGGGAGCCCTCTGTGTAGTTGAGGAACGTCACGTAGAGCATGCCGCGCCCGTCGTTGGTCAGCATCTGCTCGAGGACCACCTCCTCCGGGCTCATCCCGCGTTCGCGCGCGGCGAATGCGACCGTGCACTCCTCGCCCGGCTCATAGTCCGGCACGTCGGACATCAGGTACATGCCGCCCCAGGCGCTGGCGAAGCCGCGGCCGCGACGGTCGGGATCGTCCGCCAGCAACCTGGCGCGGAACGCCGGGTCGCGCAGCCGCGCGAGCCGCTCGGCGAACGGCAGGTGAGCAATCTCGCGGTAGCTCGGATAGTGCGAGAAGGGGTTGAGCGTCAGTTCCAAGCCGAGCCACACGCCCACGGCCCGGGCGGCGACCTGCGCCTTCATCGGCAGGCCCGCGTCCACCGCATCGTCCAGCGCGGCGAGCAAGGTCTGGTAGGCCTTGGGCGCCATCGGCCCTTGCGCCAGGGTGAACGACAGCGGCCGGCCGCTGCGCTCGACGATCCGGCGCAACATGGCGAATTCGATCTCCGGATCGGTGAAGTCGGAAACCACCTGCAGCACGCCCTTGCCGGCGGCGGCGAGACCCATGGCGATCCCGGTCAGTTCCGCCTCGCCCGCGGTCAGGGTCGGGATATGATGCCCGTCGCTGGTGCGGTGGTTGAGCGTCCGCGAGGTGCCGAAGCCCAGGGCCCCCGCCTCCATCGCCCGTTGCGCCACCGCGGCCATGGCGGCGATATCGGCGGCCGAGGCCGGCTCGCGGTTGACGCCCCGCTCGCCCATGACCGAAACCCGCAGGGCGGCGTGCGGCAGCTGGCTGCCGATGTCGACGTCGAACCGGCGTTCGGCCAGAGCGTCGAGGTATTCGGGATAGCTCTCCCAGTTCCACGGCAGGCCTTCGCTGAGAACCGGAAAGGGGATGTCCTCGACGCCTTCCATCAGATGGATCAGGCGATTGTGATCGTCGGGCCTGCAGGGAGCGAAACCGACGCCGCAATTGCCCATGACGATGGTCGTGACGCCATGCCAGGCCGAGGGCTGCATGTGCTCATCCCAGGTCGCCTGACCGTCGTAGTGCGTGTGGATGTCGACGAAACCCGGGGTGACGATCCGGCCGCGCGCATCGATCTCCTCGGCGCCGGCGCCGAAGACAGTCCCGACCTCGACGATCAGACCGTTCTTGACGGCAACGTCGGCCGTATAGGGCTCGCCGCCATTGCCGTCGAACACCCGTCCGCCGCGGATCACCAGATCGTATGCCCGTTCCATCCGTCGTCTCCTGCCATGGCGCTACGGTTATCGTCGATCATCCTAGCCGCTCGAAGAGGGGGCGACGTCAAGGAATTTGGGTTAAAGGTTGGTGAGTCCGACACTGGAGACCAAACATGCCGACCCCCGCCCATCCGTATGACGCCGCCCGATACAAGCGCGTGGGTCGCGGGCGGGTGTACGACTCGATACTCGACACCATCGGCGACACTCCGCTGGTTCGCCTGCCGCGCCTGTCGGCGCAGCTCAAGCCCAGGGGCGAAGTCCTCGCGAAACTGGAATTCTTCAATCCGCTGGCTTCGGTCAAGGACCGCATCGGGGTGTCGATGATCGAGGCGCTGGAGGCGGAGGGAAAGGTCGGTCCGGGCACGACGGTCATTGAACCGACCAGCGGCAACACCGGCATCGCGCTGGCCTTCGTCGCGGCGGCCAAGGGACTGAAGCTGATCCTGGTGATGCCCGAGAGCATGTCGCTCGAGCGGCGCAAGATGCTGTTGATCATGGGCGCGCGCCTGGAATTGACCCCAGGGGAAAAGGGCATGGCCGGCGCGGTCGCCAGGGCGCGCGAGCTGCTCGACGAAATCCCCGGCTCGGTGATGCCCCAGCAGTTCGAGAACGGCGCCAATACGCTCATTCACCGCGTCTCCACGGCCGAGGAGATCTGGAACGACACCGCCGGGGGGGTGGACGTGGTCGTCTGCGGCGTGGGCACTGGCGGCACCCTGTCGGGGGTCGGCCAGGTGCTCAAGCCGCGCAAGCCATCGCTGCGCATGGTCGCGGTCGAGCCGTCGAACTCGCCGGTGCTCTCCGGGGGCCACCCCGGTCCGCATAAGATCCAGGGCATCGGCGCCGGCTTCGTGCCCGGGATCCTAGACCGCGGCGTCATGGACGAAATCATCCAGGTGGCCAATGACGATGCGTTCGACATGGCCAAGCGCTGCGCCCGCATCGAAGGCATTCCGGTCGGCATATCGTCCGGAGCGGCCCTGGTGGCGGCGTTCGACGTGGCCGCGCGGCCGGAGATGACCGACAAGATCATCGTCACGATCATCCCCAGCTTCGCCGAGCGCTACACTTCGACCGCCTTGTTCGAAGGACTGTGAGTCGCCGATCGTGACGGACGTGTATGACGCCGAGAAGCGCTCGGCGGTCATGCGCCGGGTCAAGGGCAGCGGCACCGGACCGGAGCTCATCGTCCGCAAGCTCATCTGGTCTCTGGGCGGCCGCTACCGCCTCAACCGCGCCGACCTGCCGGGCAAGCCGGACATCGTTCTTCCCGGGCGGCGGCTGGCGGTGCTCGTTCACGGCTGTTTCTGGCATGGCCACGACTGCGCGCGCGGCGCGAGGATTCCGAAGGCCAATCGGACGTACTGGACCGCGAAGGTCGGGCGCAACCGCGAGCGGGATTCGGCCGCGCGGCTGGCGCTGGAAGCGGCGGGCTGGCGGGTGGAGGTGGTGTGGGAATGCGCGCTCAAGGATCGGGCGGGATTGGAGGAAAGGGTGCGGCGGTGGCTCCTCCCTCCCCTTTATGGGGAGGGACAGACGGCGAAGCCGTCAGGGTGGGGAAGTGTCGGTGAAACTCCACAGAGCCGTTGAGGCGGCGAGACTTCCCCACCCTGGACGCTTCGCGTCCTGTCCCTCCCCATAAGGGGGAGGGAGGAAGAGCGCAGCTACTCCACCACCACCTCGGTGGTCACCGAGTTGGAGATGAAACAGGCGTCGTGGGCCTTGTGGTGCAAATCGGCGAGTTCCTCGGGGGTCGGCTGCTTGTCGCCGGCCCAGGTGATCTTCGGATGCAGGACGACGCGGGTCACCGCATATTTTCCAGAGGCCAGCTTGCCCAGCGCGCCTTCGGCGTCGTCGCGGTAGTCGGCCACCTGGAACCCGGCGCGGGCGGCGACGTCGAGGAAGGTGAGCATGTGGCAGGCGCTCAAGGACGCGGTCAGCATGGCTTCGGGATCCACCGCCTCGTCGATGGCGAACGGCTTGGGAACGACGCTGGTCGCCGCCGAGCCGACCACCTCGAGGCCGTGCTCGAAGCCGATGGTGTGAACGCGGCTGTAGCGGCGCTTGAGGAAGTCGCCGCCGTCATGGGTCCAGACGATCGTCGCGCGATGAGGCTTCATAGGGTCCTCGCAATCAAGACTTTCATGATCTCGTTGGCGCCGCCATAGATGCGTTGAACGCGGCTGTCGCGGTACATGCGCGAGATCGGATACTCGTCCATAAAGCCGTAGCCGCCGAACAGTTGCAGGCACTCGTCGATGATCTTGTTCTCCAGATCGGTGACCCAATATTTCGCCATGGACGCCTTGGCAGCGTCGAGCTGGCCCTTGAGGTGCTCGCCGATCGCCCAGTTGACGAAAACCTTGGCCACCGTCGCCTCCGTCTTGCATTCGACGAGCTTGAACTGGGTGTTCTGAAAGTCGATCAGCTTCTTGCCGAACGCCTGGCGCTGCTTGACGTAATCTATGGTCAGGCCAAGCGCGCGCTCGATCGCCGCCATGCCCTGGACGGCGATGTTCAGCCGCTCCTGCGGCAGCTGGGTCATCAGCTGGAAGAAGCCCTGCCCTTCGTCGCCGCCGACCAGGTTCTCCACCGGCACGCGGCAGTCGTTGAAGAAGAGCTCGGAGGTGTCCTGCGCCTCCAGGCCCAGCTTGTGCAGGTTGCGGCCGCGCTCGAAGCCGGGCGCCAGCTCGGTCTCGACGAAGATCAGCGACACGCCGCGCGCGCCCTGCGAAGCGTCGGTCTTGCACACCACGCATATCAGATTGGCGGTCTGGCCGTTGGTGATGAAGGTCTTCTGGCCGTTGATCACATAGTGATCGCCCTCGCGCTTCGCGGTGGTCTTGACGCCCTGCAGGTCGGAGCCGGCGCCCGGCTCGGTCATGGCAATGGCGCAGACGTATTCGCCGGCGCAGATGCCCGGCAGCCAGCGGCGGCGCTGCTCGTCGGTCCCATAGTGGACGATGTAGGGCGCGACAATGGCGTTGTGCAGCGAGGCGCCGAAGCCGTCGACGCCGCGGCCGTACATCTGCTCGATCAGGATCACCTCGTGCCGGTAGTCGCCGCCGGCGCCGCCGTATTCCTCGGGCACCGACAGGCCCAGCAGGCCCGCTTCGCCCGCCTTGAACCAGAGCTCGCGATCGACGACGCCGTTGGCGCGCCAGCGGGCGTTGTCGTCGTCCGTGGCGTGCTCGGCGAAGAACTTGCCCACGGCGTCGGAGAAGATGTTCAGGTCTTCCTCGGCCAGGAAGTCGGGACGGGGAACATCGAGTACGGGCATGATCAAAAGGCCTCGGCGGGATAGGACATCATGGTCGCCGCGCCGCTCTTGAGCTTGACGAGGTGGGCGGGGGCATCGGGCAGAAGGCGCTCGATGAAGTAGCGAGCGACGATCAGCTTATTGGCATAGAAGGGGTCGGCGTCGCCAGCCGCGATGCGGGCGTTGGCCGCCTTGGCCATCAGCGCCCACATGTAGGCCAGGCCCGTCAGGCCGAACAGATGCATGTAGTCGGTCGAGGCCGCGCCGGCGTTGTCCGGATCGGCCAGGCCGTTCTGCATCAGCCACAGCGTGCCATCCTGAAGCTGCGCCCTCACCGTGGCGAGCGCCTCGACGAACGGGCTCAGGGCCTCGTCGGCGGCATGGGCGTCGACGAAGGCGTCGAGCTCGGCGAAGAAACTCATCACCGCGCGCCCGCCCTTGGCGGCCAGTTTCCGGCCTACGAGGTCGAGGGCCTGGATGCCATTGGTCCCCTCGTAGATCAGGGTGATGCGGCAGTCGCGCAGGTACTGGCTGACCGGGAAGCTCTCGGTGAATCCGGCGCCGCCGTGCACCTGCATGGCGTCGGAACAGATCTGGAAGCCACGGTCGGTCAGATAGCCTTTCAGCACGGGCGTCATCAGACCCATGTAGTCCTCCGCCCTCTGGCGGATCGCCTCGTCGGGGTGATGGCGCGCGAGGTCGCCGTGCAGGGCCGTCCAGAACAGGAAGGCGCGGCCGGCCTCGAGGATGGCGCGCGCGTCCATCAGCATGCGCCGAACGTCGGGATGGACGATGATCGGATCGGCCGGACCGCCGGGATTCTTCGGGCCGGTCAGCGAGCGCATCTGCAGGCGCTCGCGGGCGAACGTCGCGGCGGCCTGGTAGGCCGCTTCGGCCTGCGCCAGGCCCTGCAGCCCGACGCCCAGGCGCGCCTCGTTCATCATCACGAACATCACGGCGAGGCCGCGGTTCTCCTCGCCGACCAGCCAGCCGGTCGCCTCCTCGTGCGACATCACGCAGGTGGCGTTGCCGTGGATGCCCATCTTTTCTTCCAGGCCCGCGCACCAGGTGGTGTTGCGCGCGCCCAGATTGCCGTCGGCGTCGGACAGGTATTTGGGCACGATGAACAGGCTGATGCCGCGGGTGCCCGCCGGCGCCCCTTCGATGCGGGCCAGCACCAGGTGGACGATGTTTTCGGTGAGGTCGTGTTCGCCGCCCGAGATCCAGATCTTCTGGCCGGTGATGCGATAGGCGCCATCGCCGGCCGCCACCGCCTTGGTGCGGATCAGGCCCAGGTCCGTGCCGCACTGCGGCTCGGTCAGGTTCATCGTGCCGGCCCATTGTCCCGACGCCAGCTTGGGCAGGTAGAGGGCCTTCTGCTCGGGCGAGCCGCCGACGGCGATCGCCGAATAGGCGCCGTGCGTCAGGCCCGGATACATGGAAAACGCCATGTTGGCCGAGGAACTGATCTCGCTGAACGCCATGCCGACGACGCCCGGCAGTCCCTGGCCGCCGTAGTCCGGATCGGAGCCGAGCGAAGGCCAGCCGCCGTCGACCAGCGCCTTGTAGGCGTCCTTGAACCCGGCCGGCGTCGTTACGGTGTTGTCAGGACGCCAGACGCAGCCCTCCCGGTCGCCGATCGCGTTCAGCGGGGCCAACATCTCCGAGGCGAACCTCGCCGCCTCGTCGAGGATTTGCTCGACCACGTCCAGCGAGGCGTCGGCGAATCCGGGCAGGTTTCCATAGCTGTCCAGCGCGAGCACGTCGCTAAGAATGAAGCGGTGCTCCCGCAGCGGCGGCTGGTAGGTCATCGCGTCTCAGTCCGGCGCCGACCTAATGGGGCCGGGCTTCATGCAGACCGTCGACGCGGGCGCGGACCAGCTTGTCATATTCTTCCGCGCTGGGCAGGAGGTCCGGCCGCGACCTGCTCAACAGGTCCTCCAGCCGTGAGCAGGCGGTGCGCAGTTCCTCGATCGCATGGTCGATGTCCTCCCGCTTCTGCTCGAACACCACTATCCGCTCGCGGAATTTGCGCAGCGCCCTGGCATTCTGCGCCGCGTTGCCGTCGCCCTTGTCATAGAGTTCCAGAATCTCGCGTATTTCGGCCAGCGCCAGGCCGACCCGCTTGCCGTTCAGGATCAGCTGCAAACGGGCGCGATCCTTGTAGGAATAGACGCGGTTGAGGCCCTGGCGCGCGGGCTTGAGCAGACCCTTGTCCTCGTAGAATCGCAAGGCGCGCGGCGTGCATTTGAACTCGAGGCAAAGCTGGCGGATCGTAAACGTCCGTTCGGGGCGTCGCAGTTCTGTCGGCATGATCGTTTCTCTCCTGGAGACTCCCGGCCAGGATCTTGGTGGTCCTGTTGGCGTCGGCCGGAGTCGTATTTCGCAATGACGTTAGCGTCAACGTCAATGAGCGTCGCCGCCCCATCTTCACCCACGCGCGGGGAACCTGCTAGTCTGTCTTCATGGTCAAGTTCCTCATCCGCGCGCTCGCCGCCGCCCTCGGCTTCTGGATCGCTTCGAAGGTGCTGTACGGCGTGCGGGTGAGCGACGCCGAGAGCCTTCTGTTTGCGGGCCTGTTGCTGGGCGTCGTCAACGCCCTGGTGCGGCCGGTGCTGGTGATTCTGACCCTGCCGCTGACCATACTGACGCTCGGCCTGTTCCTTCTGGTGGTTAACGGCGTCTCCGTGTGGATCGTGACCCGGTTCATTCATGGCGTGACCATCCACGGCTCGTTCCACTACATCCTGACCGCGCTGATCATCAGCATAACCAGTTGGGTCGTCGGCGGCGTGATGTATCCCGACACCCGCCGTTGGTGACCAGGGCCGTTTCCGCCCGGGCGCGGCTTGGCGCGTCGCTGGCGGGGCTCGCGGCGCTGCTGCTGCTGCTGGCCGTGGTCCTGCTGGCCGGGTTCGTCGCGCGCCGCACGATCGCGGAACACCTGGCGCTGGACTGGCTGCGCCGGCGCGGGGTGGCGGCGGCCGTCAGCGTCCGCAGCATGGGCCTGACCGGGATGGAGGCGCGGGTCCGCTTCGGCCCCAAGGCCGCGCCCACGCTGACGGCGGACAGTGTGGAGATGGGATATCGCATCACCGGACCCTGGCAGGGACGCCCGCTCGGCCTCGAGCCGAGCCGCCTGGTCTTCACCGCGCCGAGCCTCGGCGCGCGCTACGATGGACGCCGGCTCGACGTCGGTGCGCTGCAGCCGATCCTCGACGACATCCTGGCCCATCCGGCGACGCCGGGCGCCGCGCAACCTTCGATCGTCATCCGCCGAGGGCGCCTCGCCCTGTCGACGCCCTATGGTCGCTTGACGCTGTCGGGGGACGCCACCCTGAACGGCGGCGAGCTGGATCGCCTCGACGGTTCCGTCGGACCGCTCGACCTGTCGGATCCGCGCCTGCGGATCATCGCGCCCGGCGGCGCGCGGGTCGGCGTGACGCGCCAGGGGCGCGTGCTGACCGTCAGCGTGAGGGCGCCCTTCAGCGCGCTTCGGGTCGGCGGGTCGAGCGCCGGACCAGGGGTCATGACGCTGTGGGCCCGGGCGCCCTATCCCGACGCGAACGGCCTGCATGGAACGACGCAGGTGGTGGCGGACATGACGGCGGCGCGCGCGTCGACGGGGCGTCTGGGCGGCGGCGGCGTCAGCGCGCACGCGACGCTGAACGGCGACCTAGCCGTCGACGAGAGGGGCCAGGCCTTCGCCGGCGCGGTCGGCCTGCGGGGCCTGGCCGACACGCTCTCGACGCCAAAAGTCCGCGCGCGCGCGGTGGCGGCGGCCATAGGGCTGGCGAGCTTGCGATACGATCATCGCGACAGAGGGACCGTTTGGCAGGCGCGCATCTCCGCGGACGGGAGCGCAGGCTCGATCACCGGGCCCGACGCCTCGGCGGCGCGCCTGAGCGTCGCCGCGCGGGGCCATGTCGGCGATTCCGGCGCCCAGCTCGACGGCCGGCTGAGCGCGCGCGCCGGCGCGACGGCGCAGGCCTCGCGCCGGATGATCGCGGCCCTCGGCCTGGATCGCTGGGCGGCCGGCTACGCCCAGGCCTTGGCCAGCGCATCGCGGGATTTCGCCATCAGCGCGCCGTCGTGGCGCGTCAGCACGGAGCCGGAGGGATGGCGCGTGGCGCTGACGGCGCCGATGGTGGCGACGGCGCGCTCGGGCGCGCGACTGACCGTGTCGGCGCGGTCTGGATCGAGCGTGGCGGGCGGCGGCGCGGCCGGGGCCAGGGGCGGGTTCGACGCGGCGCTCGCCGGCGGCGGGCTGCCGGACCTGCGGGTCCAGGTGAGCGGGTGGACCGCGGCGCGCGGACGCCTCGGCGCCGACCTGGCCGCCAAGGCCAGCGCCGATCTCGACGCGGCAAAGGGGCTCCGCGCCGAAATCCGCGGCCACGCCATGCTTAGCCCAGGCGCCGCCAGCTTCACTTTGACCGGCTGCGCGCCGGTCTCCGCCGCCGACGCCGGGGTCGGCGACAACCGGTTGACCAGGCTCGCGATGCGCCTTTGCGCGGACGGAGGACCGCTGGCGGTCGCCGACGCGAGCGGCTGGCGGTTCGCCGGCCGCATCGACGGCGGCGCGGGCGAAAGCCCGATCATGGCGGCGCGGCTTGCCGGCGTCGCGGGCGGCTTCGCCGCGCACGGCGGCCCGCGGCAGGCGCCGACCGGACGGCTTCGCGTCACGGGCGCGCGCCTGTCCGACCTGTCGGGCGAGACGCGTTTCGCGCCGGTCGCCTTGACCGGCGAGGCCGCGCTCGACGGCGAGAGGGTGCTGGGACAATTCGCCCTGGCCACCCCGCGAGGCCAGGGCCTGGGACGGGGGACCTTCACTCACGACCTTCACGACGGGACGGGACGGGCCGAATTCGCCGTCCACGCCCTCGCCTTCGCCGCCAAGGGGCTGCAACCGCGCGACATCGCGCCGTCGCTGCGCATGATGAGCCGCGCGCACGGCCACGTCACTTTCGACGGCGATCTGGCGTGGTCGAGCCGGGGCGTGACGAGCTCGGGCTTGCTCGGCACGCGCGACCTCGGGTTCACCAGCGCGGTCGGCGACGTCGTCGACGCCGCCGGCGACATCGCGCTGGCCAACCTGGCGCCCCTGACGACCGCGCCTGACCAGACGATCACCGCCAGGCGGATCGACGGCGTGGTATCGATCACCGACGTGAAGATCGGATTCGACGCCTCGCCCACCGCCCTCGACGTCACGAGCGCCACCGCCCAGGTCGCCTCCGGCCAGGGGTCCGTCGAGCCGTTCCACGTCGACCTCGGCCCGCGGGCGACATGGCGAAGCACGCTCTCGCTCCGCCACGTGGACATCGGACGCCTGATCGCCGCCTCGTCGCTGGCCTCGTCCATGAAACTCGAGGCGGTGGTCGACGGGCGGCTGCCGTTCGAGGCCGGTCCGACGGGCCTGCGCTTCACCCAGGGCCGGATCGAAGCGGTGGGGCCAGGACGCCTGACGATCGCGCGCGCCGCCCTGGCCGGCGCCGGTCCCGCGGCGGGCGGCGGCCTCGCCGTGAACAACGCGGCGCAGGACTTCGCCTATCAGGCCCTGGAGGACCTGGCGTTCGATTCGCTGGACGCCAGCATCGACAGCGTCGCGCACGACCGCCTGCGCGTGCTCTTCCATATCAAGGGCCGGCACGATCCGCCGGCGAAGACGACGGCGAAGGTCGGCCTGTGGGCGGTGCTGCGCGGCAAGGCGTTCGACAAGCCCATGCCCTTGCCGTCCGACACCGGCATTAACCTGACCCTGGACACCTCGCTCAATTTCGGCGAACTGATTCATTCCCTCGACGCGATCTGGAAGGGCGGCGCGGCGGATCGTTCACCTCCGGTTCAGGGGACTGGGCCCCAAAAGGAGTCACCATGACCCGACGCGCGCTCTTTCTGGCCGGAACCCTGATCGCCATGCTCGGCGGCTGCGCGCCGACCATTCGCGTGCAGATCGAGCCGATCAACATCTACGCCAAGCTGGACGCCGACGTGCGCGTGCGCCTCGACCAGCAGGTGCAGGACCTCATCGACAAGAATCCCAACCTTTTCTGATCCTCAAGCAAACCCGATCCCAGAGAGAACCCGCCGTGATCCGCAACCTGCTCGCCGCCGTGATGCTCAGCGCCGCCCTGGCCGCGGGCGCCGTCGGGGCCCAGACGCCGGCCGACAAGGCGACCATCGACGCCGCCAAGTCGCAGGGCGTCGTGGGCGAACAGGCCGACGGCTTCCTGGGCCTGGTCAAGGCCGGCGCCGGTCCGGCGGTGATCTCGGCCATGCAGCAGATCAACGCCGGACGCGCCGCCGCCTATCGCGACACCGCCGCCAAGACCGGCGTCACCGCCGACGCCGCCGGGCAGGCCACCGCCGTCCAGCTCCGCGCCCGCCTGCCGGCGGGCGAGTGGTACCGGCCACTCAATGGGGCGTGGACGCGAAAGTAGGGGGTTCGCGAGCCGGTCCGAGCTCCGCGGAGCGGATGGTTGGCCGCTTCGCCGGGACGACGCAATTCCAGACCGCGGCGACATCGGCCGGAACGGTCACGGCGGCCGGGGGTTGACGGTCCGTCGCTATTTGGGGCGGCGGGTGATCGGAGCGAGCCATGGGCATCTTCAACACAATCATGGACAAGATTTTCCAACACGGCTCAGCAGCCGGGCGACCTGCGGCAGTCGCCGCAGCGCAAACGGCGGCGGCGCCGACAGCGCCGGCATCCCCTGGCGGGGCAGTGACTGCCGCACCTGCCCAGCCGGTGGACGTGGGCGTCGTCCTCGACCAGCTGGCGGCCGCCAACGGCGGCGGTGGCAATTATCAGTCTTCAATCGTCGATCTGCTGAAACTCTTGGACATGGATTCCAGTCTCGCGGCCCGCAAGGCGCTCGCGACCGAGCTGAATGTGCACGTCGGCGCGGACGGCACGGCCGAAGAAAACGTGGCTCTGCACAAATCCGTGATGCAAAAGCTGGCCGAGAACGGCGGCAAGATCCCCGACAGTCTTAAGGGTCAATAGCGCGATGGGCCTGTTTCAGTCTCTCGAGGAGGCCGTCGGGCTAGGCTCTGCGCAAAGTCAGCCGGCCGCCGGGCCCGGCATCCTGGGGGCCATCCTCCAGATGGTGCAAGCGCAGCCCGGCGGTGTCGACGGGATCATCGAACGATTCCAGACCGCTGGCCTCGGCGGCGTCGTCCAGTCCTGGATCGGGTCAGGCGCCAATCATCCGATCGACGGAGGTCAGGTGCAAAGCGTCCTTGGATCGGAGGCCGTGAGTCGGGTCGCTACGCAACTGGGCGTCTCTCCTGCAGCAGCCTCGAGCCATATCGCCCAGTTCCTACCCCTCATTCTCGACCATCTGAGTCCGGAGGGGCGGCTGCCGGCGGGGGGCGGCGGCGCGCTGGCAAGTCTGCTCGCCAGATTCACAACCTGAACGCGGGGCGGCTTCGCACCCTGGGCCCCGATTTGGGCGTTGTCAGTCGTCTGCAAAGACGGTGTCGAGGACATCGCCGGTCGGATGGTGGCGAATAACAAAATCCAACGGGCATGACCGAAGCGGCCTAGGCGGCGGCCTTCGAGGCGAGCGTCGTCTCCGAGGGCCGGCGTTCCCCGGGCGCGCGTCCGACGACACGGACGTCGGATCCGCGTTCCAGGTGGGCGCGCAGGGCGTTGAAGTGGTCTAGCAGAGGCGGCGGCGTGGTCTCTTCGGGGATGACGAGCAGGCCGGCGCGGCGCGCCCAGGCGCCCAGCTCGCAACTCGCGGTCAGGGCGGCGAACGGGATGCAGCCGACGAGGCCGGCGATCACCGGCGACATGAACAGGAAGGTCTGAGTCGAGGCGCCCCAGGTGGCGACGGCCAGCCCCACGCCGACGGCGGTGTCGCCCAGATGATCGTTGGCCGCGGCCTCGAAGGTGATCTCGCCCTCTTCGCGGTGTTGCGCGACCCAGCCGGAGTCGCCACCGAACAGGATCGAGATCAAGGCCCAGATCTGGTTGAGCATGAGCACCGGGGCGACCAGGGCCGACAGGGCGATCTCGGTCAGCAGGCTGGTGAAGGCCTTGAGGCCGCCGCCGAACTGGCGCCGCTCGTCCGCCGATGACAGCATGGCGCAGAAAGCCATGATCTTGGGGGCCAGCAGAAAGGCGATCGACAGGGCGAAGATGCCGGTGACCGAAAGCGCCGGATGGGCCCCGTCCCACGGCGCGGGGTCGACCAGAGCGCCGGGCGTTCTGCCCCATTCGGGCTTCATGGAGAGCAAGGCGCTCATCACCAGCAAGGCCAGCCACAAGGGCGCGGTGAGATAGGACGATATGCCCCGCAACAGGTGCAGGCGGCTGATCCAGGTCAGTCCCGAAGCGAACAGCACCCGCAGATGCTGGAGATTGCCCTGGCACCAGCGCCGGTCGCGGGAGATCAGGTCGGCCAGGCTGGGCGGACTTTCCTCATAGCTGCCGCGCAGGGAGGGCGCCATATGGACCGCCCATCCGGCCCGACGCAGCAGCGCGGCCTCGACGAAATCATGACTGAGGATATGGCCGCCGAACGGCTTGCGCCCGGGAAGATGCGGCAGGCCGGCCTGCTCGGCGAAGGCTCTGACACGGATGATGGCGTTGTGTCCCCAATAGTTCGACTGATCGCCCGACCACCAGCCGATGCCGCGCGCGAGCATGGGGCCATAGAGGCGACTGGCGAACTGCTCCACGCGCGCGAACAGGCTGTGGCGGTTGATGACGACGGGCGTGGTCTGGATCAGGCCAACATGGGGCCGCCGTTCCATGGCCGCCGCCAGGCGGATCAGCGTGTCGCCTTCCATCAGGCTGTCGGCGTCCAGCGTGACCATGAAGTCGTAGGCGGCGCCGAACTGGCGCACCCAGCTGGCGATGTTGCCAGCCTTGCGGTCGGTGTTTTGCGCTCGGTGCCGGTAGAAAACCCTGGCGCGCCCTCCCAACCGCCTCTTCAGCGCCTGAAAATGACGCCGCTCTCCGTGCTGAATGTCGCCGTCCGTGGTGTCGCTCAAGATGAACAGGTCGAAATCGCCGCCGCCGCCCGCCGCCTGGATCGAGGCGAGCATCGCCTGAACGCGCGCGAAGACGGGCGCCGGAGCCTCGTTGTAGATCGGCGCGAGAATTGCCGTGCGACTGGACAGGCCGGGCGGGCCCTCGCGCAGGTCGATCCCCAGGCTGTCGGCCTGGCTGGGCGAGGCCAGCAGGCCGGCGAGCGCGCTGACGAAAGAAAACGCCGTCCAAGCGAACAGGGGCGCGAAGACCAGCAGGACGAGCAGATCGAGGACGCCGAGCGAATCGGCGCCGAGCGCCTGATAAAGGCCGAATGTCGCGGGCGCCGTCAGCGCCAGGGTGGCCGCCACCATGATCATGGCGCGCCGGTTCCTCGCCGGGGGCGCGCCGGGCTCAGGCGACGTCGCGGACACGCGCAGGGATTGGGTCGGCATCGCCATCGGGGCGTCAGGCGGCAAGTCACCGGACGCCCGCACGCCCGCAAGGGTCGCGGCGTCACGATCGAGGTCATCGCACGCGGCGCCGGCGACGCGGTTGGTCAACAGAAACGTCCTCTCACCGATCACCTCAATCATGAATGCCGCGAGCGGACAAATACTTCGACTGTTGTGGCGGAAAAGGGGCCCGTCCGATCACTTCAGTCGCACGCCTCGAAATTCCAGGTTTCGCTCAAGGCTTCCGCGTCCAGGCGCAGGAACGCCCTCAGGTCGAGTGGGGTTCCAGGCTCGTGGGCGATATCGAACATGAGCCGCCAGCGGTCGGTTCCGACCACGGGATAGGCGGCCGTATCGACCGGCGTTCCGCGGCTGGCGCCCACGACCGCCCGCACGCCGGCGCCCCGGCCTAGTTCGGCCAGCCGGCCCCCCTCGAAATCCACCACGAACTTGCGGACGCCGGGGGTCGGAGGCTGCCCGGGTCGGCCGCCGCGTCCCACGCGCGTGGCCAACACCCTGGCTACGCCCACCAGGTTCGGCTCCTCGTCCGTCCAGTGCAGGCGATAGCGCAGGGCCATCGCGCCGCCGGCCTTGACCGGGGCGGCGGGCGTCCAGAAAGCGACGATGTTGTCATCGATTTCGGAGTCGGTGGGAATCTCGACCAGCTGCACCGAGCCCGCGCCCCAGTCGCCGACGGGCTCGACCCAGGCGCTCGGCCGACGATCATAGAACACGCCGTCGTCCTGATAGTCTTCGAATTTGCGGTCGCGCTGCATCAGGCCAAAGCCGCGCGGATTGTGGTCGACGAAGGCGTTGGCGGTCACCTTCCGCGGATTGGCCAGCGGCCGCCAGATCCGCTCGCCCGCACCGGTCCAGATCGCCAGGCCGTCGGAATCATGGATCTGCGGGCGCCAATCCTCCGCCCGCGCCGGGTCGGCCTGACCATACCAGAACATGCTGGTCAAAGGCGCGACGCCCAGCCGATCGACGGCCTTGCGGAAATGCAGGGCGGTCTCGATCTCCTGGACGAGGCCGCGATCGTTGCGGCGGTGGACGATGCGATAGGCGCCCACGACGCTCGGGCCGTCCAGCAAGGCGCTGACCACGAGGTCGCCGTCGGCGTCGTGTTCCAGCCAGAAGCCCGTGAAGGCGGGAAATTCCTCGGCGTGCGGCGTGGCGGTGTCGATCGCCAGCCCGCGCGCGGACAGGCCATACTGGTTGAACGGCGTGGCGGCGCGGAAATAGGAGGCGCCCTGGTAGGCGATCCAGTCGCTGGGCGCCCCTGGGTTCATGACGCGGAAGCCGGCGAAACCCAGGTCAGTGGGCCACTGGCCCGACCGCCCGCCCCCGAGGACATCGAAAAGGGTTTCGGCGTACAGGATCCGCCGCGCCTGGCCCTGCTCCACGACATGGATCGCCACCGGCGTGCGGGCGTAGCGGCCCAGATGGAAGAACTGGACGGCGCCGCCGGGCCGATCCTTCCACAGCGCCGCGTCGTCGCGATAGCGGATGTGGCCCATGGCGTCGAAATCGAGCGCCGAAAGGGTTTCATCCGGCGGCGGCGGCGGCTGGAAGGGCCGTGCCGCCATGGCCCGCACGCGCGCCTGGAGGCGGTCGAACGAGAACGGTTCGGCGGGGCCGAAGCTCAGCGCGGCGACCGGGCCGGCCGGTGCGGCGGCAGCCCCGGTCGCGGCGGCCAGGAGGGCGGCGATGGCGCCGCGACGCGACAGGCTCATTGCGGCTTTGAACCTCGGGAGCGCGGGCGTCCCGCCCGCCCAAAAAAATGTGGGCGAGACGCCCGTTGTCCTTTTTTTTCTACTCCGTCGCTGCGTCAGGTGGCAACATCGAGGCCCAATTCAATGTCCGGAGGTCGAGATGATCGACTATCAGCGTCTTTTCCACACCGGCTTCATCGTCGCCGACCTGCGCGCGGCCATGGATAGCTACGGCGCCGCGATGGGGGTGACCTGGGCGGCCCCGCGCGTCCTCGAACCCATGCGCCTGTGGCGGCCGGGGGGCGCGTCCGAAGAGCTGCGGCTGGAGTATGTCTATTCGGCGGAAGGGCCACAGCATATCGAGCTGCTCAGGGGCTCGGCCGGCAGTTACTACGACCCGGCCACGCAGCACGGCTTCCATGTCGGCGTATGGGTCGACGACGTGCGTCGCGAGACGGAGGATTTGCAGGCCCGGGGCTGGACGCTGCGCGCGGCTGGCGCGGCGCCCGACGAGGGCTATGGCGCCTTCACCTACCTGCAGCCGCCCACCGGCGGCATGGTCGTCGAGCTGGTCTCCGAGGCGCTGCTGCCCGGCTTCGAGGCGTGGTGGGCCGGCGCATGACGATCCCCTTGGAACGGCGCCTGCAGGCGCTCGAGGACATCGAGAGCATACGGCGCCTGAAGTCGCGGTATTGCCAGGCCTGCGACGACGACCACGACCCAGACGCGGTGGCGGCCTGTTTCGTCGAGGACGGCCTATGGGAAGGCCCGAACCTCGGCATTCACGCCAAGGGCCGGGCGGCGATCCGCGCCTATATCGGCGGCGTGCGCGACAGCGCGCGCATGCGCCACTCCGCCCACATGGTCACCAACCCGGTCATCACGGTGGACGGCGACCGGGCCACCGGCCAGTGGCGGCTGCTGATGCTGTACACGACACGCCCGGCGGACGGAAAGGTCGAGCATTTCCGCATCATCGGAACCTACGATGAAGCCTATGTCCGCATGGAGGGGACGTGGCTGTTCGAGCGGCTCACCGTCACCGTGGAAGAGAACGGTCCGTACGCGGAGGAATAGGCGCGCACTCATCATCCCTCCCCTTTAATGGGGAGGGAGGGAGGGTGGCGCCGGTCACTCCGCCGCGGCGGCCGGGGCGGGTTCGCGGAATTTTTCGGGCAGGCCGGCCTTGCGGACGGCGCGGGATTCCATTTCGGAATTGTGGGCGTGGCACATGTGGTGAAGGGCGATGGTGGTGTCCATGGTCTCGCGCTGGCCCATGTTGTTCTGCGCCGTGTTGACCGCCTGCTTGGTCATCTTCAGCGCGAACGAAGGCTTGTCGGCGATGCGGGCGGCCATGGCCAGTGTGAAGGTTTCCAGGTCCTCGCGCGGGACGACGTGGTTGACCATGCCCAGGCGATGGGCCTCCTGCGCGTCCCAGACGTCGGCGGTGAACAGCAGTTCCTTGGCCTTGCGGATGCCCAGCTCATAGGGGTGGTTGAAGAATTCGACGCCGCACACGCCCATCGCCACCACCGGATCGACGAAGGTCGCGTCGTCGCTGGCGATGATAATGTCGCACACCCAGGCCAGCATCAGGCCGCCGGCGATGCACTTGCCCTGGACCATGGCGATGGTCGGCTTGGGGATGTCGCGCCAGCGTCGGCACATGCCCAGGAACACCTCCTGCTCGAAGCTGTATCGGCTGTGCACGCCGCCTTCGTTGGAGGGGTGCCAGACGCCGACCAGCGGATCGGTCAAAGGGCCGAAGCCGCGCAGGTCGTGGCCGGAGGAAAAGTGCGGCCCCTCCCCGCCCAGCAGCACGACCTTGATGTCCTCGTCCTGGGCCGCGAGGTCGAAACAGGCGTTGAGGTCGTAGGTCATGCGGTTGTTCTGGGCGTTGCGCGCCTGCGGCCGGTTCTGCATGATCTTGGCCACGTGCGGGGCCACCACCTCGTAGGTCGCGAATTCGAAGGTCTGTTTCATAGGGCTGGTCCTGAGAACGTGTTCGGGCGGCAAGTGAAGGCTTTTGACCGCAAAGGCGCGGGGACGAAGAGACGGCGCAAGCGCGGTCGCGACGCGGCGTGAGCGAAGCGACCAAGGTGGTTCAGACGGGGTTTACCCAATCACATGCCGCCGGTGACATTGATGATTTCGCCCGTGACCCATTTGGCGGCGCTCGAGCAGAGGTAGACCACCGCGCCGGCTATGTCGCTTTCCTCGCCGAGCTTGCCCATCGGCACGCCTATCTGCTTGACCAGGTCGGGCAGCATTTCCGGCTTCAGCTTGTAGAACTCCATGAACACCTCGGTCGGGATCGGACCGGGGGCGACGGCGTTGACGCGAATCTTGGGGGCGAGCTCAACCGCGAGGGTGCGGGTCAGACTGTTCACGCCGGCCTTGACGGCGGCGTAGGGGCCGTTGCCGGGCGAGGGCTTGAAGGCGGCGATCGAGGAGATGTTGACGATCGAGGATCCCTCCCCCATCCGCTTGGCCGCCGCGACGGCGCCGGCCCAGACCGCCTTCAGGTTCAGGCCTTCCTGATAGTCCCACTGATACTCGGGAACATCGATCAGGTTGCGGATCGTGCGGTCGTCGGCGCCGCCGGCGTTGTTGACCCAGATGGTCAGCTTGCCGAACGCGTCGACCGTCTTCCGCGCCAGGGCGTCGATCTGCCCCAGGTCCATCATGTCGGTGGTTACGGCCATGCCGCGCCGGCCCAGAGCGCGCACCTCCTCGGCGACCGCCTCGATCTCGGCCGTGCGCCGCGCGGCGACGACGACGTCGGCGCCGGCCTCCGCCAGCCCCAGAGCAATCGCCCGGCCGATGCCCCGGCCCGCGCCGGTGACGACGGCGACGTGGCCGTCGAGCCTGAAGGTATCGAGAATGCTCACCAAAACCGCTCCCTGCGTCGGCCCGGGCGCCTTGCCGCAGCGTGCGTGAGCCATTGGTTCGACACTGGCGCGGGCTTGGGGGATTTGCAATACTGGAACACGTATTCTTTTCCGGCGCGAAGACCGGAGCCGCAATCATCGGGAGACACGCCGCCCATGCCCCTACAGGTTCTCGTCGTCACCAAGGGACACCCCTACGACTACAACAGCTTCCACGCGATGTTCGATGAGAACAAGGAGATCCGGCACGTGTGCGTCGAGCAGCCGGCGGCGCAGGTCATGCTGCGGCCGGAGAACGTCGCGCCCTACGACGCAATCGTCTTTTACGACATGTGGGGCATACCGCTCGACCCGACCAGCTCCGACAGCGCCGAGCCGCCGGCGGACTATGTGAAGAGCATCGAGGCGCTGCTGGAGTCCGGCAAGGGCCTGGTGCTGCTCAACCACGCGCTCGTGCAATGGCCGCTGTGGCCGCTGTGGCGTGAGATCAGCGGCACGACGTTCCGCCTCAGCGAAGGCGAGGTCGACGGCAGGCGCGTGCCCGGATCGGGCTATCGCGGCGGCGGCGGCGAGCCCCATCGCAACGCCACGCACCATCTGTCGGTGGTCGATCCGACCCATCCGGTGACCAAGGGCCTGGGCGCGGGGTTCGATATCACCGACGAGCTGTACCTGCGCACGCCCCAGCCGATGGGGGAAGACATCGTCCCCCTGCTGACCAGCGACTATGCGTTCACCCAGGGCAACTTCAATCCGCCGCCGCTGACGAGCCCGGAGGAGCAGGCGCGCTGGAACCATCCGGAGGGCAACGACGTCATCGTCTGGGCCAAGCGGACCCGCAACAGCCCGGTGGTGGCGTCCGAGGCGGGCGACGGGCCGCCCGCCTATGCCAACCCGGCGTTCCGCACCCTGCTGAACAACGCCATGCATTGGGTGGCGTCGGACGAAGCCAAGGCGTGGGCGCGGGCTGGCGCGAAATGAACGCGGCCATTCCCTTGCCGCCGAAGCTGGCCCGGCTCGGGCCGATCATGCAGCTTGCCTTTGTGCCGACCGACTTCGACGCGGCGATCGCCTATTGGACGCGCACCCTGGGCGTCGGCCCGTTCTTCATGTGGGAGCACATAGAGGTCGAGCGCCTGGAATACCGCGGGGCCGCCTCCACGCCCGATTTCAGCGTGGCCCTAAGCTATTGGGGCGACATGCAGATCGAGCTGATCAGGCAGGACAACGACGCGCCCTCGATCTACCGCGACTGGAATTCCAATGCCCTGCACCATGTCCAGATCGTCGCGCACGACTATGACGAGGCTGTCGCCGCGTGCGAGCGCGAGGGTTTCGCGATGGCGATGGAGGGCAAGGGCCTGCTGGGCAATCCTGCGTTCCAGTTCGCCTATTGCGACCTGGGAGCGTACGGGCCGGCGGGCTTCATCGAATTCGCGAGGCGCCCCGTGGGCGACAACGCGCTGGGCGAGCGTATGGAGAGGATGCAGACGGCCGTGCGCGAATGGGACGGATCCGACGCGGTGCGGGCGCTGTTTTAGCGGACGTTGTTCTAGCGACGCGGGCAAGACGGCGGAGGGGACGGGCCGAAAATCCCATGAGCGCGCGCGTCTCGAATAGTGGCGTTCCACATCGACAGAGCTGGCAGGCGGGTTCATGCTGGCCGTCCACAGGTCGCGAACGAACGCGGCGTCGATGCGAGCCGGCGCGCTTTTGCGCCGCGACTCCAAAGGAGGGGTGACTTGGAACGATCATCGGGGCATCGGACGATCGGGTGTCATTGCCGCGAGCCCGCCGGACCTTTGGCAACCGCCGGCCAGGGAACACGGGCGTCGCGGCGCGGCGCGCTGGAGGCGCTCCTCGGCGCCGCCGTGCTTGGCATGATCCCTCGCGCCGGCTTCGCCGCGGCGCCGACCGGCCCGCAAATGACGCCGGCGGACGCGGTCCAGCGCATGATGGATGGCAATGCGCGCTTCGTGAGCGGCAAGCTGCAGTCGTTCGACGAGGATCTCGCCGAGTTGCGGCGTGGCGTGGTCGGCCAACAGGCGCCGTTCGCGGCCGTGCTCTCTTGCGCGGATTCCCGCGTTCCGGTCGAGCTGGTGTTCGATCAGAGCATAGGCCGGGTGTTCGTGACGCGCGTGGCCGGCAATGTCGCCACCACAGACGTGATCGCCAGTCTCGAATATGGCGCGGCGGTGCTGGGCGTCAGCACGATCATGGTGCTTGCCCACGAAAGCTGCGGGGCAGTGAAGGCGGCCAGCGAGAACACGGCGGCACCTGGCCAGATCACGGCCCTGTTCGCGCCCCTGCGCGCGGCCGTGCTGCGGGGCGGGACCGACGTCGACGAGATCGCCAGGTCCAACGCCCTGATCCAGGCCGATATCCTCAGAAACGCCTCGCCCTTGATCAAGGGCATGGTCGACAAGGGGACGTTGTCGATCGTGGCGGCCTATTATTCCTTGAGCAAGGGACGTGTTTCATTGCTCACTTGAGCGGGCGGATAAGCGAGGGGCACGCGGACACATGGGCTATCTGGAACGCGGCGACGGCCGGCGGGTGTATTTCGAAGACCATCACGGACCTGGGCGGCCGTTCCTGCTGATCCATGGCTGGGCCATGTCCGGGCGGGTGTGGGATACGACGCTGGCCGCCCTGCGCCGGCGCGGCCACAGGGTGGCGACGTTCGACCAGCGCGCCTGCGGAGCGTCAGACAAGGACTTCAGCGACGTGTCGGTCTCCGCCGCCGTCGGCGACGCGGTCGCCCTGGCCGAGCACCTGGGGCTGTTCGGCGTTGTCATCAACGGCTGGTCCCTGGGGGGCGCGGTGGCCACGGGCGCCGCGCAGGCGCTGGGCGCTCGCTGCGGGGGCCTGATCCTGACGTGCGGCGCGAGCCCGCGCTACACGCGCGCCGACGACTTTCCCCATGGCGGTTCGCGCGCGGACATCGCGGCGATGATCGGGTCGATGGAAGCCGACCGGGCGACGTTCTTTCACGGCGTCTCGAAGGCGGTGTGCGCCAAGCCGGTCGGGCCGGCCGTCGAGGACTGGATGTGGTCGATCTTCATGCAGACCGGCCCCGCGGTCGACGCCAGCCTTCTGGATCTGGCCGGCGTCGACCAGCGCGAGATTCTACGCGCCCTGGACGTTCCGGTCCTCTCGATCGTCGGGACGGCGGACACCTTCGTGCCGCCGCAGATCGGCGAGGCGGCGGCGGCGCTGGCCAAGGACGGCGAGGCGCTGCGGTTCGAGGGCTGCGGCCACGCGCCGTTCCTGGAGGATTTCGCGCGGTACTTGCGGGCGCTGGATAGTTTCGTCGCGCGCCTCGACAAGGGCGGGCGCGCGTGACCCGCCAGATCAACTTCGGCCTGTGGTACGATTTCCGCAACCCGGAGCCCTGGCGAACGCCGTTCACCGAGCTTTACGCCGCCTCGCTCGATCAGATAGTCGGGGCGGAGGCGCTGGGGTTCGACTCGGCCTGGCTGACCGAGCATCATTTCTGCGACGACGGCTATACCCCCTCGCCACTGGTGATCGCCGCGGCGATCGGCGCGCGCACGCGGCGCATGCGCATCGGCACCAATCTGATGATCCTGCCGCTGCACGACCCGATCCGCGTGGCCGAGGACGCGGCGACGCTGTCGCTGCTGACGGGCGGGCGGTTCGACCTGGGCGTCGGCATCGGCTATCGGGCCGACGAGTTCCAGGCCTTCGGCCGCGAGCTCAAGTTTCGGCCGAGCCTGATCGAGGAGGCCGTCGAAATCATTCGCCGCGCCTGGCGCGGCGAGACCATCGACTTCGACGGCAAACGCTTCAGCGTCGGACATCTGCGGATCTCGCCGCAACCAGAGACGCCGCCGCGAATCCTGATGGGCGGTATGTCCGCCCCGGCCATCGAGCGCGCCGCACGGATCGCCGACGGGTTCCTGTCGACCGGGGGGATCGGCGAGGACCTTTACGCGGCGGCGCTCGCCAGGCTGCCCGGGCGTAGCGGAACCATCATCGCCGGCCACTGGGCGATCATCTCGCCCGATCCGGCGGCCGAGGCGGCGCGCGTCGGGCCGCACGTCCTCTATCAGGCCAACGAATATATCCGCTGGGGCGCGTTCGGCCCTCCCGAAACGACGCCGCCGTTCGCGACGGCGCAGGAGGCGATCGAGAAAGGATTGTACGAACTCTGGGACGCCGACACGGCCGTGAAAAAACTGACCGCGCTGATCGACGCGACGCCGCTGATGAGCGACATCCACTTCTGGGCGCAGTTTCCAGGCGAGCCGATCGCCCAGGGCCAGCGCCGCATCGACTACATCGCCGCCGAGGTGCTGCCGCGCCTGCGACGACATCTGGCCGGCAAGGCCGCGTGACGGATCCTCAGGCCGCCATCCGCCAGGATTGCAGTTCGGGAAGGACCTTGGCGGCGAAGAGGTTGAGGCTGCTTTCGGCGTCCTGTGGCGACATGCCGCCGTAGCTGACCTGAACGGTCAGATCGAAATCGCCCAGCACGTGGCGACGCGCCTCGAGCTTGTCGAGGATCTGCTGAGGCGTGCCCCAGGTGTTGATGTCGACGAAGCTGTTACCAGCTTCCTCCATGCCGAGGTCCTTGAGGATGTCGGCGTTGGCGGCATAGTCGCCATAGCCCTTCATGTCCTTGAAATGGGCGCCGGCCATCTCGTAGTGCTCCATCACCGTGACGTAGTATTTGGCCATGTGATCGCGGGCCAGTTTCTCCGCGCGCCCGGCGCTTTCGTCGCAGGCCAGGAAGTCGACGCACACCGGCGCGGGCGCCGCTCGGCCGTGATGCTGCTGAAAGAGGGCCCGGTAGGAGTCGAAATGCGGAACCATCTGGTCCCACGGCTTCTGTGCGAAGGTCATCATCTTTCCGCCGAGCCGGGCGCATACGGGGACCGAATCCGACGACATGGCGACGCAGTAGAAGCGGTCGCGGAAGCTGGCGTAGGGCCGCGGACGGATCTCCGTGGGCTGATGCTTGTAGTAGGGGCCCTCGCCCTCGACGACACCGGTCTCAAGGCCGCGCAGGATCAGTTCGGCCGCCTCGTCGAAGCGGTCTCGCGCTTCGTTCATCGGAATGTTGAAGCGATCGTACTCCCGCTTGGCGAGGCCGCGGCCGATGCCGAACAGAGCCCGGCCGCCGCTCAGGTGATCGAGGACGATCATCCGCTCCACCACGCGGAGCGGATCGCTCCAGGGGAGGATCACCGCGCCGGTCAACAGGCCGATGCGCTTTGTCTTCCCCGCCATATAGGCGAGGAATTGCAGATTGTCGGGCGACATCGCATAGTTGAAGAAGTGATGCTCGACCGCGCCCAGGGTATCGAAGCCGAGGGGCTCCGCCAGGTCGGCCAGATGAATGTCGCGCTTCCACGCGTCGCGATCCGTGGTCTGGTCCATGAAATTCTGGAACACCATCAACAAGCCGACCTGCATCCTCACCTCCCGCCAGACTTTGGGTCCCGCCGACTGAATTCACATCGTGAAAGACGTGACTTTTATTTGCACCGCCGGTTTTCGATCTGATTTTCATGACAGCTAGCGATTTTGTCGCTGGTGAGCAACCGGCAGATTCGTACCGGTCGGAGGGAAGCGCGCTACAATGTCGCCGCTCGCTCTGCTACCCCCCCAGGCGCGTTCCACGCGCGGTCGCCCTTTGGGGGGCGGACGGCAAACCATGAGCAGAGGAAACCCCATGCCCGCCCTGATCGTCTTCATGCGCGATAGAGTGCGCGACAAGGCCGAGTTCGACGTCTATTCCGGCCTGGCCGGCCCCACCCTTGCAGGCCACACCGTCAAGCCGCTGGTGGCCTACAACCGGTGCGAGACGCTGGAGGGCGCGCCGACCGAAGGCGCGGTCATCCTGGAGTTCCCTTCCATGGAGGCGGCGAAGGCTTGGTACGACAGCCCGGCGTACCGCGAGGCGCGCGAGCACCGCTTCAAGAGCGCCGATTACCGGGTGTTCATCACCGAGACGCTCTAAAGCCGAACTGTTCGAGAGGCGGCGTTCGACACGATCGTTCAGAACCAGCCTTTCAACTTGAACCAGATCAGCGGAACGATCGTGCTGATGGCGATGAGCGCAAGGCAATAGGGATAACCGAACGACCAGCCGTATTCGGGCATGTATTTGTAGTTCATTCCGTATATCCCGGCGATCAGCGTGGGCGGTATGCCGGCGATGGAAAAGATCGTCAGGATCTTGAAGATGTCGTTCTGTACGATGCTGATCAAGCCCACGACCGCGTCCAGGACAAACTGAACCTTGTTGGACAAATGCTCGTCATAGTCCGAAAGGGACGTAAGGTCCTGGCGCAGACTGGCCAGCCTGGCCTTCATCGCGGCGTCGTCGCCGTCACACCCGAACTGATCTGTAAACGCGAGAATGCGCGTCAGGCCAAGCAGGGCGTCGCGGATCTGCGAGAGCCGGTCGCCGATCCGGCCGACCTGCCTTAGTTGGACGCGCATGGTGCGGTTGGACTGCGCCGCGGCATGACCTGGCCGCTCATCATTGTGGAAGGCGGCCACCGACAGGCTGGCCAGTTCCTCGGCCAGATGCTCCAGTCCGTCGGCGATGCGGTCGACGATTTCCTCGCAAAGGTCGGTGAACACCTCCACCCCCTTGAGCGGCGGCGTCCCGCGTTTCGAGAGGGTTTCGGCCAGGGCGTCGAAGGACGGCAGCTGAGCGTAGCGGATGGTGACGAGACGTTCGGCGGAGAGCACGAAGCCTATCGGCGTCACCGCCGAATCCGCGCCCGCTCCGGGCAGGGCGGTGGGCGTGCTCATGATCAACACGTCGTCGCGTCGTCGCAGACGGCTGGACATTTCGATCTCGCTCAAAGCGCCGCGGCTTGGCAGAGGGCCGCCGACGATCGCCTCGGCCTGCGCGATTTCCGACGGGGTCGGATTCATGAGGTCGATCCACACGGGGGCGGCTCCGCCGCTTTCGGCGTCTTGCGAGGGATAAAGGCTCAGCATCGGATGACCGGATTCCTGGTTGTGTCGTCGTTATACGGAGAGTGCGGGCGGCGAAGCGAGTGGCGCCGCCAATATCTCTTCCGTAACGTCATCCCCGGCGATCCGGCAGGACGACCGGGCCAACGCCTTGGGCGATCATGCGCGGCAAGCCTTGATCCTCTCGGGGCTGGGCCGGGCGCCCGGTTGCGGCGGCGAGAACACCGCGAAATAGCCGAGGTTTCCGGCCAGAGGCGCCAGGCTGAGGCGCCGATAGCCGACGGCCTGCAACTCGCATGTCAGCAGGGCCGGCGGCGTCCCGTGGAATTGGGTGGGGCGGTCGAGTTCCTCGACGCCAAGCAGGCCGCCGCGGCGGAAGGCCGGAGCGAGGTTGTACAGCAGGGCGTAGGGATCGAGGATTTCGTGATACATGTGCACCATGATCGCCGCGTCGATCGAGGCGGGCGCCAGCTTCGGATCGTCGGGCGCGCCCAGGACGATCCGGACATTCGCCAGGCGCCGCGCGCGAGTGATCGCCGACAGGGCTTTCAGATAGGCGGGTGTGACATCCTCGGCGATCACCAATCCGCGCGGTCCGACGACGGCCGCAAGCCGCACGGCGTCGTAGCCGGCCCCCGCGCCGATGTCGGCCACGCTCATGCCGGGGCGCAGGCGCAGGCGCACGGCGATCTGCTCGACCTCCCTGGAACCATCGCGCGCCGAAAGGTCACCCCACGTGGGGCTGACGATCGCCGCTACAGGGCGTCCTGGAGACGGGAAGGTCGCGCTCGCGGCGCCGGCCGAACCCCAAGCGCCCGCGATAAGCGCCAAGGATAGCGATGCGCCGCTCATCAGGCGTCCGATCATTATGAGGCGCCCATACGGTGCGACATTGCGGTCTCCAGAAAACAGGGCGTCGGCCCATGCGCTGTAATCGGACAAAACGCGGCTTTTTGCGACGGAAAGAGGGAGAAAGTACGCTTGAACCAAGGCCCGCCTCGTGCGTTGATAGGGTCGACCCAAGCTCCAAGGAGGCATCGGTGGAAAGAACGATCGCGCCGACCTCCACCGTCGGCGCAAAGTTCATCGTTGCCCGGGAGCCTTCTCCGCGCGCGCCGGCGCCCGTTTCTCTGCCACGACGGATCGTGCGCAGGATCGACTACCTGCTTCGCCAGGTCTATGGG
This sequence comes from Caulobacterales bacterium, assembly GCA_038206535.1. GTDB lineage: Bacteria > Pseudomonadota > Alphaproteobacteria > Caulobacterales > Caulobacteraceae > Acaudatibacter. Next base: position 36,532 of record JBBRAV010000010.1, read on the forward strand.
GTGGTCGATATCGATCCGCAAAATCCCTGCCTGTTGCGGATCGAAACGATGCGCGCGCCTTGCGCCATCCAAATCGAGGGCAAGCGGCTCGTCGAGCGAGGCGAGACGGTCATCGCCCTGCATTACCGCAATGACGATCTTCCCCCCGTTCCAGCCGACGGTCCGGACTTCGCCTGGGTTTGCCGCTTCCGCGACCAATTGAGCTACGCCATGCACAGGCTCGCGCTCAGGCTCGAAAGCGATCCGGAGTTGGCGAGCGTCAAGGCCGTGTGTGGTCGCATGAGTATGGCCAGCGGCGGACGCAGCGCGAAGGCTCGGCGATTTGGCGCCTACTTCGGTCTCAAGCCCGCCGATCAGCAGGAGCGCGACAGCTTCGGCGCCCGTGTGCACGACCGTCTCGAGGACGTATGGCTTTGGGCGCTGGCCTGGGCCTACAACCCCGGCTGCCTGAGAGGCCGCGATCTGTCTCGCGGGCGAGACGAGGTGTGGATGGCGCGAGCAGACTTCATCGCGCGCCACCGCAGACCGCCCGACTGCCGTCGGCCCGGGTTTCAGAGGCGCTGAGCGCGCCGCTCAGGTCTTGAGGGCGCTCTCGATCAGATCGGTCACGGCGCCGCCACGGCCCGACAGCAAGCCCTTGGCCGAATACAGCGCCATGCCGAACACCTGGCCCGCATCGACCTTTGGCGGCATGACCAGTTCATTGCGGTTGGTGACGACGTCGAGCAACGCGGGGCCAGGCGCCGCCAGCCAGGCCCGGACGGCTTCCTCGAGGTCCTCCGGCCGCTCCACGCGCCGGCCCCAGAGACCCATGGCCTCGGCCACGCGCGCGAAGTCCGGATTCTTCAGATCGGTGTAGGCGTCCAGCAGGCCCTCGACCTTCTGCTCCAGCTCGACAAAGCCGAGCGAACCGTTGTCGAACACGACGACTTTGATCGGCAGTGATTCCTGGACGGTCGTCAGGAGATCGCCCAGCAGCATGGCCAATCCGCCGTCGCCGGACATCGCGATGACCTGCCGGTGTGGAAACGCCGCCTGCACGCCCAACGCCTGAGGCATGGCGTTGGCCATGGTGCCGTGGCTGAGGCTCACGATCGTGCGGTTTGCGCCCGTCGAGGTCACGTGGCGAAGGCACCACACCATCGGCGATCCCCCGTCGGCGGTGTAGACGGCGTCTGGCGCGGCATGCCTGGAGATCAGTTCGGCGAGATATTGCGGGTGGATGACGCCTCGCGCGCCAATCACCGCATGCTTGTCCAGTTCGGCGCGCGCGGCGCGCGCGTGCTTCAGCGCTTCATCGAGGAAATGCCGATCGGATCGTTGGTTCAGCCGCGGCAGCAAAGCCTCGATCGTGGGTCCGACGTCGCCAACGGCGGCGATGTCCACCGGATGGCGCCTCCCCAGATGCGTGCCGTCGATGTCGATCTGAATGATCGTCGCCTTGTCCGGATAGAACTGCCGCCAGGCGAAGTCGCAACCGAGCAGCAGCAGGGTGTCGCAATCCATCAGGGTCCGATATCCGCCCTCGGTTCCGAAGATCCCGGTCATGCCCACGTCGAACGCATTGTCGTGTTCGAGGAAATCCTTGGCCCGCGAGGTTCGCGCCACAGGGGCCTTCAGCCGCTCGGCGAGGGAAATCACCTGGTCATGGGCGCGCTCGCAGCCGGAGCCTCCATAGATGGCGATGTTCTTGCCCGCGTTCAGGGCCCCGGCGATGCGGTCGAGTTCCGCCTCGTCCGGGCGCACCACCGGGCAGGCCCTGTGGACGGCGAACGCCGGCTCGTCCGGCGCGGTAGCGCGCGAAACGTCCAGCGGCACGATCAGCACCGCCGCGCCGCGCCGCGCCAGCGCGGCCTGAGCCGCCATCGCCGTCATCCGACGCGCCTGCGCCGGGGTGCGGATTTCCTCGCAGAACACCGTGCCGGACGCATAGACGGACTTGAAATCCACCTCTTGAGGAAAGTCGAAGCCCAGTTCGTCGCGCACGATCTGGCTGGCGATCAGCACGATCGGAGCGCGGTTGCGATGGCTCTCGTACAGTCCGTTGATGAAGTGCAGGCTGCCGGGCCCGCAGGAGCCGGCGCAAAGGGCCAGTTCGCCGGTCAACAGAGCGTCCGCCCCAGCCGCAAGGGCGCCGGCTTCCTCGTGCCGCACATGCACCCAGCGGATGTCGCTGCGGCGGATCGCGTCGGTGAAATAGTTCAGCGTGTCGCCAGGCACGCCGTAGCAGCGCGTGGCGCCCGCCTGTTTCAATGTCTCGACCATCACCTCGGCGACCGTGCGGCTCATGGCGTTCTCCTCGTGGGCGACGTCAACCTAATGGTAGCCCCGGCGATGTGAACGCAAGATCGCCAAGCGTGGTTCACCCAGCCCACCGATAGACCGCCGCAATCGCATCGGCGAACGGGCGAGGCCAGGCGCGCCGGAACATGATCAGGTCTTCAGCGGCTCGGGTCCCGGCGCGCTTGAGGCGGGCGGTGGCGGTCAGCATGTTGTGCCGGCGGCCGACCAGCCGGTCGGGCGTGCGCAAGAACGTCGCGCCATCTTCCATCAGACGCCACCAGGCGTCCCAGTCGAGGTTGCTGGCGTATTCGGACGAGAAACGAAAGCCGCGCAGCTTCCGGGTGTCGAAGGTCACCGACGAGCAGGGCAGCGGATTGCCGAACGACAGATAGGCCCGCAGGCGGAGGCCGGCGACCGCCCGTGACCGTCCCAGCGTGACCAGTTCTATCAGGTGCTTCACCCGGCTGATCTTCGAGCTGGTCTCGCCGCCAGCGTCATCGATCTCCTGATAGGCGGTGAAGCAAAGCACCCCGGTGGCGTCCGCCGCGAACGAGTCGAGGGTCTGGGCCGCGAAGTCGGGCGCATAGATGTCGTCCTGGTGGGCCAGGGTGGCGTAACGACGGCCGGCGACTCCTAGGGCGAAGTTCCAGTCGGCGGCGATGCTCTTGCGCTCGGGGTTGATCACCACCTCGACGCCGGCGTCGCGGGCGACGGCCGCGATAAACTCCGACGGGGTCGAGGTGGTGATGAGGATGGCGCTCGGCAGCCACTGATTTCGCAGGCTCTCCAGGCAACCGGCAAGAAACGGCGAATCGCCAAATGCGGGCACCACGAAGACGTGGTCGCTAGGACTGATGGCGTCTCTTGGCACCTGGAGGCTGCCCTCACCTTCGAAACTCAGGCGAACGACCGATGGATGCGCCAGGCACGCAATCCGCCGCAGACGGACCGCCCGTGTCCGTTTAGTCTACTCATATTCACTCCTTTTTACGAAATTGGGAACAGGGATCGGACGATGGACGCGGTTGTTTCGCAGGCTGGTGCGAATGATGGCGGCATCGCGGTCAGCATCGTCATTCCGTGCCTCGATGAGGTGCGTTCGCTGGGCGCCTGCATGCTCACCGCCCGAGAGGCGCTCGTCACACTCGCCGATCGCCTGGGCCTGGGCGGCGAGATCCTGGTCGCCGACAACGGCAGCGTCGATGGTTCGCAAGCGCTGGCCATCAGCCTCGGGGCCCGGCTCGTCGAGGTGCGCCAGAAGGGATACGGCTGCGCCCTGCGCGGCGGTTTCGACGCGGCCCGCGGCGAATACCTGGTGATGGGGGACGCCGACGGATCCTACGATTTCCGCGAAAGCGTCGCCATGATCGAAGCGCTGCGCGCCGGCGCGGACCTGTGCATGGGGTCGCGGTTCCTGGGCGAGATCAAGCCCGGGGCCATGCCATGGGCCAATCGCCATCTGGGCAATCCGATCCTCACCGGCATGCTCAATATCGTCTACGCCATGAGGGTGAGCGACGCGCACTGTGGACTGCGGGCGTTGTCGAAAGCCTGCTGGAAGCGCCTGGCGCTCAGCGGCGAGGGCATGGAATTCGCCAGCGAGATGGTGATCAAGGCGGCGCTGCGGGGTGAGGTGATCGCCGAGGTTCCGGTGACCTTGTGGCCGGACACACGCGACCGCAAGCCTCACCTGAGGCCGTGGCGAGACGGCTGGCGCCACCTGCGATACCTGCTGATGATGAGCCCCCTGTGGCTGTTCGCGATCCCGGCGGGCCTGGGCGCCGCGACAGGCGCGGCGATCCTGGCGATCGCGGCCTGGTTTTCGCTCCTGCGGCCCGGCGAACTATCGTTCTTCGGCAATTATTGGGTCGTCCTCGCGGCGGCCATGATCGGCGTGAGCCACAACGCCGCCCTGCTGGGGGCGGTGAGCCATGTGCACGCCGTGAAGGAGGGCTATCGCCGCCCCCACGGGGTGACCGGGTCGGCCGCCCGCTGGATCACCCTGGAAAGCATGCTGCTGCTGGGGGTCGCCCTGGCGCTCGCCGGCGCCGCCGTCCTGATCGCGGTGGTTCTGGACTGGTCGGCGCGGGATTTCGGCCCCACCTACAGCGTCCTGCCGATCGTTCTGGGCACGCTGCTGATCACCCTTGGCGCGCAGACCGTGCTGGGCGGCTTCATCCTGGCGATCATCGGCGGCAACGACGCGAATTTTCTCGCCGGCGCGGTCGGCGATCCCGGCGGATGAGGGCCGAATGTTCGCCTCCGCCCTGCGGAAGGTCACATAGCGCAGAAAGAGAAAGTTGAAGCTCGCCGTCACAGCGGTGTTCAGGATGAACGCCGGCGTCGGCTCCAGGCCCAGGCGGCCGATCAGAAGGGCGTAACCGGCGAGGCCTAGCCCCAGTTGTAGCAGCGAGCCGGCGATGTAGAGGGAGAAATCCCGTCTGCGGCTGTCGGATCCCGAGATGCCGAACGTGAAGCGGCGGTTGATGGCGAAGCCCAGGAGCAGGCCCAAAGCCCAGGAGGCTACGCTGGCGGCCTCGTAATAGGCCCCCAGACGCATCAGTCCGATGAAACAGGCGTAGGAAAGGGCCGTCGTCAAGGCGCCAGTCAGACCGAAACGAATCAGCCGTGTCATGGTGCTCCTGTGCGGCCCGGCCCTATGCCACTGGGCCGGACAAGCGTCCGGTGTGGCGGCAAAAGCAGCGCTCTGGCAATGGTCGTGATCGACGCCGGTTGGCGAATCGAGCCGGAGACAGCAGCTGGTCCAGACTTTGCAGGTGAGGCCAAAAGACGACGGGGTCGCTCGGAGGTGGGCCATAGCCGTGGTCGCCTCCGGAGCGGTGCTGTCGCTGGCGATCAACTGGCCCGGACATCTGTCGTACGATTCGGTCGTTCAGCTCGCGGAGGGCCGCGCGGGCTCCTATTCCGGCGCGCATCCGCCGGTCATGTCATGGCTTCTGGGCCTGGGCGACCGCGTCTGGCCCGGCGCGGCCTTGTTCGTCGTCTTGCAGACCGCCCTGATCACCGGCGCGATGATCGCTCTGCTGACATTGGGCGAGCGGGTGGGTTGGGCCTGCGTCGCCGTGTGCGCCCTGTTCGCGGTCACGCCGCAGTTGCTGATCTATCGCTCCATCGTCTGGAAGGACGTGCTGTTTGCGGCATCGACGGTGTCCGGCTTTGCAGCCATGGCCCGCGCCGCCGCGAGCTGGTCGGCGCGCGGGCGGCGGCTGGGGTGGACGGCGGTCTCCGGGCTGCTGCTTGTGCTGGCGACCCTCACGCGCCAGAACGGCGCGGTCGTCTTGCCCTTCGCCGCCCTCGCCATCGGCCTGATCGCGGCGCGCGCGACGGCGCGCGGCGGCGCCCGGCGGGGTCTTGTCCATGGGGCGGCTTTTCTGCTGGCGACCTCGGCCCTGGCGATCGCCGGCGCCGCGGCGCTGAACGCCCGCATCGATCCCAACGCCGAGCCCGGCTCTCCCTGGCGGGCGCTGCACGCCTACGACCTGGTCAATGCTCTTCGTTTCAATCCGAAGATGGCGCTGCCGGTCATGCATGCAACGGATCCCCTCCTGGAGGAGGTCATGCGAACACAAGGCGTCAAGGCCTATTCGCCGGTGCGGGCCGACGGGCTCGAAGCGGTTCTCGACAAGGCCAGAGCCTCGGGCGCCGTCGAACCGCCGCTCGACGCGCAGTGGCGCGATCTGATCGTTCACCAGCCCCTGGCCTATCTGCGCGCCCGCGCCCGGACCTTCGCGTGGGTGTTCCTCACCCCCGATCATGAGCAATGCCTGCTGGTCTACACCGGCGTCGACGGCCCGGCCGACGCCATGGCGGACGCCGGCCTCATCCCACGCAAAAGCGCCTGGGACGACACCCTGGCCGACAGCGCCATGTTGCTGGCGTCCACGCCCTTCTATTCCCACGCGGCCTATGCGGTTCTGTCGGCGCTGCTGCTTGGACCGCTGTTGCGGCGCCGGCGAGCGCCCGATTTCGCGATCGCCGGCCTTTTGGCCGCGAGCCTCGCCTTCACCGCCAGTTTTGCCGTGATCTCCATCGCCTGCGACTACCGTTACCTCTACGCGCTCGATATCGCGGCCATCGCCGCGGCCATCTACGTGGCGGCGACATGGCGAGGGGCCGGTCGGATCGCGGACCCGGTCGGCAAATCGTGAGGGACGGCGCCGCCGCGTCCGGCGCGCTCGCCAGGATTACTTCATTCCGTCGGCCAGGGTCTTGATCAACGTCTTGCCGTTGGGGGAACCGAGACCCGTTACGAGGTCGTAGGAAGGCGTGCAATTGAACAAGCCGCTCTTGCCAACCGTGATGTCGTGCATCGACATCACGTATTTCGCCTTATGGCCCAGCGCATAGAGCGTCGGATTGAGGAAGCCGACCGGGGGCTTGCTCTCCGCGGCGGCCTGTTGGTTGGCGAGCGCGATGAAACCGGCCCAGATCGGCGAGGAAAAGCTTGTGCCCCCCCAGCCGCCGTTACATTTGCCGTCGGCGCAGATGTAGAACTCGTCCGCCACGGCGGCGACGTCGGGGACGTTGCGGACCTTCTTCGATCCGCCGTTGGCGTCGTTGATGTACGGCCTTTGGTAACTTGGAATGGTGATCGCCTTGTCGAGGGAAGGGCCGCCGGCGCTGTACGGCCAGCCGGTCTCCGACGACCAGGGCCCGCCTGGGCTCTTCGTCACCAGATCGGCGCCGCCGACGCCGGTCAGGTTCGCGCTCTCCTCGGGCCAGGGGTCGCTATCCTTCAGGTTGGAGTAGTCTCCGCTGGCCGTGAGAAAGCTCTGTCCCTGCGCGGCCATTTCCTTGAACAGCGGTTCGTCGGTGGCGGACTCCTTCTTGCTCCAGCCCCAGGAGGTGCTGAGCTGCAAACTGCTGTCGTCGCTGGCCATGCGGTTGAGCACATCCTCGGCGTTGGCGCCGACGTAGACCTGGACCTGCGCCAGACCCGGCGCCATGGCGATCGCATATTCGATGTCGAGCGCCTGTTCGGCGTCGTTGCAGCGGGTGCAATTCACGGGGGCGCCGTCGGTGGATATTCCCACGACGCTGGTGGTCAAGGGCGGTCCGAACCTGCTGAAGTAGGTCTGCACATCGGCCAGATTGTAGCCTTTGAGCTCCATCAGACCCAGCGACTGGCCCGCGCCATCCAAACGCCCGCCATAGTAGGCCGCGCGCACGTCGCCGCCGAGAAACTGTCCCCCAGGGCCCGAGCCGGTCGTCCTGATCGCTTTTCGCCGCTGGAGCCGCGGACGGGGGCGCACGAAATCGTCAAGGCCGGTCACGTGCAGCAGCGGCGTTGCAAGATCGACGCTGGGCTCCCGATCGGGAGCGAGGTACAGTCGTCCCTCGGTCGGATGGCGATAGTAGGCCAGCCTGACATGAAACACGCGCTCTATGTCAGCGGCCGTCCCATCGATCTTGAGAAGGAAGTGGTTGGGCGCGTCGGCTTGAACGGCCAGCCCGCGCGCGGCGAAAAACTCCGCGGCCTTCCTGTAGTCGGCCGCGCTCGGGCCGAATCGGGCGGTGAAGTCGGCGACCGAGAGGTAGCGGCGGTAGTTGGGACTCGCCGGGTTGTAGATGTCGCCCAGAAAGGCGTCCAGGCCGGCCTCGTCGCGAAGCGGCAAGGAGACGCTGAGGTGCAAACGGGTGGCCGATTTCGCCGGCGCGACCGGCCGCGCGGTCGCAACCGCCGCCGGAACATGCGACGACAGAAAGGGGGCGGCGCCCGCGGAGGAGCCCGCCGCGGCCAGGAACATGGCCGCACCGGCGCCGGCGCCGGCGAAGGCGACGAGCGCCCCGCGACATGACGAGTTCAATTGCGCAGAAGGTCTCACTCGGTGTTTCCTTTCGGTCACGGGGCCGACTGGGCGCGGGTGGGCGCTCCGTTAGCCACACTATCGAAGGCATCCTGTCAAACTGTTCGCCGATGGAAAGGTCGCGACCCCGCGCGGCGCGAAATCGACCTCGACGGCTCAGAAGCGGACGGGCAGCCGCCAGCATGTGTGCATTTCGCCTATCCTCAGCGAGCGAAGCGTCGGCGACGCGTCGGACGTCAGCCGCAGGTCCGGCAGCCGGTCGAGAATGGCGTTGGAAGCGGTCACGGCGGTGTCCCGCGCGATCGCATAGTGCGAGCGTGGACGATCGACCGGCACGGCGGGATGCCTGGTCGGTTTGCCCAGACCAAAGGCGATGCCGGCCGGCAGGCCATCGGCGCGATATTGCCCGCGAGGTTCCCGCGGACAAAGATCATTGCGCTCCACCACGAACCGATCGGGTTCGCTGTAGATGCGCGGATCACGATTGCCGGCCGCGGCCGCGCAGACGATCATCGCGCCTTCCGGCAGCAGCATGCCAAATCTCTCGACCTCACGCCGCGCGAACCGTCGCGCGGTCAAGACCGGTGTCGAGTGACGAAGCGTTTCCAGGTAGGCGAACTTGACGAGTCGTCGGTCGCTCGCGACCCGCTCCAGCTCCTGGGGATGGGTCAGCAACAGATACCAGAGGTTTGCGATCGCCCCGTGCAGGGTTTCGTGGTCGGCTTCCAGCAGGGTGACGACAATGTCCTCCGCCGTGGCCGGGCTGTCCTCCAGTTCGAGACCGGCGATGGCCGAGATCATGTCGTCACCGGGGGATTGCCGTCGCGCGGCGAGGATCGGGCGGAAATAGTCGGCCAGCTCCCGCATGGCGCGCGACCCGTCCCGCTCGGCCACGGGGTCCCAATCGAAGCCGCGCTGCATGAGCCAGTAGCGCGCGGCGAAATCATCGAAATCCTCTTCGGGCAGGTCCAACGCCCGCGCCAGCAGTTCGATGGGGTAACGCGCGGCGAAGGCGGTTGCCAGATCGGCCTCGCCCCGCGCCACGAAGCCATCGATCAGCCGATGGGCCAAGGGACCGGCGTTCGCGTCGATAGCGCTCGCCTGCGCCTTCAGGACGGGTAGCTCTTCGCGCAGATCGCGGCCGAAACCTTCGAGGCCGTAGAACCACAGCTTGGGGCGAGTCTCGAAATTTGCTTCGTCGACAAATACGGACGTGACGTCGTCATAGCGCGAGATCCAATAGGAGTTGCCGATCCAATCGCGGTAACATGGATAGTTTTCGCGCAGTATCTCGAACACCGGATAAGGCGACAGCGCGAAGTCGGCGGTAAACAGGCGCAAAGGGTTGAGCTTCTCCGTCGACTGCTTGACGCGCATCCTCTGATGGACTTCGTAACTGCGGTAACCGGCGCCCTTGGTGACCGCGCGGCGCGCGATAGCGACTCCGTTGCGGCCGACCGTCAGGTCCCCGGCCCAGATCGGACGTTCCAAAGCGCTGTCTTGGGTGTCCCCGTCCATGTGTGTGCGTTCCGCCTAAGCCAGATCGTAGTCGAGCCAGAGTTCGCGCACCGAGCCCAGCCCCACGGGCGCCAACGACACCCCGTCGATATCCTTGGGCATGTCGGCGACGCGGATGCGTGGGTTTTTCAGACGTCGGGCCAGGATCCTTGAACCGATGGTAGCTTCCTGGTGCGCGATCCACGCCCCGGGACAGAGGTGGGGGCCGACGCCAAACGCCATGTGGCTGTGGCGCCCACCCTGCGAATAGCCGCTGCGCAGCAACTTGCCCGAATAGAGATCATCTCTGAAGATATTGAAGACTTCCGGGTCCTTGAAGATGCGCTCGTCGTGGTTGGCCGAGAAATCCACCATGTTCATCAGCGAGCCGGCCGGTACGGGCACGCCGTGCATGACGATATCGAAGCTGTTGTGCCTCGGCTGACCGCCGATCGGCGTCGAATGGCGCAGGGTCTCGTGGAACACCGCGTCCCACAGCGAATCGTCCTGCGCAACCGCGGCGAGCTGATCGGGATGCTGCAGCAGCAGATACCACATGTTGAGGATGGCGCCCCGGGTGGTCTCGCCGCCGCCGCCGACCACGAGGGCGATGTTCGATGTGATCTCCTCGGTCGAGAGATAATCGCCGTCGATCCTCGTCTCGCACAGCTTGGAGATGATATCCTTTCCGACCCGGTTTCCATCCTTGTCGAGCAGATAGGTCGGCTCGACGCGACGCGCCTCCACCAGGCTGGCGACGTAGTCCTCGAGGTCCTGCCGCGCCTCGAGACCTTGCTTCTGGGTCTCGGAACCGCCGAGACCAGCCATCATCGAATTATACCAATAGTAGAACTGTCCCCGGGCTTCGTCGGGAAAACCCAGGACGCCGCAGACGACGGATATCGGGAACTCGTTGGCGAAGGCCTTCCCCAGTTCGACCGTGCGGACACCACCGTCGTCACGCACCGGGCCGCCTTCCTTGGCGCGTTCGTCCCATCCGGCCACCCACTCGTCGGCGAGACGTTCTATGACGGGTATGCGCGCGTCCAGCGACTGGCCCACCAGATGCTGACCGTAGAGATTGCGCCGGCGCTTGTGTTCCACACCGCTCAGCTCTAGCTGAGTGTTGCCCAGTACGCCGCTCGACGATCCTTTGGGAATTGTGTTGAATCCCTCGTCATCGAAATAACAATCGGTGACGTCCTGATACCGCGTGACATAGTAGCAGTTGTGAAGCTTGTCCCGGAACACGGGATAATGGTCGCGCATGATCCGATAGTACGGATACGGGTTTCGCATGAACTCGAAGCTGTCGAAGATCCGCGGGTCTATCAGGGGCGCGCCGTCCGGCGCGCGTCCCATGTCACAGGCCTGGCCAACCGGCATCAGGGGGAAGGCGGCGGACGCAGACATCGCGACTTCGGCCGAATCGACCATTCGCTCGAGCGTCGTGGAAAAAGGACAGGTCGCCATCTTGGTCGCGTCTCCCCAGCAAGTTTCCATGGCCCGGCGCGCCGCACGCCTGCCTACATCTTGCGCATCGAACGCATGCAAAGCCGGCGCCGGGCCGCGTCGTCACGCAACAGCGATGAATAGGCCGCCGCGCGGGTCCGGTCAACAAAATCAGAACATGTAATGTTTTTTAAAGGTCGGGTCGGCGACCTTCTCTGCGCTCCCGGTTGGCGAAACGGTCACGTCTTCGCAAAAGGCATGGGGTTTGGACTGGCTTTGAGCGCGATCTCGAAGCCGACCCAAACCCCGATGTTCTCGCCGGTGCGGCCCTTGGCCCCTTCCTTGACGAGGTCCACCGCCAGTGCGCACACGTCGTCGGGCCGCATCCAGCCGGCGAGCTCCGCCGCGGTGGGCTCACGTCCGTAGGCTCTGCGCAGCATCGCCGAATCGGTGGCGTCCATGCAGAAGCTGTTTACCCGAATGCCGTGGCCTTGCAGCGCCTTCGCCCAGGTCAGCGTCAAGCCGAACACGCCCCACTTGGAAGCATCGTACAGATCCATGTCCGGGCCGCCGCTCGTGGGGCGGCCGGGGCGCGTGTGAACGTGGTCGGTGGCGATGTTGATGATGTTTCCACCGCCGGTGCGCAACATGCTGGCGATGACGGCGCGGCCGAACATGAATTGGCCCTTGAGATTGACGCCGATGAGATCGGCATAGTCCCCAACCGACGTATCGAGATCGTCTTTCGGGGACGTTCGTCGCCAAACGCCGGTGTTGTTGATCAGGATGTCGATCCTGCCCCAGCGCGCGAGCGCGTCGTCAACAACTCGCCGGACATCGGCGGCGCAGGCAACATCGGCGACACACCCCGCGGCCCCCGCGCCGAGTCCGCGCAGCTCCCCCACGAATGGATCTATCGCGGGATCGATGTCACAGACCGCGAGTCGGCATCCTTCGCGGGCCAGGGCGAGCGCGTAATGGCGCCCCAGGCCCGCGGCCGCGCCGGTCACGATCGCGACCTGGCCGGCGAGATCCGACACCTAGAGCCCGGCGGCCTTGAGTTCGTCCACCAGGGCGCGCGCGGCCGCCTTGTCCTCAAACCAAAGCGCGTTGGCCCGTGTGAAAGGCGCGCTTTCAGGCTGTAGGTCCTTTTCCTCGGAGATCGCCGCGACCGGGCAGGCCTCCACGCATACCGCACAGTTGATGCATTCGACGGGGTGGATGTAGCACATCCGATCGTCGCCCTCGACGTAGATGCAATCCACCGGGCAGACGGCGACGCAGGACTGATCTTTGACGTCGATGCAGGCGCTGGTGATAACGAACGTCATCGTTGGCTTCGCTCGCGCCCCATCTCTAGCGGAAAACAGAAAGACGTTGCGGTTTTTATCGCACCTCGCCCCCCTGTCAACACGTCAAGGACCTCGATGCGCGACCAGATGTAGCCGGCGGCGATATGGACGCGGCGGCGATCACGCGATAATCACGGACGACAGAGAGCCTCAATGAACGACTCCGACGTGAGCTGCAACATCATGACACCCAAGCCCGTGGACGCTGCGCCATCCTCGACGCGCGCTCGCAAGAAAATGTCCTCCGCAAAGACAAATCATGAAAAACGCGCTCAGCGGGGCCCGTATATAAGCGATTCCATCCTGGCGCGCCGGCGCCGCATGCTCGACGTCACCAAGCAGATGATCGCCGAGGGCGGCGAGGAAAGCTTCACGATTCGCGAACTGGCCACCCGGGCCAACGTTTCGGTCACCACGATCTACGCTGCGTTCCGAGACAAGAAGGGGCTGATCGCCGCGGCGATCGAGGACTATTACGAGGATCTGCCGCTTGCGCACGCCACGCCCAAAACCGGTCTGGCCGCGCTGCTGGCGTTCCAGGACGAAGCCAAGGAAGCGATCCTCGCCAACAAGTCCTACGCGAAAGAATATGCCGAGCTGTATTTTTCCAAGAGCCTGGATCATCGAATTTACAAAGCGATCCAGGAAACGACGATAGGCTCGGCCGGCTACCTGCCATGGCTGCAGAAAGCGATGCGCGATGGCGACATGATTCCAGGAATAAACCTCAAGTACATCCTCATGTTGATGGCCAATCAACGGCTTCTCGTGCTGCATGACTGGGCGCAGGGTCGGATTGCGGACGAGGCGATGACTGGGACGACCAAGCTCATCTTCCTGATCCTGGCGCGCGGCATCACCCGGGGCGCCACGCAGGCTCGCGTCGAAGCCGAGTTGAAGAAGCTCCTGCGCGCCGCCGCACCGGAGCATGTCGCAGCGTAAATTCTCGCGCTGGTCGGTTGCGCGTGAATTCCGTAACCCGTGACGGAAAATACCGTGAGCCGCTTGCCAGATCGTCGAGCCGGGGTCTAAGCTCTCGCAGAGCGGCGCCTCACCGACAACGACCCTGGATGATCTGGAAACGCCATGAGCCGAATTAAAAAACTTCCGACCGAAGCCTGGGATTCGGAGCTGCGAACGATGACCCTCGCCGACGAGGGTACGCCCCTCGAACAGGGGTTGATGCGAATGATCGCCCATCAACCGGCGATGGCCAAGGGCATGGTCGCGTTCAGCGGCGCGCTGTTGCGCAATAACGGCCTTCCGCGCCGGCTGGTGGAGCTGGTCCGCCTGCGGGTGGCGTTCCACAACCAATGCCGCAGCTGTATGGCGATCCGTTATCAATCCGCTGTTGACGACGGCCTGACCGAAGGCTTGGTCTGCTCGCTGGAGCGCCCGCAGGACGCTCCCGATCTGACGGCGGCGGAGAAGGCGGCCATCCACTATGCGGACCTGAGTTCGACGGATCATCTGTCGATCACCGACGCGACCTTCGATGACCTTCGGGAACACTTCAGCGAAGCCGATATTGTGGCGCTCGGCATGATCATCGCATTCTTCATCGGCTACGGACGGCTCGCCGCCGCCTGGCACATGACCGAGGAACTGCCGGAGGGCTTTCAGGCCAAGCCCGGGACGGTCGCGCCATGGACCGAGGAAGCCGTCCTGGTGCGCGGTTGAGGACGTTGGGTGGGGCGGACAATCGTTCGCCACTGGGAAACGAAATGCTTACGTGTTAGTGTTTTAGCAGAGCAGACACGCGGCGCCGATCGTCACTCAGACACAACCCTCGCAGACTGGGAGGAGGCGCCGCCCGACAGGAAGGAAGCGCAGAATGGCGTCAGCCGATGGTGAAATCATGGAGCTCGACCCGCGCGAGTTCGACGGTCCGGCTTTCCAGCGCGACCCCTTCCCGATCTACCGGCGTTTGCGCGATTATCATCCCGCCTTCCATGACCGTTTCCACAATCGCAGGATACTGAGCCGGTACGCCGACCTGGACGCCCCGTTCCAGGACAACCAGAGTTTCGACCGCGCGATCTATGACCCCGAAGGCGCTTATGAGTTCGGCAGCCGGCATATCTTCGGCCCCAATATCCTGGAATACGGCAACAGCCCGCAGCACCGCTGGCTGCGCAACATCGTGGCCGGCCAGTTCGTCGGCGACCGCCTGAACGCCTTCCTGCCGATCATAGACAAAATCGCTCTGGAGGTCATCGCGACGTTCGAAAAAGACGGGGAGCTAGAGCTCATCCGGCATTTCTCGAGCCAATTTCCGATTCGCGTCATCTCCAACATGCTCGGACTCCCGCGCGCGGACGAGGACATGTTCGTGCGCTGGTATCAGGCCCTGATCGCCGGGCTCGGCTTCGGCGGCGAACATCTGGCGCGCGGCGTCGCCGCCCGGGACGAGATGTGGGAGTACCTCGAACCCCTGATCCAGATCAGACGCCAGAACCCGGGCGAGGATCTGTTGTCCCGCATCGCCGTCGCCGAACTCGAAGGCAAGCGCATGGACATCATCGAGATAAAGGGCTTCGTCGCGCTTCTGCTGGCCGCCGGCGGGGACACGACGGACAAGGCGATCTCCAACATGTGGTACCACATGCTGTACACGCGCCCGGACGTCCTGCCGGAGGTGATCGCCGATCCGGAATTGTGGAGCAATGTCTTCACCGAAATGATGCGCTACGACGCGGTGGTGCACGCCCAGTTCCGCCGTACGACGAGGGAGGTTTCGCTGCACGGCGAAGTCATTCCCAAAGGCGCGAGCGTCATTCTCTACCTGGGCGCGGGAAACCGGGACGAGCGCACCTTCAAGGATCCCGATATCTTCGACATTCATCGCGAAGACCTGCACATGGGCCGGGAGAATCGCTCAGGCCGGTACAAGGACGGCAAGCCGGGACATCTGGGCTTCGGCATGGGTCCGCACTTCTGCATGGGCTACGCCATGGCGCGGCAAGAAGCGGTGATCGCGTGCGCCCATCTCGCCAAGGCGATGAAAAACGTTCGCCCGAAGTTTCCCGATCACCCTGGCGTCACCTCGCCATCGATTGACTCCGGCGGGTTCCGCTCACCCAATGAACTTTGGATCAGCTTCGACGCCGCGTGATCCATGATGAGCCAGTCAGAGCGGACGCTGAAGATCGACTTCAAGAAATGCATCAAGGCTGGGGAGTGCTATTACAACCACCCCGACCTCTTCAAGGCCACCGAGAGCGCGTATCCCAGCCTTCTCATTGGCCGTCCGTCCACGGAGCGAGAGATTCGCGAGGCCGGGGAAGCCGTCGACGTTTGCCCCAGCGGGGCGATCACTTTCGAAGAAGCGTAGTCGGAGCGCGCGAGAGTCGCGCGCTCCCCGCGCCTACCTCAGAGGGTCCGTCACGCCGTCCCACGTGTCGTGCGCTTCCTTCCACCGTTTGAACACGCCGCGGATGTCCTCGTTGTCGCCGTGAATTTCGACAAAGCAGCCGATCTGTTTGACGGCGTTGAAGTAGACGACGTCGGCGACAGCCCACATCTCCACCGCCAAATCCAATCCCTGCGCCTTGAAGTCGTCGCGGTCGCGCTCGAACTCCGCGCTCAGAATACCGACGTGGTGAAAACCCTCCTGCCCTTTCTTGTACATTTCCGTGTAGATCGACGGTTTGTCGTCATGCTGCTGTATCAGCTGGATCTGCACGGGGCCGCAGTAAGCGAAGGCATAGCTGACGTCGGATTCCGTCGACTCACCGCGGTAGCTGAAGTGGCCTCGCGGGTCGTTGTGCACGCTGTGATGAAACACCCGAAAAAACGGGCCCGCCCCGAACAAATTGATCCATTTCATGCAGGCGGTGTCGATGTCGTTGACGAAGTAGGCGTATTGAAAAATAGGCCGATTGAGCACTTTCACAGGGTCCTCCACAGGTTCTCCGCCCATCCGGCGGCTTTTGCTATCGCCGCCCAGGATACCATCAAACCAATAACGTGCTACATGATTCAGCACGCCCGGCGCGGCGATAATCACAGGGAGAATTGGCCATGACGATCGATGAGCTGCTCGACATCGAATCCATCAGGAAGCTGCGAACGCTGTATTCGTATTATCTGGATGCGGCAGAACTGGGCCCGCTGGTGGACCTTTTCACAGATGACGCGGTCTGCGAGTTCGGGCCGTACGGCACCTGGACCGGCAAGAAGATGATCGCGGAAAACTATGAGGTCGTGGAGCGGCCCGCCGTCGAGAAGGGCGGCTTCCAGTCCTTGCACGCCAATACCAACCATTGGGTCGAGATCACGGGGCCCGGCACGGCCGTGGGGCGTGTCTATCTGATCGACCTCGTTCTGGGCGATCCCGATCCGAACAAGGTTCCGATCATCTGGCTGGGCATCTACGACGAGGCCTATGAAAAGATCGACGGCAAGTGGAAGATCTCGCGATCAAGTCTGCAATTCATGTGGCCAAAGCGCCATTTGACCCCGGAATTCCCCGGCAAGCATCTGCCGATCAAGGACTAGCGCCCTTGGCAAACGTGGCGGGGCCGGTGATTCAGCCGCCCCGCCGCCCTCGCCGGCCCAAACCGCCCCGGCTTCAGAGAGAGGCCCGGGCTAGGGCCCACCGGCGACGCTGATACATTGCCCCGTCGTCCACTCGGCGGCGGGTGACGCGAAGAACACGGCGGCCGCCGCGGTGTCGTCGGGATTTCCCAGGCGACCCAAAGGAATTGAGGCGTTGAACCTCTCCTCGGCGGCCTTCCTGTCCAAATGCATGGATTCGGACAGCATCTCGGTAAAGATGACTCCGGGTGCGATGCAGTTGACGGTGATCCCCTGTGCGCCAAGTTCCACAGCAAGCGTTCTCGTCATGGCGACGACGCCGAGATTGGCGGTCGAATAGGCGCCATAGCCAGGAGATGGATGCAATGCCGCGATCGAGACGATGTTGATGATGCGGCCGCCGTTCTTCATTCTCGCCGCAGCTTGCTGGGAACCAAAAAACTTGTGACGCAGGTTGAGTGAAATCTGCTCGTCCCACTTCTGATGTGTGATGGTCGGCAGCGGATGGGCTTTGCGGTCGAGATTGCCGCCGGCGTTGTTGACCATTATATCGATCGCGCCCAGTTCGGCCACAACCCTGTCGAGCGCCGCCGGAATGACGGCGTCATCCAGAACGTCGCCGGAAATCGTCAGGGCCCGGCGGCCACGCTTGCGGATTTCGCCCGCGACCTCGTCGAGATCGGCTTGCCGACGCGCCAGAACCGCGACATCGGCGCCGCAGTCGGCAAAAGCCAGGGCGATGCCCCGGCCGATGCCCTTTCCGCCGCCGGTGACCAACGCGACCTTGCCGTCGAGCCGGAAGCGTTCATGCATGCCCATCTGTTCTCTCCTGCCCAAACCCGCGTCAGAATCTGTAGTCCACCTGCAGGCGCACTTCGCGGCCCGGCGGAATGGAGCCCCAAAGATCTTGCGCCAGCCCAAGCGGCTTGGCTCCTGTCACGCCAAGGGTCCTGTCGTTGTTCAGATTTGTGCCGATTACCGAAAGCACCCAAGGCCCATTCGTCGGATAGAATCGGGCGGACGCGTTGAACACCTCGTGAGAGGGCGTGGAGGTGAAGGGCGCGTTGTTGACGAGCGGCGTTGCATTATAGATCTGGAGGTCTCCGTTCAGCGCCAGCGAATAGACAGGCGTAATTTGCTTACCCCAAGTGGCGCCCAGATTGATCGATAGCGGCGGCCCGCCGAAGGGCTGGTGACTCAAATCCTGAGCCTTCTGCCCTGTCTTTGGATCGACGATACAACCGGTCTCAGGGGTTTGGCCGGCGTAACACTGTGATCCTGGAAAGGAGCTATAGCGCAGCGGCACGTATGTGAGAGAGCCACGCAGCGAGAGTTCCGGACTCGCCGCATAGTTCAGGTTCACTTCAACACCCTTGTCGATCGCGCTGCCGGCGTTACCGATGCTGAATGTCGTGGTGTCGGAATGGAAGGTGGCGACCTGCAGCTGGTAGTAGGTGTAGTCGAACACCGTCAGGTCTCCGCTGAGCCTGCCGCCCAATAGCGAACCCTTGATGCCGATTTCGGCGCCCTTGGCTTCTTCCGGCTTGAAGGTCAGGTTCGACTGCACTTTCGCCTGTGTCGCGGCGGGATTGTACACGCCGCTATCGAAGACCAGGTAGTTGGTGACGACACCGGGATTGGCGATGCCCCCTGCGAGAAACCCAGTCTTATAAGCGGCATAGATCATAACGTTCCGGGTGGGGTGCCAGGAGAGCGTCACTTCGGGCGAAAAGTTCGTGTAGCTGGTCTTGATGTCGTAAATCGTTCCGGCCGGCGTGAGACCACTGAACTGCTGCGCCACCGTGTAGGGACCGTATAGTTGGTCGATCGCCTGCATCAACTGATCGAGCGTGGAATGCTTGTGGGCGTCGGTCCAGCGACCACCGCCGGAGAGTTCGAGGTTGGGCAGGATCTTCCAGTCCACCGAACCGAAGAATGAAAAATCATGAGATTCGTTGTTGTCGAAACCGATCATCGAATTCGAAATGCCCGCATACTGTCCCTGGTTGGTCAGACCCGCCGGAAGTGGCCCAAACAGAAATATACGGTTCGTATTCAACAAATAGCGGCGCTCATGTTCATAGAAGCCGCCGATAGTAAAATTCACGGGGAAGTCAAAATTTGTCGCTGCCCTGACCTCCTGCGTGTACAATTGGGTTTTTTCGTTTTG
The DNA here is from genome assembly GCA_038206535.1 of Caulobacterales bacterium. GTDB lineage: Bacteria > Pseudomonadota > Alphaproteobacteria > Caulobacterales > Caulobacteraceae > Acaudatibacter. The sequence continues at coordinate 55,653 of JBBRAV010000010.1, forward strand.
GAAGTCTGGTGTCTCGGCGAAAACGGTCGAGTCATAGTTGCCGAACTCGCTGGCATTCAGATGATAGAATCCCGACACCGAAGTCAAGGTGACATTCGGCAATCGATAGTTCATTGTAAATGAACCGAGAAGGTTTTGGGTGAGAGTATAATATTCACCACTGCTTGGTGCATACAGGAAATTCTGCAGAACCGGAGTCGGAATGGTCGCATCATTGGATTGTGTTGATGGACAGGCCGCGTTGGTGTCCTCCCACTGTCCCCCCAGGGCGCCCGTGTAGAAAGGATGCGCGCCGGCACAATGAGGGAATCCGCTGTTTCCGGTCGAAGAATCATTGTGGTAATATGAACCCAGGACCTTCAGCGTGGCGTCGAATTGGCTCGACGGCTTCCAAACCGCTGTGAACCGCTCCACGAGCTCCTTCGTTTTAGGATACTTGTCGTAGTTTGGTCCGGCAAGAGACGTCGGCTGGCCGTTGAAGAATGGGTCCGGAACAGGATCGACCGCCAAGGGCTTGGACTGATTGGTTACATAGCCTCCCTGCATGTCTTCGGCCCGGATAGCGAGGCGGATTGCGAGGGTGTCGGTTATCGGCAGAGATACGGCGGCTTCGATTTGTGGATCTTCGGTGTAGAAGCCGTATGAGGTCCTGAAGTAGCCGGTCATCGGCGCTCCCGGGACGGGATTGACACTGCCGATGGCAATCACGCCGGCCGGGCTGTTTTTGCCGTAGTAAAGCGACTGCGGTCCTTTCAGGACCTGGATGCTCGCCTGGTCGAAGAAGCCTGCGTCGATGACGTGGCCGCGGGTTATGGGAACCCCGTCGATGACAAGGGATACCGGCGATTCGGACGCGTAGTCTGGGCCAAATACACCGATCCCGCGGATGTAAATCGACGCGCCGGGCGTGCCGCCGCCGGTCCGTGCGATCTGCACGCCGGTCGTGATCGTTGAGAGCTGAATGAGGTCATTGGTATTGTAACGGTTGATGACCTCGGGCGTCAGGACCTGCGCCGCAACCGGCACGTCCATCAGCTTTTCTTCCTTCTTCCGCGCGGTGACCGTGACTTCTTCGACGCTGGTCACGCCACCGCTTGCCTGGGGGCCGCCGGGTGCGTCGGCCGCCGCTGCGTTGGAAGAGATAGCGAGCGCCCCGAGCATCACGAGGATGGAGCCCGACATGAGTAGCCGGGGGCGACACGACGCGCTGTGGGCGAAATTCATACTGATCGATCTCATGATCGAATCCCCTCTGGTCTGGTCTTGTTGGACGCCGCGAGGTCGTTCCTCGGAAGTGACCGCCGCCAGGGCCGCGCGGTCATTCCGAAGATCTCAGCCATCATCGGCGCGAAATCAGATAAGTTGCGTCACTCCCGGTGGCGGATGTGTCGTGCCGCCCGTTCGCGACACCCGACCCGCTCAATTTTCTATTCCATAACACGTCGTGGTTTTCAGAGGCTAGCGTCGCGAATTCGGAAAAGCAAGGCGCGCTTGACAAGGGTCGACGCGGAGGGCGCCAATGAGCGCGCGCCGTGGCGTAAAGGCAACTGTGGAACGTTTGCGCGCGTATGGGTGAAACGATGAAGGGTGGTTCGATGGACGATGTGCGACGCCTGCTGGCCATGGAGGAGATCAAGCAGCTGAAGGCGCGATATTACCGCTGCATGGACACGAAGGACTGGCCGGGTCTGGCCAAGGTGTTCGCCCCCAACGCCGTGTTCGATCTGCGTGAAGTCAACAGCGTGCGCCACCCGCTGACGGGCGCGTGGGACCCGCCATACGCCGGAGACGACCGCGTCTATCGCGGTCATGCCGCGGTGCTCGAGATGATTCGCGATGCGGTCTCGCAGCTGATCACAGTCCACCATGGCCATATGGGCGAGGTCGAGATCACCAGCGAGACGACGGCGCGGGGAGTCTGGGCGATGGAGGATATTATCCGCAGCCCACCGGGCGCGCCGCGCGTGTGGATGCAGGGCTTTGGCCACTATCACGAGACCTATGTTCGTCTTGAGGACGGCTGGAAAATCGAGACGACGCGGATCACACGGCTCTACATGGCGCCCGACCCCGGGGGAGTCTAAAACTCCAACGGCAGTCTCGAGTGGCGCGCGTACATCATGTCGCGATGTTCGATCAGGATCGGGTCTTTTACACCTTCAATCACCGGACCGATCATGTCGTAGCTCATGCGCATCCAGTCGGGCATCGGGTTGACCTCGTGCGGCAAGGGCTCGAGCGCCATCGAAAACACCATCCAGTACAAGTCACAGGCCGTCGGGGCGTATCCCACGAGATAGGGCGAACCCTCCGCCCTTTGACGATGCAGGCGCGCGGCCAACATGCGCAGGATATCGGCGCATCGCTCGGGCGCCTCCGCGGCGCCGCCGACCGAGGCGCCGTAGGCCTTGCGCATGCGCGCGGAGTCTTCCGGACCGAAGAAGGGTTTGGACAGGCCGGCCGCGCGCACCGGATCGACCGGCCCCGCATGGGGGGTGCCCATCATCGCCCGGCGCGCCCACCCGAAGCCCCACTCGCCGCACAGCTCCGTGCAAACACCGAGCACCGCCGCGCGCTCTTCCGAACGCCTGGGTAGCAAGGGGCGCTCCGGGGCCAGGCGCTCGGCCAGCATAAGGATGTCGTACCAGCCGGTGCGGGGCGCCTCATCCTCGTACATGGCGTTCGGCGCGTTGCGGATGCCGGTCCAGGCGACCAAATCCTCGTTTTCCTTGCCCGCATGCTGGGCCACGGGGATGTAGGGGATCTGCTTGTAATCCAGGATCTTCTTCGCCGACTCGCCCCAGGGGCCAGGCACCTTCGCCGTGAGCACGAGGCGCAGCCCGCCCAAGTCCTTGGCCTCGGCCACCTCATAGTACCTCATCGACGCGTTCTCCCAGGTTCGTGGCCGCCGCCGCTTGCGCGGCCAATATCGGACTATATTCTGAAATTGGCTCGGCGCGAGCCCAGGCGGCAACGACTTCGAAAGGATAATCATGAGCGCGAGCGGCGTACTGGCGGGCAAGGTGGCGATCGTCACGGGATCGACGCGGGGGATCGGCCGCGCGACGGCGCAGGCTTTCGCGGAGGCCGGGGCCAAGGTGACGATTTCTTCACGAAAGCCGGAAGCCTGCGAGGAGACGTGCCGCGTCCTGCGTGAGGCGGGACATGAGGTGCTGAGCGTCCCGGCCCACGTCGGCAAGGCGGAGGACATCGTCCGAATCGTCGACGCCACGATCGAGGCTTTCGGGCGGCTAGACATCGTCGTCTGCAATGCGGCGGTCAATCCTGTATTCGCCACGCTGCAGGATGTCACCGAGGACACCTGGGCCAAGATCATGGAGACCAACCTGACCGGCGTGTGGCGGATGGCGAAAGCGGCGTTGCCGCATATCGCCGCGGACGGAGGCGGGTCCATGGTGCTGCTGTCATCGATCGCCAGCCTGGTCGGCACCTTCACCGAAGGCCCCTATGCGATCTCGAAGGCCGCGGAGAACCACCTCGCCAAACAGCTGGCGGTGCAATGGGGTCCGCGGAACATCCGGGTGAATGTGATCGCGCCCGGCATGACCCGGACGGACATGATCCGCAATCACAATCCTGAACACGTCAAACATGCGGTCGAACGCGCCCCGCTTCGCCGGATGGCCGAGCCCGAGGACATCGCAGCGATCGCGCTGTTCTTCGCCTCCGACGCGGCAAGGCACCTTACCGGACAGCTGCTGGTCGCCGACGGCGGCGGAACCCTGCTGGGCGGTATCGCCTAGCGCGTCGCCTCGATTCCCATGTGCCGGAACAGGGGATTTTCCGGAGAGCGATGGGTGATCTTGTTGATGCCGGTCAGCGACTCGCTCATCGCCTTGTCTTCTGGCTGGCGCAGGGTCCAGTCGAGCACGTAATGGCAGCGCGCGCTCTTCCACACGCCCTCCCGACGTTCGAACCGATGCATGTATCGGCCGCCATAGATCTGGGTGAAGCCGCCGCCGCGACCGCCGGCGAGGCCATAGACTTCGACATGGGCCTGATCGTCGCCGTCGAATTCGATCTGCTCGCAAGCGCACATATGGAAAGTCGATTCGCCTGCCGCCTCGATCTTCATCAGGATCGGGCGATAGTCGCTCCACACGCCCTTGAAGAAGCCGAAATCAATATCGGCGTCCTCGAAGAAAACATCGTTCATCAAGGTCACGTCCAGCCACTCCTGGCCGCGCCCATAGCGGGCCAGCTGCTGGCGGATCGCCTCGCGCGATTTCAGGCGATCAAGCTCCTGGCGTATCGCCTTTAGTTCCTCGGCAATGTCGGACATGGTTTTCTCCCTGGTTAGCTCGCCTTGCGGGTGAAGGTGACGTGGAGTTCCTTCAGCGCGCGAAGCGCGAAATTGGGGTGGTGGCGCAAGGTGTTCTTATCCGCATCGAGCTCGAAGTCGTCGACCTGGTCGAAGAAGGCCTTGAAGCCCCAATAGAGCTCGCGGCGCGCCAGTGGAGCGCCGAGGCAATGGTGCACGCCCGACCCGAATGCGAGGTGGCTGCCGGCGTTGCGGCGTTCGAGATCGATCTTTTCGGGACACTCAAATTGCCGCTCGTCGCGATTGGCCGCCGCGTATCGCGTATTGATCATGGCGCCGGCCGGTATGGTCACGCCGTGCAGCTCGATGTCCTTCCTGGCGATCCGGAACAGCGCCTGAACCGGCGATTCGAGCCGCAACACCTCTTCGATGAAGGTGCGCAGATACTTGTCCGGATCGGACTTCAAGGTTTCCCAGGCATCGCGATCGCGACCGAGCATCATGATGCCGGCCGACAATGCGTTGGTGGTCGTCTCCGATCCGCCTACGAAAGTGTCGGCCATCATCTCGGCGTGCAGTTCGGCGTCCGTCAGCGGACGGCCCCACTCCGGAATCTCCCGGTTGACCATTTCGGAAATCAGAGTGTCGTCGGGCTCCTTGCGCACACGGTCGAAGATCTTCTGAAAATAGTGCTGCGCTTCGATCTCCATTTCCGTCGACCAGATGGCCTCTTCCTCGGTCTGCATCATCCCCAGGCGCTGCACCCAGGCGTCGGTCCAGGCCTTGATGCGCCAGATGTCCTCTTCCGGCGCGCCCATCTGCTTGCCGATCACGATCAATGGCAGGGGGATGGCCATCGCCCTCACCCACTCGCACTGGCCATCGTCGATGAAGGCGTCGACCAGGCGTCGGGCCGTCTCCTCGACGAACGGGTCGAGCAGTTTGATCTTGCCGGCGCGAAACGCGATATCGAACATAGACCGCATCTGCTTGTGATTGGGGTCGTCGCGGCCGGCCAGGGTGGGCTCGGGCACCCAGCCTTTTTCCTTGTAGAGATTGTAGATCTTCAAGGCCCGCCCGTCCGGCAGCGTACCGCTGTCGCGCGGCCTTTCATTGCCGAACGTCTCGGTGTCCAACAGGACCTTTCGCAGGTCCTCATAGCGGGTGATGTTGTAGGAACCGAGGATCGGATCGCGCCAGACAGGCGCCTGTTCGCGCAAAAGCTCATAGGCCGGATACGGGCATTCCTGGATTTCGGGATCCAGGAAATTGATCGCGTCGGGAGACTCCGGCACGATCGGGGCGTCCATTCGGTTCACTTCGTTCATGGCGTTCCGTCTCCGACCCTGGTCTCGCATGCCTACGGCGCGCCCTGAGCTTTGTGTCCGCCCGCTGCGCGGTCGAAACCAAAACACATATCCGTTGCATATTTCGGGGATATGGTGATCAAATATCGGCGGCAACGCAACAGGCCGTTGGAACTCGACCAAACCAGCGTACCTGCTCGCCAGCTCCAGCCAGAGGAAACCTCACGCCATGCCCCGCACAGAGCCGCGCACCGCGCACAACGAAATGAAATGCCCTGTGAGACCCGAGGACGTCGACCTGTTCTCGTCCGGCGCGCAAGAGCATTGGTACGAAGCCTATCCGATCCTGCATGCCAAGTCGCCGGTGCATCGCATTCCGGGCGAAGGCAGCGTTCCTGGTACGGACGGTTTCATTCTCACCAAGTACGAAGACATCCTGCGGGTCGTGCGCGACCCAGACCGTTTCCCTCCGGGCCTGACGACGCCGCCCAAGCCGAACCCTGACGGCAGCATGCCGCAGATGAACGCAATGATGGTGTCGATCCAAAGCCTTAGACCCAATGAGGAGCTTTGGCGCGCCCACAAATCGGAACTCACCGATCCGTGGGTCGGCACCGGCGCCACCCGCCACCACGACATGATCCGCCAGGCCGCGGACGGCCTGATCGACAAATGGATCGACGACGGCAAGGTCGATTTCGTCAACCAGTTCGCCCGCCTGCTACCCCAGATCGTCATGGCCAATGTGCTGGGCTTTCCGCATGAGGATATCCCCCGCATGGAGGAATGGGGCAACGCCCAGGTCATGGCCTTCGTCTACGGCCATGGCCATCGCAACCAGCTCACGTCCGAGCAGGAAAAGGAGCAGTCGCGCATCCTCGCCGGCTTCAAGGAATACGTCGCCGACTGGGTGGTCGAAAAGCGGAAGAATCCCAAGGACGACATGATCTCCTGGCTCACCCAGGTGACGTACAGCGCGCTGGACCGGAAGCTCACGGACCTCGAGATCAACGGCATCGTCTACGCCATGATGATCGGCGGACTGGAGACGACGCAATACGCCATGGCGGAGCAGGCGCAGTTGTTCTGCGAGGATCCCGAACTCTACCAGACCGTGCGCGATGACCGCTCCAAGCTACGCGGCTTCATCGAGGAGGGCCTACGGCTGCGGGCGCCCACCCAGGGCCTTTCGACCCGCACGACGATCCAGGATGAGGAATTCCAGGGCGTGAAGGTGCCGGCCGGTTCGGTCCTGCACATGCGTTGGGCGGCGGGCAACCGCGATCCCGAAGAGTGGGAATGCCCCAACGACCTGCAACTCGACCGCAAGGGCGTGACAAGACACCTGACCTTCTCGCAAGGTTCGCGCAGCTGCCCCGGCTCGGGCATCTCCCGCCAGGAGCAGACCATCGCCTGGACGGCGCTCATGGACCGGATCCAATCCATCGAATATGGCGAGGGCAACACCTTCGAGCACCAGCCAGGCATAATGCTGGGCTTGTGGAAGCTGAATCTGAACTTCAAAAAGGCCGCCTGAGAGGTCGCCGATGTCCAACCCATCGGGAGGGCCCGCCGAGCAAGAGGAAATTCTCGAGGCGGATCTGCCGATCTGCGACCCGCATCATCATCTGTGGCATTACCCGACCAGCCGCTATCTGCTGGAGGACCTGCTGGCCGATATCGGACGAGGCGATGGCGCCGGCGGACACAGGGTCGAGAGCACGGTATTCGTCGAATGCGCCGCGTTCTACCGCGCCGGCGGCCCTGAAGCGCTGAAGGTCGTCGGCGAAACCGAGTTCGTCGCCGGCGTCGCGGCCATGGCCGACAGCGGGCGCTACGGCCCGGTGCGCGCGTGCGAAGGGATCGTCGGGCGCGCCGATCTTTCCCTGGGGGCGGCAGTCGACGAGGTGCTCGAGGCCCATATCGCCGCTGGCGGCGGCCGCTTTCGCGGCATCCGCCACGCCGGGGGCTGGGACGCCAGCGGGGCCATCCGCAACAGCCATACGGACCCTCCCGAACAACTCTACCTGCAGCCTGGCTTTCGCGAAGGGTTTGCGCGGCTGGCCGCCAATGGATTGACGTTCGAGGCTTGGCAATATCACCCCCAGCTGCCTGACGTCCTGGATCTCGCAAGGGCGTTTCCCGACACGCCGATCATGCTCAACCATGTCGGCGGGCCGCTCGGGGTCGGCCCCTACGCCGGGCGCCGGGATGAGGTCTTCGCAAGCTGGCGGGAGGCTATCCGCGAGCTCGCCGCCTGTCCCAATGTCTGGGTGAAGCTGGGCGGCCTGGGCATGGCCGTCTACGGCTTCGAATTCCACCGCCGCGAACCACGCCCCGGTTCGGCTGAGCTGGCGCAGGCATGGCGGCCGTACATCGAGACCTGCATCGAGGCGTTCGGCGCCGATCGGGGCGTGTTCGAAAGCAACTTCCCGGTCGACAAGGTGTCATGCAGCTACGACACCCTCTGGAACGCGTTCAAACGCATCACGGCGGGCTCGTCTGGCGATGAAAAGGCCCAGCTGTATCGCGACAACGCGCGGGCGTTCTACCGCCTGCCGTCATGAAGAAAGGGCGGAGCCTCGCGGCTCCGCCCTCCCTGATAGTCTCGAACGGTGGTGCGTAGACTAGAAGTCCATGTCGCCCATGCCGCCCATGCCGCCGCCCATGCCGCCGCCGGGCATGCCGCCGCCCGACGCCTTCTTGGGCGCTTCGACGATGGCCGCTTCGGTGGTGATCATCAGGCCGGCGACCGAGGCCGCGTCCTGCAGAGCCGTACGCACGACCTTGGCCGGGTCGATGATGCCGGCGCTGATCATGTCGACGTAGGCTTCCGTCTGGGCGTTGAAGCCGAAGGTCGGGCTGTCGTTTTCGAGGATCTTGCCGACCACGATCGAGCCTTCCACGCCGGCGTTCTCGGCGATCTGACGGATCGGGGCCTGCAGCGCGCGACGGACGATGGCGATGCCGGCGTCCTGATCGGCGTTGTCGCCCTTCAGGCCATCCAGCACCTTGCTCGCCTTCAGCAGGCAGACGCCGCCACCGGGGACGATGCCTTCTTCCACGGCCGCGCGGGTCGCGTTGAGGGCGTCGTCGACGCGGTCCTTCTTTTCCTTCACTTCGACTTCAGTCGAACCGCCGACGCGGACGATCGCGACACCGCCGGCCAACTTGGCCAGACGCTCTTGCAGCTTTTCCTTGTCGTAGTCCGACGTGGTGTCTTCGATCTGGCGCTTGATCTGGCCGATGCGGCCTTCGATGTCGGCCTTATCGCCCGAACCGTCGACGATCGTCGTATCGTCCTTGGTGATGGAGACCTTCTTGGCCTTGCCGAGCATGTCGATGGTGACGTTCTCGAGCTTGATGCCGAGGTCTTCGCTGATCAGCTGACCACCGGTCAGGACGGCGATGTCTTCCAGCATGGCCTTGCGGCGATCGCCGAAGCCCGGCGCCTTGACGGCCGCCACTTTCAAACCACCGCGTAGTTTGTTGACCACCAGGGTGGCCAGCGCTTCGCCGTCGATGTCTTCGGCGACGATCAGCAGCGGACGGGTGGATTGAACGACGGCTTCCAGGACCGGCAGCAGGGGCTGCAGCGAGGAGAGCTTCTTTTCGTAGAGCAGGATCAGCGGATCTTCGAGGACCGCTTCCATCTTGTCGGCGTTGGTGATGAAGTAGGGCGACAGGTAGCCGCGGTCGAACTGCATCCCTTCGACGACGTCGAGTTCGGTGTCGAGGCTCTTGGCTTCTTCAACCGTGATTACGCCTTCATTGCCGACCTTTTCCATCGCCTTGGCGATCATGTCGCCGATTTCGGCGTCGCCGTTGGCGGAGATCGAACCGACCTGGGCGATTTCCTGGTTGGTGGTGACCTTCTTGGAGGTCGCCTTGATGTGCTCGACGACCTTGACGACGGCCTTTTCGACGCCGCGCTTCAGATCCATCGGGTTCATGCCGGCGGCGACCGATTTGGTGCCCTCGACGACGATGGCCTGGGCCAGGACGGTGGCGGTGGTGGTGCCGTCGCCGGCCTTGTCGTTGGTCTTGGAGGCGACTTCACGGATCAGCTGGGCGCCGAGGTTCTCGAACTTGTCGGACAGTTCGATTTCCTTGGCGACGGTCACGCCGTCCTTGGTCGAGCGGGGAGCGCCGAACGACTTTTCGATGACCACGTTGCGACCCTTGGGGCCGAGGGTCACCTTGACGGCGTTGGCGAGGATGTTGACGCCGCGCAGCATGCGGTCGCGCGCGTCGGTGGAGAAATAGACGTCTTTAGCAGCCATGTTCGGAGGCTCTCTTTCTGAATGGGGTTCTTAAAGGGAAGGGCTCGGCGCGGGCTCTGGATCAGTCCAGAACACCCAGGACGTCGCTTTCCTTCATGATCAGGAGGTCTTCGCCGTCGAGCTTGATTTCGCTGCCGGACCACTTGCCGAACAGGATACGGTCGCCGGCCTTCAGGTCCAGGGCGTGGATGTGGCCGTGGTCGTCACGAGCGCCGGGGCCGACGGCGACGATCTTGCCTTCTTGCGGCTTTTCCTTGGCCGTATCGGGGATGATGATGCCCCCTTTGGTCTTAGCTTCTTCCTCGACGCGACGGACGAGGACGCGGTCGCCAAGCGGACGAAACGCCATTGATGATCTCTCCTAGGATTATCGAAACAAATGGGGCGGTCTTTCGACCGGGGCGCCCAGACCGGTGCATTAGCAGCCACCAGGTCCGAGTGCCAACAGCAGGTAAGCAGGGCGCCCTTGCGGGTCAAGGCGAGAGGTCTAAAATTCTTGGCGATCTTGCGGGAGAAGAGGAGAGTCGCTGATGGCGTCGGCCACGGATCGGATCGAACGGTTTCTGCGTGGCCTCATCCGCAGCGGCAATCTTGTTGTCGCCCTGCCGGCAGGCCGCCGGCTTGTCCTGGGCGACGGCGCCGGGCCGGCTATCGTCGTCCGGGTCGCCGACACGCTGACCCTCGGCAGGATCGCCGCGCAACCGTACATGGGTCTCGCGGAGGCCTACATGGACGGCCGGCTTGCCATGGCGCAAGGATCCATTCGCGACCTGCTGGCGCTGGGATCGAAGAACGCCGCGGCGGCCCCCCGCACACGGCCCGGGCCCTTCGCAAGATGGCGCAGATCGCTGGCCGCGCGGGCCGTTTCCAGGGCGGCGGCGCTGAGAAACGTGGCGCATCACTATGACCTGTCGCTGGATCTCTACCGCCGTTTCCTCGACGCGGACATGCAGTACTCGTGCGCCTACTTCGAGCGTCCCGACATGAGCCTCGATGACGCCCAGCTGGCGAAGAAGAGGCACATCGCCGCGAAGCTCGATCTGGGCGGCGACCACGAGGTGCTGGACATCGGCTGCGGCTGGGGCGGGCTGGCGCTGTCGTTGGCCGCCTGGACGGGCGCGCAGGTGCACGGCGTCACCCTGTCGACAGAACAGCTGGCGATTGCCAATCAACGCGCCGAAGCGTCGGGACTGGCGAGCCGCGTGCGATTCTCCCTCACCGACTATCGCGACGTGACCCAGACCTATGATCGGATCGTCTCGGTCGGCATGTTCGAGCATGTCGGCGTCAAGCAGTACGAGACATTCTTCGGCAAGGTCGCCGACCTGCTGGCGGATGACGGAGTCGCCCTGCTCCACTCGATCGGATCATCCGATCCGCCCGGCCCGGTCAATCCGTTCACCACCAAGTATATTTTCCCGGGCGTCCACGTGCCGTCCCTGTCCGAGGTGCTCGGCGCCGTGGAAACCTCAGGCTTGCGGGTGACCGATATCGAGATCCAAAGGCTGCATTACGCAAAGACGCTCGCCCATTGGCGCGAACGATTCGACGCCAGGCGCGACGAGATCGCCGCCCTATACGACGAGCGGTTCTGCCGCATGTGGGAATGCTATCTCGCCGGCGCGGAGATGGGTTTCATCTATGGCGGCCACATGATCTTCCAGATGCAACTGACCAAGCGCGTCGATGCTCTGCCGATCACCCGCGACTACATGCGCGAAGCCGAACTGGCCCTGGACGCGGTGGCGCGCCGCGCGGCCTGAGGTCCTGGCGGTCAGCTGACGCCTGGGCGCGGCTCCTGGCGCCTCGCCCGGAAGAAGCTCCGCAGCAGATCGCCGCTCTCCTCGGCCATCAAACCTTCGGCCACCACGGGACGCCAATGGCAGGTCGGCTGCTCGAAGAAACGGGAACCGTGGATCACGGCGCCGCCCTTGGGATCACCGGCGCCGAAGACCAGACGCCCGATTCGGGCGTGACTGATCGCGCCGGCGCACATCGCGCAGGGCTCGAGGGTGACCACCAGGGTCAAGCCGCTCAGGCGATAGTTGCCGAGCGCCCGGGCCGCCGCGCGCAACGCCAGGATCTCGGCGTGCGCCGTGGGGTCGTGCATGGAAATAGGCGCGTTGCCGGCGCGGGCGATGACCGCTCCCGACGCCGGATCGACCACCACCGCGCCGATCGGAGTCTCCCCGCGCAAGCCGGCGGCTTGCGCCTCGGCCAGGGCGATGCGCATGTTGGCGAGATCATGGTCGGTCATCCCCCTCACCGAAAAGCGCCCGGCCCGCCGGGTCAAGTCTCCGAAGACGCTGCCGGCGAGCGCGTCGCAAAGGCACTGGCCCGCGCCGGCGTCGCCTCGCGGCGAGACGTCGAGCGTCTGATCGCCGCCGGCAGAGTGGCGCTTAACGGCCACGTGCTGTCGACGCCGGCCATCAAGGTGTCGCCGGGAGACATCCTCACGGTCGACGGCGCTGTCGTGGACGCCGCCGAGCCGACGCGGGTGTTCCGCTATCACAAGCCCGCCGGCCTGGTGGCGACCAACAAGGACCCTCAGGGCCGCAAGACGGTTTTCGAAGCCCTGCCGCCGGGGCTGCCGCGACTGATCTCCGTCGGCCGGCTCGATCTCGCCTCGGAAGGCCTGCTGCTGCTGACGAACGACGGCGGGCTGGCCCGCGCGCTCGAACTTCCCGCCACGGGCCTGGCGCGGCGCTATCGGGCGCGGGCGCTGGGTCGGATCGACCAGGCGCGGCTGGACACCCTCAAGAGCGGCATAACCGTCGAAGGCGTCCGCTATGGGCCGATCGAGGCCACCCTCGACAAGGCGAGGGACGGCGCCGCCGGAGCCAATGTGTGGATCACCGTCACCTTGAGCGAGGGCAAGAACCGCGAGGTGCGCCGCGTGCTCGAAGCCATCGGCCTGAAGGTCAACCGGTTGATCCGCCTCGCCTACGGACCGTTCGCGCTGGGGACGTTGGAGCCCGGCGTGGTCGAGGAGGTCGGGCCGCGCGTCATCAGAGAACAGCTCGCCCACCTGATCGCGCCGGACAATCTGCCGCAAGGCGAGCGCGCGCAGTTCAAGACCGCCAAGCGCGAGGCCCCGGATCGGCGGGCCGCCAAGCCGCGTGGGAGCGCCGGCGCGGGTGCGTCCGGCGCGGAGCCGCCCGCCAAGAAGGTCTACAAGAGCGGCTGGGCCAAGCCGAAAATTCGCCCCAGACGGCCCTCGACCTAGTCGAAGGGGGAAGACGATCCGCCGACGCGTCCGGGCGCCGCAGAGGGGCTCAGCTCGCTGCTGCGCACGTCGGCCCACCGGCGCAACGTGGGCCAGCGGGCGACGATTTCGGTGATCGCCAGATAGCCGACCACCATCGCGACATCCACCAAGAGCGATTCCGCCGTGATGCTCGCGGCCTGCTCGGGAGGCTGCAGCGTGAGGGGGGCGACGAACAGGATGATGAGGATGTTGTTGGTCGCGTGCACGGCGGTCGAGAACTCGACGCCCCCCAGCCGCAGCGTCATATAGGCGAAGCCCACGCCCATCAGCGCCCGGGTGAGGAAGCTGTCGGGATTGAAATCGAAATGCAGGGCCGAAAACGTCAGCGCGGTGGCGATCATCATGTACGCCGGCCGTTTCGAGAACGCGGCGACCTGGCGCAGACACCAGCCGCGGAAGAAGATCTCCTCGGCGGCGGCGGCGGGAATGAACAGCAAAGACGTGGCGGCATAGGCCAGCCGCCCCCACAGGTCGGGCGACAGGCTGGTCACGGGCATCGCGCTGTTGGACCCCGAGAGGGCGCGATCGAAAAAGAGAACCGGCGTGAGCGCCAGCGCGCCCAGACCCAGGCCGACGAGCAGCAGCCGCCAGCGCACCCGCGGAGCGGACGTCAGATAGTTGTGCAGCGGCCGGCGGGCGAACGCGGCGGCGACCGCCACGAAGGTCAGGGCGACCACGCCGTTGACGCCCGCGTCGAGGAAAAGGCCGAATGTCTCGCTCGCCAGGGTCGCCGGTCCGGGATCCTTCAGGGTCAGGACGATCCGCTTCAGGCCATGAAGTCCTTCCGGCCCGTGCCCGGACAGCAGCGTATACACCGAAAGAATGAGCACCATGGTGGCCATGGCGCCCACCAACGCGGCGAGCGGACCCACGAAGAGGGTGGCGACGATCGGCACGGGCGAGCGGTCGCGTGCGTCGAGGTCGGCGATGAACGGCGATCGCGCCAGTCCCGCCACGAGTCCCTTTCCGATCATCGACAGCCCTTGCTTGCCTCGCCCGCTCCTCATCGGCCAGTGAGAGAGGATTCGAAAGGATAAACAGATGCGGATCGTGTCGGGGAGCTACCGGGGCCGAGCGCTTGTGGCGCCGAAGGGACACTCGACGCGCCCCACCGCCGATCGCACGCGCCAGGCGGTGTTCAACGTGCTCGAACACGCCCCCTGGTCCCCGGGCCTTGGTGGGCTTGGCGTGCTCGATCTGTTCGCCGGATCCGGCGCCCTGGGACTCGAAGCCCTGTCGCACGGCGCGGCGTACTGCGTCGGCATCGACATCGACGATGACGCCCGGGCCGCCTTTGCGCGCAATGCGCGATCGCTGGGCGTGAGCGACAAGGCCACCGTCCGCCGGGCGGACGCCACGCGGCTGGGGCCTCGGCCCGACCCGGCGCCGTTCGACCTGGTCTTCCTGGACGCGCCCTACGGCAGGGCCCTGAGCGAACCGGCTCTGGCGGGCCTCGCCGGCCACGGCTGGCTGGCCCGCGAGGCGATCGTCGTGGTCGAGCGCGGGCTCGGCGAGGCGCCGCTGAACGCCCCCGGCTACGAGACGCTGGACAGTCGCGACTGGGGCGCGGCGCGCGTGCATTTTATCCGGCCGGCCTCATCGACGTCCGAATAGGCGCTCGATATCGGCCAGCTTCAGTTCGACGTACGTCGGGCGACCGTGGTTGCATTGGCCCGAATGCGGCGTGGCTTCCATCTGTCGCAGGAGGGCGTCCATCTCCGCCGCGGTCAGGCGCCGCCCGGCCCGGACCGACCCGTGGCAGGCCATGGTGGAGCACACCTCCTGCAGGCGCTCGCGGAGCGCCAACGCGGCGCCGTTCTCCGCCAGGTCGTCGGCGATGTCGCGCACGAGACCGGCCACGTCGGTGTCCCCGAGCAGGGCCGGTATCTCCCGCACCAGCACCGCGCCCGGCCCGAAGGGCTCGACAAGCAGACCCAGGGCGGCGAGCTCTTCGATGCGCGCGCACACGCGGCCGGCTTCGTCCGGGTCCAGCTCGACGACCTCGGGGAGCAGGAGAACCTGGCGCGCGACCGCGCCGCTCGCCATCTCGCTCTTCATCCGCTCATAGACGAGGCGCTCGTGCGCGGCATGCTGGTCGACGATCACCACCCCGTCCCTGGTCTGGGCGACGATGTAGGTTTCATGCACCTGGGCGCGGGCGGCCCCGAGCGGGAAGGCCGTAGCGTCGGCGTCGACGCGAACGGCGGCGCTCGCGGGGCCGACCCAGGGCTCGCTTCGGGCCGACACCCCCGAAAATCCGGGCAGGGCCGCGTCGGCGCCCGGCGTCGGCGCCCAGCCGCCGGCGCCCCAGGCGGAGAAGCCGGCGGCGGACACTCCGGTGGTGAAGCTGCGCAGCGCGCTTTGCGCCACGGTCGTCGACGCCCGGTGGCCCGCCGCCGCGAGGGCGTGGCGCAGCGCGCCCACGATGAGACCCCGGACCAGATTGGGATCGCGAAACCGCACCTCGCTCTTGGCCGGATGCACATTGACGTCGACGGCGGTCGGATCGAGCGTCAGGTAGAGCGCCGCGACCGGATGGCGATCGCGCGCCAGATAGTCGGCGTAGGCCGCGCGCAAAGCGCCCTGCAACAGCCGGTCGCGAACCGGTCGGCCGTTGACGAACAGATACTGGTGGGCGGAATTGCCACGGCTGAACGTCGGCAGGCCGGCATGGCCGGCCAGGCGGACCCCCTCGCGCTCCTGGTCGAGGACCAGAGCGTTGGCGGAAAACTCGCGGCCGAGGATGGCCGACAGCCGCGCCAGGCCGCCCTCGGGGCCGGCCGCTTCGGCGCCCAGGCGAAGCGTCTTGCGGCCGTCGAGATCCAGGTCGAAGGCGACGGTCGGCTGGGCCATGGCGGCGCGTTTGACGGCGTCGACGATGGCCATGTCTTCGGAGCGCGTGGACTTCATGAACTTCAGCCTGGCGGGCGTCGCATAAAAGAGGTCGCGGACATCGACGCGCGTACCGTGGGCGCCGGCGAAGGCGCTCGGCGACGCGGCGCCGGCCCGACCCGCCTCCACCGCCATGGCGTAGGCGTCGCGCTCTCCGTGCGCGCGCGAGGCGATCGTCAGTCGAGCCACCGAGGCGATGGACGGCAACGCCTCGCCGCGAAACCCGAGCGTGGCGATCCGCAACAGGTCGTAGACGCCGTCGGCGTCGGGAGCGAGCTTCGAGGTCGCGTGGCGCTCCAAGGCGAGCGGCATCTGGTCCCGGGTCATGCCGACACCGTCGTCAGCCACCAGAATCCGGGTGAGCCCGCCCCCCTCGGCCTGGACCTCGACGCGCCCGGCCCCGGCGTCGATCGCGTTCTCGATGAGCTCCTTGACGGCGCTGGCCGGCCGCTCGACCACCTCGCCCGCGGCGATGCGGTTGATCAGATCTGTCGGCAGGCGGCGGATGGTCATGGGAAAAAGACTATAGGCCCGATTCCGGGATCGCCGCGAAAGCGTTGTCCCTGGCGGCAATGTCGGCATAGGATCACGGTTCCGACAGGGGACATGAACGGGAGACCCACTATGCGCTTCACACTCTTCACCGCCTTGGCGGCCGCGGCCGCGGTTTTCGCCGGGGCGACACAGGCCGAGATTCTCAATTTCACCGCGACGCTCGACGGCGCCGCGGAAACGCCGGCGACGGCCTCGGCGGGCAAGGGGACGGCGAGCGTCGCGCTCGACACCGACTCCAAGCATATCACCTGGACCATCGCCTACTCCGGTCTGAGCGGCGCGCCGACCATGGCGCATTTCCACGGTCCCGCGGCCGTGGGCGTGGCGGCGGGGGTCGTGGTTCCGATCACCGGCGATCTGGCCAGTCCGATCAAGGGATCGGCGGAGCTCGACGACGGCCAGATAGGCGACCTGCGCGCCGGCCTCTGGTACGTCAACATCCACTCCGCACAGCACCCCAAAGGCGAGATCCGGGGCCAGTTGTCGCAAGCCAAGTGAGCCGTCGGCGGCGCGGGCGGCCAAGGCGCCTGCCGCCGCATGGGGGCGCGTGACAATGCCCGTCGATCGATCGTGAGCGCCAAACCGGCCGTGGAACCCAAACCATGAGACAACTGACCGCCGAGGCGCTCGGCGAGGAACTCGCGACACACTTCCTCGAGCCCGGCGGCTGCGCTCAGGTCGCCGGCGAGCTGAGGTCGTCGCCCAGCCCCGACCCGGTCGCATGTTGCGAAGTGGCGTTCGCCCGGGCCGCGGTCCTTCAGTTCATCGTCGGCGACACCCAGCCGCCGCCCGTGGCCGCCAGGATGAACGTGGCGATCGACGCGGCCGTTTCGCGGATGTTCGAGGGTGCGCACACGCCGGAGACATCGGCCTGGTACGGCGCCGGCGACCTGCGTGTCACGGCCTCCCTCGGCGTCGAGCATTATCGCGCCGCCGCCTTCTGGTCGGACCGCATGGCTAAGACCCTGGCGGATCGTCTGGGCCTGCCGCGTCCCTCCAGGGCGGTCGCCCAGACGTTCACGGACCTCACCGAGGCGGTGGTGGTGTGGATCACGAAAGTGAAGATCCGCTAGCGCCCCGCACGAGGGCGACCAGGTGGACGAGCGCGGCGATCGTCGCCACGAAGGCCAGCAGCATGAAAAAGCGCCACGGGGCCATCCGGGGAGGCGCCAGCGGCCTGGCCGGACGCGCGCCCATCCAGCCGAACAGGACGGTCAGCGTCAGGAAACCGGCCGCGAGGAAAAGCGTGACGGTGAGGTCCATTGCGTGCGGCGCCTTTGTGGGTTCCGGGTTGCGTTTACACTCGAACCGACCATCGGTACCGTTGGGCGATCCGTAGGAGAGCGAAATCATGGGCGCGGCGGACCACTCCCAAGCCGGCGAAGGGCGGGCCGACGCCTTGACCCTTGCGCCCGACGAACGCGGCGTGGACCGCGCGCACAACCGCGACACGCTGTCGTCCGAAGCGATGAGCCAGATGCTGCGCGAGCTCCAGGACGCCATGCTGGCTCTGGACGAGCGCCTGGGCGCGCTCGAATCGTCGCACACGGGCGTGTCCGAAGACACCCGCCGGCTCGCGCGCGGCGTGGCGGACATGGGGGACGCCCTGGCGCGCCGGGTGCGCGCCATCGAAGGCGCCAGACGCGATCCGCCGACGATCGTGGTCCGGCGTGAGCCGCCGCCGCCCGTCAGTCCCCCGCGCCCGCGCCCGCGGCCCTGGGGCGCCTGGGCCGCCGCCCTCGTCTTCGCCCTGATCGCGGCGCTCGCGGCGTTCTGGCTGCTGACCGCCAGATCCCCCGACCGCACGCCCCTGGAAGCCGCATCGCCGCCGCCGCCCGCCCCGGTGACGCCCGTCCCCGCGGCGACGCCCCCGCCCCGCCCCGGCGCGGCCGACGTCACGCCGGTCGTCCCGTCGCCGGCGGCGCGCATCGCGTCCCACACGGCCTGGCCGCATCGCGCGACGTCCTGGCGTCGTCAGGCCGGCGGCGCCGTGTCCACGCAGAATGCGACCAGTCCGCCGACCGGCTTTGGCCGCTACGGGCCGAGCCCGTCGCCGCCGGCCCCGGCCTCCGCGCCGGCGTCGTCCAGTCCGCCCACCTGATCACGGCCGATCGCCGCGCAACGCGCTCCAGCCGACCGGGTGAACGGCGGTGGCCCCCAGCACCAAGGCCAGCGGCCTTCCCCGCAACAGCGGAGCGAACGCCGGGTCGCGCACGTTGAGGCCTCCGGCCAGGGCGCCGAACGCCGGCAGGATGATACGCTCGCCATCGGTGGCGAAGCAGCGCCGGCGGATGCTGCCGCCACGGGCCGTGACGCGGGCGCAGGGATGCAGATGACCGGCGATTTCGCCGGTGCAATGGCCCCCCTCGGGCTCGTGCGCGAGGCGCAGGCGTCCAAAGGCGAGGCTCGCGACGACGTCGCCGGGCAAGACCCGCGGACCGGCGCGGTCATGATTGCCCGTGACCCACACCAGAGCGCGACCCACCGCGAGCGCGCCGATGCGGGCATGATCGTCGGCGTCGAGCCGGCGCTCGCCGCCGGCGTCATGAAACGTATCGCCCAGCAGGATCACCGCGCGCGGGGCCATGGCGGCCGTCACCGCCTCGAGCCGGCCGAGGGTCTCGCGCGTATCGTAGGGCGGCAGAAGCTGCCCGCGCCGCGCATAGCTGGACCCCTTTTCCAGGTGCAGATCGGCGACCACCAGCACCTGGTCGGCGACCAGCCACAAGGCCCCGCTGGGCAGGCAGACGATCTCGGCGCCGGCCAGGCCCAGGGCCAGATGGCCGTCGATGCGCCTCGCCAGGCGCGGAGGCGGATGATCGGCCTCGACACTCACGAGACCGCCTCGGCGATCAGCGCCTCGGCGGCGTCGGCAAGGATCATCTCGCCGGCGCTTCCGGGCGAGGTCTGCCGGCCGATCTCCAGGATGACCGACACCGAGAACGGCGAGAGATGCTCGAGCCGCTTGTGCAGTATGGCGCCCTCTATGCGCTCCAGCATCTGGCCCAGGCGCGCGACGTCGACCAGGCCACGGGCCGCGTCGTCGCGGGCGCAGCGCAGCAGCAGATGATCAGGTTGGTGGCGGCGCAACACGTCGTAGATCAGGTCGGTGGAGAAGGTCACCTGCCGCCCGGTCTTGCGCTCGCTGCGCGAGCGGCGCTCGATCAGGCCGGCGATCAGGGCGCAGGCCTTGAACGAGGCCTTCATCAGCGCGCTCTCGGCCAGCCAGGCCTCCAGGTCGTCGCCCAGCATGTCGCGCGCGAACAGGGCGTCGAAGTCCAGATCCTCCATCGGTTTCAGCGCCCAGACCGCCAGGGCGTAGTCGTTGCACACGAAGCCGAGCGGACCCACGCCGAGGCGCTCCAGCCGGCGGGTCAGCAGCATGGCGAGGGTCGTGAGCGCCAGGCGCCCCTCGAACGGATAGCAGACCAGGAAGTGGCGATGGCCGCGCGGGAAGGTCTCCAGCAGCATCTCGTCCCGCGCCGGAATGGCCGAGCGGTCGCGCTGGATCTCCAGCCATTCGCGCACGTCGCGCGGCAGGACCTCCCAATGATGGGCGTCCGACATCATCGCGCGCACGCGGCCGGCCAGGAAGGTGGAGAGGGCGAATTTCGAGCCGCCCCACGACGGCATCTTGGCGTCCTCTCCCGGCGCGGGCGTGACCAGCACGTCCATGCCGCTCTGGCCGACCAGACGCCACACCCGGCCGGCGAAGACGAAGGTGTCGCCCGGCTCCAGAACGTCGAGATAGCCCTCCTCGACCTCGCCGATCTTGCGGCCGGGCGCCGAACCGCGCCTCGAGGCGACCCGCACGCTGAGCATGGCGGGCGAGACGATCGCCCCGATGTTCATCCGGTGGCGCAGGGCCATCTCGGCGTTTCGCACCTTCCACAGGCCGTCTCTGCCCTTCACGATGCGGGCGAAGCGATCGTAGGCGCGCAGGGCGTAGCCGCCGGTGGCGACGAAATCGACCACGGCCTCGAAATCCTCCCAGGCGAGGCCGCGGTAGGGGCCCGCGCGCCGGACCTCCTCGTAGAGGCAAACCAGATCGAACGGCTCGGAGCAGGCGCAGCCCATGATGTGCTGGGCCAGGACATCGAGGGCCCCTACCCTCTCCGGCTCGGAATCCAGGGCGTTCTCGGCGATCGCTTCGCGGGCGGCCTGGCATTCGAGCATTTCGAAGCGGTTGGCGGGCACGAACAGGGCGTGGCTGGGCTCGTCCAGCCGATGGTTGGCGCGCCCGATCCGCTGCACCATGCGCGCGGCGCCCTTGGGCGAGGCCAGCTGGATCACCAGGTCGACGTCGCCCCAGTCGATACCCAGATCCAGCGTCGAGGTGCAGACCACCGCGCGCAGTTCGCCCCGTGTCATCGCCGCCTCGACCTTGCGCCGCTGTTCGGCCGCCAGCGAGCCGTGGTGCAGGGCGATCGGCAGGCTGTCCTCGTTGAGCCGCCAAAGTTCCTGGAAAGCGAACTCGGCCTGGAAGCGTGTATTGACGAAGATCAGGGCGGTGCGCGCCTTGCGGATGACCTCATAGACCTCCGGCATGGCGTGGCGCGCGGTATGGCCGGCCCAGGGGACCCGGTCCTGCGAGAGCAGCACGTCGACGACCGGCGCGGCGCCGGGCGCGCCGCGCACGAGATCGACCGCGTCCTCATCGCCCGGCGAAAGCCAGCGGCGGATCATGTCCGGATCGTCGACCGTGGCCGAAAGGCCGACGCGGCGCAGACCGGGCGCGAAGGTCTGCAGCCGCGCGAGATCCAAAGCCAACAGGTCGCCGCGCTTGGACGGCCAGATGGCGTGCACCTCGTCGAGGATGACGCAGCGCAGATCCTCGAAATAGCGCCGCGCCCCCTCCCAGGCGCAGAACAGGGCCAGCTGTTCGGGCGTGGTCAGCAGGATGTCGGGCGGCTTGACGCGCTGGCGCTGACGACGCGACACGCCGGTGTCCCCGGTGCGCGATTCCGCCTTCACCGTCAGGCCCATCTGCGCGATCGGGGTCATCAGGTTGCGCTCGACGTCGACCGCCAGGGCCTTGAGGGGGGAGATGTAGAGGGTGTGCACGCCAGGCGGCGTGTTGGCCGCCGGGCGCTCGGTCAATTCGATCAGGCTGGGCAGGAACCCGGCCAGGGTCTTGCCCCCGCCCGTGGGAGCGATCAGCAGGACGTTGCGCCCGGCGCGGCCCTTCTCCACCATGGCAAGCTGGTGGTCTCGCGGACGCCAGCCGCGCTCGCTGAACCAGTCGGCGAACGGCGGTGGAAGAAGCGGGAATGCGCCGGCGCCGTCCATCATGGGGCTATAGCATGTTCCTGTTACGTTTCATCAGGGGAAGCGATTTTCGCCGTCGATCACCGTTGATACGGGGGAGCGGCGGGGGTGGGCGTGATGGACGCAACGCGCATCGCGATCGACGCCCGCCGGCGTCGCACGCAGAGGCGGTCGCAGGGCGGTTGGTTGGCATATTGCGGGCGGTCGCATGGCGGCTGGCGGGCGTCTCATTGGCGGTTGGATGGCGGTCGAAGGGCGGTTGAAGGGCGGTTCTCTGGGGATAGATTTATTGTTTTATCTAGGAAATTTGTGTTCATGATGCGATTTCAGAATTAGATGGCCGGCGTGCCTTCCCAGGAACGCCCGGAAATATACATATTGCAATTCTTCATGTTTTGTCAACCTCGGCCGACCCGACGATTCGCACGGGCGGCCCATCCTGTCAGCGCCGGAGCCGAAGTCCCCTTTGGTGGGAGCGCGTTGTCCGTCGCCGATCGACGCGCGACGCCGCCAGCGAAGTCGCGAGCTACAGGGCCGCCGGTGGGGGTAAAATGGGCGGAAAGAAGTGGACGGCAGCGAACGCGTGGTTGCGGGCCGATCGACTGACGGGGGGCGCCGGCGTGTGCGCCAGGGTCACCGCGGGAGGCGCCCTATCGCCGCGCGGCAGCCCGACACCGAACGCGGCCGGCGACGCGGCGCGCCGGAAGGCGCCGGCGGCCGAACGTGAGGCCGCGAAAATCGCGGACGATGAAAATGAGCGGTCACGTGACGGAGGGGATTGCGTGACGTGAGCATGGCGGAGGCCGGGTGGCCTCGCCTCAGGGGTTACCTTCGACCGAACCGGTATGGGATGCGGCAAGCCTGCCAGACTTTTCGAGGCGATGAAATTGTCTCATCCTCGCTGAGACAATTGCCGTGGGCTCGCCAGCCAGTCTTTGTCGGCCAATGCGACCGAGCGGACAAGCAGGCCTTCCATCTGCAACGCGCCGTCAATGAGTGGTCGGGTTTCCGCGAGTTCGAACGCTGGCTGAAGGGCGTCCTGTTCGAGCGCACCTGCCGCAACCCGCAAAAGTCGCGGCACCGTTGCGACAATTGAACCTAAGGCGAACGCCACCTTCCGCTACACCCATCTGTTCGAATTCCTCGACGCGCCCGCCGGCCACGACGAGCGCAAGGCGTTGGTTGAACGGGATGGGGGTTCACAACTTCAGTCTTCGGAAAAGCCCGTCGCCTCCGGCCGAAACTTCAGCGTCTTCGCGTTGTCGCGCACCACGGCCGCGTCCTCGGGCGAGAAGCCTGCCGATGAGGTGGCTTCGATCTCCAGGCGCAGGGTCAGGCGCACGCCGTCGGCGCGGAGGAGTTCGCTGATGACGCTGTCGATGATCGGCTGAAGGTCGCGGACGGGGCGGTCGGGGTTGAGGTCGACGCTGCCGAAGAAGCGTCTCAGGGCGCGGTCCAACTTCAGTTCGGCCGGCGCGCTCGGCGGCAACGGGGCCAGCGGTGATGACGGCGAAATGGGCGTTGGGGGTGGACCTTGGGCGGCGCGAAGCTGGGCCTCGGCGACGTCGCCGCGAACGAGCATGGCGTCGCCGTCGAAACGGACGGTGACAGCCTTGGCCACGGACAAGCCCCAGTAGGCGCCGCCTTCCGTAAGGGCTTCGGCATAGGCAAAACCGCCGAAGGCATCGCGCAGCATCTCGCTCAGGGCGTCTGCCAGAACGGTCTCGTCGCGCAGGCGTTCGAACGCGACATATTGCACGAACCAATCGCGGATCGTGGTCAGCGGCAGGTGATCGGCGTCGGGTGGCCAGTTGGCCGTGATGCGGTCGCCCAACGTCAGACGGCCGAGCTTCTCGTAGACGAGATCGTCGGCGCTGACTCGTTCCCAGACCGCCTGGGCGACGCTCTTGCCGCTGGTGTTGCGCACCGGAACGCGTTCGAGAACGAAGGGACTACCATCGTCGAGCTTGCGCGCGACCGGCGCTAGAATTTGCGACCACGCACGGCGAACCGAGGATTCGAGCGCGGCCTGACCCTGCTGGATCTGTTGCTCGACATCCTTGCGCTGGCTGTCCTTGAGATCGAGCGCCTTGTCGTCGCGGATTGAGCGCCACGCGACGAGCAGTTTTGCAGCCTTGCGCGCTTCCGCCAAGGCGCCAGCTTCGGCGGCGACGAACAGCAGGGTGTTGCGCGCCAGGCGCAGGCGACCACCCGTGCGACGTTTAAGAGCGTCATCGGCGGCGGCCATGGCCAGAGACCCGTCCGCCCTGGCGTCGTGCGGCGTGCTCGGATGCAGGATCACGAGCGCAACCGCCGTGCCATCCTCGGCCTCCTCTGGGTGATCCGGGCAGACGTGGACCTTGGCGAAACGCCCGCGAGCGTTGGCATCCGCCTTCAACAGAAGGACGATCGCATCGTTCGCTTCATCATCGCTGCGTTCTTGCGCCCGCGTCTCAGCAAGCTTGCGCAGGGTCGGCTGCGATCCGAACCAATAGGCCGTGCCGTTGGTGTAGAGGTGGCTCGACCGACTGGCCAATTCGGCAAGCGCGTCACCGAATACTGAGACATTCTCATCCGGGACCGCGCAGGCGAGCCGAACATCGGCCCCCGTCATACCACCGCGAGCGTCGCCGCTCGGCGCGGTTCCGAGGAAGACGGCGCGGGCCGCACGCGTCGCCGCGCGACGCTCGCCAAAGCGCTGTTTCTCACCATCGAGACGCACCGGCATGGATCGATCGCTCTCGACATCCCCATCGACGATCGCCGCCCAGGCCGGACCCTCCAAGGGTTCGATCACCGATCCACGCACCAGCGGATCACCCAGAGGGATAGACCCCGGTTGAATCAACGGCTCGTCCGAACTGTTCATCCAGATTCGACGCGCGCTCTCGGCGATAAACTTCAGGACACCGCGCGTGCGCTGAAAACGATCGAGGCCGCCCCACTCCTGAGCCAGCTTGTCGAACAGCATGGGGTGAACGGGATAGGCTTCCCGCATCAATTCCGCGTAGGCCGACTCGTCGACCCCAGCCGGAAAGTCCTTCCGGCTCTCGCGGTAGAGCCGGCGATAGGCGTCGATGGTCTTGTCGCGCGCCTTGATGCCACTGGCATCCAATTCCTGGAACAGGCGGCGGCGAACGATCGCATAGGTCTCAGTCCCTTGGGCTGCCTGCCATGACGACTGGACACGGCCAAAAAGCTTTTCGAGCCGGGCCAAGGTCTCCCGGCCACGGTCGCCACCGGATTCATCTTCGGATTCCGGCAGGGACCCGACGATCAGCGAGTTCGGGACACGGGTGGCCGCCTCGGTCAGGGATTGGAAGAAGGCTAGGTTGGCTTCGTAGCGCTCGCCTCCTAGTTGTTTCACATAGGCTACGATCTCGTCGAGGAGAACCAGTGCGGGGCCGCCGACAGCGCGCAACACTTTCTCCAGCGCCTCGCCGCCTGGATTGGTGCCCGCCTCCTCCGCGCCGCTGATCAGCGCGAGCCCTTCATCGCCGGCGAGGCGATAGGCGAGGTAACCCCAGATCGTCCGCAATGGTCGCGGCCCGGCGAAGATCAGAGGCACGTCGGGCCCTTTGTCGCTTCCCGAAAAAGCGACGGCCTTGGCGCCCTTCAATCCGCCTGCGCTCGCCCCAAGAATATCCGACACGCCCTGCAATGCGGCCGGGTTTGAGGCCCGGGCCAAGTGAAGCAAGGCCAGCATGGTGTGGGTCTTGCCGCCGCCAAAGTTGGTCTGAAGTCCAATCACGGAGGGCCCGACACCGCGCGCCAGTCGCGATGCGCCGTTTTCCAGGACCAGTTTCAAACCGCCCGTCATGTGGGTGGCGCGGAAAAACTCATCCGGATCGCCATAGGTGCCTTGCACCTCGCCCCGGTCGACGACGGCGAGGTTGGCGGCGAAATGGTCCAGTGTCAGGCGGCCGGCGGTGATGTCCTCGCGCGGCGGCGCGACGAAGCGCCAAGCCTCTAGCGCGCCGACACGCAGGCCCTCGTTGAAGCCGAGCCCCAGTTGCGTCGGCTTTGGGGCCGGAGGCGTCTCGGACTTGAGCGTGAGTGTCGGTCGAGGTGTCGAAGCGGCGGCTGGCGCCGCCTCCACAGCCTGAGCCTTGGGTGGCGCCAACTTGCCCGCCATCTGGGCCATTAGTCCGTTGACGATGGCACGGGCGTCGCGCGCCTTGGGAGAGTTGATCGATTCGAGCAGTTCGGCCGCGCCGGATAGCGCCCTCAGCGCGACATCATCGGCAACGTCCTCGCCCGGCGCGAGATGGGCCCAGGCGTTGCGCCCCGCATTGGTCGCGGTGACGGCGTCGCGGACGTTGTGGCCGAGGTGCTTCGAAAAGACGTCACGCCATTCGTTCTGGAACAGGCGCAGTAATGCCTGGGTGTCCAACCGGCCACCGCGCGCCACCGTGTCGGGGAAATTGGCGTGCTGACGCCAGTTCTTGCCGTAGTGATCCGCGAGCGCAGCCTCGACATACGGGCCTAGGCTGACGCCGACCATGTCCAGCATCTTGCCGAGACGGATCTTGTTGCTGTCAACGTCCAAGGCAGCTTCCCCCAACAGCGCTCGAACCGGTCACGCGGCCTGTTTTCTCGCCGGCGCCTTCTTCACGCGGATGTCGACGGCCATCCCCGCGCGCGCCAGCATCGTCACCAGATGATCGAGGCCATAGTCTTCAAGCTTGCCGCGCATCAGGCCCGATATGCGAGGCTGGGCGACACCTAGATGCTTGGCGGCCTCGACCTGGGTCCAGCCCTGCGCCTTGATATGTTTCCGAAGCGCGATGACCAGTTCGGCACGCGCCCGAAGATGGGCCACTTCCTCCGGCGGAAACCCGGCAGCGTCCCAGCCGGTTTCGAACGTCTCATAGGTCAGGTCACTCATGCTTGTCTGCTCGCCACCAGTTCCTTGAATCGCGCCCGGCCGATATCGAGATCGCGCGCCTCGGTCTTCTGGGTCTTCTTCTGGAAACAATGGAGAATATAGACCGCCTCCAGAAACTTCGCGACATAGAACACCCGAAACGCACCCGACTCGTCCCTGACTCGAATCTCCTTCACGCCCGGCCCGATGGTGGACATCGGTTTCCAGTCAATCGGGTCCTCACCGGCCTGAACCATGAACAACTGTTCGCCGGCCGCCGATCGCACAGCCTTGGGGAAACCCTGGAGAACCACCCGCGCGTTGGGGTGCATTTTCAATGGTTTGACCTTGAGAGGCTGCGGCACGTTATATATCTATCATTATAATATCGTCAATGACCAAGCGGCATCACATCGCGGACGGTCAGCCGTCAGAACATCTCCGTCTGAACGGCCGCGACTGGCGGCGGCTCGGTCCGGTCGGCGGCGGCCTCGATGGCGTCCCAGGCTTCGGAGAGCTTGCCCCAGCCTCGCGCCTCGTCGGTCATGCGCCGATCCTCGGCCATGGCGAACAGGCGTCCGGCCAGCCAATAGGCAGCGGCGCCGAATTCGCGCGCCTCGGCCAACAGACTGCCAGCTTCGGCAATGCCGCCCCCGTCATTGAGCGCCCTGTTCAAGGCCTGGGCGAGTTCCCAGGCGGTGAGGGTCCGATCCCGCGATGGCCGCCAATCGCTCGGAATTTCCTGACGGCGAACCAAGCGCGCATCGCCGCGCTCAGTGACCAGCACTCCGGCGTCGCGCAGGCCCTTTTCGGTGAGGTCGTATGACCCGGCCAGCTTGATCGCTTCGCCCGCGTCCTTGGTGTTCCAGCCAAAGGACTCGAACCAGTCCAGGGCAAATCGGGTAACGGCATCCAGATCGCCGGAATCGGCATGGGCGATTTCGCCGCGTATCTGATTGATCAGGTTAATGGCTCGCGAAACGCTCATTGGGCTGTCGTCAGCTTCGCGCACCATGGCGTATTTTGAGAAGACCGCCATGCCCGGTCCGAGGGCCGACTGAGGTAGGTCGACCGGATGCACGCCTGCTTTGCGCATCCGCTCCAGCGCCTCGGGCAGGTCCCGGCGCAGTTCGGTGACGAAGTCGCGGCGCGTGGTGGTATGAGCATCGACCGTGCGTGGGCGACAGACGAGAACGACCGAAGATGCAAGTGCGTTGGTATCCTTGCCGATCAGTCGGCCTGGGCTCTCCGTCCTCATAGGCCAAGTGCCGTCGACCATTAGGCCAGACTCGACGACCGCTTGGAGAAACGAGGCCCAGCCCGGCGAGCTGACACCATCCTCTGATTTTTCCGATTGTTTGAAAGCATAGTAGATGGCAAGTGGAATTTCCGGCGCGCTGGCAGCCGCCATCGCAGTGAGCGCCAACTTCATCCCTGCCATGAAGTGAGCTTCGGCGCCGGCCTTGCCGCCATGGCGGTAGGGCGTAGCGACGAGTTCGTCGTCCTTTGGCGTTTGCAACCGGCGGAACAGGTCGGGCCAAACTGAGCCAAGAGAACGCCGCAGCCAGACATAAAAGAAATCGGACAGATCGGCGTAACCGATGTTGTCATAGTAAGGCGGGTCGGTGCTGATAGCCACGGGGTGGATTGGGTATGAATTTGCCGGCGCGTTGATTTGAAAGATCGCGCCGTCACCCTCGGTCGGAGCCGCGGCCACAGCCATGGCGATCTTGTCGAGCGTTGTTTCCAACGATCCTCCGGCGTCAGCGAATGCGTTGGCCTCTGCGAAGTCCCAGACCATCGGTATGGCTTGGCGCGCGAAAGTTTCACGGAACGCGCCGCGATCATTCATCCAGCTTGTGATCGAGGAACCGACATTAGAAACTTTGCTCACAACGAACGCCAGGTACGTCGCCACGGCGTCGGCGTAGGCTTGCGGACCTTGACCTCCATCAGAGAGGCGGGCGGGTTCCAACGACAGACCACGGGCGCGAAAGGCGTCCTGCGTGTCGGCGAGCGCCATCGTACGCGCCTCGCCCACTAGGTCTGAGAATGTCGTGAGGGCCACCAGCTGCCGGTCGGTGAAAAGATCGCCGTAAGATTGAAGGCCATATGCCGGCGGCGAAAACCAACGGGGGTTCTTTGGCATCAGCAAATTCGGTCGCCATGTGGGTTCGGCCTCAGAAGCCACGCGGCCCTGCTCTACGGAAGGATTGAGATATGTCCGACCGCTTCCGCCTTCGACGACGATCGCCATAAGGCGCGGGATCATCCGACCTGCCGACGCTTCTTCGGTGATCCATGAACGATCTAGGATAGCTCCGGTCAGAGCACAGACGAAGTTGGCGCCACGCGCCGCTTGCGTCCCAGCATCCGCAGCCGCGAAATCCGCTGCGCTTACACCGCCCCGCTGTACTTCGAACCGCCAACCATCTTGCGCAGTGATGTCACGAACGATCCTAACTATGCTTTCCCGTCCACTCTTGGATGACAACACGAACGACGAGGCCAGAGGCACCATCGCCCCTTTTGCCGCAGGATCGGGGGAGCGCACGGTTCGAGCCCACAACCAAGCGATCACGGTAGCCTTGCGACCATCCGGCAGCGTGGCGTCCGGATAGAGGTGGCCGATGCGCGCCTTTGCTTGCTCCCGCATCCAGCGGCCGTAATATCGAACGTCCTCCGCAAGACCCTGGGCGCCCCGCCAAGGTTGACCAAGCAAGTCCTTGTCAGCATCCGGATTGACGGGCACCAGCCCGGCGAACTTCGGCGGGATTTCCACCATCGCCTTGGAGATAAGCACCGGAACAGGATTGAGGTCCGAACCGTAAGCGCGAAGCCCGAAGCGTTGCGCTTCCAACGGGATTGAGCCGCCGCCGCAGAAGGGATCGTAGACCGGCGGACCGTGTTCGGCGAGGTAGGCCAGCACGGCAGACCGTTCGCGCGGCGGTTCCTCACCTCGGCCCCAAGCAACCGAACGGGCGATCTCATAGCGGCCCGCGTCGAGCGCCTTTTCCCACCGTTTCTGATCGGCGGGCGTCGATTTCGGCCACTCGACGAACTCGCGGATCACGTCATGCAGGCGGTCGCGCTCGACGTCCTGATCGGCCTTGGTCGGAAAGCGATCCCGCCAGGACGACGGATCGTCCACTAGCTGCCCGAATATCACTGCTCTGCACGCCGCCAACGGCCTGCGCGCCCACCACAGATGCAGCGTCGAAGGATGCCCATGCCGGATCGACTTCTCCCGCGCCGAAGCGACATTGATCGCCTCCAATGGCATGGAGACTTCGATGAGCTTTTTTCGGGGGGTGGCAGCGCCAGGTGGGGTCGACATAAAATCCTTCGACATCTCGAACATGCCGGGCGGGTTGGAGGGTACGGTTGCAGTCGCGAGTCGCCGCGAGGTTCGTGGCTCGGTTTGGGGTCGTATGACCCCCACGACGTTGCCCAGCAATAGAAAGTCGGGGATCGGTAGTGGCTCGACGACCTGCAGGTCCGATGGGATTCCATTCTGGACACGTCGGCGCAACTCCATAAGCAAGCGCCCCAACACGTTGTTGCCAACCAACACGTCAGGCGTGACCGGTTTCGCTCCCCAAAAATCGTCTTTGCGAGAGGCCTCCACGATCGGCAGGTCAACTGTCTCTAAAAGCAGAGCGGAAAAAGTAGGATAGTTTTGCGCAAGCTTTACTTGGAGACACCATCGCATGATTTTCGTGCGGATGCGGTCCCAGTCGGGCCTGGAATCAACTCGGTATGGTTTCCCAACCATCTTCGCAGTCATCGGACTGCCTTGGTCGATGATGCGTCGCTGCAACTCTGGGCGGTGCGGGAATCGGCAGGCCTGATACAGAGCCTCGGACGTCCGAATTGAAACGCCATTTACGAGAAGAGGAAAGCCTGCGGCCATGTTCGAAAGACCGCCGAACGCCTCTTTCGTCTTGAGAAAAACCACAGCATCGGAACGGCGATACTCGCGAATCTGCGACGGTCCCGAGCTGTCGCGTTCAAAAGCCGCCGTCATGGCCATAAGTCTTACGCGGAAGCAGCGGCCGCCACTTCCTGAAAGGGTGACCTGGCGGCGCGGCGGGGTCACCCCACCAAATCGCCAGCGGCGCGTTGTTGGGGCAGTTCCTGAAACTCGCCACCAATGACCCGAATCCAACCCCAAAAGCTCCGAAGCCTAGTGGACGCAGGGATGAACTCGGGTTCTCCGAAAAGGAACGAATCTTCAGGCCCGCTTTCAAGAAGGATTGCTCCAGCACTTGCCGCCCCGCCTCCGACGAAAAGACTTGGCTGCTGCCACCGGGCGTCCGCGGGACATGGGCCCTCGATCCCACCTCGAATTGTTCAGCTCCTGCGACGAGTGTTGTTGGCCAGAGTACGTCCGATTTATCCTTGTAGGCTTTTCGATTCTCCAGAGTCTCCACACGCCAGATCGGGAACTTAATCTGCTTGCCGGCCGCCTTGGCCGCGTCCTTCAAATTGTTGCCGACTTGCCAAGCGCCCAGCGCGTGTTCAGCCACCAGTACGACGTTCACTGTCGCGGCGGCTGGCGCATCATCCGTCAACCATTGCTTAAGGTCAGTCGTGATCCGGTTACCTGTGAATAGGACGTCATCGAGATATAAAAAAACTTCGCTACCACCGCACGCATTGATGGATAAGCCGTGCTTCTTTTTCAATTGTCCGTCAAACAACATAAGCATATCAGCCTGACTATGACCTTTTTGTTGTATATTTAGGAAATTCACACCCCGCCAGAATGATTTTTGATTACCGGTAGCCAAATATCCATTTTCAATTATTTTCTTGAGAAAAGAGCTGGCTATATTTTTGCTTATGTAAAGTTGTTTCCAAACGTGAGCCAACTCCCTGAGCAGGGGCTCACGGTAGTCAACGTCGAACTGGCTCACCCACTTCCCGACGTGCTCGGCGTCAGGTGTAGCCATATCGCCCGTTCGATAGTCGGCAATGTTCGTCGCGACCTCCACTAGCAACTCGTCCACCAACTTCCCTCCACCGCCTCGGCGTCGCGGCAACGCTTCAGCCAAATTTCGAATCTAACTCGATCACCCGACGCCTCCAGACCGCAAACGATCCAAATCTAGCACCACCGCCGTCTCAGCGAACGACGGCTCGCGAAGTCCGAGGTTGCGGACATATGCGGGCGCCTGTGCATATCCACCCTCGACCTCGACGACCGCCAGGCACCACCGATCAGGCGCATTCAGCGAGGCACGCACCTCATTCTGAGTCAGGATCAGGTCCCGCGCCCCGGCGACACGGCCCTTGACCTCGATGAACCGGAGCGTCCCGTCACCGGCGCGGCTTTCGATGTCATAGCCTCGGTTTTCCGCCGACACATCGATCGGATGATGGCCGGCCTTGGCCTCCGCCTCCATCACCGCCTGCATGGCCAGTCGTTCGATGATAGCGCGGGCGGCCGGGTCGACACTCATGTCCGGCGCTGAAACGCCGGTCGCCGGATCCGCATTGCCAAGGCGCCGCAACAAACCCGCCGGCACGATCAGAGCGCCACCGCGCGCGACCGGCGGCAGAGCGGCGATCTGGCGTTCGCGCTCAAGTTCGGCGAGGCGGCGTTGCAGCCGGTCGGCGAGATTTTCGGCGGTGCGTTCGGCCCGCCCCGCGTTGAGGCGCTGATCCTTGCCGGCGCGTTCTTCCTCACGCAAGCGATGAGCGCGGCTGTCCCAGTAGTTGATCTCGCGGGTCAGGCGGACCTTCACCTCGCGCTCGACCTTGGCGACGTCGGCCAGTCGCCGGGTGCGAACCTCGTCCAGATGCCGTGGGACGATCTGCGATACGGCGAAGCCAAGGGCCTTGCGCTCCAGATCCTCCTCCAGCCACGGCGCGCGCAGGACGGGCGCGAGGGCTGCGAGTTCCTCGGGCGTCGCGGGGCGATAGTCGAGATAGGGTGCGGCGCCGCCGTCGACGGCGTCGCCCCGCTGGTCGAGCAGCACAAACTGGAGTTTCTGAGACACGACACTGGGTTCGCCGCCACGACCGGCGCGGCCATCGCGGATGGCGTGTTCGAGATAGAACAGGAGGCGAAGGTCTTCGCCCGAGTCCTGGTCGTCGATGAGGATCGCGCCCTGCTTCAGGACCGGGCCGAGCCGTTCAAGGATCAGGTCGACCGTAGCGTCGAGCAGCGGATGGCCGGGCGCAAGAAGCGCCGCTTGCGGAGGCCCGTTGAGGAAGGCCTTGTCGAAGGCGATGCGGGTGTAGCGTTCCAGCACGGGATCGGCGCGGCCAATCTGGCGATCGCGCTCCCGCAAGGCCGGGGGAACACGGGTGATTTCGACGCGTCCAGGCTCACGCCGAGCCATGCGACCGCCCAGGCGATCGAAAGCAGCCTCGAAGAATGCCTGGACGTAGCGGGGCTGCAGACGTTGGGCTTCCGCCCGTTCCATTTGATCGCGGATTTCGGCGACCGAACTGGCGGTCATTCCCTCGCCGGAGAGTTTGCGTTCGGCGACCAGCCGGTTGATCGCGTCGCGGTCGACGGCGTTGTCGACAACCTCGAACAGGCGGGCGCGAACGTCGGGGCGCTCGCCATAGCGGATCGCCTCCATAAGAAGGTCGCGCAGGGACTGACCCTCGAAAAGTTCGCCGAGCACATCGAAGACGCGCCCCTGCAGGGCGTCGCTGGCCTCGGCGATCTTGTCCAGCAGGCGACGGTAGACCGCGCCCTCGCGAGTGTCAGAGGCGACGAGGTTCCACAGGTGGCAGACTTCGGTCTGGCCGATGCGATGGATCCGGCCGAAGCGCTGTTCGAGGCGGTTCGGGTTCCACGGCAGGTCGTAGTTGACCATGAGGTTGGCGTTCTGAAGGTTCACGCCTTCGCCTGCTGCATCGGTCGCCACGAGAACGCGAACCTCGGGGTCGGTGCGAAACTTC
>JBBRAV010000011.1:0-87441 GCA_038206535.1 Caulobacterales bacterium
ACAGGTGCGTGCTCTTGTCCGATACATCCAATCCGCAGTACGTCGCTGGCATGGTCCATTCTCCTTGTTGAAGCAGCTCGACACTGACTTCGTATCCCAAGGAGGGTGGGCCTACCTCAATTACGCGATGTCACCGAAACCGTCGATCTTTCAAATTCTTATCGCCGCAGATTGGATCGCCCATCCAAAGCCGGTAAGGTGCGACTGGCGAAATCAGATGGGCGTAGCCGCATGATGGACTGGATTTTGGATAACAGGACGGAATGTTGGTCCGTTCTCACGAGCTTGACCATGCGGGATTATATAGCATTGGTAAGAGATGCACATGCAAATCAAGGCGGAATAAGCGGTCAGCGCGACGTTCTGAAGACCACGACTGCAAAGCGGATACGCTCTAGGATGGTCAATGACATCAGAGCTGGCGCATTACTACCACCGGTTGTAATCGGTGCCGTAGTTCGCCCAGAAGATTTCGCGAATCTGCCACGCGAGGGAGCTACTAATGTTGCCGATTTCCTGCCAAAGGATGCCGGTGCACTGTCCATTATTGATGGCATGCAACGCACTGGTGCGATGCTTGAGGCGATCGATGCGGACGTATCCGTCTCAGATCACATGGTGCGCGTAGAATTCTGGCTGGCGCAGTCGGTTCGCGCGATGATCTACCGCATGCTCGTACTTAACACTGGGCAGGTCCCTTGGTCTCTTGGTCGGCAATTATCTGTCGTATATGCCCCGCTTCTGAAAGAAGTCGAGGCCAATGTCGCCACATTGGACAAGGTATTCACCCCCGATAGCCCCGGACGAAGACGAGGACCTGCACAATATAGTAGCGATGTATTAGTCGAACTCTATCTCGCTTTTTCGCTTAGAAAGACAACCACTGAGGCCAAGGAGGCACTTTCGGAGGAATTTTCTCGATTAGATTTTGTCGAGAACGTTTCTGAGAGCAATTTCCAAAACCACTTTTACAATGCTCTTGGATTGATGACAGGGTTAGATATTGCATTTTCGCGGTATGAAACCGGCGGCGCCCAGCGATTATCGAAGGGACGCCATGTCTTCGACAGCCAGCCTGCGCGTATTGGCTTCATGGCAGCGGTGGCGCAGCATGCTCTCGGAAGACCAGGAATGGATCGCCTGCCAGCGGACCGAGATTCCCGGATGGCCGAAATTATGACGGAGGGCCTTGCGCTTGTTCAGCAGCTCAAGGCTCTGACTTCAGAAGAAGTCGGCCGCTTCTTAGCTTTAGATGTTCTTTCGGATGTCCTTCAGAAAAGAGTAGGTCAAGTTGGAAGATACGAGCGGACGGTCTTTTTTGACGCTTTTAAGGTATTGGTTGAAGAACATTTCGCATTGACTAGCATGGAGCCTTGCTGGCGGGCCAGTTGATGACAAGGAACATGATAGCCGCGAACTCTGCGGTTTTTGCCCTTCTGGACGACTTTAACTTGAAGCGTAACATGCCGCTGGAAAATGCCGGCCAACCCCGCTGGATTGCGACAGACGCTGAAGACCGCAGGATTCTCAGAGATTGCACCTTAGCTAGGTCGTTTGTGATCAATCCGACACGAACGATTGCGCGCTTTGACAAGGGTGCGGACAATATATTTGTTCTTGCGGGTTTTGATCCGGCTGTCACTAGTTCATGGCTGACGCCCGTACCAGTAGGAGCAGGCCTGTTAACCGCAGTATTATCGGAACTCAAGCTGAAGCCGGTTGGCTCGGCGCTAGAGATAAAGCAAATCGTTGATGCAGAAGACAAACGGGCTCCAGGATATAGCGGCCATAATTCGGTCGCGATCAGTTCGCTTTTTCCCGAGATACGATCGTTCTGGGGTTATAATCTCGCATCCGATGTCAATGAGCGAGTTGTGTTCGATTTTATTCTTTCTGAGACGGTACTATCTGGTAATTGGATTGATGAAGAACTTTCTAGGAACTTGCGGCAGCTCATTGAGTTGGACCTGATCGGCATTCCGTATATGACTGTTGCGAGGTCCATGCTCGATTTTGACCAATCCAGCCTCTTCATGTCGCTGTATCGCTGTCTGGAATCTTTGTACGCTCACGCGGGCGCGAACCGTCTGCGCTCCAGCCTGGGAATCGCTGCAACATGGGATCAGGTGGCGGTAGCGCTGGAAGCTGATCTTAACTGGCGGCCGATCGAGTGGCAGAGCTTGGAGGCTCTAATGGCGATGGGTGCGATGACCGATCTTCTACTTATCCGCGATTCGATCAGCCCTGCATTCCCAGGATACCCGCCAACCGATGTCGTTCGGGCGGCCAGCGACTACCTCTATAAACTTCGAAATTCCGTTGTTCACTTCCGACCGTCCCACAGCAAGGTGGACCACACGCTCGTGAATTGGAATGAACTCTGCGGTGCGTGTGCCACGCTGATATCCTACGTTTATAGTGAGGTCTTCGGCAGCCTATAGAAGGCGAGCGAGATATGAATAGATCGAGATCGCGCAGAGCACCTCAATGCCCAGGATGAAACCGGCAAGATGAACGGTGAGAGACACAGTGCCTGCACGTATGCTCAACGGACTTGAGAGATCGCCGCCAATCGACCGGTATAGATTTCTTTCAAGATCTAGCCTAGACGTAGTCTTGCGTGCATTCATTGGAAGACTTGAACAATGGGAAAGCTCTGCCACCCACCGAACACGCAAGAGGCGCCCAGAGGATGAAGAGGCACTTACGTGGTCGGCGTCCGTCCTATTGGCAAACCTCTACGCCGCAGCCCGCGATATGGCCACTCACGATCTTTTCATAGCCATCAGTTTTGGCAATGGGGAGTATGTGCAGCGAGACCGATATAAGCGCTCGCTCGTGAGCTTGTCCGCGATGAAGGCCTTAAGAGATTTTCTCGTTGCGCACCTGTGGGTTGATTTCCATCCCGGTTTCCACGAGCACGAGGACGACCCAGCGGCTCCTCCAAGCGTGGCATGGGACGGTTATCACGAATGCGGGCGCGTCCCGAGTTTATTCATTGGCTTGAAGAGCGGGGAGTTACGCTTGAGGCGATCGGCTCGTCAGGTGAGCGGGAACTTGTCTACCTGCGTGGCTCGGCAACTTATCGGGGCGGGCGCAAACTGCTACTTGCCTATGAGGACACCCCCCGAGACCAACGCGTGGCGGGCGGCTCTAAAGGATATCAACGAAGTGCTGTTCCGAACGGAGATTGGCTTGCATGGCGGCCCAGGTGGTGCCGATGGCTGGTGCGGGGATGACGAAGCTTGCTTACATTGGAAATTATCCCAGACACCTTGGCACGCCTCAGGGCTGCAAAGGCCGATCACATCGAGGCCGCGAGCGCTGGGTCCACCGAGGCGCTTTACA
Source organism: Caulobacterales bacterium (assembly GCA_038206535.1). Taxonomy (GTDB): domain Bacteria; phylum Pseudomonadota; class Alphaproteobacteria; order Caulobacterales; family Caulobacteraceae; genus Acaudatibacter. The sequence goes on from JBBRAV010000011.1 coordinate 3,349, forward strand.
GCGTGGTAGCCGTGCAAGCCCTTTTGCCATTCTCGGATAAAGATTTCCCATTCCGCCGAGTCATATGCGCGGACAAGCTTGATGATCGGTGCCAGCAGCACGTCAGTTGTTCCCGCCCCTTTTAACTTTTCCCAACCTAACGGGGATCAAATCGAAGGGAAGGGGTCAAACGAAAGAAAGGGATCAAGGTGAGGTGCGCCACGTGCGCCCTCATACCCTCTACCGCCCAGCCCCCAACCGGCGTTAACTCCCCCCAAACTACCCACCTGACCGCGCCCTGAGTCGCGCCAGGCACACGCATGGGGGCGCGCATGAATCGGAACCTGATCGCGGCGACGATCCTGGCCCTCGTCGTCGGTTTTGGCGGCGGCCTGCTGACCGCCAAGGTCCTCGGCCCCCACGCCCCCTCGTCTGCCACGGCCATCTCCGCCGACGGCGGCCTGTGGTCCCTGTTCGGCCATCCCCGCGCCGCCAACGCCCCCCGGCGCGGCGTCGCCAAGCCGGATAATTTCGCGGTCTGGCAGTCCCGCGTCGACACCTCCGGCCCGACGCCGCTGGCCTGCATCCAGATGTCCCGCCCGCTCGATCCCGCCCGCGCCTACGGCGACTTCGTGCTGGTCTCGCCCGACCTCGGCCATCCGCCGGCCGTCCTCGTCAAGGACGATAGCTTATGCATCGGCGGCATGGGCTTCACCGACCGCAAGGTGACCCTGCTGCGCGGCCTGCCGGACAAGGCCGGTGAGACGCTGGCCGACAACGCCGACGTCGACTTCAGCTTCGGTGAGAAGCCGCCCTATGTCGGCTTCGCCGGCGAGGGTGTGATCCTGCCGCGCGAGGAGTCAGACGGGGTCGGCATCGAGACGATCAACGTCACCAAGCTCAACGTCGAGGTGTGGCGCGTGCCCGACCGCAACCTGGTGCGCAAGTCGATCAGCGCGCCGACCCCGACGCCGGAGGGCGAATATGCCGACGACTATGGCGACGACAGCCCCGACGACGAGGGGCGCGTGGTGTGGAAGGGCTTCGTCTCGGTCAAGGGCGATCCGGGCGCGCGGGCGACGACGGTGTTTCCGCTGGGCGCGGTGCTCAAATCGATGGCCCCGGGCGGCTATGTGATCAAGGCGCGCGACGCGTCGGGCGCGCGGGCGCTGGGCGGCAAGGACGACAACAGCGACGAGCGGCCGGCGCAGGCGCGCCGCTGGGTGATCTTCACCGACATGGCGCTGACCGCCTTCACCGGCTCGCGCTCGCTGGACGTGGTGGTGCGCTCGCTGAAGAGCGCGAAGACCCTGACGGGCCTCAGCGTCGCCCTGGTCGCCAAGGACGGCGAGACCCTGGCCACGTCGCGCACCGGCCCCGACGGGCGGGCGAGCTTCGCCCACGCCCTCTTGCAGGGCGAGGGCGCCAGCACGCCCAAGATGCTGATGGCCTATGGCGCCGCCGGCGACCTGGCCGTGCTCGACCTCGACCGCTCGCCGATCGATCTTTCCAAGCAGGCGGGCGCGGGCCGTGACCTGGCCAATGCGTCCGGCGACATCACCGCCGGGCGCACGCCCAAGACGGCGATCGACGGCTATCTCTATGCCGACCGCGGCATCTATCGGCCGGGCGAGACGGTGCATCTGACCGCCCTGGTGCGCGACGACCAGTCGCGCGCGGCGAACGATCGTCGCGGCTACGTCCAGGTGCTGCGCCCCTCCGGCGTCGAATACCGGCGCTATGCGTTCGGCGGCACGGGCGGCGGCGCGGTGCTGGCCGACGTCGTGCTGCCGGCCGCCTCGCCGCGCGGCCACTGGAACGCCGAGCTGCACGTCGACGGCTTCGACGATCCGGCCGCGTCGCTGTCGTTCAGCGTCGAGGATTTCGTCCCCCAGCGCCTGGCGGTGACCGCCGGCGGGCGGCCGCAGACGCCGCTGGCCGCCGGGGAGACGCGGGCGGTCGATGTCACTGCGCGGTTTCTCTATGGCGCGATCGGTTCGGGCCTGAAGACGCAGGGCGAGGCGCGCCTGCGCGCCGACCCCAACCCGTTCCCGGCCTTCGCCGGCTTCGCCTTTGGCGACGCGGTCAAGCCGTTCCAGGAACAGTTCGTCGACCTGGGCGCCACGGTGACGGACGGCGCCGGCCGCGCCAATCTGGCCCTTCCCGCCGACAAGGCCGGCGACACCGCCGACCCCCTGCTGGCCGGCGTCAGCGTCTCGGTGTTCGAGCCGGGCGGCCGGCCGGTGCGCGAGAGCGTCGATCTGAAGCTGCGCACCAAGCCTGTGTATCTCGGCGTCAAGGTCGACGAGAGCGCCGCCTCGGGCGATCGCGCCCCGCCGGTCGGCCTGGAGATGATCGCCGTCGACGCCATGGGGCGCCGCATCGCCGCGCCGGCGGTGACCTATGCCCTGATCGCCGAGAACTGGAATTACGACTGGTTCCAGCAGAACGGCCACTGGCAGTGGCGCCGGACCAGCCGCGACATCGTCATCGCCCGCGGCGCGATCGACATCGGGGCCGGCGCGGCGGCGCGGCTGACCCGCCGCCTGGGCTGGGGCGACTATCGGCTGGAGCTGAATGGCCCCGGCGGCGCGCGCACGGTGCGGCGGTTCTCGGCCGGCTGGGGCGCGCCATCCGAGGACGCCCAGGCCCCCGACGTCGTGCGCGTGGCCGTGGAGCCCGGCGCCCACGCCCAGGGCGACACCGTCGGCGTGTCGATCCGCGGCCCCTACGGCGGCGAGGCGCAGGTGGCGGTGGCCACCGACCATCTGATCGATTTCAAGACCGTGAGCTTAAGCGCCAACGGCGGCGTCGTGCGGCTGAAGACGGACGCCCAATGGGGCGGCGGCGCCTATGTGCTGGTCTCGATCATCCAGCCGCGCGACCCGGTGGCGACGCCGGTGCCGCGCCGGGCGCTGGGCCTGGCCTATGTGCCGCTGGATCCCAAGGGGCGGCGGCTGACCGTCGATATCGGGACGCCGGCGAAACTGAATTCCAAGGCGCCGGTGGTCGTGCCGCTGAAGGTGAACGGCCTCGGCCTCGGCCAGAGCGCCTATGTCACCGTGGCCGCCGTCGACGAGGGCATATTGGCCCTCACCAAGTTCGACAGCCCCGATCCGGTCGCCTGGTATTTCGGCAAGCGGGCGCTGACGCTCGACTATCGCGACGACTATGGCCGGCTGATGGACGCCAATTTGGGCGCGCCGGCCAATGTCGACTTCGGCGGCGACGAGCTGGGCGCGCAGAACCTGACCGTCACCCCGGTCAAGACCGTGGCCCTGTGGTCGGGCGTGGTGAAGACAGGCCCCGACGGGCGGGTGACGGTGCGGCTGCCGCCCGGCGACTTCAACGGCCAGCTGCGGATCATGGCGGTGGCCTGGAGCGACAAGGCGGTCGGCTCGGCGTCGAAGGCGGTGACGGTGCGCGAACCGGTGGTCGCCGACCTCGACCTGCCGCGATTCCTGAGCCCTGGCGACAAACCGGTGGCGACGCTGGAGATCCATAATGTGGAGGGAACGCCGGGCGACTACGTCGCCCGCATGTTCGGCTCCGGCGATATCCTCTCCGGCGTCCGCCAAGTGTTCCGCCTGATGCTGGGCGAGCGGATCGCCGCCCACATCCCGTTCCTGGCGCCCAACCACACGGGGATCAGCCAGGTCGGCTTCCAGGTCAGCGGCCCGGGCTTCACCACCACCAAGTCCTATCGGATCGAGACGCGCCTGGGCTGGGGCCCGATCACGCGGGTCACCACGCAGCTGCAGCGCCCGGGGGAGGCCTATACGCCGCCCGCCGCCCTGCTCTCGGGATTGGCGGCCGGCGACATCGACCTGCAGGTCAGCTATTCGCCGTTCCAGGGCTTCGACCCGGCGACGGTGGCGCTGGCCCTGTCGCGCTATCCGTTCGGCTGCACCGAGCAGCTGGTCTCCACCGCCTATCCGATGCTTTATGGCGCGGAGGTCGGCGCCGATCCGCGCGTGGCGCGCGGGCTGAACGACGCGGTCGGCAAGCTCCTCGATCGCCAGAGCCTCGACGGATCGTTCGGCCTGTGGCGGGCCGGCGACGGCGACGCCGATCCGTGGCTGGGCGCCTATGCCACCGACTTCCTGGTCACCGCCCGCGCGCGCGGCGCCCCGATCCCGGACTCCGCCCTCGACAAGGCGTTGGCTGCCATGAGGCAGATCAGCCGCCCCGACGGGACCACCAGCGTCGGCTACCGCATGGCGCTGCCCGATACCTGGGCGCCGGGCGGCAAGGACGCCTCGAAGGCGGCGACGCTGCGCCTGCGCTCGCGCGCCTCGGCCTACGCCCTCTATGTCCTGGCCAAGTCCGGCCGCGGCGACCTGCCGCGCCTGCGCTGGTGGCACGACGTGCAGATGAAGACCGAGGGCTCGGCTCTGGCCAGGGCTCAGGTGGCTGCGGGCCTGGCGATGATGGGCGACCACGCTCGCGCGCGCGATGCGCTCACCCAGGCAGTCGCCGCGCTCGGCTACCGCGACGAGGCCGACGACTACCAGAGCCCGTTGCGCGACCTGGCCGGCGTCATCGCGCTGGCCTATGAGGCGGGCGAGGTCGATCTCGCCCGCGGGCTGCAGGGTCGCCTGACCGGCGCGATGAAGGACCCCGACCGCCTGAACACGCAGGAAGAGGCCTTCCTGCTGCGCGCCGCCCACGTCATGGTCGCATCGGCCGGCGCGATCCGCATCGAGGCGTCCGGCGTCGCCCCCTCCGCCACGCCCCACTGGGCGGTCGGCCGCCTGGCCCTGGCGAAGTTCGTCAACCGCGGGACCGGCGCACTGTGGCGCACCGTGACCGTGCGCGGCACGCCCCTGCAGGCGCCCCCCGCCGGATCCAGCGGCCTCACCGTCGCCAAGACCCTGTTCACACTGTCCGGCGGCTCTGTCGACCCGTCCGCCGTGCGCCAGGGCGACCGGGTGATCGTGCGCGTCGCCGGCAGTTCGGGCCAGGGTCGCACCGTCTCCATGGCGGTCAACGACGCCCTGCCCGCCGGCTTCGAGATCGAGACCCTGCTCAGCCCCGACGACGCCCAGAACGGCCCCTACCGCTTCCTCGGCAAACTCACCGCCGCCGACGCGCAGGAGTCTCGCGACGACCGCTTCGTCGCCACGATGTCGCTCCCCGGCCGCCAGCCCTACGCCTTCGCCTACATCGCCAGAGCCGTCACCCCCGGCGACTTCTTCTTCCCCGGCGCGCAAGCCCTCGACATGTACCACCCCGCCGTCGCCGCCCGCTCGGCGTCGGGCCGGCTGAAGGTCGCGCCGCAGGGATGAGGCAGGCACTGTGGAACATCGCCCGTTCATCGCGGTCTACATGATAACCAACAAAGCCTGCGGGACGCTCTACACGGGCGTGACCGCGAATCTGCCGGCGCGCGTCCAGCAGCATCGCGCGGGCGAAGTCGATGGGTTCACCAAGAGATACGGCCTCGAGCGCATCGTCTGGTTCGAACAGCACGAGTCGATCATCGTCGCTATTCAGCGAGAGAAATCGATCAAGAAGTACAAGCGCGATTGGAAGATCAATCTGATCGAGCGGGACAACCCCCATTGGCATGATTTAAGTGGGATGCTGTTCTGATGATCAACTCAATTTACTACCGTCATGGCCGGGCGTAAGTCCCGGCCACCCATCGAACGGCAAGGCGCGGTGTCGATCTGGTCGCGCCGAGCGCGGCCACGCCCCGGCGGTTCGCGCAAGCGCCCCATACCGGCAACGCCACCCAGCCGCGCTACGCGCGACCATCATTCACCGTCCTCGATGGCGACATGGGTGGCCGGGACTTACGCCCGGCCATGACGTTCGGGGTTGGGGGTGGCGAAACTTCAAACTCTACGGGCGTTGATAGTGCGCTTGTCCGCAGCCTCACCCTGGCCGCCATCGCCCTCGTCGCCGTCGAGTTCACCCTCCTGACCTTCGACACTCTCGCCCCGCCCAACCTCGCCCGCGCCGAGCGCTCCTCGCCCGTCGCCCTCGACCGCCGTGGCGCGTGGCTGCGCGCCCTGCCCGTGGAGAACGGGCGCTGGCGGATCCGGGCCGACCTCGATCGCACCGACCCGGTGTTCGTCGCGCGACTGACGCGGATCGAGGACGCGCGCTTCGCCTGGCACAGGGGCGTCGATCCGGTCTCGCTGATCCGCGCGGTCGGCTCCGCGATGGTCCACGGCCGCGCCACCTCCGGCGCCTCGACCCTGACCATGCAGACCGCCCGCCTGCTCGAACCGCATCCCCGCACGATCCTGGGCAAGCTCGGCGAAATGGTCCGCGCCGTCCAGCTGGAGGCCCGCTTCACCAAGCGCCAGATTGTGGCGATGTACCTGACCCTCGCGCCCTACGGCGGCAATCTGGAGGGCGTGCGCGCGGCCTCGCTGGCCTGGTTCGGGCATGAGCCCCAGACCCTGACGAACGCCGAGCAGGCCCTGCTGATCGCCTTGCCGCAATCGCCCGAGGCCAGGCGGCCCGATCGCCATCCGCGCGCCGCGCGCGCCGCCCGCCATGCGGTGCTGATGAAGATGCGGCGCGCCGGCATGATCGACGCGGCGCAGGCGGCCGAGGCCGACGCCGAGCCCCTGCCGCGCCGGATGGGCTTTCCCTCCCTCGCCTGGCACACGGCAGGCCGCCTGGCGCGCGCCGCGCCGGCCGACCAGGCCAGCGTCGTCACCACCCTCGACGCCAATTTGCAGCGGCGCCTCGAAGCGCTGGCCGCGCGCACCGCCCTGACCCAGGGCGAGGCCGCCCAGGTCGCCATACTGGTGGTGGAGGTGCGCGAGCGCGCCGTGCGCGCCGCCGTCGGCTCGGCCGGATTGAACCGGCCCGGCGGCTGGATCGACATGACCCGCGCCCTGCGCTCGCCGGGCTCGGCGCTGAAGCCGTTGATCTACGGCATCGCCTTCGACGAGGGGGTGGCGACGCCCGACACCCGGCTCGACGACGAACCGCGCCGCTTCGCCGACTATGCGCCGGAGGACTTCGACCGCGTCTTCCACGGCCAGGTCAGCGCCCGCGAGGCGCTGATGCATTCGCTCAACGTCCCGGCGGTCACCCTGCTGAGCCGCATAGGCGCGGCCGGGTTCGAGGCCCGGCTGCGCGGCGCGGGCGTGCGGCTGGTCCGTCCGCGCGCGGCCCTCGCCGATCCGGGCCTGGCCCTGGCGCTGGGCGGCGAGGGGATCACCCTGGCCGACCTCGCCCTGCTCTACGCGGCGCTCGGCGACGGCGGCCTGGCCAAGCCGCTCGCCTGGACCCAAGCCGACGCCGAGCGGACGCCGGGGCGTGCCGGCGCCCGCCTGCTGCGGCCGGCGGCCACGGATCAGGTGCTCGACATCCTGCGCGAAACCCCCGCGCCGAAGGGCCGCGCGCCCTCGCCCCTGACGCGCGGCGGGCCGCCGATCGCGTTCAAGACCGGCACCTCCTACGGCTACCGCGACGCCCTGGCCGCGGGCGTCGCCGGCGGCTACGCCATCGTCGTGTGGACCGGCCGCGCCGACGGCGGCGCGCGCGTGGGCCTGACCGGCCGCGAGGCGTCGCTGCCCCTGCTGTTCGACGTCGCCGACGCCACAGGCCTGCCCTCATCGGCGCCCAGGCCGATCTCGCCCGCCGCCGACGCCAACACCACGCCACACCCACTTCCACCCCAGTCGCCCGGTCCCCGCCTCCTGTTCCCGCCCGACGGCGCGGTGGTTGTCGCCGACGGCTTCGGCCCCGCCAGCCGGGGCCTGTCCCTGGCCGCCGGCGGCGAGGGCCTGACCTGGTACGTCGACGGAACCCCGATCCCACCCGACCCCTCCGGCCACCCCACCTGGCGCCCCCCCGCCCCCGGCTTCTACCGCGTCACCGTCATCGACCGCGAAGGCCGCAAGACCGAAGCCCACGTGAGGGTCAAGCCCGCGTCGTGAGAGTCAGAAAATCCTCCCTCCCTCCCCTTTATGGGGAGGGACAGGACGCGAAGCGTCCAGGGTGGGGCATCTCTCCGCGTCCGCGAACAGTTGTGATCATCCCACACTACCCCACCCTGACGGCTTCGCCGTCTGTCCCTCCCCATAAAGGGGAGGGAGGAAGATTCGCGCTTCACCGGCTTGACAAATTGTAAAAATCTTTGCAGTATGTGTTTGTACGGGCTGCGCGGGCGCGTGGCTTAGGGACACCCTCGCAGACACGCCATGAATGAAATTGCCTTAGTAAATTCAATCACTTATAGGTTCACCAGACCGCCATTCGACCGCCTCCCGACCGCCAGCCGACCGCCAGCCGACCGCCATGCTACCGCCCGGCAGCCGCCTCCCAACCGCCAATCCACCGCCCGCGACCGCCGGATCAGGCCGGCGCGACGGCTTCCGGCTGGCGCTGGGGCTCGGCGGCGATGAAGGCGGGGTGGGTCGCGGCGCGCTTGGCCACCGCGCCCAGCGCCGGAAATGCCGCCATGTCCACGCCGAAGCGTCCCGACGCCCAGACCTGCGGGATCAGGCAGCAGTCGGCCAGGGTGGGCGTGTCGCCGAACGCGAAGCCCTCGCCATGACGCGCGACCATAGCCTCGAGGGCCCTGAACCCGTCCTCGATCCAGCGCGAGGCCCAGGCCGTCTGCGCCGGACCGCCCATCGGGGCGCCGAGCCCCGCCAGGGCCTGCAGCACGCGCAGATTGTTCAGCGGGTGGATGTCGCAGGCGACGATCGCGGCCATTGCGCGGACCACGGCGCGGTCGGCGGGCGCCGACGGCAGCAGGGGCGGAGTCGGCGAGGTCTCCTCCAGCCATTCCAGGATCGCCAGGCTCTGGGTGAGCAACACGCCGCCGGCGTCGAGCGTGGGCACCAGGTGCTGCGGGTTGAGGGCGCCGTAGGGCTCCGCGCGTTGCTCGGCGCCCAGCAGGTTCACCGGCGCATGGGCATAGGGCAGCCCCTTGAGATTCAGGCCGATGCGCACTCGGTAGGGCGCGGTGGCGCGCCAGTAGCCGTGCAGGGTCAGGGGCGCCGCGCCGCGGTCCACGGCGTTACGACCGCGGGAAGATCAGGGTCACGATCTTCTGGCCGCTGGCCGGCGGGCTGACGGTCATGACCTGATGCGGCGAGCCTCCGCGCAGCCAGCCTTCGAGCATGTAGACGCCCGGCGGCGGCCTCAGCATGATCCAGGGACCGGCGCATTTCACGCTCGCGAGCACGGCGCCGCCCTTGGCGGTGAGGCTGATCGCCATGTCGGCGAGCAGGTCGCCCGCCGGATTGGCGGCCTCGACGCGCAACGGATAGGCCTTCCAGCGCGGATCGTCCTTCTGCTGGCCGACGCCCGTGCACCCGACCTGGACGTCGCCCACCACCTGCTCGCCGTCGAGCGGGATGCGCACCGGGTCCGCCTGGGCGTGCGCGCTCGCGGCGCCGAGGCTTGCCGCGGCGATGGCGACGAGGGTGATCATCGTGGACTTTGAAACTCTCATGGTGACCGGCCTTTCCGTGTCATCAGGCGATGGTGAACGCGAGGGTTCCGACGCCCTCGACCTCGCCTTCCAATCGGTCGCCACGCACCAACGCGCCCACGCCCTCGGGCGTTCCGGTATAGATCAGGTCGCCGGCCGCCAGCGTCCACAGCCTGGAAGCCCCGGCGATGATTTCCGGCACGCTCCAGATCATGTCGGCGATCTGCGCCTCCTGCCGCACGGCGCCGTTGACCGCCAGGGAGATGCGACCCTCGGGCGGCCTGGCCAGGCCGCGGCGAATGGCGCTGATCGGCGCGGAATGGTCGAAGCCCTTGGCCGCGTCCCACGGCTGGCCCTTGTCCTTGGCGGCGTTCTGCAGGTCGCGCCGGGTGAGGTCGACGCCGACCGCATAGCCGAACACCAGCGACAACGCCGACGCCGTCGCCACGTCCGTCCCGCCGCTTCCCAGGGCGACGACCAGCTCGATTTCGTGATGCAGGTTGTGCGTCGCGGGCGGGTAGGGCACCGCGGCGCCGGGCGGGGCGACCGCGTCGGCGGGCTTGGCGAAGAAGAACGGCGGGTCGCGGTCGTCGCCGCCCATTTCGCGCCGGTGGGCGGCGTAGTTGCGGCCGACGCAGAGGATGCGCCGCACGGGAAACAGGGCGTCCGACCCCAGCACGGGGACGGCGGCGACGGGCGGGGGCGGGAAGCAATAGTCGGTCATGGGCGGGACGTTAGGCGCGGCGAAGCGGCTTGGCCAGCGGCCTCACGGCCACGACCGGCCGTCGTCGTCCGCGCCCCCCAGATCCGGCCGTCCCGAGATCGCGCGCGCCGCCGCCAGGCCCGACTGCACGGCGTTTTCGACACAGCCGCCGCAGAAGCGCGTCCTTGTCCAGTCGCCGGCCAAGTAGAGGTTGTCGTAAATGAGCGCGTCCGAGGCCAGGCGGTGGCGCGTGCCGCCGGGCGGCGCCTGGACATAGCGTTCGGACGCGTCGAGGTTGGCGGTGTGCCAGCCCTTTCCAGGCGGGCGTCCGTCGGCGCCGGGCGCGTGCGGGAACAGCGCCGCGATCGCCTCGCCGAGCCAGGTCCTCATAGTGTCCTCGACATGGGCGGCCGACGTTTCACGCTTCGCCGCCTCATCGGGAAGCGGGCCGCAGACATAGTGCACGGAGCCCGGCGCGCCCGTCCCGCTCCAGGCCTCGACCTCGAGCAGATGCGACATGTCGGCCCAGGTGGAGAACGGCGGGGCGTAGGCCGACAGCAGGCCATGCGCGCTGCCGCCGAGATCGTGCGTCGAGGCGTCCAGCCACAGCTGATAGGCCTGGGTGGCGACGCTGGCGCTCTGGTCGAGCATGCGGGTCCAGCGCGGATCGCGAAGCGCCCGCGTCGTCGCCTTGAGCGCCTCCGGCGGCGTCGCCAGGACGACCGCGTCGAAGTCGCGGCCGCGGCGCAGTTCGATGCGCTCGACCGCGGTCGTCTCCTCGTCGTGCTCGAAGTTGACGCTGCGGTAGCGCAGGGTCGCGCCGCCCTCGATCTGCTCCCACAAGGGCTGGTTCGGCCAGCACTCGGCGCCGCCGATGTCGACGAAGGGGTGGTAGCGACCACCGACGATGTCGACCTGGCGATCGAGGATAAGGGTCTCGATGCCGGCCCCCGCGGCGTCCGGCGTCGCCGACGTCAGCCGATGGAACAGGGCGATTTTGACGCCGCGCGCCTCGAGCAGGCGGTAGAGCGGCGCGAAGATGGTGTCGCCCATGCCGCTGGCCATCTTGAACAGCGGCGCCCCGCGGTAGCCGGCCATCTGCAGGATGAGCCCGATCGTCGATCCGGCCGCCAGGGCGCCCGGCTGAGAGCAGTCCCCGCCCGGATAGGCGAACGCCAGGTCGTAGATGCCGCGCACCGGCGCGGAGTCGCGCAGCCAGCGCCCGGCCCCGTGCCTGGCCAGCCAGCCGCGGAAGTCCTCGTCGTCCAGGGCCTCGATGCGGGAGGCGAAGTCGCCGGCTCCCAGCAGCACGTCACTGATGAGCCCCTTGAGGAAGACCGCTCCCAGACCGGCCATGACGGCCAGGCGCGAGATGGCCCGGACGGGGTGGAAGCGCGGGCGCCAGTGACCGGCGGCCGCGCCGTGTCCGCCGAGCGCGCGCCGCTTGAACAGGCCCACGACCCTCTCCTTGAGCAGGGCGGTGATGGGAGCGGCGCCCGTGCCGGGAAACGCGCCGGACACCGGCAGGCGCATGCGCCACGGCGCCGCCGCTCGCCCTTCGCGTCCAGGCGCGTAGCCGCCCAGGTCGAAGCCGGACAGAGGCAGGAAGGCGTCGGCCAGTCCGGAGAAGGCCGAGCGGCCCTCCAGTTCGGCGTAGGCCAGGCGCATGAGCTGGAAGGCCCGGTGATAGCAGCCGAGCCAGAGATGAAGCCCGTGCTCCTCGATCCTGTGGTCGGGCGCCGGGCCGCGACCACTGGCCCCCTTGCCGCCCAGGCGCCATCCCTGGGAGTAGAGGGTCACGTCGTAGAGACCGCGCAGCGGCCCGGCGGTCAGCCAGAACGCAGCCGCCACCCCGCCGCACCCGCCCCCGATGATGGCGATCCGTCTTGGAGCCACGACCTAAGGCGCGAGCCGCCCCGGAGGCAGTCCGGGGCGCGATACGATCGGCTCGGCCAGGACGCCGACCACGCGCGAGACTTCCCGCTCGAGGGCCTCGATGTCGGGGAACTCCAGGGTGCGCCGGTCGTGGCGCAGCAGGCCGCGCCCGGCCAGGGTCTGCAGCTCACGGCTGACCGCCTCCCTCTGGGCGGCGATGCGGCTGGCCAGGACCGCGTGGGTGGGCGCGGGGCGGATCGTCACCATGCTGGCGCCGGTGCAGCCGGCGGCGCGCGCCAGGCGCAGCAGTTCGCACAGCAAGCGCGCCTGCACGCTGAGCGCGCTCAACTCGAACACCTTGTCCGTGAGCCGGCGCACTTCGCCGACCAGCCGGCGGGCGAACCACAACCCGGCTTCCGGCGAGGATGTCAGGCACGCCAGGAAGTCGGCCCGGGCCAGCGCGATCAGCCGCAGCTCGGTCAAGGCGACCACGCTGGCCGACCGCGGAAGACCATCCACCGCGGCGAGGTCGCCGAAGATGTCGCCCGGCCCCAGCCGCCGCAAGGACACCTCGCGGCCGCTGACGGCATGCAGCGCGACCTCCGCCTCTCCATCGATGATGAACAGGACATCGTCGGAATGGGCGCCGACACTCATCACGGTTTGCCCCTTACGCGCCCGCAGAGGCCGCAGCCTCGGCTCGAGCCGTCGGCGCACATCCTCCGGCGCCAGGGCGAGCAATTGCAGACTAACGTCCATTATCCGCACCAAATCTTATTGCCAGCTCTCCCACGCACGCGCGAAGATTTCGACAGTCGACGCGCGCGCCCTCATGTCTTCGAGGCGAGCTGGGCGAGTTGGGCCTGCATGGCCGCCATCTGCTTCTTCAGGTCCGCCAGCGAGTCATCCTCGCGCGCCGTATCCGCCTTGGTCGCCACGGACGTGGCGGGGATCTCGTCCGCGCGGTAGGCGAACGGGGTGAACATCTTCATGGCGCGCTCGAACAGCGCCATGTTCTGGCGGATCTGCTCATCGAACGCGCCGATGCCCGGCGGCGTGATCGCCGTGAACTGTTCTCGCATGCGCTCCTGCTGCTTGATGAAACTCTCCAACGAAAGCTCAAGGAAACTCGGCAGGAAGGCCTGCATCCGGTCGCCATAGAAGCCGATGAGCTGGCGCAGGAACTGAATGGGAAGCAGGTTCTGTCCGCGCCCCTCCTCTTCGAAGATGATCTGGGTGAGGACCTTGCGCGTGATGTCCTCGCTACTCTTGGCGTCGTAAACGACAAAGTCGACATCCTGCCTGACCATGGCGGCCAGATCATCGAGCGTGATGTAACTGCTGGTCGCCTTGTTGTAGAGACGGCGGTTGGCATATTTTTGGATGATGACGCGCTCGCCCCGAGTGGATGCGCGCGCGGCGCCGTGTTCAGTCGCCATGCAGGTCTCCTGATGGACCGTGTGGCGGCCCAATGCCGCGCACTATCGCCTAAGCCGCGACGCGACGCCAGCTAGGGGAAAATCCGCGCACGGCGCGACACGGTCCCCATGCCATGATAATCTGGACTCACTTCAGATTCACACGACGAGACCCGCCATGACCGATATCGTGATCGTCTCCGCCGCGCGCACGCCGGTGGGCTCTTTCAACGGGGCCTTGTCCTCGCTCCCCGCGCATGACCTGGGCAAGATCGCCATCATGGCCGCCATCCAGCGGGCCGGCATTTCGGCGGCCGACGTCGAGGAAGTGATCATGGGCCAGGTGCTGCAGGCCGGCGCGGGCCAGGGCCCCGCCCGCCAGGCCTCGGTCAACGCCGGCGTACCGGTCGAGAGCCCGGCCTGGAGCGTCAACCAGCTTTGCGGCTCGGGCCTGCGGGCCGTCGCCCTGGCCGCCCAGCAGATAGCGGCCGGCGACGCGGGCATCGTGGTGGCGGGCGGGCAGGAAAGCATGAGCCAGGCCCCGCACGCCGCGCACCTGCGCGCCGGACAGAAAATGGGCGACCTCGCCTTCGTCGACACCATGATCAAGGACGGCCTGTGGGATGCCTTCCACGGCTATCACATGGGCCAGACCGCGGAAAACATCGCCGCGCGCTGGCAGATCACCCGCGAAGATCAGGACCGATTCGCCGTGGCGTCACAGAACAAGGCCGAGGCGGCGCAGAAGGCGGGACGCTTCACCAGCCAGATCGCGCCGGTGACGGTGAAGGGGCGCAAGGCCGACACCATCGTCGATCAGGACGAATACATCCGACATGGCGCCACCTACGAGAGCGTCAGTGGCCTGCGCCCCGCATTTGCGAAAGACGGGTCGGTGACCGCCGCCAACGCGTCCGGCCTCAATGACGGCGCCGCCGCCCTTGTGCTGATGACGGCGCGAGAGGCGGCGCGGCGCGGGCTCAAGCCTCTGGCGCGCATCGCGTCCTGGGCGCACGCGGGCGTCGAGCCCGAAGTCATGGGAACCGGGCCCATACCCGCCACACAGAAGGCGCTGGCCAAGGCCGGATGGAAGGTGGCCGATCTCGACCTGATCGAATCCAACGAGGCCTTCGCCGCCCAGTCCCTGGCGGTCGTGCGCGAACTGAGCCTCGATCCGGCCAAGGTGAACGTCAATGGCGGGGCGATCGCCATCGGCCACCCCATCGGCGCCTCGGGTGCGCGCATCCTCACGACACTGCTGCACGAACTTGGCCGCTCGGGCGCCAAGAAGGGGCTCGCGACCCTGTGCGTCGGAGGGGGCATGGGCGTGGCCATGTGCGTCGAAGCGGACTGACGCTCGTCCTTCATAATCAAAAGGCCGTCGCGCGACATAAAGACACAAGGGGAGTTAGAATGAACAGAGTGGCATTCATCACCGGCGGCACTCGCGGCATAGGCAGGGCGATCAGCGCGCGGCTGAAGGCGGCCGGCTACAAGGTCGCGGCCGGGTACGCCGGCAACGAGGTCGCCGCCCAGGCCTGCGCCAGCGAACTGGGCGTGATGGTGGTCAAGGGCAACGTCTCCTCGTTCGCCGACTGCGCCGCCGCCGTGAAGGCGGTCGAAGCCGAGTTCGGGCCGATCGACGTCCTGGTCAACAACGCCGGCGTCACCCGCGACGCGATGCTGCACAAGATGAGCGAGGAGCAGTGGAACGAAGTGATCCACGTCAACCTCGCCTCGATCTTCAACATGACCCGCAACGTGATCGAAAGCATGCGCGAGCGGGGATTCGGCCGGATCATCAACATCAGTTCGATCAACGGCCAGAAGGGGCAGATGGGTCAGACCAACTATTCGGCCGCCAAGGCCGGCGCGATCGGGTTCACCAAGGCGCTGGCGCAAGAGAATGCCAAGAAGGGCATTACCGTGAATGCGATTGCGCCTGGCTACATCGACACAGAAATGGTGATGGCGGTGCCGAAGAATGTGCTCGATCAGATCATCGCCGGAATACCGGTCGGACGTCTGGGCATGGCCGACGAGATCGCCCGCTGCGTCGCTTTTCTGGCTTCGGAAGACGCCGGCTTCATCACCGGCTCGACGCTGACGGTCAACGGCGGGCAGTACGTCGCCGGTTAGCCGCGGGTCCAAAAACCGCCGCTATCGGGCCGCATGAATTGAACGATGGCGGCGGGTACGGAAGCCAATAGGGGTAATTTGATCCTCGCTGCGGCGCTTGCCGCGGCGGTCTCTTGCGGTTTCGCGCAGGAATCGGCTGCGTTCGGCCGCCGCAACCTGACGCCCTTCGAGGACGGCCGCGCCATCGCCCCGCCGCCGGTGGCAAAGTTCGCCATCGACGACGGCGGCGAATTCATCCTCGACCGGCAGGGCCGGGACGCTTTGATCCGCTTCAACGACAGTCCCGAAGTCTGGGCCCTGTCCCGCTCGCGCGGACCTCGCGGCGACATCATCTACAAGAACGACATTTCCGAGCCCATGCTGCGAGCGACCAAGCTGGGCGGCATGACAGTCTTCACGGCCAAGCATCCCGACGGCGCGGCCGCCTCGCTGGTCGGCTCGGCGACGCCCGTCAAGCTCACGCCCCTGGGGCCGATGGTGCTCTACCAGCGCCTCCTTCAGGCCAGCGCGCGATCGAGCCACGCGGCGCAGCACGACATCGAATTCGACGCCCCCGACGCCGATCCCACGTCGGACAGCCTGATAGCCGACGCCGCGGCGGCGGTCGTCGAGGCGTTGATCAGTCTGTCCGAACGGCCCGGCGGCCGCGCCATCCTGCGCCGACTGGGCAGCGTCGCCATCCAGCCGACCGGAAAGTCCGCCGTGGTGCTGCGCGGACGCGTGATCACCATCTCCGTCAATCCCGCCCAGGGCTACGCCGGCCGGCCGTCGTCGGACCGCATCCTCCTGGCCTTGGGCGCGCGGTAGAAAGTCGATCGCGCCGCGTCCATGCTCACCCCTTGAAAGCGTCCTTGGCGCTCCGGAGCGCGGCGAAGTCGGCGGCGTCGCGCGCGCGCAGAAAAGGGTTGGTCGCTTTCTCGAGGCCGATCGAGGTGGGCACCGTGGGCTCTCCGCGGGCCCGCGCCGCGAAGACCGCCTCCGCCCGCGCCGCCAGGTTCGGATCATGATCGACACTGAGCGCGAACCGGGCGTTGGCCGCGGTATATTCGTGCGCGCAATAGACACGGGTGTCGTCCGGCAGGGCGGCGAGGCGCGAGAGGCTGGCCCACATCTGAACCGCGGTCCCTTCGAACAGCCGCCCGCAGCCCAGCGCGAACAGGGTGTCGCCGACGAAGGCGACATGATCGGCGCGATCGAAATAGGCGATATGGCCAAGGGTGTGGCCGCCGGTGTCGATCACCTCGAAACGGCTGTCGCCGAGATCGACGACGTCGCCGTCGCCCACAATGCAGTCGAGCGGGGCGATGCGCCCGACCTCGGCGGGTCCGATGATGGTGGCCCCGGTGGCCGCCTTGATCGCCGCGTTGCCGCCGGCGTGATCGGGGTGCCAGTGGGTGTTGAGGATCAGGTCCAGGCTCCAGCCGGCGGCCCGCAGGTCCGCCAGCACCGCGTCGGCGTCGGGCGTGTCGACGCAGGCGACCGCCCCGGTGGCCTCGTCGCGGACCAGGAAACCGTAATTGTCGGCGAGGCAGGGAAATTGGCGAACGGCTAGGCTCATGGGTTCCTCGTTCGAACGGCCGGGACAGATCGCGTCCTCGCACCTACATAGGTCAGATTGCCAACCCGGAGCGACCATGCGCCAAGGCGTCCTCGACCTCCGCGCCTTTTACGCCTCGCCCCTGGGCGCGGTCACGCGGCAAATGATTTCTCGCAAGGTCGTCGAGGCCTGGTCGTCCGTCGATGGACTCGACCTCTTGGTAACGGGGTACGCCACCCCGTTCGTCGGCCCTTGGGCGGCCGGGGCTCGGCGCGCCATCGCGGCGATGCCGTCCGCCCAGGGGGTCGAGCCCTGGCCGACCGGCGTGGGCAATCGGGCGTGCCTTGTGGATGAGTGCGCCCTGCCGCTGCGCAACGCGCTGTTCGACAGGGTGCTCGCGGTGCACGCGCTGGAGGAAAGCGACAATCCCCGTGCGATGCTGCGTGAGGTCTGGCGGGTGCTCGCGCCTTCTGGCCGTGTCATTCTGGCCGTCACCGCCCGTCACGGGATGTGGGCCGACGCGGACGCCACCCCGTTTGGCCATGGAAGGCCCTTCAGCCGCCGGCAGTTGGAGCGCCTGTTGGGGGAAGCCGACCTCGCGCCGGTGGGGTGGACCAGGGCGCTATACGCGCCCCCGATCGTCTGGATGTCGCGCTGGGCGGAAGGCTTCGAGCAGGTCGGCGCGCGACTTTGGCCGCCGTTCGCGGGCATCATCTTGATCGAAGCCATCAAGACGACGTTCGCTGTCATCCCGCGCGGGGTCAAAGCGAGCGCGGTGGCGCGTCCGGCCTTCCAACCGGCGCCGGTCGGGAGCACTCTCGCGCTTGGCGACCGCTCCACGCAGGCTTCGCCGTCGCCTGCCCGCAACGCAGAAGGAAGACTCACATGAAAATGATCGTCGCGATCATCAAGCCGAGCCGACTCGACGCCGCCCTGGAGGCCGTGGCCCTGGCCGGCGCGTCGGGCATGACGGTCACGGAGGTGCGCGGCTATGGCCGCCAGAAGGGCAAGACGGAGGTCTACCGGGGTCAGGAATACGAGGTGAAGCTGCTGCCGAAGGTGCGGCTCGAGATCGCCGTGCAGGACGACATCGTCGAGGTGGTGACCGAGGCGATCTCACACGCGGCCAACACTGGCAAGATCGGCGACGGCAAGGTGTTCGTGATGGATCTGCAGGGCGCCCTGCGCATCCGCACCGGCGAACGCGATGTCGCGGCCATCACGGGGTAGTCTCGGCCGCCAGGCGATCAGGTCTATGCCGGCCCCTCCGTCGTGGGCCGCCATGGCTCGCGCTGGGAAACGCCCGCCCCGTCGTCGGTGTGCAGGACCACGGCGTCGGGCGACGGGGTGGCTCGCGCCTCTTCGGTCTGATGGATCTCGACCGCATCGGGATAGAAGGCGACGTGCCCCTTGATCGCCTCCATGGCAGGGTAGGGTTCTTCGTACGACCAGGCGGCGTTCTCGCTGATGACGCCATCT
Source organism: Caulobacterales bacterium (assembly GCA_038206535.1). Classification (GTDB taxonomy): domain Bacteria; phylum Pseudomonadota; class Alphaproteobacteria; order Caulobacterales; family Caulobacteraceae; genus Acaudatibacter. The sequence goes on from JBBRAV010000011.1 coordinate 21,891, forward strand.
CTTCTGATCGTGAAATAGCTGGCGCGGCCCTTGTAGGGGCAACGAGTGTCACGGTCGGTGCGCCCGAAAAAGCCCATGGCCACGTCCTTGCGGGGAAAGTACCAGACCGGCTGGTAGTCCGCCTCGGACAGGCGGATGGCGTTGACGCTGTCGGCGATCTCGTGGCCCTGATAGAGCGCGCGCACGCGGCCCTCAGCCGCGCTCAGCGTGATCGGATGGTCCGGGGATGGTTCCTTGTGGACGTCCATGGGGCGGTACTCCTTCGGCTTTTGCCGGATGTGGCGGGATGGCGAGCATAAAGAGGGCTCGCTTGTGAAACGCACACCGGCGTGGTTGGGTGCGCGACAAATGGCGCCGGTCAGCGGCGTCCGATGCGCGGGGTAGCATGAACAGCATTGTCGTGATGATCGGCGTCCTGGTGACCGTGGCGACGGGTATCCCGGTGCTCATCCAGCTGTTGCGCGAGCACCCGCGCGGTCTCTTCATCCTGTTTTTCGCGGAAATGTGGGAACGGTTTTCGTTCTACGGCATGCGCGGCCTGCTCGTCTTCTACCTCACCCAGCAGTTCCTGTTCGATGACAAGGCGGCCGCCAGCACCTTCGGCTCCTACGCGACGCTCGTCTACCTGCTTCCCCTGGTGGGAGGGGTCGTGGCGGACCGATATCTCGGCGCGCGCAAGGCCGTGGCGTTCGGCGCCCTGCTGCTGGTGGCGGGCCAGATGACCATGGCCGTCCAGACGCCGGCGGCGCATGAGGTCCTCACCTACAAGGGCGGCCACTACGCCTTTGTGGCGACCGGCCGCGGGGGCGAGCGAGTCGTCAAGCTGGAGGTGAGCGGCCGGCAATACGCCTTCTCGAACACCGACGCGGGCGACTTCCAGATCGTGGGCCTGCCTGGAACGGCCGCTCTGCCGCCGGTGTTGCCGAAGGGCTCGTTCACGCTGTCGCAAGAAGGCCGTTCGCCGTTCTTCGTGAACCTGCTCTATCTGGCGCTGGCGCTGATCATCATGGGCGTCGGCTTCCTCAAGGCCAACATCTCCTCGATCGTCGGCAAGCTCTATCCGCAAGGCGACCCGAGGCGCGATCCGGGATTCACCCTCTACTATTACGGGGTCAATCTGGGGGCGTTCTGGGCGGCGGTCCTGTGCGGCTATCTGGGACAGACCTATGGCTGGAGTTGGGGGTTCGGCCTGGCCGGGGTCGGGATGTTGGCGGGATATGTCACCTTCATGCTCGGCAAGCCGCTGCTGCAGGGGCACGGCGAACCGCCCAACCCCCAGACGCTGGCCGCGCCCCTCGCCGGTCCCGTCAGCCTCGAATGGCTCATCTACCTGGCCGGCGTAATCGGCGTGGGCGCCATCTGGGTGCTGGTGCAGCACAATCGAATCGTCGGCGGCGCGCTGGGGGTCGGCTGGGTCGCCGCCCTCGCCTACGTGGGCCATTTCATGGTGACCAAGTGCAGCAAGATCGAGCGCGACCGGATCATGCTCGCCTTCGTGCTGATCGCCGGTTCGATCGTCTTCTTCACCCTTTTCGAGCAGGCGGCGACGTCCCTCAACCTGTTCGCCGACCGCAACACCAAGCTGACGCTGATCGACGCGCCCATCGTGTTCAGCGGGTTTGGCCACGAGGTGTTCCTGGGGACTCGGGCCATGTTCGCGGCGGCCCATGTGCCGGCGGGGACGCTGTGGATCGACATGGGTTTCAACTCCTCGCAGACTCAATCCTTCAACGCCGGCTTCATCCTGATCCTGGCGCCGCTGTTCGCCGCGTTGTGGGGGCGGCTGGGAAGAATGGGGCGCGACCCAAATCCCATCACCAAGTTCGGGTTCGGCTTGGCCCAGGTCGGGCTGGGCTTCCTGGTCATCGTCTGGAGCCAGGGCCTGGCCGACGCGCAGTTCAAGGTGCCATTGCTGGTGCTCGCCATCGCCTACCTGCTGCACACCACCGGAGAGCTTTGCCTGAGCCCGGTCGGACTTTCCGAGATCACGAAACTGTCTCCACCGGTTTTGGTCTCAACCCTGATGGCCGTCTGGTTTCTCGCCACGTCGGCGGCCGAATTCATTGCCGCGCAGATCGCGCAGGTCGCCGGCACAAAGACCGCGGGCGGCCAGGTTCTCGACCCCGCGGGCGCCTTGCACACCTCGATGGACGTCTTCCAGACCATCGGCTGGACCGGCGTCGGGGTAGGCGTGCTGTTCCTGGGGCTAGCCCCGTTTCTCAAGCATTGGAGCCACGGCGTGAACGACGCCGCCAATCACCCCGCGGCGGGTTGAGGACACCCCCTTTTCGGCCAAGGCAGCCCCGAGCGAACGCCTGAGAGCGCAGACGGGACCAAGCCTGTCAAACCGGGGGGAAATGGCGCTGGAGGAAGGCTATCGACAGCGTCGGCGCGCACCTAGACTCCAATATGGCGCGCGCCTCCGTGCGACAGTTACCCACATTTATACGGTACAATTAGATTCAATAGCGCATATATACCGTGGTGGGCGCGCCCTTTAAACCAGATAGCTCATATGATCGCCGCATATGGCTTTCTATACTCGAAGACACCACCGGAACGCACACGGCTCGCTGTGAGACGGCCGCCGCTAAAAAAGGTACGCGTTCGCTTTTTTTCTCTTGCGACCATTGCAGACTTTGCCGTCTTTGTGCAACAAATCGCTCAAAGCCTATTAAGCGCACGTGCTGAAATCAGTGCGCCGAAAAAGTACGAAGCGGGAGGCAACATGAATCGTGACGCAGCCATCGGGCGCCTGATGGCGTCCGTATCGTTACCCATCGCCCTGGCGGTTCCAGCCTTCTTGATGTCGATGGGGGTCGCGGTGGCGCAGCAAGCCGCGCCCGCGCCGCAGAAACTGGCGGCCAACGACGCGGCGGCGCCGTCGAATTCCCAGGTCGAAGAAGTCATCGTCACGGCGCGCAAGCGCGAGGAGTCGGTCCAGAAGGTGCCGATCGCGATTACCGCGATTACCGGGCAGCTCAGGACGGCGGATGTGCGCAACCTGGCCGATCTGCAGGCGTTCACGCCAAACGTGCGTATCGACTCCTTTCCGCAACGCGCAAACGCGGTAAATCTGACGATTCGAGGCGTCAGCGCGGTCCGAAACGACGACAACTCGCTCGAGGCGCCGATCGGCGTGTTCATCGACGGTGTCTACCTGGGGTCTCTACCGGGTCAGTTGATCGAAAACTTCGACCTGGCGAGGATCGAAGTGCTGCGCGGACCCCAAGGCACCCTGTTCGGGCGCAACACCGTCGGCGGCGCCCTGAACGTTTTGCGCACCGAACCGACCGGCGAATGGGGCGCGAACGTTTCCTACACCACCGGCAGCTGGAACGACCAGGAGTTCCGCGGAGTGTTCAACGCGCCCATCGTCAAGGATGTCCTGGCGGCAAAGCTGTTCTTCATCTCGGAAAATCGCGACGGCTATGTTCATAACACGTTCTTGAATATCAACGAGCCGCAGAAGAACTATAAAAACTACGGATTGGTATTGAAATTCACGCCGAACGACCGCTTCAAGGCCGTTCTGACCGGTGAACGTTTCGACGATCGCAGCCAAGGCGGCGCCTACCTCGGAAACTACAACTTCGCCCCGGGCGTGTTGCCTGCGCCGACAAACGTGAATGATATCAACGCGAGCGGCGGGTTCCTCGGCTGCTTCCTGCCCGGGGTTTTCGGGCTACCGAACGTGCCATGCCGCACATCTTTGGCCCGTCCGAGCACCACGACCGACAACCTGCCCAATCCAGGTCATGTCGACACCTATGCCGTCACGTTGAACATGTCGGAAAAGATCAGCGATAATTTGCGGCTGGTTTCTATTACCGGGTACCGTAAGCAACACGAGCAGACGTCATTCGACTTTGACGGTTCGAGCGACAATCTGATCACGATTTCGACCGATGCGCATTATCATCAGTTCAGTGAAGAACTACGCGCCGAAGGCAACTGGGATACCAAGGTGGGCAAGATCAACCTGGTGACCGGCGCTTTCTATTATAGCAACTATTTCCGGCGCGGCTGGAACACCGGCGGCGATTTCTGGAACTTCATCGAGTCTCTGAGCGGCATCGACCTTGCGAACGATACCTGGCTCAATCCGGCGCTGGCTGGCCAGACGGGCTACGCGGACCCGGTCTCCGCGTGTTTGGCGCCACGCAACACACCAGCGCTGAAAGCAGTTTTTGGGCAAGTGGCGTGCGATCCCGGTGCGTCGGGTCCCTACGGCCAGGGCACCCTGCAGAAGCTTTATGAGACTCAAGGCACAGAATCGGTGGCCTTGTTCGCGCACGGAGAATGGGAATTCTATCCCCACCTCACCCTTACCGCCGGCGTCCGGTGGACATACGAGAAAAAGAATTTTGTGGGATACCAGTCGTATCTCGCGCCACTCTCGCGCATCGACAACTTCGACTTCCCCGCTTCCACGGGGACGCTTTCAAAGAGCTGGAGCCAGGTTACGCCCACGGTTGGATTGTCCTATCAGGTCAACAACGATGTCATGGTCTACGGATCCTTTTCCGAAGGCTGGCACTCCGGAGGCTTCTTCGGCGTCAATCAGAACATCGCGGATTTCAACAAGACCTATGAGCCGGAGACCTCCAAGTCCTACGAGCTGGGCCTGAAGAGCCAATTCCTCGATCATAGGGTTCAGCTCAATCTCACCGGCTTCCTCAACGATTTCCACAACAAACAGGAATCGGCGGTCCAGCTCGATCCGACCACCAACACCGTTGTCACCGTGTTCACCAACGTCGGCGGCGTGCGTTATGAGGGCATCGAGGCCGAGCTGCAGTGGATCGTGACCAAGGAATTCCACCTGTCGGGGTCGGCGGGCTATCTGCACGCAAAATACACAAGCCTGAACATCGCCTACCCCAATGCGGTCAACGCCAACGTCCCTGTGCCGACCAACGCCACCTTCCTGATCCCGCGAAACGCCCCGCAGTGGACGGTGGGCGGAGAGGCCAGCTACACCGTGCCTGTAGGCCCGGGAGCTCTCGAACTTGAGTCGAAGATCACCTGGGTCGATAGCGAATATACCGGGCTTTACAACGAATCCTACAGCTTTGTCCCGTCGCATACGGACCTTTCCGCCTCGATCAGCTACGCCTACAAGGACTACAAGGTCACAGTGTTCGGCCGCAACCTGACCAATTATATCCACGAGTCGCCATCCTATATTGCGACATTGTTTGCTTCCAGCACCTGGGGACCCGGCGCCAACTGGGGCCTCGAACTTGCGGCAAAGTTCTGATCCGCACCGTTGGACCATTGCGACTTCAGGGCCTTGGAATCACGGTGGAGCAACGCGGCAAGCGTTCCCGAACTTTAATGCGCCCACACCTGCGCACCGTTCGGCCGAACCAGTGGGCGGCCGGGATTGAAAGCTATACACGTGCGACTGCGCGACGGACTTGACCAATCGGTTTTTATGCTGTCGGCGACGCTCCTTAACGGGCGCCGACGGACCTGGTGATGGAGAAAGCCAAAAACGTCACGCGTGATGGTTTTTTTTGGGTCGGGCGCTATTGCGCCCTTCACCGCCTTTGTGCAACAAATCCTCCAAAGCCTAATAAGCGCGCGGACCGAGGTCAGTGCGCCGAAGAAAATAAACTTGGGAGGTAACATGATTCGTAGTGCCATCTACGGGCGCCTGATGGCGTCCGTGTCGATACCGTTCGCCCTTGCGGCGCCGGTTTTTCTGATGTCGATGGGCGTTGCCGCGGCGCAGCAAGTCACGCCGACTTCACAAAAAATAGCGGCCAACGACGCGGTCCCCTCGAACTCGCGGGTTGAGGAAGTCATCGTGACCGCCCGGAAGATCCAGGAGTCGGTGCAGAGGGTCCCTATAGCCATTACCGCCTTCACCGGCCAGCTCAAGGCCGCGGACGTCCGCAATGTCAGCGATCTGGTCGCGTACACGCCCAACGTTCGCATCGATCAGTACGCGCAGCGCGGCGGCGCGGCCGATATCACGATCCGGGGCGTCAGCCCTTCGCGGCTGGACGACAACTCTATCGACTCGCCCATCGGCGTGCAGATCGACGGCATCTATCTCGGCACGCTCGTCGGCCAGCTGATCGACAATTTCGACCTGCAACGAATTGAAGTCTTGCGCGGTCCGCAAGGCACGCTTTTCGGCCGCAACACCATCGGCGGCGCTCTGAATGTGATCAGGACCGAGCCCACCGGCGAGTGGGGCGCGAAAATTTCGTATACAACCGGTAGCTGGAACGACCAGGAATTCCGCGGCGTGTTCAATGCGCCGCTCATCAGTGACGTGCTGGCGTTGAAGCTCTATCTCTTCACTGCTAACCGCGACGGCTATCTGCACAACACCTTTCTGAACATCAATCAGCCGCAGCGCGACTATAAGAACTTCGGCGGCTCTTTAAAGTTCACGCCGAATGACAAGTTCAAGGCGATCTTCACCTTCGACAAATATGAAGATCGCAGTCAGGGCGGCGCCTTCCTGACCAACTACAACACGGCGGCGGGAGTCCTCGGTCCGCCAAAGACCCCAAGCGATATCAACGCACCGGGGACGTCGCTGGCGGGGAATCCCGCCATGCTGGACACCTACCTTCCTGGACTGATTCAATACCTCATCCCCGGGTCGACCCCACTTCCGAATGTTCCGACCCGCGACAGCCTGGCGATTCCCAATACGATTACCGATAATTTTCCGTCTCCCGGCGATATTCAAACCTGGGCCTATACGCTCAACATGAACTACCGGGTCAGCGATCACCTCAACCTGGTGTCGGTCACGGGCGTGCGCTATCAGCGCGAACTCGAGTCGGAGGATTTCGACGGCTCGAGCACCAACTTCATCAATATCCTGACTCAGGCCCACTACCACCAGGTCAGTGAAGAAGTTCGGGCAGAGGGTAACTGGGAGGGAAAACTCGGCAAGCTCAACCTGGTTCTCGGCGGATATTATTTCAACAACTACTTCACACGCCGGTGGGAGACGACGGGCGATTTCTGGACCTTCGTCAGCGACATCAGCGGTTACGATCTCCGCGACAACCTATGGGCCCCCGCCTTCAATCCACTCGCCAGCGCCGCGGCCACTGGCTACCCCGATCCTCTGTCGGCCTGCCTGGCGCCGCGCACCACCGCGGCTCTCCAGGCCGTGTTCGGGCGCGTGCAATGCGATCCGGGCGGGCCCAAGGGCGGGGTCTCTGGTGTCGGAGGCTATGGACCGGGCCTGGCCAACATTCTCTACGAGTCGCAGAGCACCGACTCGGTGGCGGGCTTCGCTCACGCCGATTGGGAGTTCTATCCGCATCTGACCCTGACGGCGGGCGTGCGCTACACCCATGAGAAGAAGCACTTCATCGGCTACCAGTCTTACATCGCGCCGGCGGACCGCCTCGATGACAGCGCCTTCCCAAGCAATGCCGATTTGTCGAACAGCTGGAACCAGGTGACGCCGACCGCGGCGCTTTCCTATCAGGCGACGCCCGACATCATGGTCTACGCGTCGTTTTCGGAAGGCTGGCACTCCGGCGGCTTCTTCGGCGTCAATCAGAACTCGGCCGACTTCCTGCAGAACCAGTATGCGCCCGAAACCGCCAAGTCCTACGAGATCGGCGAAAAAGGCCAGTTCTTCGGCAACAGGCTGCAGTTCAACCTGACGGGCTTCATCAACGATTTCCATAACAAGCAGGAATCGTCGATCCAGTTCGACAAGACGACGAACACGGTGGTCACCATTTTCACCAACGTCGGCGGCCTGCGGTATGAAGGTGTCGAAGGCGAACTGAAGTGGGTCGTCACGCCGCAACTCAATCTGGCCGGTTCCTTCGGCTACCTGCACGCCAAATACACCTCCCTGCTGATCGGCTACCCCAGCAATCAGACCGGACCGGTGCCGATTGTCGACGCCACCTTCCTGATCCCTCGCGGCGCGCCCGACTGGACGCTCGGCGGATCGGCGACCTACACCGTGCCGGTGGGGCCCGGAACCCTGGCGCTCAACGGCCGCGTCAGCTGGGTCGATACGCAGCAGGGAGATCTCTACAACGCCTCGCAGTTCATCATACCGTCCCATACCGACCTGGCGGCTAGCGTAAGCTATGCTTACAAAGACTACAGGGTCACGTTCTTTGGCCGCAACCTGACGAACTGGCGGCATGAACAGCCGACTTTTGTCTCTCCGCTGTTCGCTTCGGGCACGCTTGGTCCCGGCGCCAGCTGGGGCCTCGAGCTCCAGGCACAGTTCTAGGGTGGTGCGGGCGGCGGCTTTCCGGCCGTCGTTCGGGACGGCGACGACATCGGTGCTGGCGAAGGCGTTGCGGATGGCTTCGCCCCGCCGGTGACAGGAGGAACCATGAGCGCAGCGGCGAGACCGCTTCCGCCCGAGGCGGAGATCAAGGCCATCATCGGCCACCCGTTTCCCGGCGGCGTCTACACCGTCGAGCACTGGGAGAACTTCCTGCTTACCGAGTGCACCGGCGCCGACCTGCTGCCAGGCGGCATGGTTCACCCGGTCGTTCTGTTCCACATGCCGATCCTCGGCAGTCGCACGAGCATTGGGGAAATGTTCTCTCTCGGGCAGGCGGAATCTGACTTTTCGATCGGCATCGAGAGCTACGACTGGGAGATGTTCGAGCCGCTGAGGGAGGAAACGCCCTACAAGATCAGCGGCAAGGTCGTCGACGCCGAGCGCCGGCTGACCGGGCACGGCCGCCCTCACGACCGCATCCAGTTTCAGTTCGAGGTCGCGGACCCCGATGGGCGCCTCGTCGCGCGCACGACGATCACCTGGCATTATGGGCGGAGCGCTTCGGTATGAAGGTGAACGTCGGCGACGCCATACCCGACTGGCTGATGGAGAGCGTGCGCCCCGAGCGCATGCGCACCATGGCCGCCATCCTGCGCGACCCCAATCCGGTCCACTGGGACCGCGATGCGGTGGCCAAGATCGGCTTTGGCCATCGCACAATCAATCAGGGCCCGCTTGGCCTGAGCTACATGGTGAATATGCTGCACGCATGGGCCGGCCCGGGCTGTATCAAGCGTCTCTACATGACATTCCCCATGGCCGTGCTCGATGGCGATCGCATCACGGCGCGGGGCGTGGTCACGGCAGTGCGTGAAGACGGCGACGGGCGCTTCGCCGAGTGCGACGTCTGGCTGGCGCGCGAGGGAACCGATCATCCGCTGCAGGGCAAGGCGACGGTAAAGCTGACGGACTGATGGCGCGCCCGGCGTCGTGTGATTTATTTCAGGCCAGGAAATGACCAATATTATCAACAGGCAGATGACACTACGGCGCTACCCCGACGGGATGCCCCGTGTGGAGGATTTTGCCGTGAGCGAGGGCGAAATCCCCGATATCGGCGAAGGGGACGTGCTCTGTCGGGCGATCTATCTCACGGTCGATCCCTACATCCGCGCCCACCTCAACGCCCGGCTCGCCAAGGGCTACGCGAACCTGTTGCCAATCGGGGGCGTCATCCCGGGCGAGGCGGTGATGCGGGTCGAACGTTCGCGGTTTCCCGGGCTGACGGAAGGCGACTATGTCGCCGGGTTTGGCGGCTGGCAGGACTATTGCGTCCTGCCCGGCGCGTCGCTTCGCGGGGTGGATCCAAGCCTTGCGCCTCTGAGCGCGCACCTGGGCGCGCTGGGAATGCCGGGCCTGACGGCCTACGCAGGCTTCACACGCCTCGCCGACGCGAAGGCCGGGCAGACCGTTTTCGTATCGGCCGCGCTGGGCGGCGTGGGCGCCGTGGTCGGCCAGCTTGCGCGCGCGCGGGGCTGCCGAACAGTCGGCGTGAGCAGTTCGGCGGAAAAATGCCGGTACGCCGTGGAGACCTTGGGTTATGACGCCTGCCTCGACCGCACCCGGCCAGACTTTGCCGACGCGGTCGAGGAGACTTGCCCCGAGAAGATCGACGTCAACTTCGAGAATGCCGGCGGAGACGTATTCTGGGCGGCCGTCGGTTCGATGCGGGACTATGGCCGCATGATCATGTGCGGCCTTGTCTCAGACTACAACAACGCGGAGCCGCCGCCGGGGCCCGACTTGACCCCGACGCTGCTGCGGCAGATTGCGCTCAAACGCCTCGTGATCAAGGGCTTGATGGTCGCCGACTTCTTCGACCTTTACCCGGAATTTCAGCGGGAGGTAGGCGCGATGATCCGGGACGGGCGATTCACGCACAAGGAATATATCGTCGAGGGTCTCGACAACGCCGGACGGGCCATGATCGATATGCTGGAAGGCCGAAACTTCGGCAAGACCGTGGTGCGCATAGCGGCCGATCCGACGCTCTGAAGCGCGGCGAGGGGCGTTCTCCGCCCACGGCGAATTGACCGCCACGGCGGCGAGGAGTCGCATCATCGGTTGACTCGCGAGCCAAAAAAAGCACTTTTGAAGAATATCCGCCGAGCCATACGGGCGGGCGCCAAGGGAGATGAATCGATGCCGGATGATCGTTTCGAGGTTCCCATCGCCGGTTTTCCGGCGCCTGGAGAGGCGCGTTGTCCGGGCCCCTCGACAAAGGACCTGATTATCGCCGACGGCATGGCGACGCCGCCCGCTCTGACGGCGGAATCCTACAGCTTCCTCGGCGACGAGGACATTCCCTACGAACGCTACTACTCCAAGGACTTCTTCGACCTGGAGATGAAGAAGCTATGGCCGAAGGTCTGGCAATGGGCCTGCCGCGAGGAACACATTCTGCACGTCGGCGACTATGTCACCTATGACGTGGGCCCCCATTCGGTGATCCTGGTGCGCAGCGCGCCCGACGAGATCAAGGGTTACATCAACGCCTGTCTTCACCGGGGTACGCAATTCCGGCCGTCCGACACCCGCGGCGTCGCGCCGATCCTGCGCTGCCCGTTCCACGGCTGGAGCTGGAGCCTGGACGGCAAGCTCAAGGAAGTGCCCTGCCGCTGGGACTTCCCGCACGTGAAGGACGAGGACTTCAAGCTGCCGGAGGTCAAGGTCGAGCGCTGGGGAGGATTCGTCTTCATCAACATGGACCCCGACGCCGGCCCCCTGGCCGATCATCTCGGCGTGCTTCCCGAGCACTTCAAGGATGGCTGGGACCTGTCGAACCGCTACACGGTGCTGCACGTCCAGAAGGAGTTGGACACCAACTGGAAGGCGGCCCAGGAAGCCTTTCTCGAGGCCTATCACGTCTACGCCACCCACACCCAGGGCCTGCCCACCGCCGGCGACGCCAACGCGCAGTATGACGTCTTCAGCGAGAACGTTAGCCGATTCGTTCACACCATCGGCCACCCCAGCCCGCACTACACCCGGCCGCAGACGCAGCAGGAGATCCTCGACAAGCTGCGGACGGCGCATGAGGGCGTCGTCGTTCCCGAGGGCCGCCTCGCCCGGTCGGTCGCCGCTGAGCACATGCGCGAAGACTTCGGCAAGAAGTGGGGGGTCGACCTGTCGAAATACTCGGACAGCGAGATGCTGGACTCGATCGAATACTGGTTGTTCCCCAACATGTTCATGTTCCCAGGGGTCAGCCTGCCGATGATCTATCGATTCCGTCCCATCGGCACGGACCCGGGCCGCACCCTGTTCGACCTGCTGTTCCTGCAACCGCTCGCGCCTGGGCAGCAACGTCCGGAAGCGCCGGAGCCGCATCGCCTGACCCCCGGAGAGTCCTACGCCGACGCACCGGGCATGAACCAGGGGCTGGGCTTCGTCTACGATCAGGACACCGACAACCTGGCCATGCAATACAAGGGCGCGCAGGCGTCGCGCAAACGCGGCCAGACGCTGGGCAACTACCAGGAAGTCAGGGCCAGGCGCCTGCACATGACGGTCGACAAGTACCTGAAGGCCTGAGCCCCATGGTCTCGGTTCCCGCGCCGGACGCAGCTCCGGTCCCGGCGCGGAGCGTCGACACGCCGTCGAGCCCGCTTGCCGACGGCGCGACGTCGGCGGCTTGGTACGCCGCGGTCTTCCTGACCGTGGCCGCCAGTCTATCGACCATCGACCGACAGGTTCTGTCGCTGATGATCGGCCCGATCCGGCGCGATCTGGGCATCAGCGACACCGAAATGGGCGTGATCGGCGGCCTCGCCTACACGCTGCTCTACACCTTCTGCACACTCCCCGCCGCCTGGCTCGCCGATCGCGGTTCGCGCCGCGCGGTAGCAACAGGCGCCATCTTCCTGTGGAGCCTCATGACCGCGTCCTGCGGTCTTGCACAGAGCTTCTTCACACTATTCCTTGCGCGGATGGGCGTGGGCATCGGCGAGTCCGGACTTGCACCGGCCTCCTATTCGATGCTGTCGGACCTGTTTCCCAAACGCACTCTGCCGATTGCGTTGGGACTTCTCAACGCCGCGCCATTCCTTGGCGTCGGTCTCGCCAATATCCTCGGCGGCGCCCTGGTGCAGCATTTCGAGACCGCGCCGCCGGTGACCCTGCCGATCATCGGCGCGGTGAAATCCTGGCAGTTCACCTTCATCCTGCTCGGCCTGCCCGGCGTGCTCATGGCCCTGCTGGGCCGCTTCACGCTCAAGGAACCTGCGCGCCGGGGGCGTGCGGTCGGCGACGGCCATGTGCCCCTGACCCTGGCGCAGGTCGCGACGTTCGTTTCGGGACGGTGGAAGTTCCTCACCCTGATGTTCATCGCCTACATCTGCCTGTCCATCCAGGGCTGGGCCCTGTTCTTCTGGGTCGTCGAGTTCCTGGTGCGCGAGCGCGGCGTGCCGCGCGCGCAGGTGGGGCTGATCTATGGCTCCATGGCGATGGTTCTGGGATTTGCAGGCGCCATTCTCTCCGGCGCGCTCGCGGCCAGGCTGCTGCAACGAGGAAGCGCCGACACCTTGATGAAGCTGGTGATCGCCGCGGTGCTCATCCTGGGGCCGCTGGCCATCATCATGCCGATGGCGTCCAAGCCGTGGCAGATCTTTGCATTGCTGGTTCCGATCACGTTCTTCATGGGCTGCCCCGGCGGGCTGGGCACGACGGCTCTGCAGTTCATCGCGCCGAACGAGCTCAAGGGCCGGATCATCGCCCTCTACATGCTGGTGGTGAACTGCATCTCGCTCACGCTCGGCCCCTTTCTCGGCGGGCTGATCAGCGACCGCATCTTCGACGGCAAGTCGCTTGGCGGGAGTCTCAGCCTCATGGCGTCGGTCAATTATCCGATCGCCATCGTCTGCCTGGTCCTCTGCCTTCGCCCCTTTCGGGCGGCGGCGGAGCAGGCCCGGGCGTGGGATCACATGAACTAAAAAAGAGACATAGGGAGAAGACAAACGTGGACGACAGGCTCCAGGATAGAGTCGCGGTCATCACCGGCGCGGCCAGCGGGATCGGCGCGGGCGCGGCGCGGCTGTTTCATGAACACGGGGCCAAACTGGTCCTGTGCGACATGCAGGAAGGGCCCGGCGCCAGGCTGGCGGCCGAGCTCGGCGATCGCGCCACCTTCATCCGCGCCGACGTGACGTCGGAGGCCGATGTCGCCGCCGCGGTCGACCTGGCCGTCTCGCGCTTCGGCTGGCTCGATATCATGGTCAACAACGCCGGCATCGTCGGCGCGGTCGGTCCGATCCAGGACACGCCCGCCGAGGACTGGAACCGCACCATCGCCATCCTGCTCACCGGCGTCTTCTATGGCATGAAGCACGCGGCCCGCGTGATGACGCCGCGCAAGACGGGGTCGATCCTGTCGATCGCCAGCACGGCCGGCGTGATGGGCGGCCTAGGCCCGCATGCCTACACGGCCGCCAAACACGGGGTCGTCGGCCTGACCAAGTCGGTGGCCTCTGAGCTGGCGCAGCATGGCATCCGGGTCAACGCCGTCGCGCCCGGCAATACGGTCACCGCGATGACCGCTTCGCTGATCGCCGGCGACGCCGCCGATCACGACGCCACCGCCCGGCGCATCGCCTCCGGCGCGCCGCTCGGCATCGCCGCCACCGCCCAGGATCCGGCCTATGGCCTGCTCTACCTGGCCAGCGACGAGGCCCGCTATGTCACCGGCCACACCCTGGTGATCGACTCCGGCCAGACCGTCTGCGGCGGCGTTCCGGCTTTCCACAACGGCGAGGCGCGCCTCATCGGCGCCCCGACCGTCTCTTAAAAGCGCGAGCCAGTCATGTCAGAACCTCATCCAGACCCTCGCATAGATGTCCTGCTCTCCAAGCAGGACATCTATGAACTTTCCTGCCGCTATCTGCGCGCGCAGGATCGACTTATGCCGATCCTGCATCGCAGCGTGTTCTGGGACGACGCCACCACCGACTACGGCTTCTTCAAGGGCGGTCGCGACGACTTCGTCGCCATGGCTCAGAACGCCCTCAAGGACCATCTGTCCAACCATCACATGATGGGTCAGGCCTTCATCGAGGTGGAGGGCGATGTGGCGTTCGGCGAGGTCTATTTTCAGGCCTTCCACCGCGTGATCATGACCGGCATGGAAAAGGACCTGTTCATCAGCGGGCGCTACGTCGATCGCTATGAGCGCCGCGAAGGCGTGTGGAAGATCGCCCATCGCAGCGAACTGGTCGACTGGGCGCGCACCGAACCGGCGCTGGACGACTGGATCAAGTCGAGCCCCGACGCCCTGCTCGGCCATCGCGGCGACGCCGACCTCAGCAACCAGCGCGAGCGTCTGCGCACGCTCTAGCCCTCAAGACGCCAGGAGACACCCTCATGAGCCAGGATCCCGACCTCATCGCCTCGCAGGTCATCGAAATGATCGCCCGGGTGAAGATCGCCGACATGCTCACACGATATTCGCGCGGCATCGACCGTTGCGACGTCGACACCCTGCTCAGCGTATTCTGGGCGGACGGGACCTGCGACTACGGCTCGGGCGTGAGCAATGCTCACGACTGGGCGCACGCCACGGTCGCGGCGCTGAAGACCATGCTGCGCACTCAGCACGCCACCAGCAACATGGCCATCGACATCGACGGAGACAGAGCCCGCGCCGAGACCTACTGCCAGGCCTATCATGAGATCGAGGGCCCCAACGGTCGCACCGAAATGGTCGTCGGAGGCCGCTATCTCGATCGGCTCGAGCGACGCGACGGCGTGTGGAAGATCTTCTCGCGCGTCTATGTGATGGACTGGAACCGCAACATCCCTTCGACCTGCGAGTGGGACACCGGGATCTACGCCAACCTCAACAACCGCGGCGCGCGCTGGCCCGACGACATGCTGAAGGCCTTCCTGGAAGCGGGCTGACGACTACGGCAATCCCGCATGCGGGACGTCCACAGTCGCGATCACCAGCTTGCCGCTCGGAGCTTCCGCGGCCTCGTGGGCGATCGAGGTCTTGGCTGTCAGCATGAACAGGGTCTTGCCGTCGTCGCCGCCGAGCATGCAGGCATAGCAGGGCTGGCTGGTTTCGACGACGTCGAGCACCTCGCCGCCTTGCGCGATCCTCACGCACTCCGGCGCGATCGGGTTGGCGATCCAGATCGCGCCGTCTGCGTCGAGCGCTATGCCGTCCGGAACGCGGGGCGCGGTGCTTGCCCATAGGCGCCGGTTCGATAGCGCGCCGTCGGCGGCGATATCAAACGCTGTCAGGGCGCTGCCGAGCGTCTCGCCGATGATCAGGGTCCGCCCATCGGGCGTGATCACCGGTCCGTTGGGAAAGTGCATATCTTCCGCCGCGACGCTCACCGAGCCATCCGGCAGGACCAGCGCAAGCTTCGCTGTCGGATGATCATTGATCACCGCCTCGACGCCGCGCCGCACCATCTCGGCATCGAGGTCGAAGCCGAAGTTGCCGACATAGGCGCGGCCCAGGGCGTCGACGACCATGTCGTTGCAATGGAAGGTGGCGACGCCGTTCAGGTCGGCGTGCACGCTGATCTCCCCGGCGGGCGAGCGGCGCAGCACCTGGCGCTTGATCATGGAGACGATCAGCATCGAGCCGTCGGGCATCCAGCCGAGACCGGACGGCCGGTCGTCGATCTCGAACTCGGTCCGCCCATCGCCGGCAAGGGACACCGACTTCACCGCCTTGGCGTAGAAGTCGCTGAACCACAATCGCCCGTCATGCCAGCGTGGACCTTCGCCGAAATAGATGCCTTCCATGAGAACGCGTGTGGAGCGTGTCATCGGTCTCTCCCTGATTTTGTTCTTATAGGTCTGGCGCGAGCAGGCTGAGACAGGTCAACGCCGCCTCGGCCTTGCGCAGTTCGGATGTGTCGATTTCGACAGGTGCAAAGCCGCGCGCGGCCAGAATGTCGCGCACGCGCGGATGGCCGGCGGCGATGAGCAGGGTGTCGATGGCGCAGACCGCGTTAGCTGCCGCGCCTTCGCCGGGCCCGACCAGGACGGTCTGAACACCAACGAACGCCGCTTGATCGACGAAGCGGGGGTCGACGATGACCACGGGGTCGCCGGCGCTGTCGCGGCCGGCCCAGGTGGCGCAGGTCTTCAGGTGCAGGCAGTCGCGCAATTGAACCGCCACGGTCGCGTAGCCGAGCGGCGCCGCGGCCGCGCGCAGCGCATCGATTCCCGCCGCGTCGGTGCGCCGCGAGGCGCCCACGTACAGCGTGCGCTCGATAAGCAGGACGTCGCCGCCATCGATGCTGCCGCCAGGCAGACGGTGGATCTCCATGAACTCGCCAAGGAAATCCGCGGTGGAGACCGTCTCGTCCCGCCGCGACGCCGCGCCCGGCCGTGTGATGATCGCATGTCGGCCAAGAATGACCGCGGTGTCCTCAACGAAAACACCGTCCGGCGCATCGTCGAGGGGCGGCAGGCGGCGAACCTCGAAGCCGGCGGCGGCGAGCGCGGATTCATAGGCCGCGTGCTGAGCGAACGCGACGTCGACGTCGATCCGGGTACGGACGAGATGGGTCAGCTCGCAATCGGCGAGGCGTGGGCTGACGGCGCGGGTGAAGGCGGCCGGCACGGCCTCAGCGCAGCTCCAGGCCGCGCAGCGAACCCTCGTCGCGCCAGGCGTCGAGCAGGTCGAAGAACCTCAAAGTACCCCCTGCATACATCCTGGAAAAGAAGCCCTGTCCGCGTTCTGACGCGCCTTCGGCGTTGTAGTAGCCGGGGGTGCACTCCTGGTAGAAGCGCTCGCCGATGTGAGAGAGGCGGTGAACTTCGTCCACATAGGCCTGCTCGCCCGCTTGCGACACCTCGATGATTCGGCGGCCGCGCTCGCGCGCCTGCTCGAGCATGTAGACCACCTGCCGCGCCTGACGGTCGAGAGCGATCGGCACGCTTACCGTGACCGCCGACTGATTGAACCCCAGGAAGAAGCAGTTGGGGAAGCCGTGGCTGGCAAGGCCGTGCATGGTTCGCAGACCGTCCGCCCAATGTTGCGACAGCGTGCGCCCGCCCACGCCGACGATGTCGTAGCCCGCGCGGCGCGCGAACGATGTGCCGACCTCGAAGCCGGTGGCGAAGATCAGGCAGTCGACCTCGTATTCGCGGCCGTTGGCGATCACGGCGCGCTCGGTCAACCGCTCCACGCCCCTGCCCTGCGTATCGACGAGGGTCACGTTCGGGCGATTGAACGTCTGCAGGTAATCGTCGTGGAAACACGGCCGTTTGCAGAACTGCCGATACCAGGGCTTGAGCGCCTCCGCGGTGGCTCGTTCCTGGACGATCGCATCGACCCGGGCGCGCACCTCATTCATTTTCTTGTAATCGGCCAGGATCATCAGCGCGTCGCGTTCCTCACGCGTGATCGGGCGGCCGATCCTTCGCGACGCTTCCCGGACCGCCACGCCGGTCAGATTGCGGAAGATGTCGGTCCAGCCGTCGCGGACGAGGTCCTCCTCGGCGTCGCCACCGCTGACCAGGGTGTTGAAATTGTCCATCCGGCGCTTCTGCCAGCCCGGCCGCAACGACGCGGCCCACGCGGGATCGGTCTGGCCGTTATTGCGCACGTCGACCGACGAGGGGGTGCGCTGGAAGACATAAAGCCGCCGGGCCGCTTCCCCCAGGTGCGGGATGCACTGAACCGCGGTGGCGCCGGTGCCGATGACGCCCACCCGCTTGTCCTTCAGGCCAACGAGATTCCCGTAGCTGTCGCCCCCAGTATAGCGGTAGTCCCACCGGCTTGTGTGGAAGGTGAAACCCTCGAAGGTGTCGATGCCGGAAATGCCCGGCAGCTTCGGCCGGCTCAACGGCCCATTGGCCATGGCGACGTAGCGGGTGCGAAACGCGTCGCCGCGATCGGTGCGCACCGTCCAGAGCCCCTCGGCCTCGTCCCATGCCAGGGCGGCGACGCTCGTCTGCATCAGGGCGTCGTCGTAGAGCCGGAAGCGGCGGGCGATGTTGCGGCTGTGCTCGAGGATTTCGGGCGCGTACGAATACTTGTGCCGCGGAATATAGCCGAGCTCCTCGAGCAGCGGCAGATAGCAATAGGACTCCACGTCGCACATCGCGCCGGGGTAGCGGTTCCAGTACCAGGT
Organism: Caulobacterales bacterium; assembly: GCA_038206535.1. Lineage (GTDB taxonomy): Bacteria > Pseudomonadota > Alphaproteobacteria > Caulobacterales > Caulobacteraceae > Acaudatibacter. The sequence goes on from JBBRAV010000011.1 coordinate 40,284, forward strand.
CCCGCCGAAGTCGCCGGCCGCCTCGACCACGCGGAGGCGCTCGACGCCGGCCTCGCGCAGGCGCGCGCCCATCAGCAGGCCGCCGAAACCGCCGCCGATGATGGTGAATTCGACCGCATCGAACATCGGTTCGCGGGTGAAGCCGGGCTCGACGTAGGGATCCTCGACGTAGCGGGAGAACTGCGCCGTCACCTCGACGTACTGAGCATTGCCGTCAGGGCGAATGCGCCGGTCGCGTTCGGCCATGTAGCGGGCGTGCAGGGCCTGCGGATCGAAATCGACCCCGCCGACGATCTCGGCGATCTCCGGGCTGATGTTCATCGCGTCTATCCTGGCGTCTCCGGCATGATCGTAATAGGCGCGATCGTACGAGGGTTGTGTGCCGAGGCAAGCTTTCAGATCGAACGCCCTTGTCCTTCCCAGAATGGGGCGCGCAGCTTGCGCTTGAAAATCTTGCCGGAATCCTCGCGCGGCAGATCCGCGGCGAAGTCGATGCGCTTGGGAACCTTGTAACCCGCCATGTGCTGGCGCAGGTGGGCCTTAATGGCCGGCTCGCCGAGGTCGATCCCCGGCTGCAGCTGGACCACGGCGCAGACCGCCTCGCCGTAGTCATCATCGGGGATGCCGAACACCGCGCAGTCGGCGATCTGCGGCATCTTGTGCAGCTCGGCCTCGATCTCGGCCGGGTAGATGTTGACGCCGCCGGAAATGATCATGTCGTTGGCGCGATCGCACAGATAGAGGAACCCGTCGCTGTCGAAGTAGCCGATGTCGCCCGGGGCGAGCAGTCCCTGCTTTTCCATGGCGCGCCGCTTGGCCGGGTCGTTCTGATAGGTGAAGTCGCCCATCCCCGGCTGGCGGCCGATCACTTCGCCCGGCTCGCCCGGCGGGACGTCGGCCCCGTCCTTGTCGACGACCCGCACCGCCGCGCCGGGCATGACCCGTCCGACGGTCCCCGGATGCGCCAGCCACTCCTCCGAGGTGCAGAAGGTGACGTTGCCCATTTCCGTCGATCCGTAATACTCGTTGATCACTGGGCCCCACCAATCGATCATCGCGCGCTTGATGGGCGGCGACACCGGCGCTGCGGCGTGGGCGACGAAGCGCAGGGACGACAGGTCGTACTTGCGGCGGACCGCCTCGGGCAGCTTGAGCAACCGGTTGAACATGATCGGGACCATGTTCAGGTGCGTGATGCGTCGCGTCTCGATCAGCGCCAGCAGCTCTTCGGCATCGAACCTGGGGGTCAGGATGACGTTGGCGCCGTTCCTGAACGCGAAATTCGCGTGGGCGTTGGGCGCCGAATGGTAGATCGGGCCGATGACGGCGGTGACGATCTCGGCCGTGGTCTTGCAGCTCGCCGGGTCGAGATAGTCGGTGAAGCCATAGGATTGCGCCAGCATGCGCGCGACGGCCGCCGCCTGATCCGGTTTGAGGGCCGCGCGCTTGACACCCTTGGGCCGGCCGGTCGTGCCCGAGGTGTAGATGATGGCGCTGGGAATCGGAGCCGGCGGGTCGGTCCGCGCGGCGAAGCCGTCGCGCCAGGCGTTCCAGTCGATCGCGCCGAGAGGAACCTGACACGCTTCGTCTGGCAGGCCATAGGCGGCCTGGATCTCGGGCGGGGTGGGAACGACCAGCACGGTGACGCCAGGCGGGATCGCAGCGCGGATCGGCGCCAGCAGGTCGGCCTGAATCACCAGGACCTTGACCGCCGCATCCTCGAACAGATACCGCGCCTCGTCGATCGTGTAGTGCCAGTTGACCGCTACCGGATAGGCGCCCAGCGTGCCCGCGCCGATCCCCGCTTCGAAGAAGGCGAAGTCGTTGCGCAGATACAGGGCCACGCCGTCCCCGGCCTCGACCCCGACGCTGGCGAAACCGCTCGCCGCCCGCGCGATCCGCACATGCAGCGCGTCGGCGCTGAGACGCCGCTCGCCGCTCCAGATGTTGCCCATGACCGTCTGCTCCCCTTGAGGTTCGTCGCGAGCCGACACGAGGCGTCCGCCGCGTTTCGAACACGCTAAAGCAGGATGGGGAGCGTTGGAAACACCACGCGTCGCGGCGCCCCAAACGACGAACGCCAGGCCCGCGGTTGACCACGGACCTGGCGTCGTCGAGCCAGGATCAAGTAAACTCCGCGGGCTTGGTCACGCGAGCGTGGCAAGGCTGCGCGGGCGCACGGCTACCAGCGGCGGTGATGTTCGCGCCAGGCGCCGCCGCGCCAACCCGGACGCCAGTAGCCCCGGTGCTGCCAGTACCAGTAGCGGTAGGGGTGATAGACATAGCGACCGCCCGCCCATACCCACGGGTTGTACCAGGACGGCGCCCAGGTCACCACGGCGGGACCGCCCCAGTAGAAGGCCGGCGCGCCGCCGCGGATCACGTATCCGGGGGGGCAGCCGCCGCCTGGGTTGCTGGTCGAGCCGATCGCCGCTCCGGTGCCGGCGCCCAGAAGGCCGCCGATCGCCGCGCCCGCGCCGGGGTTACGGCCGCCGGCCGCCGCGCCCAGGGCGGCGCCGAAGACGCCGCCGATGATGGCGCCGGCGGCGGTGTTGTTGTTCTGGCGGTTCACGCAGTACTGCGCGGCCCACTGCGAATACCGCTGGGCATACTCCTGATCCGCCTGCTCGGACCGGTCGTCGTACGAACCGCCCTGTTCATAACCTGGCGGCGGGGGCGCGTACTGGCCCTGCGGCGGCGCCGAGTCCGACCGGTAGCCACCGCTCGGCGGAGGACCGTTGTTATAATTGTCGTAACCACCGCCAGGGGGGCCGTTGTTATAACCGCCGCCCGGCGGCGGGCCGTTGTTGTAATCCTGTGCGCTGGCCGCCGTGGCCTCGACGACCAGACTGGTCGCCGCGATGGCGGCGAGGCAGGCGCCCGCCATCGACTTAAGTTTGCGAGTGCTCATGTCATCTTCCTATCTTGCATCGCCTGGATGGTAAGGAACAAAGACCCGTAACACCGATCCTCGTTTCTTGAGCGATATATAGACCGGGCGGGCTGAACTGAATGTGAACGCCGATTTCAGCCGCCGTTGGGCCGTGGGAAGCGCGACAACCGAACCCTCCGCCTCGCACCAGACCTCGATCTTCCGCTAAGGTCCCGCCATGCCCGTGCCCACGACCCGCCGCCGAATCCTCCAGGCGACCGCCGCCTCCGGACTGCTGGCCGCGACGCCCGCGCTCGCCGTGGCGGGGCGCAAAACCGACTGGGGAGCCCTCGCCGCGGATGTAAAGGCGGAGATGGCCTACGCCTGGCAAGGCTACAAGGCGCGGGCCTGGGGGCACGATCAGGTGAAGCCGGTCTCGGGCGGCCATGAGGAATTCTTCTTTCCCGGGCGGCCCATTGGCCTCACGATCGTCGAGGCGCTGGACACCCTGTGGCTGATGGGACTCGAGGATCAGTTCGAAGAGGGGCTGAACTGGGTCCTCGCCAATCTCCACTTCGATGTAGACGCCGAGATCCAGCTGTTCGAATGCTCGATCCGTCTGCTTGGCGGACTGCTGGCGGCTCATCACGCCTGCGGCGAGGCGCGGCTTCTCGCCCTGGCGCAGGACCTCGCCAGCCGGCTGGCCCCGGCGTTCGAGCGCTCTCCGACCGGGATGCCCTATCGCTTTGTCAACTTGAGGTCCGGCGCGGTGCGCCGCGACCCGGTGACGTTTCCGGCCGAAGTGGGCAGCTATTTGCCTGAGTGGGGGACGCTGGCGCAGCTGACTGGGGAGCGCCGCTTCTACGACCTGCCCAAGGCGGCGGCGAAGGCGATGTATGACCGTCGTTCCGCGATCGGCCTGCTGGCCGACACCATTGACTTGGAGAGCGGCAAGTGGCTGAGCCGCCAGGCGACCGTAGGGCCGCCCTCGGACAGCTATTACGAATACCTATGGGACAGCTGGCAGCTGCACGGCGATGCGGAAGCGCGGCGCTGGTACGACACCCTGACCGCCGCGATTCTGAAACACCAGCCGGTGAGGGTGGACGGGCGGTTGTGGTTCGCGCGTGTGGATTTCGAGACCGGCGAGGTGCTGAACCACCACCAGACCGAGCTGGACGCGTTTTACGGCGGGCTGCTGGCTCAGGGCGGGGCGATGAAGGAGGGCGTCGCCAATGCGCTTTCGTGGACGGCGGTGCAGGACCGGTTCGGCGTGATCCCCGAGGGCTTCGACTACCAGACCTTCCAGGCGACGACGCCCAGCAACGCCCTGCGCCCCGAGTTGGCCGACGCGGCCCTGAACCTGTGGCTGCTCGACCGCGATCCCCGCTGGCGGCAGATCTGCCGGACGCATTTCGAGACCATGAAACGCACCAGCCGCACGACCTGGGGCTATTCGGGAATCGCCGATGTGACGAAGACGCCGATGACCCTGGACGACGCCTGTCCTGGCTACTGGTGGGCCGAGCAGATGAAATACTATTATCTCATCTTTTCCGACACCCCGCGGTTCGACTACCGCAACAATTATATTTCCACCGAGGGCAAGGTTCTGCGGGGACTGCGACGCGGGTGATGAATTTCAGTGGCGAAACACCCGCACGCCGGTGAGGGCCATGGCGATCCCGGCTGCGTCGGCGGCGGCGATCACCGCCTTGTCGCCGAGCGAGCCGCCCGGCTGGATCACCGCGGTCGCGCCGGCGTCCACCGCCTGCAGCATACCGTCGGGGAAGGGGAAGAAGGCGTCGGACGCGCACGCCGACCCGTGCGCGAGGGATTGCGGCAGTCCGGCGGCCTCGGCCGCCTCGGCGGCCCGCAGCGCGGCGATGCGGGCCGAGTCCTTGCGGTTCATCTGGCCGGCGCCGATGCCCGCGGTCTGGCCACCCTTGGCGAAGACGATGGCGTTGGACTTCACATGCTTGGCGATGGTGAAGGCGAACAGCATGTCGCGCACCTCCGCCTCGGTGGGCGCGCGCTTGGTGACGATCTTCAGGTCGGCGGCGGTGATCCTCGCGCCGTCGCGGGCTTGAACGAGGAAGCCGCCGGCCACCGACTTGAAGGTCTCGCCCGCCGCGGCCGGATCGGGCAGGGCGCCGGTCAGCAACAGCCGCAGATTCTTCTTCGAGGCGAACAGGGCGATGGCGTCGTCGTCGGCCTCCGGCGCGATGACCACCTCGGTGAAGATCTTCACGATCTCGGCCGCCGCCGCCGCGTCCAGGCGGCGGTTCACCGCGACGATGCCGCCGAAGGCGGAGACCGGATCGCATTGCAGGGCCCGCACATAGGCCTCGCGCAGGTCGCCTCCCAGCGCCACGCCACACGGGTTGGCATGCTTGATGATCGCCACCGCGGCGGCTTCTTCGGCGAACTCGGCGATCAGCTCGAGCGCCGCGTCGGTGTCGTTGATGTTGTTGTAGCTGAGCGCCTTGCCCTGGATCTGCCGCGCCGTGGCCACGCCCGGTCTGGGATTGGGGAAGGTGTAGAGAGCGGCCGCCTGGTGCGGATTTTCGCCATAACGCATGGTTTGCTTCAGACCGCCGGCGATCACCTTGCGAGACGGCCACTCGTCGCCGATCTGGCGCGCGAACCAGGTCGCGATCGCCGCGTCGTAAGCCGCCGTCCGGGCGTAGGCGCGCGCGGCCAGTTTCCGACGCAGGGCGAGAGGGGTGGATCCATCGGCCTTCAGCGCCGCCAGCACCTCGGCCATGTCTCCAGGCGAAGTGCAGACCGCGACATAGGCGTGGTTCTTGGACGCCGAGCGGATCATCGCCGGGCCGCCGATGTCGATGTTCTCGACACAGGTCTCGAAGTCGGCGCCGGCGGCGACCGTCGCCTCGAACGGATAGAGGTTCACATAGATGAGATCGATGCCCTCGATGCCGTGCTCGGCCATCGCGGCCGCGTGTACGGGCGCGTCGCGCACGCCGAGTAGCGCGCCGTGCACCGCCGGGTGCAGGGTCTTGACCCGCCCGTCCATCATCTCCGGATAGCCGGTGATGTCGGCGACGTCGCGCACGGCGATACCGGCGGCGGCGATGGCGGTTCGGGTGCCGCCGGTCGAGACGATCTCCACGCCGAGCTCGGCGAGGGCGCGCGCGGTGTCGATCAGGCCGGTCTTGTCGGAGACCGAGATCAGCGCCCGACGGACGGCGACGGCGTCGGGGGCGGGCGGGAATACGGGCGAGCTCATGGCGGACTCCTTCTTTAAATGGAAGAGGGCGCCCAGGCGTGCGGCTGTCAGTATCGACCTCGCGCTCCCCGGTGGTCATCCACCTCTATCGCCAGTCACGCGGGATGCGCGGAAAATAGGGGCCGGCGGGTGGGAGTCAACATTCGGGCCGGCCTCCCGCGACCTCTCCTGGCCTGGGTCAGCGAACACGCTTGTAAGTGTAGACTTTCCCGTCCTGATGGAGAATCAGGAACGGCGGCGCCGCCGAGGTGAGGGGGCCAAAGTCGAACTCCAGGTCGACGACCTTGGCGAAAAAGTGGCTGGCGCCGTCGGGATAGATCACGAACTGGCCGGGGCCGCTGCCGGCGAGCAGGCCGGTGACGCCGCGGGTGATCTCGATACGATCGTCCGGCGCGTACTGGTAGGTTCCCAGGAAGTGATCGAGCGCGCCGGCCGCCAGATTGATCTGGTGATGAACCGCCGGGATTTTGAGATCCACCGCCTGGGCCGGATCAAGGACGAGGCGGCCGATGTCATCCACGCCCTCGCCGCTGCTGGCGTTGATGAGGGCCACCACGGCCGTGCCGCGCCGCGGATTGAAGCCCATGAACGTGCGCGAACCGTCGCCGCTGCCGTTGCTCCAATAATAGGTCTCGCCATGGGTCGTGGTGCGCCGCCAGCCGAGCGCCATGCGGGTGTCCTTATCCTCGCCCGGCCGATCGACGGTCAGCATCAGACGCGCGGCCTTGGGAAGCTCCCCTGGGCCTTCACCTTTGAGAAACAGGGCGAGAAACCTCAAGAGATCGTCGGCCGTCGTATGCAGCCCCCCCGCCGGGCTCAACGCGCCTTCGTGGCTCGGCGAAACCGGCTTGAGATCGACATCGTATCCCTGCGCCTCGCGCGGCCGCGCTGACGCAGCGACCTCCAGGTCCGTGTCGCTAAGGCCGAGCGGGACGATCACGCGCTTTCTCAGCAGATCGTCGTATGGCGCGCTCAGGCGCAAGCCGAGTCCATGGCCCAGCAGAGCAAACCCGACGTTCGAATATTCGAACCGCGAGCCTGGCGGTCGGGTGAGTTTGTAATCGGGCAAGCCGGCATAGAGCTGCGCAAGCGTATAGCCGGCGTACTTGTTGGGCGTATCGGGGGCGACGTGAATGTTGTTCGGTCTCAAGGGCAGGCCCGCGGTGTGGGTCGCCAGGTCCGTCAGCGTGATCGCGCGAGTCCCAAAACCGGGTGTGCTCATCCCTGGCGGCGCGTAGGCGGAAAGCGGATCGTCCAGGCTCGCTTCTCCGCGCGTGGCTGCATCGGCCAGTAGCAGGGCTGTGAACACCTTGGTCAGGGAAGCGGCCTCGAAGACAGTGGATCCGTCCATCTGGCGGCGGCCGTTCAGCGCGGTCTGACCCCAGGCCACGATGCTCGGGCCCGAGGGGCGCAAAATGCCGACCACCACGCCGGCGCCGCGATGCTGCATCTCGATGCGGAAACGGATCAGCCTGGCGATCTGCGGGTCACCGACAGTCTGCGAGGCGGCCGAAACCGGCTCCTGCGCCTGATCGGACGCGGCGACGCGGCACGGCCCTGAAAGCAAGAGCGTAACAGCGCCCAAGACTGTCGCGCCCAGGCGCGCGTGGTCGGCCCTCATGTCAGATCCACGCCGCACGTTTCACCTCCGTTCACCCCTCGCCACGAGAATCGCCTGCGGCGGCATACGATACGACAACAACGGAACGCAGCACCAAGACCAGTTCGCCAAAAATGTGGCCGACTAGGCCTTGACCGGTGCGATAGGCTCGCCTGCGTCGTTGTGCCGCACCTCACATGCCATTACCAGGTTCGTTCAAGCGCGTTGTTGCAGAGGATCTTGAAAATGGCCCCTCCGATTGAGGGCGGAATGCGGTCTTGTTCAACCTCCAGTCGACTGACTTAACCATAACTCAAATGCGGAGAGAAATCATGAAATCAGCACCCTCCCTAATCTGTGTTGGGGCCATCGCGCTTGGTCTGGCTAACCCCGCCTTCGCCTCAGCCTATAAATTCAACAATATCGGGACCTTCACCGCGAAGGGTTCGATGACCGTAACCTCCATCGCCGTGTCGATTCCGTGTCAGGCCAAGCTGACCGGAACCAGCGACGCTTCCGGCGCAACAATAACAGGAGCAACCTTTAACGGCGCAACCTGTCTCGCGGTTTCCCCCAACGGCTTGCCGTGGACCCTTCGCGCCGACGGCGCCCATTCACTATCGATCCGAAACGTCACCGTCCAGGCGGCCGTCCTTGGAATTTGCGGGCCCGGCGGTTTGAAGTCCCAACTCAGCAAGACCGGCAAGATCACTATCAGCGGGGCCAGTCTGCCGAGTTCGCTTGGCGTGACCCCGTGTTCCGTCAGCGCCACGTTGATGACATCGCCGCAACTCGAAATCATACCCAGACATTGACGGCGTCGGCCGCCGATCGCAGGGGTCGGCGGCCCCCTATTCTCTAAAAGATCAGCGCGTTCAGACCTGGTTCGCCGATTCAGGCCTGGATCGTGCGAAGCATTCCCGCCGGCATGAATTTTACTTCATCGGGCGGCGCACATTTTCGGCTACCGCCTCGGCTTCCGCGGAAGTATTGTCGCAAGGGCGTGCAGTTGCACAAGCGCGCAGTCGGGGCGAGCCAGGGATGCGCAAGATAATGCCGCTGAGCGTCATCGCCGCCCTGGCCGCCGCCGGCGTGCTCGCTTCCCCTACGGACGCGCCACCTACGGCCGCGGCGCGGTTCACGCAGGACGGCAAGTTGGCGTTCCCCGCCGACTACCGGCGCTGGATCTATCTCTCGTCGGGCCTGGGCATGTCCTACACGCCAGTCGCCTCCAGCATGATGATGTTCGACAACGTCTTCGTCGAACAAGCCGCCTACGAGCACTTCATCCTCACCGGGACGTGGCCGGAGGGGACGATGATGGTCCTGGAAGGCCGCGAGTCCCGGCAGAATGGCTCGATCAACAAGAGCGGTCGCTTCCAGACCGACCGGATGGGTGTCGAGGTCCATGTCAAGGACACCGCTCGGTTCAAGACCGGCTGGGCGTTCTACGCTTTCGACGGCGAGGCCCCGGCGGCGATGATTCCCACCTCGGCGTCGTGCTACGCCTGCCATGCCGCCCACGCGGCGGTCGACACCACCTTCGTGCAGTTCTACCCCACGCTGGCGCCGATCGCGCGCGCCAAGGGCACGTTCAGCGCCGCCTACCGGGCGGAGGAGGCGGCGGCGCCGTCCGCGAAGTAGCGCCCGGGCGTAACGCCGAAGGTTTTTCGAAAGACGGCGATGAAGGCGCTGGGAGAAGCATAGCCGGCGTCGGCGGCGACGATCTTGACGGGGCGGCCGGCGGCTATCTGTTCCAGAGCGGTCAGGAGGAAGTGGTGCTGGCGCCAACGGCCTGGCGAGAGGCCCGTCTCGGCGACGAAACGGCGTTCGAGCGCGCGGGGCCCCAGCCCTACGGCGGCCGCCAGCCGATGGGTGGTTTCCGATTCCGCAGCCCGCGCGGCGATCAGATCGGCGGCGCAGCGCATGGCCCCGCTCTCGGGTCGCTGAAGACTGAAAGCCGGAACGTGCGAGGGGCGAAGCTCGGCGGTCAGCAGGGTGAAGATCGCCCGTTCGACCGCATCCCGGCTGTCGAGCATGCCGACCTCGGTCGTGCGGATGATGAGTTCCCGCAACAAAGGCGAAACCGGCATCGCCATGCATTGTCCCGGCAGCCCGGGGCAGGCCGTCGGCCGCAGATAGAGGGTGCGAAACGCGCTCCTGTCGATGAAGCGTATGCCGTGGGCCACCCCGGCGGGCGCCCAGACCGCCCATCCCGGCGGCGCGACCCAGGAGCCGGCCTCGGTCCAGACCGTCATCAACCCCAGGGAAACGTGAATGAGCTGATGCCACGCGTGGGCATGCGCCGCGATCACGCTGCCGCGGCCGGGATCGGCCGCGGACGACCGAACGACGACGTGCGCCTCATCCGCGACCGAGCGACGTTTTCGCGACATGGTCGGCCGCGATAGCAGGATTGCGGCAGGGCCTCCACCGAGCTTAGCATCACCTCATGCCAAACAACCTCGCTTCCTTTGCTATTCACGTCGACGATGTCGACCGCGCCCGGGCCTTTTATGAGGCCGTGTTCGAGTGGACGTTCGAACCGTGGGGGCCGCCCGGTTTCTACCTGATCCATACCGGCGACGAAGCCTCACCCGGTATTCAAGGCCTGATGCACAAGCGCCATACGCCGCGCTCTGGTGAAGGGCTCAATGGGTTCGAAGCGACCTTCAGCGTCGACGACGTCGACGTCATCGCCAGTCGGGTAGAGGCCAACGGCGGCGACATCACCTACGCCAAGTCCGTCATCCCGACGGTCGGCGCACTGATCCGGTTTGTGGACACCGAGGGCAACGATGTCGGCGCGATGCAATACGAGACGACTCCGCACACCTGAGGAATTAGAAACACGCCATCTTCCGCCGTCAGCGGCGCAGACGCCTTGCCTCACCCTCCCCTGAGGGCCGCGATGTTGGCCGCGTAGCCCTGCGGCCCGTTCGAGAACACCGCGGTGCCTGCCACCAGGGCCGTGGCGCCGGCCTCGACGCACAGGGGCGCGGTCCTGGGCGTCACGCCGCCGTCCACCTCCAGCGCAATGTCATAACCGGAGGCGTCGATCATCGCGCGCAGGCGTCGGATCTTGGCCAGCTGGGACGACAGGAAGCTCTGGCCGCCGAAGCCCGGGTTCACGGTCATCACCAGGATGATGTCGATGTCGTCCAGCATCCACTCGATGACCTCGGGCGGCGTGGACGGATCGAAGACGACGCCCGACTTGGCGCCCAGTGCGCGGATCTGGCGCAAGGTGCGATTAAGGTGCGGACCCGCTTCTGGATGCACCAGCAAATGGTCGGCGCCGGCGTCCCGGAACGCCTCGAGGTAGGGATCGGCCGGAGCGATCATGAGATGGACGTCGATGGGAATGGTGACGTGCGGACGCAGCGCCTTCACCACCAGCGGTCCGATGGTGATGTTGGGAACGAAATGGCCGTCCATGACATCGACATGCAGCCAGTCGGCGCCGGCGGCCTGGATCGCCTTGGCCTCTTCGCCCAGGCGCGCGAAGTCGGCGGACAGCATGGAGGGCGCTATGAGGGGTCTGGCGGGAGTCATCGGGTCACGACATAGCACGCCGCATCCTGGCGATGAAGAACCCGTCGAGACCGCCGGCGAGGTGGTGCGGCAGGATCCGAAGCCAGCCTTCGGGTGTGAGGCTTGCGCCGGGCGAACCACCATCGCCCGGCGTCATCGGATCGCTCGCGAATTCCGGATGAGCGGACAGGAAACCGCGCACCTGCGCCTCCCCCTCCTCGGGCTCGAGCGAACAGACGCTATAGAGCAGCCGCCCGCCCGGGTTAACGCGCGACGCGGCCGCGGCCAGCAGCCTCGCCTGCGCCGCTGCCAGGGAGGCGATATCCGCGGGCCGCACGTTCCACAAGGCGTCGGGATGACGGCGGAATGTGCCCGTCGCCGAGCAAGGCGCGTCGAGCAGGACCACGTCGAAAGTGCGCGGATCACCCCACGCCGCGGCGTCCGCGGCGATGACCTCGGCGTCGAGCCCCATGCGCGCGAGGCCTGTCGTCACGCGCCGGAGCCGGTCGGCGGAACGATCGACGGCGGTGACCTTAGCGCCCGCCGAGGCCAACTGGAATGTCTTGCCGCCGGGCGCGGCGCATAGATCCAAGGCGGTCTGGCCGGGCGCGATCTCCAGCAGGCGAGCCGGAATGGCCGCCGCCGCATCCTGAACCCACCAGCGCCCCTGCGCATAGCCTTCCCAGGCGGCGACGTCGCCGCGCTTCGCGGTGCGCAGCGTCCCGCCCGGCAGGAACTCGCCTTCCAGCACGCTCGCCAGCGCCGTGTCGGCCGCGTCCCGCGGCGTCAGGTCCGAGGTCGGCTCCTCGGCGATCTGGGCCGCGATCCCTCGCGCGGACTCCTCGCCATAGGCCGCGCGCCAGCGCGCGAACAGCCACGGCGGCGCGAGAAACTCGGGATCGTCGCTGGGCGGACCATCTCGCAGCAGGCCGCGCAGCACGGCGTTGACGAGCCCGCGCAGGGGCTTGGGCGCCAGGCTGACCGTGGTGTCGACGGCCGCGAAGGCGGGCGTGTCGAGATAGAAGACCTGGGCCATGCCCAGACGCAGCAGGTCGCGCGAGGGCCTGGGCGGTTCCTTCTTCAGGCGCGTATCGAGCGCGCGATCGATCGGTCCAAGATGGCGAAGCGCCGCCATGGCGACCGCGCGCGCGAACGCGCGATCCTGGTCGGACAGCCCCGCCTGGCCGGGGCCGGACAGAGCCCTGTCGAGCCCGGTCCGTCCGCTGAGCGCGCCTTCGAGCAGCTTCAAGGCGGCGGCGCGGGCGATAAGGTCGGTGCGTTGGGGAGCGATCACCCGCATGGCTTGCCCCGATAACCCCCACTTGGGCAAGGGCTTGGCGAGCGCGCCTCGCCACCTTAGGTGTGCGCCATGACGAGCGATCCCCCTCCGCCGGGCGCCGCGCCCGACAAGCCTCTGTCTCCGCCCGCGCGCCGCGCGCTCGAAGAGGCCGCGGCCCGCCGCGCCGCGGCGGCGGCATTGGAGGTCACTGACGAGCATGGAGGACCCAAGGGCCCGGAGCCGACGCGCTTTGGCGATTGGGAGCGCAAAGGCGTCGCCGTGGATTTCTAAGCCAGTCCCGCCATCTCGGCGACGATCGCGAGCGCGGCGGCGCGGGGGTCTGCGGCGGCGGTGATCGGGCGTCCGCAGACGAGGTGACTGGCGCCGGCCGATAGCGCCGCCTGGGGTGTCTTGGCCCTGGCCTGATCGTCGAGAGCGGCCCAGTCGGGGCGCACGCCAGGCGTCACCACCAGAAAGCCGGGCCCTCCCATCCGGCGGGCCAGCGCCGCTTCGTGCGGACTGGCGACGACGCCGTCGGCGCCGAGGTCGATGGCCTGGCCGATGCGACGCGCCACCAGCGCCTCGACGCCAAGAGCGTAGCCCATCTCGGCAAGATCCTCGCCCGTTAGGCTGGTCAACACGGTGACCGCGAGAATCTTGACGGTGCGATCGCCCGCGCGTCCCCTGACGGCGGCCTTGATAACCTGGGGCTCGCCGTGAACGGTGAGGAAATCGCAGGCTCCGCCGGCGACGATCGCGGCGGTGGCCTTTTCCACCGTCGCTCCGATGTCGTGGAGCTTCCAGTCGAAAAACACCTTGCATCCGGCCGCCTTCAGGTCGCGGCCCATGTCCACTGCGCCGGTCGCCAAGAGTTGCAGCCCGATCTTATAGAAGCAGACCGCGTCTCCGAGGGTCTCGACCATCGCCTCCGCTTCAGAGCGGGTCGCAAGGTCGAGCGGCACGATCAGTCGCGGGTCGACGTTCATGGCGGCATCCTCGCATGATGCGACGCCCGGCCGACGCCGGGTGTCGCGGAGCAGGGTGATTTGAGCTAAGGCGCTGGAATGAACCAGGCCGAATTCGCCGTCAACTTCTTCGTCGCCCTGTTCGCCTTGATCGATCCAGTCGGCAACGTGCCGCTCTACGCCGCCGCCACCCAGGGCGCGACGCCGCCTGGTCGCCGTCTGACGGCTGTCTATATCGGCCTGTTCGCATTCGCCTTCCTGACCTTCTTCTTCCTGACCGGCCTTTCTCTGCTCCAGTTTTTCGGCATTTCGATGCCGGCCTTCCGCATCGCCGGCGGTATCCTCCTGCTGCTGATGGGATTGGAGATGGCTCGCGGCGACACCGCCCATTCGATGGTCGACCCCGCGCCCGGCGCCGCCACGCTATCGACCCGCGCCTACGCCGCCCGACAGTTCGAGGGCCTGGTCGTGCCCTTCGGCATGCCTCTGCTGATTGGTCCAGGGGCCATTTCCACCGCGGTGATCTACGCCGAAGAGGCGCACCGGCTCGGCGTGGGCGGAATCGCGGTAGGCGTCGGGGTTATCGCGGGAGAATGCCTACTGGTGGTGGCGGCTTTCTGGCTGACGACGCTGATCTCCCGGTTGCTGGGTAGAATCGGCATGGTGATCGTGATCCGGGTGCTGGGTCTGATCCTTTGCGCCATGGCCGTGCAGTTCATGCTGGCCGGGCTCGCCGCCTCTACCACCGGACTATTGCGCCATGACGCGGCCGCGCCTTATCAGCCGGTGCGCCATTCAAAGCCCCATGCCGCCCCTGGCGCGCCGGGCCATTAGCGCCATGCCCCACTCTTCGGGAAGTAGCCTGGAGAGCGCCGCCACAGCCTTATAAGGCGCGCCGGGCACGCAGATCGGGCGATTGGCCTCCACGGCCTCATAGCCGGCGGCCGCCACCTCGTCCGCACCCATCCACATCCAGGGCTGGGTGTTCGCACCGATCGTCGCACGCGTGCCGTTGACGTCATGAAATTCCGTATAGGTGTAGCCTGGGCAAAGCGCCGTCACATGCACTCCGGCGCCACGCGCCTCCAGGTGCAGACCCTGGGAGAACTTGACCACAAAGGCCTTGGCGGCGCTGTAGAGCACCGTTCCGGGGGCCGCCGGCGCCAGACCCGCCACGGACGCCACGTTGAGGATGCGACCAAAGCGGCGGTCGAGCATTCCAGGCAGGACCTTTTGGGTCAGCTCGCATACGGACATCAGCAAGACCTTGAGAAAGGCCTGCTGCTCGTCCCAGGACGCCGCGACGAATGATCCCGGCAGACCGTACCCCGCGTTGTTGACCAGGACATCGACCACCCGGCCGTTGGCTGCAATCGGGTCGAGCACGCTGTCCACGCCGTCTGTACGAGCAAGGTCGGCGGGCAGGATCATGATCTCCACCCCGTAGCGAAGCCTGACCTCGTCGGCCACGGCGTTCAGCCGATCTCCACGGCGCGCCGTGATCGCCAGGTCATAGCCGTGGCTGGCGTAGAGGCTCGCGAAGGCAGCGCCGATGCCCGCGGAAGCTCCTGTGATGAGAGCGAGGCGCCCACCCATGCGGCTTTAGTCTCCTGTCGCGCGGGTCCAGGCGCGCGGCGCCATCCTTAAGCTTCCGGATACGGCAATTCAAACAGCGGGCGATTGGACGGCGCCGGCAGGGCATATTCCAACTCGGATTGAACGGCCTGTAAATTGGGTGTACCGCGCGCGCCCAGCGCCTCAGGCTCGCTCGCCCAAAGGCGAGGGGCCGTCACGAGTCGCCCGGAGTGCTTCTTTTGACCGCGGATGTGTCTTCAACGCCCTCCAACGGGGTCACGGCGGGGCCCGTCATCCCGCCCGACGCGGCCGCCCCCCACCTCAGCCGGCGAGGTTTCGCTGCCCTTACGATCGGCGCCATTGGTGTCGTGTTCGGCGACATCGGCACCAGTCCGATCTACGCCCTGCGGGAGGCGCTGGCGCATACCCGCGCCTCGGAGCGAACCGATGTCGCCGTATTCGGGGTGATCTCGCTGATCCTGTGGACGCTCACCATGATCGTGACGGTCAAGTACGTGATCTTTCTGCTGAGCGCCGACAACAAGGGCGAGGGTGGGTCGGTGGCGCTGATGGCGCTCGCGCAGCGCGCGCTCGGCCGCCCGTCGAGCGCCCTGTTCATGATGGGGGCACTCGGAGTGGCGCTGTTCTATGGCGACGGCGTGATCACGCCGACGTTTTCGGTTCTGTCCGCCGTCGAGGGTCTAAAGGTCGCCCCGCACCTTGGTCACGCGCTCGCACCGTACGTATTGCCGACGGCCGGCGTCATCCTCGTCGCTTTGTTCATGGTGCAGGCCCGTGGGACGCACCGGGTGGCGGCGTTGTTCGGGCCGGTCACGATCCTGTGGTTCATCACGCTGGCGGCCCTGGGACTTTTCAACATCCTGGCCGGCCCGCGGATCATTCTGGCCGTCAATCCATACTACGCGGTGAAGTTCCTCGCCGAAAATCGCTTTGTCGGGTTCGTCATCCTTGGCAGCGTCTTCCTGGCCGTGACCGGCGCCGAGGCTCTCTACGCGGACATGGGACACTTTGGTAAGGCCCCTATCAGGGCCGCCTGGGTGTTCCTGGTGTTCCCCTGCCTGGCGTTGAATTACCTGGGTCAGGGGGCTTTCGTGCTGACCCATGAACATGGCCACAGCAATCCGTTCTTCGGAATGATCCCGCACTTCGCCTACTGGCCGGTTCTGATCCTGGCCACGATGGCTGCGATCATCGCCAGCCAGGCGGTCATTTCCGGAGCCTTCTCCATGACCCGGCAGGTCGTTCAACTGGGGCTGCTGCCGCGCCTCGACATCAAGCGCACCTCGGAGACCCAGTCGGGACAGATCTTCGTCCCCGCCACAAACACTCTCATGATGGTCGGCGTTCTGATCCTGCTCGTCGTCTTCCAGACCTCGCACAACCTGGCGTCCGCCTACGGCGTCGCGGTGACAGGCACCATGTTCATCAGCACCTTGCTGGCCTATGTCGTCGCCCGCCACATGTGGAAATGGAGCGTGCCCAAGATCATCGTGCTGCTGGGTCCGATTTCGGTGATGGACACGGCCTTCCTGGCGTCGAACCTGTTCAAGATCGCCGAAGGGGCGTGGGTGGCGCTCGCATTCGGCGCGGGGATGGTGGTCGTCATGTGGACCTGGTCGCGGGGCGTGCGCATCCTGTCGGACAAGATCCGCGTCGAAAGCGTTCCCCTCGCCACGGTGATCAACAGCCTGGCCCGCCATCCGCTCTATCGGCAGCGCGGCACGGCGATGTTCCTGACGGCCAATCCGGACGTGGCCCCGGTCGCCTTGGTGCACAATCTCAAGCACAACAAGGTGCTGCATGAGCACAATGTGATCCTGACCGTCGAAACGGCGGAAACGCCGACGGTGAAGGATGCCGACCGCATCCGCATCGAGCCGATCAACGGCGACTTCAAGAAAGTCACGCTGACCTACGGCTTCATGGAAAGTCCAAACCTGCCCAAGGCCCTGACGATGTGCCGCAAGATGGGCCTCAAGTTCGATATCATGTCGACGAGCTTTTTCCTGGGGCGCCGCTCAGTGGTTCCGGACGTGCGCTCGATGATGCCGCTGTGGCAGGATCACCTGTTCATCTTCCTGATGAAGAACGCCGCCAATCCTACCGACTTCTTCAAGATCCCACCCGGCCGGGTGGTCGAGCTGGGCACCCAGCTTACCGTTTGACCGGCCAAACCCTTTAGGAACGACTCCATGGCTGTCAACGCGCCCGTAAAGAAGGTCGTGCTCGCCTACTCCGGCGGGCTCGACACCTCGATCATCCTCAAATGGCTGCAACAGACCTATGGCTGTGAAGTCGTCACCTTCACGGCGGACCTGGGCCAGGGCGAAGAGCTGGCGCCGGCGCGCGAAAAGGCACTGTTGCTGGGTATAAAGCCGGAAAACATCTTCATCGAAGACCTGCGCGAGACGTTCGTGCGCGATTACGTGTTCCCGATGTTCAGGGCCAACACCGTCTATGAGGGGCAGTATCTGCTGGGCACGTCGATCGCGCGCCCGTTGATTGCGAAGGCTCAGATCGACATCGCGCGCCGAGTCGGCGCCGACGCGGTCTGTCACGGCGCCACCGGCAAGGGCAATGATCAGGTTCGCTTCGAGATCGCGTATTATGCTCTGGAGCCCGATATCCGCGTAATCGCGCCTTGGCGGGAATGGGATTTCAAAAGTCGCGAGGCGCTGCTCGCCTTCGCGGAACAGCATCAGATACCGATCGCCAAGGACAAGCGCGGCGAGGCGCCGTTCAGCGTCGACGCCAACCTTCTGCACTCGTCGTCGGAAGGCAAGGTGCTGGAGGATCCGGATGTTGAGGCGCCGGAATTCGTGCACATGCGCACCATTTCGCCGCAGGACGCCCCCGACACGCCACAGGTTTTCACCATGGATTTCGAATGCGGCGATCCGGTCGCGATCGACGGCGAGCGGCTGTCTGCGGCCGCTTTGCTCTCGCGCCTGAATATGTTGGGCCACGACAACGGCGTCGGCCGCCTCGACCTCGTGGAAAACCGGTTCGTCGGCATGAAATCTCGCGGCGTCTATGAGACCCCCGGCGGGACCATTCTCCTGGCGGCCCACCGGGGCATGGAGTCGATCACGCTCGATCGGGGGGCGATGCACCTGAAGGACGAGCTGATGCCACGCTATGCGTCCCTCATCTACAGCGGCTTCTGGTTCTCGCCCGAGCGCGAGATGCTTCAGGCGGCGATCGACTATTCCCAGACAAGCGTAACGGGCCAGGTCCGGGTGAAGCTGTATAAGGGCAATGTCTCGATCATCGGTCGGTCGAGTCCCCTTTCTCTCTATGACCAGGACCTCGTGACCTTTGAGGAAGGCGCCACCGCATACGACCATCGCGACGCCGCCGGATTCATCAAGCTCAACGCGTTGAGGCTGCGGGTGAGAGCCAAAAGGGATGCGCGCACACCGTCAAACAATTCCTGACGCCCCCGTCATTTTTTATTGACGCCGGTCCGTGACGAGCGCACCTTGAAAGTCAGGAAGCGCAACCCATCGAGGAGAACCCCGTGGCCGACGGAAACATCACCAAGGACGTCATGTATGAGGCCGTCTCGCCGGACGACTTCGAGTCGATGCTGGATCTCGACCGCTACGGCAATCGCTCGACGGCGTTCGACAAGATCATCAGCGCCACGCACGACCACTTCTGGGACCCGCTCGACAAGAAATACATCGATTTCGACGAGCCGTTCGACATGGAGAACGAGGCCATCATGCCCGAGGAGATGGTCGCCGCGTTGCGCACGAACTATGTTTCCGACGCCCTTTCCGATCCGAAGGACCGCATCCGCTTCATCAATCAACAGGCGCTACGCAGCTTCTCCTCGATTCTGCACGGCGAACAGGGCGCTCTGAACCTGTCGGCGTCGCTGTGCCACGTACTCTATGACCAGGGGGCCCAGGAATACGCGGCCAATCAGACGCGGGAGGAAGCCCGCCACGTCACTGCCTTCGCCAAATACATCAAGGCCCGGTGGGGGCGGCCGGCCAAGTGCAGCCCCGTGCTGCAGAACCTGCTTGTCGAAATCATTTCTTCACCGGAAGTCTACAAGAAGATCGTCGGCATGCAGATGCTGGTCGAGGGCCTCGCGATGGGGGCCTTCGCGACCTTCTATCAGAAGATGAACGATCCGCTCGGCCGCAAGCTGATGCAGCTGGTGATGACGGACGAGGCCTTCCACCACAAGTTCGGCAAGATCTGGGCCGATCGCACGGTGCCCCACCTCAGCCCCGAAGAGCACAACATCATCGAGGACTGGGCGGCGCATTGCTTCCAGGTTCTGCTGTTCAACCTGGTCGCGCCCAGCGAGCAGCGAGATCTCTATGAGTCCTTTGGACTGGATCCCGATCGGGTTATCGCCGAATTCGCCGAGATCGCCACCGATCAGGCGCGTCGCGAGGACATGCAGGAAGCCACCAACATCTTCCGCGTCCTGATCAAGACCCTGCTCAATGCGGGGATCATCACAGATCGCACGCGCGCCTTCTATGGCGTCTATGTGGATATGGACGAGTTGAAGCGCGAGGGCGACGTCATGGTCGGCGACGCCATCGCCGAGGACGGCATCGCCTATCTCAAGACGATCAATTTCCGCGATCGGGGGGAGGCCCTGAAGATAGCCGCGGAATAGGCGAGCGTGGCGGCCGCATTTGCCGCCTTGCCCTTGACCGCGAACGAAAGCGGAACAAGATGGCGGCCTTGGAAGCCGTCGTTTTCACCTTCAGCCGTCCCGAGACCACCGGGGCCGTCACGCGCGGCGCCGCGCGACTGCTCGCTGCGATGGGCTATGCGCCGTTGCTGGAGGTAAGTCTGCCGAACGGACGGCGCGCCGACATCATGGCGCTCGGCCCCAAGGGCCAAATTGCGATCGTCGAGGTCAAGTCGAGCCTGGAAGACTATCGCGCCGATCGGAAATGGGGCGACTACATGGCTTTTTGCGACATCTTCGCCTTTGCTGTGCCGCCCGAATTCCCCAGGGACGTGCTTCCGCCGGAGCCCGGCCTGATCGTCGCCGACGCTTTCGGCGGCGCCATGGTCAGGGAATCGCCGCTGAACGCGCTGTCGGGGCCAAGGCGCAAGGCGATCACCCTGGCCTTCGCCCGGCTGGCCGCGATCAGAGCGACACTCACCACCCCGGTTCCGATCAGAACCGACGTCTAGAGCATAGTGCGGAAACGTGGGAACCGGTACGCAAAAACGATGCGAAACCAAAACCTATAGCGGCGTGCCCACGCGGATCTGACAAGGCGAGCGCGCATGAGGCGCCCCACGGCGGCGAAAGCGGCCCCGGGGCGGGGCTTTCGCCTTGGCTAGCGTGGCGCGCGCTTGGCCAGGATCCTTTGCAACGTCCGCCGGTGCATTCCAAGCCGACGCGCCGTTTCCGAAACATTGCGGCCGCAAAGTTCGTAAACTCGCTGGATATGCTCCCAGCGCACGCGATCGGCGCTCATCGGATTTTCCGGCGGGGCGGGCGCGCCTCCGGCCAAGGTCCCCAGCAGGGCGCGCACCACGTCTTCCGCGTCCGCCGGCTTGGCGAGATAGTCGACGGCCCCCGCGCGGACCGCCGCCACGGCGGTGGCGATATTGCCATAGCCGGTGAGCATCACGATCCGGGCGTCGTTACGCTGGTCACGCAGGATCTGAACGACTTTCAATCCCGATCCGTCCATGAGCCGAAGATCGAGTACGGCGAAGGCTGGAGGGTCGGAGCGAACAGCTTCGACTGCGTCGGCCACCGAGCCAACCATTCGCGTCGAAAATCCGTGGGCGTCCAGAGCCCGCCCCAGGTGGCGGCGAAGGATCGCGTCGTCGTCCAGAAGCAGCAAGCTCCGTTCCGGCAGGGCGGCGACCGCCGCAACCAGATCATTCATTCATGCCTCCGTCGGAGATTACCACGCATGAACCCCCCGGCTCTGCATCAAGTCGTATCGAAACACGAAATGAACGCAATGAGCTCAACTGATGGCGCCGTCAACCAATGGTGGCGCCTCCAGATCGGCGCGCCGCCAACGCGCGGTCACGACCGCGCCTCGGGGACGCGCATTGTGGAACGTCACCCTGGCGCCGGTTCGCTCTAGCAGGGTCTTGGCGATGAAGACGCCCAGACCCATGCCGATATGGCTGTTGCGCGACAGCGCCGCGTCGGCCCGGCTGGTCACGTATGGCTCACCAAGCCGGGCCAGGATCTCCGGCGCGAAGCCGGGCCCGTCGTCGCGAACTTCGATCGAGACGAACCGCGAATCGAACCGGCCGATCACACGGACCTGCTCTCTTCCAAAATCCATCGCGTTATCCACGATGGAGGATAGAGCGGGGTGCACTTCAGGCAGCCGCCAGAGAGTCGGCGGCGCTTGGTTGCGCGGTCCCGTGACCATGGCGACGATGGAGGGAGCCTGTCGCGCCTCGAACGGCTCGGACAGCTCGTCGACGATGATGTCGAGATCCACGCGCGCCTGCAGGTCGTCCCGGGTGTCGGGTTCCTGCGCCAGCCGGCGCAGGATGTCCCGACAACGCCCCGCCTGCTGGACCAGCAGCCAGGCATCGTCGCGAAGCGGGCCCGGCGGCGCGTCCCTCGCCATCTCCTTGGCGATTACCGCGATGGTCGTCAGGGGCGTCCCCAGCTCGTGCGCCGCGGCGGCGGCGAGGCCGCCAAGAGCGGAGAGGCGCTGCTGGCGACCCAGGAACGTATCGGTCAGATGAAGGGCGAACTCCATCCTTGCCGCTTGCCGGGCGGACCACCAGCCGAACGCGTAGCCGACGACCACGCCCATCCCCACGGCGACACCGCAGGCGATACGGTAGCTCCAAGGCAGTGTGATGTGGACTCCTGGTGGCCATGGAGTCTGAAACGGAGAGACCACCAAGCCGACACAGAGCGACAGCACGACCAGGAGGACCAACAGGGAATCCCGGGCGGGCAACACCATCGCGGCCATACGGGCCGGGAAGATCAGGGCCACGCAAAAGGGGTTGATCGACCCACCGGTGAGCCCGAGCACCAGCCCCAGCTGTACGCAGTCGAACAACAGATACGCCATCTGCTCGAGTGACGAGGGGCGGCGCGAGACGGTCAGCAGCGCCACGGTTATGTTCATGACCACACCCGCCCCGATCAGGAATGCGAGCGGCCCGAGCGGCAGTGGCAGCTTCATGAACTGAGCCACCCCGAACACGCCGATAACCTCGGAAATCACCAGCACCCAGCGCGCGACGATCAGGTCGCGGTAGTGGAAAAGGCGGAACGCCCCTCTGCGCCCTTGTGGACCATCGTCGCCCGGCATAGCTGGGGCCCGGTTGCCCCCACGGGGGGGGTGTTTGTCGCGGGACTCGAGAGGCACGGTCGACATCATGGGCCACAGGATTATCCCGATCAGGCAGGGAGGCCAGTC
The DNA here is from genome assembly GCA_038206535.1 of Caulobacterales bacterium. GTDB lineage: Bacteria > Pseudomonadota > Alphaproteobacteria > Caulobacterales > Caulobacteraceae > Acaudatibacter. The sequence continues at coordinate 62,783 of JBBRAV010000011.1, forward strand.
ATTCCGACCTCCTGTGCGCCGAATTCGCCTGTTTCGGGCGATTGCAAGATATGTGTTCGCGGCGCTTCTGGTGGGCTTGGCCGCGTGCGCGCCAAGAGAGGCGTCGAAAACGGCGCAGCTCGTCGGTGGTCCGTTCGTTCTGACGGACCAGAATGGCGCGCCGCGGACCCAATCTGTTCTGCGTGGAAAATGGACGCTGGTATTCTTCGGTTATACATTTTGCCCCGACGTGTGCCCGGTCACCTTGTCGAATCTCGGCGCGGCGATCGCCAAGATGGGGCCCGGGGCCCGGAGCGTCCAGGTCGTCTTCATCACCGTGGACCCCGAGCGCGACACGCCAGCCCAGCTGAAGAGATACCTATCAAGCCCCTCCTTTCCGCAAGGGACGATCGGCTTGACCGGAACGGCCGCGCAGGTCGCCAACGTGGCCCATGCCTATCGCGTCTATTTCCGCAAGGCCGGAAACAGTCCGGGCTACAGTGTCGATCACACCTCGGTGGTCTATTTGATGGACCCGAAAGGACGATTCGACCGTCCCGTGGACGTCGGCGCGACGCCGGACGGTGTCGCCCGGCAGATCCAGTCGGCCATGCGCGGCGCCTGAGGCGAAGCCCCGGACGATGAGGCTGGCACGCTGGACTTGGCGCGCCACGCCGTCCATGGTCTTGGTGTGATTAACCTGGGACAATTGATGCTCTACGCCGTGCACGAGACCGCCTATCGATCGGCGGCCCCATTGAGTCTCGCCGCCAAGTTGACGCGGGCATTTTGGCGCTCACCCTACAATCCTGCCGCCGCCTCGCAGCTTGGGCGCACGCTCTTCGCCGCCGCCGACCTGACGACCAACCTCACGCGCCGGTATTTCAAACCCGCCTGGAACATCGACGCCGTCGAGATCAACGAGCGGACGGTCGGCGTGACACTAGAAAGCACGTGGCGATCGCCTTGGGTGAAACTGCAACTGTTCAAGCGAGACCGTGACGACCTCGTCGCCGCCGGCGCGGACACCGACACGCCCCCCTTGCTCATTGTCGCCCCGCTTTCAGGCCACTTCGCGACCCTTCTTCGGGGCACGGTGCAGACATTCCTCACCGACCACGACGTCTACATCACCGACTGGTCGAACGCCCGCGATGTTCCGCTGATCGAAGGGCGTTTCGATTTCGATGATTACATCGACGCCATTGGCGAGATCCTCAATCACATTGGCCGTCGCGCTCATGTCGTGGCGGTTTGTCAGCCGGGGCCCCCGGTCCTGGCGATGGCGGCGCTGATGGCGCAGGATGAGGATCCGCTTCGTCCCGCCAGTCTCACCTTCATGGGCTCGCCGATCGACGCGCGCTATTCGCCCACGGTCACGAACCGGCTTGCCGAAGAACGCCCGTTCGCATGGTTCGCGTCGAACATGATCTACACCGTTCCACCGCCTTATGTCGGGACCTTCCGGCGCGTCTATCCGGGTTTCGTCCAGCTGTTCAGCTTCATGTCGATGAACGCCGAGGCTCACCAGGACGCTCACCGCCGCTATTTCGACAATCTGGTCCGCGGCGACGGCGATTCCGCCGAGCGGCACCGGGAGTTCTATGACGAGTACCTGTCAGTGCTCGATCTGAGCGAAGAATTCTACCTTCAGACCATCGATGTCGTGTTCCAGCGACACCTGTTGCCCAGGGGTGAGCTTTGGCATCGCGGACGGAGGGTCGATCCGACGTCGCTACGCGATATCGCCCTGATGACCGTGGAGGGCGAGAAGGATGACATCTCTGGCGTCGGCCAGACCCAGGCGGCGCATGCCCTTTGCTGCAACATCCCCGACTCGTTGCGTGAGCTCTACGTGCAGCCCGGTGTCGGGCACTATGGGGTTTTCAACGGCAGGATGTTCCGCGACGAAATCTACCCGCGCGTGCGGGACTTCGTCGCGCGCAGCGAACAGGCTTTGTCCGAAGAGATTCCCACGCTATCGCGATCGCATGAACCTGTTCAGCGCCCGCCTGGCGGACGGCGCGCGGCTTGAAGTCGACGGTTTCGTCGTCCGGCTGAGTGTCAGCCGGAGGGCGCGCCGGATTTCGCTGCGGATCGATTCCGCGCGCCGTGAAGCCGTCGCCATCGCTCCGACGGAGCGTCGCCTGTCGGAAGCCCTGGAGTTTGCGCGCGACCGGCGCGCCTGGATCGCGGAACGTCTCGAGGCGATCCCGCGCGCCGCCAACCTCTCCGCCCACGACGAGATCACCATCTTTGGCGAGCCATGCGCTTTGATCGCAAACGGTCGGCGCGCCCGTCTGGTCAGGGACGCTCCGGGAGCCGCGCGGGCGCTGATGGGATGTGGCGAGGGCGTCGTGGAGCCGCTTTTGGTGGCGCGCGCCGTCAAACGCGAAGCGCTGGCGGTTTTCAAGGCGCGCGCGGCGATTCACTGTGGACGGCTCGGCGTAGCGCTCCCGTCGATCTCGATCGCGGACGCCCGCACACGTTGGGGATCTTGCTCCCCGGCGCGACCAGGCCGCTCGGCCTCGATACGCCTGTCGTGGCGCCTGGCCTTGGCGCCGTTCGACGTCGCAGACTATGTGGTGTGCCATGAGTGCGCCCACATCGTCGAACCCAACCATGGACCCAGGTTCTGGGCCCAGGTCCACCGCCTCGTGGGTGACCCCTCTCGCCATCGGGCTTGGCTGAGGGCCAACGGCGCGGCGCTGCAGGCCGCGATCGGCTGATCTGGCCACGCAAGGGTATCGGCTACATCGGCGGTTCCGGGGAATCGTCGCGCTCCTGGGGTGTCCTCTCCGCGCCGGGGAGTGATTCGCCATCCCGGGACGCTGGTCTTTCGTTGTCCTGCAAGAGGTTGCCGATGCCGTCCGATGACGGCGTAAGCTCGATCGCCCCGCCTGGGATCGGTCGCGCCGCCAGTCGCGGCAATGCCGCGGCCATGAAGTTATGCCAGATTTCGGCCGGCGCGCCGCCGCCGGTGACCTTGTTCATCGGAGTGTTGTTGTCCTTACCGAGCCACACCGCGGCGGTGAAGCCGCCCGTAAAACCGATGAACCAGGCGTCGCGATAGTCGCTGGTGGTGCCGGTCTTTCCAGCGAGATCATAGCCAGGCACCCTGGCTCGCCCACCGGTGCCCGCGGTGATGACCTGACGCATCATCTCGATCATATAGGGCAAGGCCGGAGCGCGGATCACGGCCTCTCGCTGCGGGGCGACGGCGCCGTGGTCATAAAGCAGTCTTCCGGCCGCGGTGCGGATGCGCTCGACGCCGTAGGCGTGTGCGCGCTCGCCCCCGTTAGCGAACGCATCGAAGGCCTGCGTCATCTCCAGCGGGCTCACCTCCACTGCGCCCAGCGCCATGGACGGATCGGTCTGAATGGGCGAACCGATGCCCAGGCGGTGGGCCGTGGCGGCGACGCTCGCGGTCCCGACCTCGTTGGCGAGCCTCGCGGCTACCGTGTTGATCGACTGCGCCAGGGCGGTCTCCAGCGTGATCTCGCCCAGGTAACGCCCCGTGTAGTTGCGCGGGGTCCAGCCATTGATCGTGATCGGCTCGTCCACCACCGAATCGGACGGCTTGTAGCCCGCCTCCATGGCCGTCAGATACACGAAGGGCTTGAACGAGGAGCCGGCTTGACGTCTGGCGGCCGTCACGCGATCGAACTGGCTGTCCGCATAGTTCGAGCCGCCGACGTAGGCGCGGATTCGCCCTTCTCCGTCCAGGGCGACAAGGGCCCCCTGCCCCACGCCTTCGGCGGCGTGCCTCGTCACTCCGGCGCGGATCGCCTGTTCGGCGGCGGCTTGGATCGGCAGGTCCAAAGTGCTCTCGACCACGAGATCCTCCGTGGGTTGCCCCACCTGGGCGCGTACCTGCGCGTCCAGCCAATCGACGAAATACTGCGCGCGCTGATCCGCGAGGGTGGCTGAAACATGAACCGGCTGTGCGAAGGCCTGATCCCGCTGGGCCGGCGTGATGTAACCCTGGCTGGTCATTTCCTCGAGCACCAGCGTCGCGCGGCGCGCGGCGCGCACGCTGTTGGCGGCCGGATTATAGCGCGACGGCCCCTTCATGGTCGCGGCCAGCAATGCCGCTTCGCCAAGGGTCAAACTGGAAGCGGGCCGATTGAAATACCGCTGTGACGCGGCCTCGATCCCATAGGCCCCCCCGCCGAAGCTGACGCGGTTGAGATAGAGAGCGAGGATCTGCTTCTTGGTGAAATGCATCTCCAGCCAAACCGCCAGGATCAGTTCCTGGGCCTTGCGGCGATAGGTCTGGGCCGGGGTCAGAAACAGGTTCCGCGCCAGTTGCTGGGTGATCGTGGACCCACCCCGCAGCGACCCCCCATGATGCGAAAGATTATAAAGTCCGGACGTCACCATACCCCAGGGGTTGAAACCGAAGTGGTGATAGAATTGATGATCCTCGATGGCGATGAAGGCCTGGGGCACATAGGCTGGCAGGGAGTCGAGATCGGCCGGCGGCGCGAACTGACTGCCCCGCACGGCCACCACCGCGCCCGACCGGTCGAGATAGGTGATCGAAGGCTGGCGATGGACGTCATACAGCTTCGACGTATCGGGCAGGTCGCGCGCGAAAACGGCCAGGAACGCTCCAAGAAAAATCAGTCCCCAGACGCACAGCACGACCGACCAATAGGTCAGACCGCCAACCAGACCTCGCCCCCGCCGGGGCGGCGGCCCAACGGGCGCGCCACCGTCCACATGCGCCATCCATCATTCCTTGCCCGCGCCCGCCCCGGTGTCTTAGCGGAGCCTTCGTCGACGCGCGAGTTGATTGACGCCTGCATGAGTGCGCGATCCGGGACGGCCGGATTCAGCGCCGACGGGACGGGTGGACACATTTGCCGGTCGAACAGCAAGCGTCAGCCTGCCATAAGGTCCAGGTGATTCCCCCTCTCGACCAAGCGCGCGACATTCTTCGCCGTACGTTCGGCCATGCCGACTTCCGCGGGTTGCAGGCGCAGGTCGTAGCGGAACTGCTTGCCGGTCGGCATGCGCTGGCCGTCCTGCCGACGGGTGGCGGCAAAAGCGTCTGCTATCAGATTCCCGCCCTCGTCAGACCAGGCGTCGGGCTGGTGGTGTCGCCGCTGATCGCGCTGATGAGCGATCAGGTGGAAGCGTTGAAGCAGCTAGGGGTCGCGGCCGCGCGGATGGATTCGGGGCTGACGCAAGACGAACGCGACGAAACGTGGGCGCGCCTTGAAGCCGGGTCCCTCGACCTCATCTATCTTTCACCGGAAGGCTTGATGCAGCCCGGCAGCCTGCGTCGCCTGGGGAAGGTGTCCCTCTCGCTGATCGCTGTCGACGAGGCCCACTGCGTCAGTCAATGGGGCCATGATTTCCGGCCGGAATACCGCACGCTCGGTCGTCTTGCCGAGCTCTTCCCCGATGTTCCGCGCATCGCCCTCACCGCCACGGCCGACGCCCGGACGCGTATCGACATCGCCGAGGAATTGCGCCTGACCGACTCCGCCCAGTTCGTCGCCAGCTTTGCCCGGCCGGAATTGACGCTGTCGGCCGAACGTAAGCGTGGCGCGGGCGCGGCGCGCGTCGCGCAACTGGTCTCCGAGCGGCGAGGTCGGTCGGGTATCGTCTATTGCGGATCTCGCGACGGCGTGGAGAAGCTGGCCGAGCGTCTGGTAGCCGACGGTATCCCGGCGCGCCCCTATCACGCGGGTCTCGACAAGAAGGTGCGGGCGGAGGCGCTGACCTGGTTTCTCGCCGAAGACGAGGCGGTCATCGTCGCGACCATCGCGTTCGGCATGGGCATAGACAAGCCGGACGTACGCTTCGTGATCCACGCCGACCCTCCTTCCGCCATTGAAGCCTACTGGCAGGAGGTCGGCCGGGCGGGGCGAGACGGGCAAACGGCCGAAGGCATTACCCTGTACGGGGCGTCGGATATGGCCTGGGCTCTGGAACGCCTGCGCCGCCGCGAACTCCCCGAAGCGATCGCCCAGGTTCAGGCGCGCAAGATCCACCAGCTCTATGCGCTGTTCGACGGTTCAGTCTGTCGAGCGGCGGCGGTGCGGCGCTATTTTGGAGAGACCGATGTCGCGCCGTGCGGCCAATGCGACCTCTGCCGGACGCCCAAGGCGGCCGTCGACGCGACTCTCGCCGCGCAGAAGCTGCTGTCGGCTGTCCACAGGCTGGGAGGACGCTTTGGCCGGGGCCGGTTGATCGACCATCTCCTCGGCAAGACCAAGGGGGTTAGCGCGCATGAGGCCGCCATGACAACCTTTGGCGTGGGAAGCGAATTCAGTCCGACGGCCTGGCGCGACCTCCTGGACCAGCTGATGTTCGAAGGCCTGCTCGTCGAGGACGCCAACGACGGCCGTCCCGTCATTGGCCTGGGTGACGCCAGTCAGGTCCGCGCCGTTTACCGGGGTGAACGCCGGGTCGAAGTGCGCCACGCTCCAGAGCCGGAAGACCCGACCACCCGCGCGGGCCGTCCCAGGAAGCGACGGGACGCAGGACCTGGGCTTTCGGCGGGCGCGGACACCGCCCTGTTCGAGAGGCTGAGGGGCTGGCGGCGAGAGGAGGCCGCACGGCAGCGGGTTCCGCCCTATGTCATCTTCCATGACCAGACGCTGGCCGACATCGCCCGCGCTCGACCGGTGACGCACACCGCGCTCTCGAACATCGGCGGCGTTGGCCAGGGGAAGCTGGATCGCTACGGCGACCTCGTGCTCGAGATCGTCCTTGCGTCCGGCTAGGCACGCCAAATGACCATCCGCGAGCCAACGCCAGAAAGAAAAGCAGGCGGCGGTGGGAGCGGCGGCGACGCGCATGCCACGCCTCCGCCACCGCTCCCTAGCTCGCCCCCACCGGCGAACTATTGGTGAGAAATCAAGCAAAACATCTGGTCGCGACCCCCGCGCCCATAAAATTGCTGTTCCACCGAAACCATCTTGCCCGGTTTACCCGAGCGACAATACAAAATGGTGACTTTGATCTTATATGTCTGTGCGTTCCCGCACGAACGAACTGTGTCTTTTGTCACATAGAATGCGTTACGGGGCGTTGAGGCTAACACCAAGAAGGATCAGTGCGCGACTTTTCACCCATGACGACGGCGGGCGATGCCGGTATCGCCGCCTTTCTGCCCGCGCAATTGATCGCGCGATGGGCGGAGACGGCGGTAGCGCCGGAAGGCCTGGTGTTGGACGCCGTCGCGCTCGTGGCCGATCTCGTCGATTCCACCGGCCTCACCGATCGCTATGGAGCGCTTGGCCCGCACGGGGCGGAAGACCTCAGCGCGGCGATGAGCGCCTATTTCGCATCGATGACGCAGATCATCGAGCTCAACGGCGGGATTACCGCAAGGATAGCCGGCGACGCCGTGGTCGCCGTGTGGCCTTGCGATGGTGACCCAGGCGGAGCGGCGCAACGAACGCTGGCGGCGGCCGGGGAGATGGCGAAAGCGCCCGCCCTCGCCGCCTTGGGACTGTCACACCGTATCGCAGTCGACGCGGGACCGATTCGGCTTTCGGTGCTGGGTGAAGTCGGAGAGCGACGATTCTTCCTTGTGTCCGGCGAGCCTTTGCGGGCGATGGCAAACCGCCGCCTGAGGGGGGCGCCAGGCGAGTTGCGAGTGTCCCAGCTGGTTCTCGACATGGCCGCCGGAAGACGCACACGGTCGAGTGAACAGGCCTCGACACGGCCCGGCGAGCGCGCGGCTATCGACCTTCGCGCCTTCGTGCCGCCCGTCATCGCGTCGCGCGGCGAGGTGGGACTGGTCGACTGGCTTGCGGAGTTCAGGACCCTGAGCGTCGTCTACGTCGGCCTGTCGCGCAGCCTGCGCCCGCCGGACATCAGACTGGCGTTTTCGGCGATCGAAGCGGTGGCGCTGGATGCGTCTATCGGAGTTTGGGACGTCATCGACGAAGACAAGGGCGTGATCGTCAAAATCGTCCTGGGACTGCCGCCCCATAGCAGTGAGCGAGACGCGGTGGTGGCGCTCGATGTCGCAGTCCGCGTCCACCACGCTCTCGCCGCCATCGGCCTGCAGGCCGGCATCGGCGTCGCGACCGGTCGCGCCTTCTGCGGAGAAGTCGGTTCTCCCACGCGACGGGAGCATATCGCGGTCGGCACGGTGATGAACTACGGGGCGCGGCTGATGCAGGCTTCCGATGGCGACGTGCTCTGCGACGAGATGACGGCGCGCGCGGCGGCCGATACACTTGTCGCCGACGACGCGATCGAACTGATGATCCAGGGGCGGGAAACGCCCATCAAAGCCTACAGGGTCGCGGATTTCGCGGAAATCGCGGCGATCGACGGGTTCAGCGGCGCTGGAGATTCGCCGGTCGGCCGCCAGGCGGCGGCCGACATCATCAAGGAGCGCATCACCGACCTCGCGGACAGACCCGTGGCGCCGATCATCATCGTCGGCGAGCCGGGTGTCGGAAAGACGACCCTGCTGAGCTTCGCCGCCAGACGCGCCGAACACGCGGGCGTGAGGGTGATCAGCGCGCGCGGCTCCCTGACCGAAAGGAGCACGGGGTTCCATGTCCTGCGCAAGGTGTTGGCCTCACTCGCCGGGATCGATGCGTCGCGAGACGGCGTCGATGGACCCCACGCACGGATCAAGGCGGCTCTCAGGGTCGATGGACAGGGCGCGAGGCTGCACCTTTTGGAGGACATCTTCCCGCTTGGCGGCGGAAAAGCCGCCAGCGCCGCCTTGACCGGAGCGGCGCGACGCACGGTGCTGGAAGATCTGATCGTCCGCTTTTTCGACATCCAGGCGCGATCGGGCCCATTGTTGGTTCTGATCGACGACCTCCAATGGGTCGACTCCGCGTCGCGCGAGCTTTTGGGGGCCGTGCGCCGGCGCTCGCCAAGGGTGCTGTTCATTCTGGCGAGTCGAAGCGACGGGGTCGAGGGTCAAGCCGCTTCGATCAACCTGCTCGCCGGCGATCACACCATGATCGCGCTCGACCGCCTGCTCCTCGAACATACCGCGGCGTTTGCTCATGCAGCCCTTGGCGTGTCTCGCATACCCGGCCGCCTCGCGGCCTATCTGCACCAACGCTCCGGCGGCCTGCCGCTGCATGCCCGCCAGCTCTTGCTGTCTCTCGTCGAGAGAGGCGTCGTAAAGGTGGTCAATGGCCGCTGCGAAATCGAGCCGGGCGCCTTGGCCGGCGACGCCATTCCGGATTCATTGCGTGGCCTCGTCACCGAACGGATCGATCGGCTCGAACTGTTCGACCAGATCACCGGCAAGTCGGCGAGCGTGATCGGCGGGCGCTTTGGCGCCGAAGCGTTGGCGGCGCTGCATCCCGCGCGTCCGGATCTGGAACCTTTGACCGGATCGCTTCAGCGCCTCGAAGCGGCAGGGTTCATCGAAGCCGAGGTCGGCGACGGATGGGCGTTTCAGAATGCGATACTGCGTGAGACCCTCTATGATCTCATGCCGTTCAGCCAGCGCGCGGCGCTGCACACGGAGGTGGCGCAACGCCTTGAAGCGGCAGGCGACCATGAGGACGCCGCGACGCCGGCTGTCCTTGCCTGGCATTGGGAAGGCGCCGGCGTCACGTCGCGCGCCATCGACCGGTTGCTCGACGCGGCGCGGCACGCGATCCGCTCGCATGCGGCCGCCGACGCCCTGGACCATGCCGCCCAGATCGAACGGCTGTCAAAGACGGCCGACGATGCTCTGTCGATTAACCAGCGGATCGGCCTCGAGAGGCTTCGCGCGGACGGATACCAGCTGCTCGCCCGCTTCGCCGAGGCCGGCCATCATTTTCGGAATGCCGCCAGCCATGCGGGCCTGGCGCTTCCGGCTTCGCGGCCGGCGATCTTTCGCGGCCTGGCGCTGGAAGGCCTGCGCCACGGAGCCGTGCGGTTGGGATTGAGGTTTCCGAGCACGGTTTCCGCTGCGCTCGAACGAGACCAGCTAGCGGCGCACATACACATGCGTCTGGCCGAGCACGCCTACTTCGACAGTGACACGCTCGGCGTGCTGCACGGCACGCTGAAATCATTGAACCACGCGCATCGGGCCGGTTCGATTGTGGAAATGACACACGGATACGCCGGTCTGGCGGTCGGATTCGGCGTCTCCGGCATGATCGGGCTCGCGCGCGAGTACGCCAGTCGCGCGCTCAGGTTGGCGCATGCGCATGGCGGAGACCACGACCGCGGGCTCGCTCATATGATGGCGTCGGTGGCGCTGTTCCCGTCCGGCGACTGGGAAGCGGCGGGGGGTCACGCCGCGCGCGGCGCCGCTCTTTTCCATGAGACCGGCGACACGTTCCGTCGCCAGTCCTGCACGGTGCTCCAAGCCTATTCCCAGCTGGCGCGCGGGGACTATCTCGAGGCGCGGCTGAGCCTCAGTCAGACACCCGACAGCGCCGGCGATATCGAGGCCGCTTCGGTGCGCGCCTGGGCCGCGGCCTGCCATGGGGTGCTCGAAAGCCTGCACTCGAGCGCGCCCGACGCCGCACTGGAAGGCTTGCGGGACAGCCTTGCCGATCCGCTGGAGCCGGCCGACCGTCTGGTTGTGCTGGGCCCTATGGCGCAACTGCAGTTGGCGACCGGCGATCGCGCGGGCGCGACGCTGTCGGCGACCGAGGCCTTGACGATGGCTAGCGCCCGGGCGCCGAAGCTCGGCATTGGTTTCGTCAGCCTCCCGCGCATCGTCGAGACGTTTCTCGCGGTCGATGATCCTGATCGCGCGCAATCGGCGCTGAAGATCGCCCGAGGCTTCGCCGCGACTATGCGCATCGCCCGCCCACACACCGATTATGTCGCAGGCCAGATGGAGTTTGCCGCCGGACGGCGCGCACGAGCCCGCAGGCTGTGGCGTCGGGGCCTGAGCGCGGCCGAAGCGATCGGCATGCCATTCGAGGCCTCATTGTGCCGCGCGGCGCTTGACCATTACGGCAAAGGGTCCCAGGACGCGGCTGCCTCGCCGGCGCCGGTTGCCGAGCGGTCGGGCATCTGATTACTCTGGGCCAGGCAACCAGCATGGGGGTAAGGTGAGCAAGAAGAGGATCGCTATCCTAGGCGGCGGCATGGCCGGATTGACCTGCGCCTACGAGCTCAGCCGGCCTGAGCTGCGCGATCTCTACGAGGTCACCATCTATCAGATGGGCTGGCGTCTGGGGGGCAAGGCGGCGGCCGGCCGAGACCAGTACGGCCGCAATCTCGAACACGGGCTGCACGTCTGGTTCGGTTACTACGAGAACTCCTTCCGTCTGTTGCAGGAGGTCTACGCGCTTCTCGACGCCCCCCCTGACGCGCCTCTGCGGACCTGGGAGGACGCGTTCAAGCCGCACATACACACCGGCATCGGTGTAAAAAGCGGTGAAAGCTGGAGCTATGTGCCCGTCGACTGGCCAATGAGGCCGGGATCACCGGGCGACGGGGCGCCGACCTACAGCCTGCGTGGCGCCCTCTCCGTCCTGGCTGGGTTGATCGAGAACCTGATGGAGAAGCATGCTCCACACCATGCCGCCTCGCCCATCGCGGAATGGGCGTTCGCCCACGGCCTCTACGCCACGGCGCTCGGTCATGGGCGCGAAGCGCACGACCCGCACCCCGGATTGCACCTGGCTCACGGGCCTGCCCTGACGGCGAAGACGGCGCTAGGAGCGACGCGGCACTGGATCGATTCCATGACCGGAGGCCTGGGCGAACGGCTGCACGAACAGTTGCACGCCCTCGGCGAGCTGGTGACGGCAGCCGACCACGCGTTCCGCGCTCGCCACCGCCTGGAGACCGATACGCCGACCCAGCGGCTGATCGGCGAGACCATCCATGTGTTCGCCGTGGCGTTGCGCGGCGCGATCGTCGACCTGCTGATTCCCGACAAGCCGTTCGAGGCGATCGACAACGAGGATTTCCGCGCCTGGCTGCTGCGGCACAAGGGCGATCCGGCGATCGTCGCCAATTCGAGTATCGTGCGCGTCGTCTACGACATCTCGTTCCAGTACACCGACGGCCGTCTCGATTCTCCCGACTGCGCCGCCGGTTCGGCCCTCGGCTCGATCATCCGGATGATCGCGACCTACAAGGGATCGATGTGCTATCTCGCCCAGGGCGGGTTCGGCGAAGCGGTGATCTCTCCGATCTATGAGGCGCTGCGAGCGGCGGGAGTCAAGTTCGAGTTCTTCCACAAGGTCGTCGGCCTGGAGCTGTCGGACGATAAGACCAACATCCAGCGCGTGCGCATTCACCGCCAGGCGGAGACGGTCGGCGGCCGCGAATACAGTCCCACGGTCGAGATCCACGGGGTTTCGGCGTGGCCTGCGCAGCCGCTCTGGGACCAGCTGGCGGACGGAGCGCAGTTGCGGGCGGACGCGGTCGACTTCGAAAGCCGCTGGTGCGCGCGCGACCCCGCGGGTCAGGTCACTCTGCGCCAGGGCGAAGACTTCGATCATGTCGTGCTGGCGGCCGCCATGGGCGCCTACAAACCCTTGACCGACAGCGAAAATGGGGACGTCGATCCCGGCTTCTGCCATGAGTTGGCCGACGCCAATCCGGCGTTCGCGCGCTTCCTGACCATCCCCCTCTCGCCGACCCTGGCGCTGCAGATCTGGAGCAACAAGACACTGGAGGAACTGGGCTGGGTCGGCGGCAAGTGCGCCACGGTTTCGGGGCCGCAGCCGCTGAACATCTGGGCCGATATGTCCCAGGTCCTGGATGTCGAGCCAAAAGGACCGAAGTCGCTGCACTATTTCTGCGGAGCGTATCCGACAACGCTCTACGCCGCGAGACCCTCGCGCGTCGGCGTCCCCCATCAGGCGGAGGAGGAGGTCAAGGAGATTTCCCGCCGCTGGCTGAACGAATCTGCCCGGGCTCTGTTTCCCGCGGCGGTCGACGGCGACCAATTCGACTGGAGCGTGCTCAGCGACCCGGAGAACCGCGAAGGCGAGGCCCGCTTCGAGGCGCAGTTCTGGCGCGCCAACATTGAACCCACCGAATGCTGCATCGCCAGCGCGACCGGGTCGACCCTCAATCGCCTGCTGCCGGAGGAGAGCGGCTTTGCCAATCTCACCTTGACCGGCGAAGGTACGCGCCATGGACTCAACGCGACGGCCGTGGAAGCGGCGGTGATGTCTGGAATGAAGGCCGCCTACGTCGTGAGCGGACAGGCCAAGGACATCCCGGGTTTCGATTTTCTTATGCGCAAGCCCTGGAGCGGGCCGTGGGGGGTACGCTGAGCCTCCCGCCCTATATAGCCTGGACCGGACACGGCGCGTCCGAAAGCTCCCCCTCGGCGACGTTCAAAGGCGCTCACGCCAACCTTTTCGCCTTCGATGGCCAAGCCGAAGCGATCCAGCATCTGGTCGACAAGCTGCTCAATCCCGCCGCGCGTGGGCAGGTGAGGTATAGCCCGGCCATTTCCACCGTCATCCTCAGTTTCGTCGACGTCGCCCGGTGCGCGTCGCGGGCGGAGCCGGTGGGCTGGACGACAGGTCGCGAGTGCGGCTTGTGGACGATGCTTTGGGAAACGCCCACGCACGGCGGCTTTCGTCGGCTGGTGTTCTGGTCGCCCTATGTGTTCATCGACTATAGTCTCGGCTTGGTCACCGGCCGCGAGGTGTGGGGCTGGCCCAAGGCCGGCGCCCGGATCGGCATGGCGACCGATCACCCACACGCGCCGGCCGCCTGGGAATGCCGGACCTTGATCTTTCGCGACTTCGATCCGCACAAGGCGGGCGGCGAAGAGGCGCTGATCGTGGTGCGCGCGCTCCACCCCCATGCGCCGGAGTCTATCTGGAGCCGGGCCGGACACTTCCTCGAACACGCGAGCGCCGAGATGTTGAGCGGGATCGCGGAATTCGCCGTCGCGGATCTGATGCATCCAGTCATGCCGGCGATCGCACTCAAGCAGTTCCGCGACAGCGAGCAGCCGGACCTCGCGTGCTACCAGGCGATCATCAACTCGCCTTGCCAGTTGACGGCGTTCCATGGCGGAGGGCCGATGGATGGGCCGTTCGAGATCGAAATCGCGCAGTGCCGAAGCCACCAGGTCCTGGCCGACCTCGCGGGTCTGCCGCCTGCCACCCGCGGATCCGCCCGGGTGCCGGTAACCTGGGCGGGTTGGCTTGAATTCGACTTCGAAGCCCACGCGGGAAAGGCCGTAACCCGCTAGTATCGCGAGGTAGAAGGCCAAAACTAAACGTTGTTTCACTTGCTGTCGGCGTGACGCGTGTGCGATCGAGCCCCAGGGGCGCCCCTCACTCGCGCCGGGAGACATCCCCATGCTGATCATCGAGGCCCTCAGTCACGTCTATCCAGGCGGCGTCAAGGCGCTGGACGAGGTCAACCTCACCATTCCCAACGGCATGTACGGGCTGTTGGGACCTAACGGCGCCGGCAAATCGACACTCATGCGCATCGTCGCGACGCTTCAGGCGCCGACCTCGGGCTTCGTGCGTTTCGGCGATATCGACGTGATCAAGGATCCTGGGGCGCTTCGCCGCGTGCTGGGCTATTTGCCGCAGGATTTCGGCGTCTATCCCCGTGTCTCGGCCCTGGACATGCTCGACCACCTCGCCGTGCTCAAAGGCCTGGCGGATCGCCGATATCGCCGCGAGCACGTCGAGGGCCTGCTGCGTCAGGTCAATCTCTGGGACCACAGGAACAAGGCGCTGGCCGGATTATCCGGGGGCATGCGCCAGCGGTTCGGGATCGCCCAGGCGCTCATCGGGGCGCCTGCGCTGATCATCGTCGACGAACCGACCGCCGGCCTCGATCCGGAAGAGCGCAACCGGTTCCTCAACCTGCTGGCCGAGATCGGCGAGAACGTCGTCGTGCTTCTCTCCACCCATATCGTCGCCGACGTCGCCGATCTTTGCCCGGCGATGGCCATCTTGAGCGGCGGGCGCATCGTGCGCGAAGGCGCGCCCGTCAAACTGATCGCGGAGCTTGCCGGACGCATCTGGATGAAGAGTGTCGACAAGGCCGAGCTGGCCCTGGTCGGCCAGAGCTATCCTATCATCTCGTCTCGCCTGTTCGCCGGGCGCACGGTGATCCATGTGTTGGCCGACGACAATCCGGGCGCGGGATTTTCACCGACGCCCGGAGGCCTGGAAGATGTGTATTTTTCCACCCTCTCCAGACAGGCGACGGCGGCTTAGTGGGGCGCGGACGCATGTTCGGCGCCATCGCCGCCTTCGAGATTCGGCAGCAGGTCCGTTCGCCACTGTTCGTGGTGGTCGCCGCCTTGTTCTTTCTGCTGGTGTTCGGCTTCATGGCCAGCGACCAGATCCATATCGGCGACACCGCAAACGTCCACAAGAACAGCCCGTTCGCCATCGGCCAGACCCACCTGATCATGGGCCTGTTCTTCATGTTCGCGGCGACCGCTTTCGTCGCCGGTTCGGTGGTGCGAGACGACGAGACCGGGTTCGGCCCAATCCTCCGCAGTGCGCCGCTCAGAAAGTTCGACTATCTTTACGGCCGGTTCTTCGGCGCGTTCGTCGCCGCGGCGCTGGCGTTTCTGGCGGTGCCGGCGGCCATGCTGGTCGGACAATTCCTGCCCTGGATCGATCCGGACAAGCTTGGACCATTTCGGCTCGACGCACTGGCCTTCGCCTATTTCCTGCTGGCGCTGCCGGTCGTCTTCCTGACCTCGGCGCTGTTCTTCACCGTGGCCACGGCGGCGCGATCGATGGCCTGGACGTTCGTGGCCGTCATCGTGATGGTCGTGGCCTATACTCTCGGCGCCATCGTCCTCGCCACTCCGGACCTCGAGGCGCCGCTGGCCCGGTGGGATCCTCTGGGCCTGTTCACGTTCGACGTGGTCACACAGTATTGGACCGCCAACGATCGCAACACCTTGCTTCCCTCACTGAGCGGCGTCTTCCTGTTCAACCGCGTGTTCTGCGTGATGCTGGGTTTCCTCGCACTGGCCGCATCCTATCCGCTGTTCCGCTACCGCGGCGCGCCAGGCCGCGTCAGGACAGAAAGCCGCGGCGCATCCGCCGGCCGGCGGGTCGCCAGCGGACTTCCGACCATGCCCGGAGCCGGCGGTGTCGTGGCTCCCGTGTCGACGGGCGGCCGGCGGTCCGGCGACGAGGCTGGCGCGACGCCGTCCGCGACGCGCGTCGCGTGGGCGCAGTTCGGCGCCCGCACGCGTTTCGACATGGGTCAGGTGTTGAAAAGTCCGGTCTATTGGATCCTTCTCGGCCTTGGCCTGATCAACGCCGCCGGAAGCCTTTGGGAATCCACCAACGACGGCCGTTATGGCGGCGCGGTGTGGCCGGTGACCCGCATTCTGATCCCGGCGCTGGATGGCAGCTTCACCTTTATCGCCGTCATCATCGCCGCCTACTACGCGGGCGAACTGGTATGGCGCGATCGCGACCGGGGCGCCCACGAAATGATCGATGCGACTCCCGCGCCCGACTGGAGCTTCCTCGTTCCCAAGACCGCCGCGGTGATCCTGGTGCTCGTCTCCACCCTGCTGGCCAGCGTGGCGGCCGCGGTGATCGTTCAGGCGGTCAAGGGCTATTATGACTTTGAATTCGGCAAATACCTCCTGTGGTATGTGGCGCCGAACGCGGTCGACCTCTCCATCCTCGCGGCGCTGGCGATCTTCGTCCAGGCGCTCAGCCCCCACAAGTTCGTCGGCTGGCTGGCGATGACCCTCTACATCGTCCTTGGCATCACGCTGCCCAACCTCGGGCTCGAACACAACCTGATCTTCTACGGCCACACCAATCCCGTGCCGCTCTCCGACATGAACGCTCAGGGCCGGTTCTGGATAGGGGCATGGTGGTTCCGAGCCTATTGGGCGGCATGGGCGGCCCTGCTGCTCGTGACGGCGTTCGCGCTTTGGAGGCGTGGGGCCGAAACCCGTTTCGCGCCTCGGCTGGCAAGGGTCCCCGCGCGCCTGCGGGGAGGAATGGGTTTGTGGGTGACGGCGGCCATGCTGACGATCGCCGGCGCCGGCGCCTTCATCTATTACAACACCAACCTGCTGAACCATTACCGCACCCAGAACAGCGACGATCGCTGGCTGGCCGCGTATGAACGCACGCTGCTTCCATACGAAACGGTTCCTCAGCCCAGCGTCGTCCAGGTCAGCTTGAATGTGCAGATCGAGCCGGCGAGGCCATGGCTCGAGGCGCGCGGCGTCTATGTGATGGAAAACAAGACCGGGGCGTCGCTTCGCCAGGTGCATGTGCGCTTCGACCGGCCCGTGGACGTCCGCGCCCTCAGCGTCCAAGGGGCGCGGCCGACGCAGAGTTACGAGCGATTCAACTATCGGATCTTCACGTTCGACACGCCGATGGCGCCGGGCGAGCGGCGGAGTCTGTCGTTCGACACGGTGTTGACAGAGCGCGGCTTCCGCACCAGTCGGCGCGAAACGCGCGATCTGACGCGTGTGGTGGCCAACGGAACCTTCGTCAATTCGTTCGAGATCGCGCCGATGATCGGCATGAACCGTGACCGGCTGCTGACCGACCGGGCCAAGCGGCGAAAGTATGGTTTGGCGCCGGAGCTGCATCTGCCGCCGCTGGGCGATCCGGCGGCCCAAAGCCGCTCGGTGTTCGGCGCGGACGCATGGACCACCTCGGACGTCACCGTGACGACCGACGCCGACCAGACACCGATCGCGCCCGGCGACAAGGTCTCCGACGTCACCGGAGGCGGCCGGCGAACGGCGCGGTTCGTGACAGCGGCGCCGATCCTGGATTTCTTCTCTGTGCAATCGGCGCGCTATGCCGAGCGCACCCAGCGCTACAAGGGCGTCAACCTGTCGGTCTACTACGATCCGCAGCATGGCCGGAACGTCGACCGGATGCTGCGGGCGCTGCGCGCCTCGCTCGACTATTACCAGGCCAACTTCAGCCCTTATCAGTTTCATCAGGCGCGCATCGTCGAGTTTCCGGACTATGAGCGGTTCGCGCAGTCTTTCGCCGGGACCTTCCCCTGGTCGGAGGGTCTGGGATTCATCGCCGACTATCGCGACCCGACCCGGGTGGACATGGTCACCTACGTCGCCGCGCATGAATTCGCGCACCAATGGTGGGCGCACCAGTTGATCGGCGCGGACGAACAGGGCGAGACATTGCTGTCGGAGACGCTGGCGCAGTATTCGGCCTTGCGTGTAATGCGCCAGCTTTATGGCCCAAACCACGTCCGCAAGTTCCTGAAATTCGAGTTGGACAGTTATCTGCGCAATCGCGGCGGCGAGGCGCAGGCCGAGCAGCCGCTGGAGCGTGTCGAAGACCAGCCCTATGTCCATTATCGCAAGGGGTCCCTGGTGATGTACCGGCTGGCGGACGAGATCGGCGAGGGCGCGGTCAACCGCGCGCTGCGCGCCATGCTGGCCAGGTATGCGTTCAAGGGGGCGCCCTACCCCACCGCGCTCGACCTGGTGGCCACCCTGCGCGCTCAGGCGCCGGCCGATAAGCAGGATCTGATCACCGACCTCTTCGAAAAGATCACCCTTTATGACCTGAAGGCGACGGCGGCGAGCGCCCGACTCCGACCCGACGGCCGCTATGACGTGACGCTGACGGTGAAGGCGGCCAAATCTCACGCCGACGGCCTTGGCCGCGAGAGGGCGGCGCCGATGAACGAAACCGTGGACATTGGCCTGTTCGATGCGAAGCCCGACGCAAAGGGCTTCGGCGCCAAGGACGTGATCGCCTTGCAGAAATGGCCGATCCGCTCAGGCGTCCAGACGGTGGCGTTCGTCACAGCGCGGCGGCCGGCGTTCGCCGCCATCGACCCCTACGTCGAGCTGATTCAGCGGAACACCGACGCCAACCTGATCGCCGTCAAGTAGGGGTCCGTCGCCTCGTCAATACACCTCCGGCACGAAGATATCCGGCGGCAGAGGGTGGCGAACGTAGTCGGCGTGGCGTACGCGCTGGGGGAACTGGATCGGGGCGTGGGGAACCTCGGTGTACGCGAACTGGCTGAGCAGATGATGAATGCAGTTGAGCCGCGCCCGCTTCTTGTCGACCGCCTCGACCACCCACCAGGGCGCCTCGGGAATATGCGTGTGGCGGAACATGTCCTCCTTGGCCCGCGTGTAATCTTCCCAGCGCCGGCGTGACTCCAGGTCCATCGGGCTGAGCTTCCACTGCTTGATCGGATCGTTGGCGCGCATCTCGAAGCGGAAATTCTGCTCCTCGTCGGTGATCGAGAACCAGTACTTGATCAGCACGATCCCCGAGCGCACCAGCATGCGCTCGAACTCGGGAACGGAGCGGAAGAACTCCGCCACCTCTTCCTCGGTGCAGAAACCCATCACGCGTTCGACGCCGGCCCGGTTGTACCAGCTGCGGTCGAACAGCACGATTTCCCCAGCCGCGGGCAGGTGCGGCGCATAGCGCTGAAAATACCACTGGGTGCGTTCGCGCTCATTGGGCGCCGGCAGGGCGACGACCCGGCAGGCGCGGGGGTTGAGCCTTTGGGTGATGCGCTTGATGGCGCCGCCCTTGCCGGCGGCGTCACGGCCCTCGAAGATCACGATCACCTTCAAACCCTGGTGGACCACCCAGTCCTGCAGCTTGACCAGCTCCGCCTGCAGATCGAAGGGGGCCTGAAAATAGCGGCGTCGGGCCAGGCTGTCGGGGTCGTCGCCCTCCGCCTCGCTCACACCCGCCAACATCCTGGCGAGGCGATCGTCGCCGTCGTCGTTGAGCTCCATCTTGAGCTCTTCATCGAAGTCGTCCTGCCGTTCGGCGCGCACGCGTCTGGCGCGCGCGGGATCCGTGTTTTCGGCGTCGTCAGTCATAACTTTCCCTGGCTGAAGCCGAGTCTCATGGCGTCGCTCCCGCGAGCCGGGATACACGCGGCGGAATTATCCGCCGCGTGCCTATCCCGTCTCGTGAACATATCGTGACACAGCAAGCGCGGCGGATCGTCGTTCAGATGAAAGCCGCCTTGATCCTGGCCCAGTCTGCCAGCGCCGCTTCCTGACCAGGGACCAGCTGGACGGTGAACTGGGTGTAGCCGGCCTCGCGCAGTGCCGCGACCTTCTCGCGGATTTCGTTTTCGCTCGCGGTCATCGAACTGGCGCGGATGAGGTCCGCGGTCAGGAACGGGCGCTCCTCGGGCTTGACGAACATCAGATGGCCGCGGTGGTTGTGAAGATAGCGCGCGTCGGCCGGCTCGAAGTCCCGCGCAACGGCGGCATAGCCTTCCAGGCCGCCCGCGCCGTCGAACTGCGGCAAGGTTCCCGTCCGCATTTCCTCGAACGCGGCGTCCGCCGCCACATGCAGGCCGACGGCCGCCAGCGGCCCGGCCTGGGCGAGCGCGCGCGGCGAATCCGCCGGCTCGCCATCGTCGAGCACACAGCCCAGGGTGAACAGCGTCGCCGACAGGTCCGCCGGCGCGCGGCCGGCGGCGCGCCACGTCTCCACCATGGCTTCCACGTCGCGGATGGCGGATCTGACATTGGCGCCGAAGTTGACCCAGCCCGCCCCGCGTCGGGCGGCGATTTCGCGGGTGCGCGGACCGAACGCCGAGATATGAAGAGGGATCGGATCGATGGTGTTGATCAGACCAAGGTCGGGGTTGAGGAAGCGGATCTTGCGACGCTCGCCTTCCATATCGAATTCGACGATCTCGCCCCGTAGCAAGGCCTGGACCTGGTCGACATAGGTCTCGAACGCCTTGACCGTCATCGCGCCGATGCCCATCGCGCGACGGGCGGTGAAGCCGGTGCCGACGCCAAAGTCGATCCGACCCGGCGCCAGGGCGTTGAGGGAGGCCAGGGCGTTGGCGGCGACTGGCGCAATCCGGTTCGAGGGCACCAGCACGCCCGTGCCCAGGCGGATGCGCGTGGTGTTTACCGCCGCCGCGCCCATGGCGACGAAGCAGTCGGCGCTCAGCATCTGCGTGTCATAGAACCAGGCGTGGGTGAAGCCCAGTTCCTCAGCCCGTCTTACCACCTTCCAGGAATCGGACGCCGTCGCCAGCGCGATGCCGAAGTCCATGGCGTTTCCCCTGTCGTCCTGTGCGGGCCCGATGGCCAGAAAGACATTCTGCGGGGCCGGCAGGCATCCCGCAAGAGCCTGCCGCTCGACCCGCAGTTCCGGCTTGAATAGGTAGGGGGGGTACCCCATAATAGTGATATGACGCACACGCTTCATGAAAAACAGAAGCTGCTGGCGCGCGTGCGCCGGATCCGCGGACAGGTCGACGCCATCGAGCGTTCGCTAGAGGGCGAGGCGGGCTGCGAACACGTCATGCACCTCATCGCCGGCGCGCGCGGGGCGATGGCCGGGCTGATGGCGGCGGTGGTGGAGGACCATGTCCGCACTCACCTGGTTGATGTGCAAAAGCACCCCGGAGCCCTCGACGCGGAAGCCGCCGAGCAACTCCTCGACGTCGTGCGAACCTATCTGAAGTAGCCAGCCATGCGCGAGACGAACCTGGCCTCCACGCCTTCGGATCATTCCCACAGTTTTCTCGGCCGAGGCCACGGCGCCAACGAACGCCGGACCTGGGCGGTGATCTGGCTGTGCGGCGCGATGATGGTCGGCGAGATCGCCGGCGGCCTTCTGTTCGGCTCGATCGCTCTGGTGGCCGATGGCCTGCACATGAGCACACACGCCGGCGCCCTGTTGCTCGCCGCGCTCGCCTACACTTATGCGCGCAAATTCGATGCGGACCGGCGCTTCACCTTCGGCACGGGCAAGCTCGGCGATCTCGCCGGATTCGCCAGCGCCATTATCCTGGCGATGATCGCGCTGTTGATCGCCTATGAATCGGTCTCGCGCCTGTTTTCCCCGGTTCCGATCCATTTCGCCGAGGCGATTCCGATCGCCTGCCTGGGGCTGGCCGTCAACGTCGCCAGCGCCTGGCTTCTCAGCGGCGGCGAGCATCACCATCACGGGCATGGACATGCCCACGACCGCTGCGCACGAGGCGATCATGACGAACCCCGCCGCCTTACGGTCGGCGATCGCGAAGTGCTCCTGGAGATTTTCGAGAGCGGCGTTCCGCCGCGATTCAGGCTTCACGCGCGATCCGGCGCCGCGTTGGCCGCCGGCGAATGCGCCATCGAAACCCTGAGGCCGGACGGAACGCGGCAGGCGTTCGCCATGGCCGATCGCGGAGCCTGGCTCGAATCGATCGACGAGGTGGGCGAGCCGCATCAGTTCGAGGCGCGCGTGCGGCGCGGCGCCGACGAAACGTCCGTCGCCTTCGAGGAGCACGAACACGCGCACGCCAGCACGGGGCGCGACAACAACCTCCGCGCCGCCGTCGTCCATGTCGTCGCTGACGCGGCCGTGTCGATGCTGGTGATCGTCGGCCTGCTGCTGGCGAGGGTGTTCGGGTGGGTCTGGATGGACCCCCTGGCCGGGATCGTCGGCGCCTTCGTGATCGCCAGCTGGTCGTTCGGCCTGATCCGCGACACCGGGGCCATACTGCTCGACATGAATCCCGATGGGCGCATGGCAGACAGCCTGCGGCAGACGATCGAATGCGACGGCGACAGACTGGCCGATCTGCATCTTTGGCGACTGGGTCCCGGCCATCTCGGCGCGATCGTGTCCGTCCGCACCCAGCAGGCGCGAGGCGTAGACTTCTACAGAGCCAGGCTCGCGCGGTTCAGCGCGCTTTCGCACCTGACGATCGAAATCCAGTCCTTGTAGGATCGACCCCCCGTCCGCCCCGTCAGGTATCGTGGTCAGGGTGTTGTCTCGAGGCGATGGAGGCGTAGTAGCCTTTGACCTGCGCGGCTTCTTCCGGCGTGCGGAAGGGCAGGTCGGCGAGCTCGGCGAACCAAGGCAAACGGCCGGCGAGGTCGTGCTGGATGACCGGGCGGATGGCGCCCGGCTGATCGAACGCGCCGATGGCGATCTCGGCCGGGCCGTCGTTGGGCTCGAACGTCAAGGGCGTGCCGCAGTCGGGGCAGAAGCCGCGCCTGGCCCGGTTGGAGCTTTGGAAGCGCTTTGGCGCGCCGCGCGTCCAGCGCAAACCCGGCGCCGAGACCAGCGGCCCGAAAAAGGCGCCGAACGCCTTCTGGCACATGCGGCAATGGCAGATCGAGGCGCGGCCGAGCTCGCCCTCCTTGACCGAGAAGCGAATCGCGCCGCACTGGCAGCCGCCGGTCAAGGTCATGCGGACAGCCTCCAGTCGTGGACGTAGGCGCGGCGGCCGTCATGGCTGGTCACGCAACCGACGATCACCTCGCCGGGAGCGGCGTCGCCGGCGAAGGCGATCTCGGTAAAGTCTTCGGCGCGGGCGAGACCGGCACGTTCGACCAGCGCGCGCGTGTTGTGGCCGACCGCGCGATCCAGATGGCGGGCGAGGGCGGCGGCGGCGGCGGCGCGCAGGCGGGCGGCGCGTTCTCTGATCACCATGGGTTCGACCCGGGGCATGCGCGCGGCCGGCGTTCCCGGGCGAGCGCTATAGGGAAAGACATGCAGGTAGGCGAGACCGGCTTCGGCGACGAAGTCGAGGGTGTTCTGAAACGCCGCGTCGCTCTCGGTGGGGAAGCCTGCGATGAAATCGGCGCCGAAGGCGGTGTCGGGGCGGACGCTGCGCACCCGGTCTATCAGCGCCAGGGCCTGTTCGCGGGAATGCCGCCGCTTCATGCGCTTGAGGATCAGGTCGTCGCCGGACTGAAGGGAAAGATGCAGGTGCGGCATCAGGCGACGGTCGCCGGAGAGGACGGCGAGGAGCTCGTCGTCGATCTCCGCGGCGTCTATCGACGAGAGACGCAGGCGCGGCAGGCCGGGGACCGCCGCGAGTGTTCCGGCGACCAGGGAGCCGAGGCCCGGTGCGCCCGGCAGGTCGGCGCCCCAGCTGGTCAGATCGACGCCGGTCAGGACGACCTCGGCGCACCCGCCCGCCGCCAGCGCCTGAACGCGCTCGACGACGATCTCGGCGGGGATCGAGCGCGAATTGCCGCGGCCGAACGGGATGACGCAGAAGGTGCAGCGATGGTCGCAGCCGTTCTGGATCTCGACATAGGCGCGGGCGCGCTCGCCTGGGCCGCGCGCCGCGCGATCGGCGAGAGGGGGTAGGGTCATGATGTCGCCGACCGCGACGCCGGATCCGAGCAGGGCGCCGGGCGCCGACTTGTCGGCGTTGCCGAGCACCAGGTCGACGCCGGGCAAGCCGGCGAACGCCGCCGGGTCGATCTGAGCGGCGCAGCCGGTGACGATCAGCCGCGCGCCGGGCCGCTCGCGGCCTGCCTTGCGGATCGCCTGGCGCGCCAGGCGCACCGCCTCGCCGGTGACCGCGCAGGTGTTGAACACCACGGCATCGCGAAGATCGTCCGCCACCGCCCGCGCCGCGATGGCGTCGGACTCATAGGCGTTGAGCCGACAGCCGAAGGTGACGACGTCGACGCCGTTCATTCGATCACCCGCGCCATGTAGTCGGCGAAGGCCTGCTTGAAGTCGGGATGCCAGCGCGACAGGGCCGGTCGGTTCTGGGTGATGTCCTGGGCGGCCCAGGTGATCCGCGCGTTGTCGAGCTCGCGGGTCACGTCGTTGTCGGGGCAGAGAATGTAGAAGTCGCCGGCGGTCAGGCGCTCGACCATGAAGTCGACGACCTGGTCGGCGGTCCAGGCGCCCGGTGGCTTCTCCTCGCGAGCGGTCATGCCGGTGAAGGTGAATCCCGGGATCAGCAGATGGGCGCTCACCCGGCAGCCGTCGAGGCCGCGCAGGGTGTGGGCCAGGCCTTCGGTGAGGACCTTGATCCCGGCCTTGCTGACGTTG